>NZ_LSLK01000082.1 GCF_002257705.1 Sporomusa silvacetica DSM 10669
TGTACACTTCACCGGCATTGTTACCAATACCGGCGCAACACTCGATACGGGTGGCTGGTTAGGCCTTTCCCCGGTGTGGACTTTCACCACACCAGATATCCCCAAGCTTGGCTTGGCGTACCATAAAATGCAAGTGGATTTAAGAAAAATAGACAGCTATGTGCCTGTCTATATTTTATGGGCTTTTATCCAATTTAATATATCGTTTTCAGTAGCTGAGTCATCCGCGAGTTAGTCAACAGGCGCATCATTTAGCTAACTCCAGCAGCGCCTCTTTATTTTCACTTATAATATCGTCCATGGCTGTCGCCAATTCGTTTTGTTGTTTGTTGTTAATAAAATCAACAAAATCAATTACTTGACGTTTTTTATCTTCAGGCAATTTTTCAAAATCCTTTAATAGCTTTTCTGCTAGGGTCATGATGCCACCTCCTATATGTATATTATACCCAATAAAAGGGTTTTGGAAAAGATTGATTCTCTCAGTCATTATCTTCGCCATTGTCTGCTATTTCTTTATCCAGCTCTTTGAGTGTCTTGCCTTCGTACCTCCACAACCTTCTACCATTGCCAGCCCCGCCAACAATGGCAGCCGCCGCGTAACTGGGACTATTGAATGTCGCATCTTGCCTAAAGATATAAAGACCGTCACTATGATCTATCATGATGCCTGCATCAACTAAATCTTGGCGAAGCTTTACGATAAAACTTGGGATCGATAATCGATTTTCCTGTACCGCTGTTGATCCTTTTAAGACAACATACTTATTATGAATAATCGCCATACGAGCAAAGGCACTCTTATTCTTTAGTTCAAAGACCGTTCCAGATACAACAGGATTGTCTTCGACTAATATTCGCGGTTCCAGCATATCGATGCCCAAGGATAATAACAATAGCTTAATCGCTTCCAAAAACTGACTAACCTCGGCTGTATCCACCTCCGATATATTGGGTTTAGTTGGTTCTTGCGTATTATCCAATTTTGTTCTGTATGCTGCTTTCGCTAAGGCGTAAATTTCCGCTTCCAGATATTTTATTTGTGTCTTGGTTAAATAATCGTCTTTCGAGGAAAAGACAATAGCTTCAGTCCAAAATTCCTTCTTGCGGGCGTGATCTCTTAGCCGAGGTAAGACAGGGTCGCCTTGGCCAATATACAAAACAGTTTTCTCTAAATCATGCTCGTCTGGGCCAAGTAGCATATATACCCCTGGCTTATTTGCCGTGTCTCTCTTCATAAACTGCTCTAGTTGAGTTCGCGGAAAAATAGTTCCATGGATCGTCATATTCGAAATCTCAACCGTTCTGAGTCCATTGGGTTGACCATCTGTTAAATATAAACGAATCAGTTTACCAGCCATTACATCAATCCTTTAACACAAGATACTTCCCTGTTTGCCCATGATTCAAAAGTTACGTTAATCGTTGGGACAAAGTGCCTGTCCCCAGGTCCCATTTACAAAACCAAAGACAAGCATCCTACGCACTTATCATAATCTATATCATATGCAATATTTCATTTCCACGAATTGTTTTTTTGACGAACATCCATTCTCTCAATAAGGAGGTGTCGTTTTTCTATAATATTCCATACTTTTACACAAAATCCTCCCCTATTTCGTGTAAAGGGTGTCGCCCCCCCTAAGCAAAAATCGCCTAAACCGAAGTCTAGGCGAACAAAAAACACACATTTGAAATTACTCTCAACCCGCAAACCCTTAGTATTACTGGACTTTTCGTTGTATCAACGCAACTGACTCAACATGAAATGTATATTGTGCGTATATATTTTTACGATACTTTGCGATATTTGCTGTTACCTGCAATACGGCAATATCGCGGGTTTTAAGCGAAACAGTTTTATTTTAAAAAACTTATTCTTACTTGAAATGTCTTGAAAAAACTTTTTCGGCGTTGGCAAGCCGTAGACAATGCCAACAAAAGCCCCCGGCCAATGCCGAGGGCTTACTATCTAAATTGGAGTAACCGGGAAAGCCGACTGAATATTAATTAGAAACTATACTCTAACTGAGCAAAGAAGTTTTTCTTGTCCTTGCTAAGAGTGTATCCATCAAGGCCTTTAAGCTCCAAGTCGTTGTATTGAACAGTCAGGATACCATTACGGAATACAGTGTACTCAACGCCGAACTCAGTACCTTTGACACTATCTAAATTACCAAAAAGTATGTCAAAACTGTTGATACTTCCTGATTGACGAGCACTATCAAGGGTAGTGAATTCCAAAGCGTCAAAACCACGATCAGCGTCTCTATAGCCAACCCATGCACCCAAAGACCCTACTTTTTCTTTCTTAGCACCTGCATATTGTAGCTTGCCCATCCAAGCTTTTGCTTTATCGCCGTTATAAAATTTTGCAATATCGGCTTCATTTTGGCCATATTCACCACTAATAGTGAAATTCTTGATACCAGTATATTTTAAACCCGCAGATGTGCTCTTATAATAAATGCCATCCTCGTCCTTGAGATAAGACAATGAAACATGCAGGTTATCAGTTACTTTTGCATCAATGTTTGCAGCCTGGAAATTTGCACTTACATTATAACCGGAATAATAAGTAGAAACCCAATCAGGAATATAATAAGGCAGCTCCGAGGTCTTGAAAGCCCCTACAGCAACTTTTACATCTTTACCGCCGCTTACTAGCAAACCATCGCAGTTACCTTGATATCGGCAATCATGCCTTGCCCAAGCCAGATGGGTTGACGACCAAAACTATAATTTAACCCTGCAGCTTTGCCAGTAATATAGGCCTGCGTCAGCTTCGAACCATTTTCAGTACCATCGCCAAACTCCGATTCGGCTTCATAACGACCATGGAAGGTTACGTCATCAGAAATTTGGGATTCCATGTTTAAGCGCAGACGAGTTTTGCTGGTATTATCAGATTTACCTGTGGTTAAAACTTTATCTTGATATTCATAACGTTCACGAACTTCACCAGTAAATTTTACTTTGGAAGCATTTTTCTCCAGATTATCAACACGGACGCCGAGGTTATTGAGTTCTGCTCCAAATTCAGCTTTCAGAGCTTCAATCTCTTTTTGGGATGCAGCGTCAGCTTTGTCGCTGTTAGCCATAGCTTTGGCTACGATAGTAGCAACTTCATAACGGGTAAGAGTTTTATCACCTTGGAAGGTGCCATCGCCGTAACCGGAGATTACGCCAGCTTGAGCAAGCTTGTTGATGGAGTCATAAGCCCAGTGGTTTGCAGGTACGTCGGTGAAAGGATTCGCAGGAGCAGCCAGTGCAGTTCCTGCTACGCTCATTGCAAATACTGCTGCAAGAGCCATAGCTGTTTGTTTTTTCATGTGTGTTTCCCCCTAGAATTTAAAGTGAGTTTCTACGGAGAGATGTTTGTAAGTGTCCATGTTTCCTTACCCTTCTCTCCGTAGTTGCTCTTTGGTAATTATTATAACATAGGGGCCTGGAGGTAAATTAAAGATTGGTTAAAGATTGGTTGAAGAAGTTGGAGTGCAACTTTCGGCACACGCCAGGGGCTTAATTAATTATACCGGCTTTATAAAAAGCCGCACCCCGAAGGATGCGGCTAATACTCTGGTTGCGGGGACAGGACTTGAACCTGTGACCTTCGGGTTATGAGCCCGACGAGCTACCAACTGCTCCACCCCGCGATATAGTATTATATTCCCCTGGTTTTGGAATATTACTCAAAAATAATAGCCCCAGCCAGAATTCGCACGGTATCCCTCCAATACACAGTATAGCAATACTATTCTCTGATTTTTACAGAATCCCTGCAAATTAAGAAATTTTTCCCAGCACATCCAGTATACGGGCAGTTCATAAACCACTTACCATCATTATGAAACAAATTAACCTGCTTATTCCGTATCCGACAAACCGCTAAAACTTACAGTCGATTTCTTCCCACAGGTCAAAGTCTGAAACACCTAGTAATTTTTTAGCGCTCTCTGTTTCAAAAGTCTATTCAAATCCTCCAGGGCATCAGCAGGTTCGAGGACGCGCCGGGATACCCCTGGACGGCTTTCGTTGACGCAGTCATAGAGCCGGTTGCAAAAGTTACACTGAATATTGCATTGGGGTGCCACCGGTAGGTGCACCCGTCCCCAGCGGGCACTTGCTTTTCCATGGAAACAGGGATGATCATTGATAGCCCTTCGTTCCCGGAGTTCACTCATCGGACTTCCCCTTTCGTCCGAGTTTGGTCATGTCTACAGGATGGGATTCGTCCGAATTTGATCGCATCTACGGGACAGGTTTTCAGACAATCTCCACAGTTAGTACAATTCGCTTCATCGGGACGGGTTCCCATTTCGCAGATGCGTAAACAGGCATCACAGTCGTTGCAGGCGCTGGTCTTGAAAACACGAAAAAAGGCCATACCCTTGAAAAGATCAAGTAAACCGCCTGTGGGACAGACAAAACGACACCACAGATTGGCAATGAGCAATCCTGCCGCTACCAAGCCAAGAACAACATACGTGCGAATCAACCAGTATAGAGAAGCGTGCTCGAAGGAAAGACGGATCGAATTCCAAAACTCTCCAACCCGGATCGGTACCATAGACCGGGGATTGTTAATACCAATACAGAGAATTAAAACGACTACAATGCCAATGGTCATCCCCACCGGCGCAAACTTTAGGAATCGATTACGAACCCGCATCTTTGAAAACGATATCTTGCCGATCATTTGATTGACAAAACCACCTGGACAAAGCCAACCGCAAAACGCCCGACCGAAAAGTATCACAGACAGAGGAAGGAATAGCCAGAAACCCCAGAAGTAGCTTGTAATCCTTCCCCAGCAGGTGATGACCGGGCAGGACTGACAATTCACAAAAGGAACGAGAAAAGGACAGCGAAATATACCGTAAAATGACCATTGTCCCAGAACAGCCAGCATGGCCAGTTGAATAACTCTGCGAACCTTCGTCAGCAGAAAGCCGCCTGACTTTGCTATTTCTATTTGATTAGACATCTTTTACCCCCAGCTTTTCGATCAGAATCCTCCCCTTTTCGGAGGCGGCAGGAATAAATCCATGCTTCTCGAAAATCGCCTGGGACTCGTCCGAACAGATAAAATTCATGTAATCATCGGCCAGAGCGCGATCCTTAGCATACTTCATGACCCCAATGGTAAATGTCAGCGGCCCAGGCGGGAACAGGGCCTCGGGAATGGAAATCACATCCACTTGTCCGGCAAACGCAGCCATACGGGTCAGACGTCTTTCCACAATAGAAGCCACACCTTCGCCACTTATGATTTTTGACATCATCTTGATGACACAGCTTTCCTTCTCGATCATATTCTTGAGAACTTCTTTTTCGACGTTCGCTTTTTTGAGAATGCCGATGATGGCATCTCCGCCTGGAGGTGAAGCCCCTAGAGGCAGGATAACCCGTACCCCCGGTCGTGCTAAATCCTGAACAGATTGGATTCCCGCAGGATTCCCAAGGGGGGTAATCAAAACGTACTCCGTAAAACACAACGGCCGGAAATAAAGCATTTTATTGGCGTCTCTCAGATTTTTTGCTAATTGCAACACACGTCCGGCAAAGATCTCTGTGACGGCCCCACCTAGGAGCGATTTCCCTAATGCGCCTGCGAATGCCCCCGTATAATTGATCTGGATGCCGTTTCTCTGTTCATATAGATTATTAGCCTCCATAAATGCATCGGACAATCCTCCACAGGACCATACTTGCAGCGAATCTGACTGGAAACGTCCCGCATGCAATAAACCAGGTGTCAGGGCTGCTGCAACGACCGAAGCCACACCTGTCTTAAGGAATGTTCTTCTATTTACTCCATCTTTTTTAGTTTCCACAGTTAAACTCCTTTCGTTGAAAATAATTGACTGGCCGCCCCTCACGCGAAGAAGTGCAGCGATCTGGCAATAACCATAGAAGCCAGCGAATTGCTAATTCGCTGATTTGAATGTTAGTAGCTCCTCGTTAGAAAGCCTTTTCTACTTTATTGATGTTCGGCTTCGATTTTGTCATAAGATTAATATATAGGTAAGGAAAAGTTATTCTATGAATAGCCGTGAAATCCTGCTATGGACCGAATCTTTTGTGCCCTACTGTGTAAACATCATAAAAAAACGATATGTTTCCTCTCTCAACCCGAGTTGTTTGAGGAAACATATCATTTTTATCTAAGCGTTACATCATATTATGGCATAATTAGTAGTCTCGCAGGTTGATCTTCACCATTACATGTAGTTCGTGTCTGATGGAAACAAGCCATTCATTCAGCTTTTTACCTCCATCAAAACATTGTCCATTTAATTCACCTCTACTTAAGGCAGCCCGGACGGGCTGCGCTCAGGTTCCAGGCCGTGAGACGTTTGTTATGCCGGATAAAGCTGAAACAAGTTCACTATCTACGTACCATATCCTTTGTAATTTCACTTAGACTAAAAGCACCACACATCGTCATCGTATCCTTTAATTCCTCAGCCAATTTTTCAATATAAATCTTCACGCCCGCCTTTTCACCGCCATAGACAGCTGTTACAAACGGACGACAGATTAGAACACCATCTGCACCAAGTGCTAGTGCCTTGAAAATATCTGTACCAGAACGGATACCACCATCAACCAAAATCTTCATCTCGCTTCCGACAGCCTCTGCGATTTCAGGAAGCACTTCCGCAGTTGACGGACACTGATCCAGCACCCTGCCACCATGATTAGAAACAACAATTGCTTTTGCTCCTGCTTCTTTGGCCTTCAGTGCGCCCTTTATGTTCATAATCCCCTTTACAATAAACGGAACACCTGCAATTTCAGAAATACGGCGAAGCTCGTCGACTGATTTTCCACCAGCCGGAGGTGTCATATTTTTTAAGAAAGGCAATCCGGCTGCATCTATATCCATGGCAACAGCAAAAGCATCTGCCCTATGCACCAGATCCATTTTCTCGTTAATTGTATCAATATTCCATGGTTTAATAGTAGGAATACCACGACCATTCACCTTAGCTATTGCCGCTGTTGCACTCTCCATGACTTGCGGATTTGTACCGTCACCGGTAAACGCAGCTATTCCATTTTCCATGCAGGCAGAAACCAGAATATCATTATAAGTCATATCGCTAAATTTATCACTGTAGTGCATATTTACCGCACCAACAGGTCCCGCAAAAAACGGATATTTGAACGTCTGACCAAATAATTTCAAGGTTGTATCTACTGGTCTGCTCTGACAGAGTGTATCCATATTGACACGAATCTCCTGCCATTTCTGATAATTGCGGATGGCTGTGTCTCCAACGCCCTTTGCCCCTGGTCCAGGAATGCTGTTTTTACAGACAATACCATTGCAGACATTGCATGCCTTGCAGTAATTACCGATACAGGTACGTGCATTTTCCAGTACTTCCTTATAATTCATAATTTTCTCCTTCTTTCCTTATTTTTTAGCAATTTACATGATTAGTATATCATACACTATCTTGTGGTTTATTTTCTTTGCAGGAGAACTACTGACTCAATGTGCCATTTGATAGACAGACGATACTGATATGCGGAATTATGGGATTCGCGTGGGGATTCGCCCCCCTTGAAGGCAGGGGGGCGTGCCCCTTTCAAAACCAGTCTCCTGCAAAAATGCTACAATAATCATCCCTCTTTTTCAAGTCTAAACCTCGCAACGTCAGCATCTTCGTACTTCTTATACTTAGGATACGCATATTCTTCAAGTATTCCGGTTTCTTTATTTGTTCTCTTCCCATTAAACCAGATACTGATTCTGCTGCCAAAATTCCATGACTGTCACAATTTATACTTCGTGCAGTAGACAACCATCGGTTTTTTATATGGTTTTGTTCACGCTATGCAGTACAAAAATGAACCTAAAACACTTTTGGCATTTGAATCATATTTACACATCCCCGATTTTGCAGCAGTTCATTGTTTTTCTACAGCCCAAATATATTGGCGATATCCTTCTCCGAAATTTCCCGTCTGCTTTTTTTGCCGACGTTTTTCATCATACTGGCCAGTTTCTGTTCCATGGATTTTCTGACCAGTTCCTGCCCATCCAATGCCCTGAGCTCAAAAAACAGCATGGGATTTACATCCAATCTGGCCCCAATCCCATACAGCACCGCGGCGACATGCTTGCACATGCTTGCCGAGTCAGGGCAACTGCATCCAAAATGGATTTCTTTCGGAGCCGGAAACAATCCATACTTCTTCTCGGTGAACAAAACCTCCAGGTCTTGGGGAAATTTTCCTTCAATCAATTGTTCCAGCGAATCGATCCGATGATTGCACAAGGCCGCGACCTGTTCCCATTTCTCACCACTTAAAGCATCGATCCGAATCGCAACCTCATAGGGTCGGGAACCGCTGCCTTGCACAAGAGCCTCTACCTTGCCCTTGGATATCTTCAAATTCAGGACGGCATGATTCCTCACATAGCTTTTGCCCCGACCGATTCGATTGTCATAGTCCGCATAACTCTCAAGATTCTTGTTCCACGCCTTTCCCCACCAGTTTTTAGCCAGTGTTCTGCCTTCAATGATTACAGGTTCGATAGCAGGATCTTTCTTCTTCAGTTTCGCCAGAGCCTTGGTCGCCTTTTCCCTTTTCTCCGCCACGGATATATACTCTGGAAATCCATAATACCCCATTATGCATCACCGCCCAAAGCAAATATCTTCAGCAACTCTGCGTTGTTGTACTCTGTAATCCACTGCTCACCACCAGCGACCAGGAGTTCTCCCGATAATTTCTGTTTTTCCTGGATAATGGCGTCAATCTTTTCTTCGATCGTGCCTGTTGTAACAAATTTGTATACCATGACATTCCTGGTCTGCCCGATACGAAACGCTCGGTCTGTTGCCTGATTTTCAACAGCCGGATTCCACCACCTGTCAAAATGAATCACATGGTTGGCTGCCGTGAGATTAAGGCCCACACCGCCGGCCTTGAGAGACAGAACCATATACGGCACATAACGCTCGCCGTTAAACTGTTCTACCATCTCGTTCCTTCTTTTCACCGAGGTACCGCCATGAAGCACCAACCCCTCTTTGCCAAATATACTCCGGAGAAACTCTGAAATCGGCTCCGTCATCTCCCGGAACTGGGTGAAAATGAGAACCCGTTCTCTTTTTTCACGGATAGTTTCACAGATTTCTCGCAATTGTTCAAACTTTCCGCTATGCTCCGGTTTAAATTCTTCCCGGCCCAAATAATGATCCGGATGATTGCAGATTTGCTTGGATTTCATGATGCTTGCCAGCACCAGCCCCTTGCGCTCCATCCCTTCCGCTGCTTCCAGTTTTTCCGCAATCTGTCCGAGCAGTTGCCTGTAGAGGGCAATCTGCTTCTGGGACAAGGTGGTGTAGGCGTTCATTTCCAGTTTGTCCGGCAAATCCGCAATAATGCTTTTATCGGTTTTCAGCCTGCGCAGCATGAAGGGCTGAATCATCTTGCGCAGCTTGGTATAGCCGATCGCGTGTTCCGCCAGCCTTTTTGTAAAGTCAGTAAATTCTTTGCTTGTTCCCAGCAATCCCTGATTCAAAAAATCAAACAACGACCACAGGTCACCCAATCTATTTTCAATCGGCGTCCCCGTCATGGCTATCCTCATTTTGGCGGGAATGGCCTTCACTGCCTTGGTCTGCTTGCTGCCAGGATTCTTTATGGCTTGCGCTTCATCGATAATAAGGCAATCCCATTGCCGGTCTTTTAATGTTTCCAGGCGGACTGCCATCCCATAGGTGGTAATGTATAAAAACGCTCCGTCCCTGAGCTGAATGGTTTTCGAACTTTTTAAATCGCTTTTGTGGAGTATCTGATATGGCATCTCCGGCGCAAATCTTTCGATTTCCTTCTGCCAGTTGCCGATGAGCGACGCTGGCAGGATCAGCAGTGCCTGCCCTCCGCTGTGAATCCGCTGGTATTCCAAAAAGGCAATCATCTGTACTGTTTTACCAAGTCCCATGTCATCCGCCAAACAGGCACCAAAACCAAATTTCGACATCTGGGTTAGCCAGCGATACCCCGTTTCCTGATAGGCGCGCAAGTTCGCGTGAAACGAAGGCTCTACACCGACTTTTTGAATGGCAGCGGGGTGAGTCAAGGTTTCCTTCATGTTTCTGAACCATTGTCCGTTCGTAATCGAAACAGTAAGCTCATCACTTGAAATATCCAGCAGCCTGCCCAGGTTAAGTTCCAGCCGCATGGTCTCTCCGAGCGACAAGGATTGGTTGCTTGACAGATTTTTAGCCTTTTCAAAAGCCTGCAGAACCACTGCCAATTTTCTTTTGTCTATTTCAACCCATTTGCCTTTATATTGAACCATTCCCTCCGCCATGGTCAAAAAAGCCCTCAATTCCTGCTCAGTGAGCACTTCATCGCCTACGGTGAGCGTTGGCAAAAAGTCCATAATGGCCTTCAGTCCTACTTTGGACGGTTCTTTTTCTCCCACTGTGATCGACAGTCGAATCGAATTGCTGCTTTTACGCCACCAATCAGGCACTCTGCACAGAATCCCGGCTTCTTCATATAAAGCCGTCTCCTTTAAGACGGTATATGCCTCTTCGGTTGTGAGCTTAAGCGGCGAGAACAGTTCCCCGCTTTCTAGCAGTTCCGAAATGAAAGCACTCTTTTCGGCTGCCTTAATGACCGTCGAAATAAGCGACAACAATTTCCTTTCATCCCCGTCGAATTCTTTTAACGCATTTTTCAGTGGAGTATGGATTGCCCGCTTGCTTTTGACCGGTTTTGTCGAATAAGTCGCCATAAAGGCAAATGGATGCTGCTCCGTTTGATTCTCGACCAGATGAAAAAACACCCTGCCCGCCACATTGATGTTGGCATTATGATCGGTAAAATATCGTGCGACGGTCCCGTCGTATGTTTTGATTTCCCGTTTGAACACAGCCAGCAATGATTTCCACACCGCTCGAATCCAGTCGTCGTCTACATATTCCATCCCAATGACAAAGGGCAGTTCTTCCTTGAGTTTATACAGCTCGTCATCCATCAAATCCACTTGAACGGCATCCCGGTTAAACTCTATTTCGGGCTGTTGGCTCAGTTTTTTCAGCAGCAATTCCGCAAGATGATGGAGATATTCGAGGGAAGGCGAAAACCATGGCTCCTTTTTATTAAAGCCAAGCTGAAACAGGGTGCTATATTTATCGTCTTCAAACGCCGTTATCCACTTTTTTAGCCCATCCGCCGGTAGAATAGGCAGATCATCAACAACAAAGTCCTTCGGCAAAAAACAGGCGTTCAATGTTTGTGTTTCTTGTGTTTTGGGTCGTGCCATCAGCAATGTTCCCCTCTTTCAAAAAATTGGGAGATGAACCCGTTATTATTATATCAAAAGCACGGACTTTCGCGCAAAATATGCCATGTTTTCCAAATTATGCAATATTTCCACAGTAGCATCATAAACTTCTACAGCAACGGACCACCCTCCTGTCCAACCGACTCCCTAGTTAGCACTTCGGAAGGTTTCATCTTATCTTCATAGCCTAGCTCATTAAACTCAGCCCAAACACTTGCTTGTATCTCTTGGGAAAGCGCTGTCATACTCCGAATTTCAGGAACAATCGCTTTAATTTCTCCATTATCCATCAATGCAATAATTCTTTGGGCTTTTTCTACGCCAATGATTATAAGAAAAATGGCCGCCCTTTTTATTGGCCTCAATACGGACTACCTCCTTGTGTTACCTGCAAATCTGCTTAATGAGGGATTATCACATTTACGATACTATAGATATCTACGATCGTAAAGCTAGCTATTTTGTTTTGAAACTGCTTGTTCAGCCTTTGGCTTACCATTTCTACGCAACTAATTTCTAATTCTTGAATAAAGTCCTAATGTCCTTTTTTGCCCGTAAAGAAGAAGCAATTTTTACGTCCCTTTGCTTCTCCAAACAGATACACTTCCTTACCGGCAATACAGCATGTGTAACCCATACCTTGGCCGCCCGCTTTTTATGATACGGCTTGGCGAATGTCGTCCACCAGGCCCCAACCCGGCAGAAGGCAAAAAAAACCCAGCTTAGTGCTGGGCCAGAGAAAGTGATTTGTAATTTGACATATAAATTATATATCTTCATGGTTGTAATATCAATCATGATGTACTTTTTTCAGCTTTACCTTGTAGTCCGATTCATAACATTTTTAGCTCTTGTTATATTGGCTATTACACCACTGGCTATTTCTCGTGCTTTTGTTGATACCACTACGTATGAGACGGTCTACGTAAAACCCGGAGATATAGTTTGACAAATTGCTGCTAAATACACTACAGATAAAGACAATGTTCGGGAAGTCATTTATGCGATTCGCCGGATAAATAAATTAGATAATAACGCGAGGGTTTATCCTTGGCAAGCTTTGAAAGTGCCGATTAGGTCTTGATAGATATAGTCTTATTGGCATCTAAGCAAAAAACATGGCATTTGTAAAAATGGCCGTGGTGTATATTTTTTTAAGCAAAAGGAAACAAACCAAACCGTCCCCCTGTATCCTTGACGGGCTGATTGACGTGTAATAAAGATGGCAGTGACATGTCAAAAAAACCGTGGTAATATGGTAGCATAGAATACTTTTAATAATTTTAGCCGCTACCACTATGCAGGAGAACGATGAATTATGAGTGATTCCTTCTTTTTTAAGATTGCGGAACAGAAAATACAAGAGGCAATTGAACAAGGTGAACTTGATAATTTGCCTGGCAAAGGAAAACCGCTAATCTTTGATGATGCTCAGATACCACAAGAACTCCGCTCTTCGTATAAAATACTAAAAAATAACGGTGTTCTTCCGACTGAGATGGCGCTAAAACGGGAGATTGTATCATTAGAGAGTCTTCTTCAGGTCTGCTTGTGTGAGGATAATAAGGAGAATTTACGAAAACAACTTAGTAATAAACAGGTGCAGCTAGGTATCCTTATGGATAAACACAAACGTCGCAAATAAAAGGTTTTCAATCATATAAAAACTTGTGATTGAAGCAAAGATCCGTTTGTTTACTAGGCGTACTTCCTGTTAGTGAGTATTCTTGCCGTTTTGAACCACCAGTCCGGTCGAAGTGAGCCACTGTTCCGGATTTATTGATCCAATACTGAGTTTCCCTGATAGGGCAATTATATCTCCTTACTTCATTCAGTCAAGGGTTCGCTACGCCGATCGTCTATCGCCGCTCGCCCTGGACAGAATGACTTCAGGAGATGCCACTTTGACAACAGGGAACCTTCTATAATGGATACATAAATTAGGTGTTTTCTACTTCCCGATACATGGCTCACTTTTTCCGGACAGGTGGCTCACTTTCAGCCGGAACCGTGGCTCTCTCGAACCAGAATATTCATTTCCGCAGCAAGCAGTGATTACTGCATAAAATTCGCCAAATTGTTGAACTTCTTTGCTACACCCTGCCGTGTTATCTTTAGGATAAAAGTATAAAATAACAAAATTCCCTCGATAGTCAGCTAGATTATGAAGATGTCCACTTTCATCCGGTAACGAAAAATCGGGAGCTGATTGTCCGCTAATTACACACATGCCTGATGCACTTCCTTTTATTATTTTCATATCAATAGCATCTTTTCACTGGTGAACTAATTGGGACAATGAACCTGTCCCGCTGTCCCATTTTAGCGAATAATCTGAGCGGTTTCCCAGTTCTGGACAGGCGGTTTCCGCTTTGCCGGAACTGCGGTACTGCTGCACCGTAATATTCAACAAGACAAACCGTCCAAAACCATAGAAAAAAAACAATATAAGAAGTCACTGCGGAATTGCAGGTACTGGTTAGGTCGTGAAGATATCTGCTTTTAAAAAATGCAATCACTGCAATAGTAGCCATGTTAACTGGCTATTACTTTGCGGTGTTTTTTTTGCTCAATACGGGCAATCCTCAATAGTAAGGAAACAAAACGAACCGTCCCCTCGTATCCTTTTTCTTGTCTCACAGATACCATTAGCCGTTTAACACGGCTATTTATTTTTGTCAAAAGCAGGAATTTAATGTTATTTTGTGGTAGTATATATAATATTACACAATTTTACAAAAAATAAACAACCTA
>NZ_LSLK01000083.1 GCF_002257705.1 Sporomusa silvacetica DSM 10669
CCCTAAAAAGGGTATTCATCTCGATTATTGGGATACTTCTAAAAAGTCAAGTGTTTTTACGATTTCTCTAAATTTTTCTGGTCTTTAATCATTTACCTATTTGTTACAGTTAAGCTTTATGACATTGGACGGCAGACCGTGTGAAAACCTCTTAATATTTTACTGTAAAAAAGGTTTTTATCAAACCAAAACTGAAACCATCTGCCAATTAGTAATATTGAAATATAAAAAACGAGAACTAGTCTTATTTATGCTAAGGCTGTTCTCGTTTCTTCTAAAGTCTTTTAAGAATTTCTTTCAGTCCTAATATATTTATCGTCGGTTCCGTTCGGAGAAATCGGTGGTCCTGGAAACGCGAAATAATCACACCAAAGAAATTGCTTTTGCCACTTCATTAAACGCCAGCAAAAATTGCTGCTCTGAAATTGTTTTATTTTTCATGTAATCGCTAAAATACTTCCAGGAATCCTCTTCATTTAGAACACCGTCTTTTGTCCGAATATGTGAAAAGAGCCCTGTTTTGATATGCCTTGATCCGAAAGCACGGAGTGATATAATCTTCACAAATCGTGGGTTTGGACTCATATTAATTTTAATAGAACGGTAATCATGATTACTATAATGCAAGGAAGCTAACGTTTTAGCCGAGATTCTTATCATAAAATCCAATAACAGCTGATTGGCTATCGGCTTTGCAAAACGGCACCACACGTGATAGCCACGTCCACTCTTAACATTGACTGCCTCTATGCCATGTTTTCCAAGATGCTGTTGTAAATAGTCTACGGCAAGCTCTATTTCCGGTATAAGCTCGTTATTATTCCGTTTATAGTTATTGTCGATATTAAAACAAAGCGTGTTGTTTGCCGTTTCATCAAAATAAAGGCAGACATTATAAGCTTGGTTTACATGCCCTTGCAGCAACCTTTGTTTATGATCCTCTGAGACATGTAACAACCTGTATTTATGGATAAGATTGTTTTCCATCTGAACATAATCCAACGTCGCATCATCTGCTGTCAGTTCTTTGATAAACTCAAACCCGTAATTTTTATTTTCTACTTTTACTTTATCTTTACACATGGTTTGATAGAATTCATTTAGAAGTTCTACTCTTGTATCCATTGTTTAATCTCCTCAAAGCGGGTAAACCCTTTGGCTGTTTGGGAAACAACTGAACTATGCTTGGCCATAAGGGGATAATATATCTGGATGCCATAGCGCTCAGCGTAGGTAATATTTAATAGATCATCATCAATTAAATACGGAACACCCCATAATTTACAAAAAACAATTTTATTTAAGGCCGTAATTAAGTAATCATAGGGAATATGATTATCCAGGAGCCATTTTTTAGTACATTCCCCAGTCAAACGCAAATTTCGCTTGGTACAAATAACGATTTTCCAGCCATTAGCTTTTAACCAATTCATAAACTGCACGCCATCTGGGTTAGCTTGCGCCAAAGGATAACATTGCTCATGGATACGATGACGAAAATCAGAAAACTTAGTTGTCAAAAATTCACTTTTAGCAAAAACATCGTGTTTTACCAGGTCAAGATAGTTATCAAATTCTTCGAGAGATAAGCCATAGGAATCTTTAAATGCAAATGTGGATTTTGCTAAGGTATCCGAAAAATTATTTAACACATTATCAATATCAACAGCTATTACTTTCATATAACACACCTATCTCTATTCAACGGTTTTCCCTGTTTTATTTTGTTTTCCCGCCTTCTAAAAAAGAATCTCGTCTTGTTCCCCGAGGTAGCCGAAGCGCCGCATCACGGTCGCATGATTTCTCACAATCTGTGAGATTTGGTCTGGGGTTAGTACGTTACGATAACTTCCCACTTTGCCTTCCCGGAAAAAAGCCACCATATTGGCAGGCTTCTCACGAAAGCCCGCGCATTCTTCCTGCTGTTTTAAAGTCTTAAAATCAGCTCCGGTTATTGCCTGCTGGATTTCTTCCGAACCTGCGGGGAATCCAGCAAAAGCTGCTGCCATTGTGAAGGTCTCTAAAGGCTTGGCATGCATATCCTCATACCGAATCACTTTCACCGGGAATTTCGGTCCATTTGTCCAACTTTCCACATGACTGCTCCAGGTCAGCAGCAGCTGCTTTAATTTGATATGCAGATGACGGGTACTACCAGAAAAACAATATTTTGGATCGCCCATATGTTCAATCGCGGTGTCTACATCACACCCAAGATGATAGGCCAAGGACACTGCCGTATCCAGGGGGTTTCGAATAATATATATGGCACCATTGCAGCCGATTGTAGGGATAAGGGGCTTTCCATCCGCCAGAAAAGTATAGGCATCATGTATTTTTATATACAAAGGCTTGGGGGCTTGAGCAGCCATATAGGCATATACTTTGGGACGCAAGGCATCGATTTCTTCCGCAGTCAAATCGGAAGCCTCTATCCCTAGTATATAGTCAAAAATGCTTCGCAAACTGGCAGTTCCGTCTGTTTTTAGGCTATTGATATCTATCGAATCTTTATTTGTGCATAGTAAATGGCTAAGGAAGGTGCGGAACCAGGTATTTCCCGATTTGGGGTAAGAGGCCAGCCAAAAGATACCTGTCATAAGCCTACCTCCTCCTCAAGCCGATTTACTAGATCATCTAACCAAAAACCATCCATAGGGTAACAGATGCGGAAGGTGTCAACAGCGTTCGCAAGTTGGCTGCATTGCTTTAGATGGGCTGGCCGTCCGCCATTGCCCGATAAAAACCAGTAACGATAGGTGTTAGTGTCGATTGTCGCGATTTTCTCTGAATCTGTTAATTTGAGCAGTTGAACTTCTTCCGTATTATCGCGGGTCAATTGACAGAACCACCTCAGCGGCACAGCTTTCGCGGAAAACATCCTATCCAGCGGAAGCTGATACTTTTCCAAACTTTTACGCACACGTGGCAACAAAGTAATATCCTCTCCCAGTTCTTCCACCGCGTCTGCCCAGAGCTTGAGCCGGGGATGACCTGGGACAATTTCTGGCTGCCCTTTGTTGGATAACGAAAGCACACATACCTCATCAGTCAGAAATTGATAATTTTTTTTACATAGCATACCTGCCAAGGTAGATTTGCCAACCCCGGAGTCACCACTGAGAATAATTCCCTGACCGTTAATTGCCACTGCAGCACCATGCAGAACAAACTGCCCCCGCAACTGCAGTAATGCGCCTAATACAGGTCCCAGTAGAAATACTTGCACATCAGCATCAGCAGCAGTTACAAATGGTTCCACGATAATTTCACGTCCATTGATTATATAGTAGCGGGCCACTCCGTCCAGGTTGAGTAAAAATTCCCCAGGGGCAACCTGAAAAAGTATAGCATTAATAAATGCATTTTCCAGAGAGGCTGGCACAGCGCCATACCGTATTACTACATCTGGCGAGCCTTTCCCCTCTGCAAGGCCCGGCAAATAAAAATCCGAAGCGATAGTTAACCCATAGGCCTTATAGAGAAATTGCTTCCAGCTCATTTCTTCCCAACTTCCATTGATAAAAAGACTACCAAGCCCAACCAGGTTTGGTAGTCTTTACTATAACTTAATTCGCAGCCAAGGACTCTTTTTCTTTATGTAGATAATAGCCTACGCCCCAAACCGTTTTAAGATTAGAGAGTTTGAGTTTTTTGCGCAGGTAATGAATATAGAGATTGACAGTGGTAAATTCAGCTTCTGAAAAGTAGCCCCATACCTTTTGGATGATTTGCTCCTTGGTTACTACATGACCATAGTTACGGATCAACAATTCTAACAGCTGGGACTCCTTGAGAGTTAACTGAATTACTTCATTGCCTTTTAGTACTTGGCAACGCAGTGGGTTTAAGATAAGGTTGTCGGCAGTGAGCACATTTTCTGTTATTGCTCCGCCGCGACGACGGGTTAAGGCTTTGAGGCGTGCCAGTAACTCAACCGAGTAAAAGGGCTTAATCAAGTAATCATCGGCGCCTGCATCCAGGCCCTCTGCCCGGTCTTCAGGAGAATCCTTGGCAGTTAAAAAGATAACCGGGGTATCATGTCCCAGGCTGCGAAATTCCTTTAGCAGGGAAATGCCATCCTGGGAAGGCAGCATGCGGTCTAGTACCATAATGTCATAGATGTCAGTACAAGCCATTTCCAGACCTGTTTGGCCATCTAGTGCAGCATCCACTACGAAGCCATTCTTTCTCAATAAGTGCGATAATGAGTCAACTAGTTTGCTTTCGTCTTCTACGAGCAGTAGTTTCATTTACTACACCCTTTGTAACCACAGCCTTGTGAAAATTTCACCATCCTTGGTATCTCTATAAGTTATTATGACAGATAGATATTGGAAATTTATTTAGTTTAAATAAATATTTGAAAAGAATTAAACACTGGGTTTATAGGGAAGTTGAACTGTAAAGATTGTTCCTTCCCCAGGAATACTGGTCACAGTAATTGAGCCGCCATGACTTTCAACGATCCATTTGGCAATAGATAGTCCGAGTCCTGAACCGCCCTTGTTTCGCGATTTATCTACTTGGTAGAAACGATCAAAAATTTTATTCAAATGTTCAGCTGCAATGCCTTCCCCGGAGTCGGAAACGGTTAGAAAAATTTTACTGCCTGCTTGTGACAAGGCAACTGAGATTTTGCCACCAGGAGCCGTGTGACGACTGGCATTATCCAGCAGGATAGCAATGACCTGTTTTAGCTGGGTTTCGTCGCCATAAACTTCTATAGCAGAGCTTGCGTGCACCTCGAGCGCTAAAGAATTTTGCTGAGCTACGGCCTCAAACGGAGCTACTGTCTGTCTGA
The DNA here is from genome assembly GCF_002257705.1 of Sporomusa silvacetica DSM 10669. GTDB lineage: Bacteria > Bacillota > Negativicutes > Sporomusales > Sporomusaceae > Sporomusa > Sporomusa silvacetica. Next base: position 4,805 of record NZ_LSLK01000083.1, read on the forward strand.
GAGTTGCATCTAAGGAAATTAGTTGTTTTTTGAGCGGTTGCTGCGTGGAATCGGCTCTGGCCAAAAATAGGAGGGAATTAACAAGGTTTTTCATACAGATGCTTTCCTCCTGGATGTTATTGAGCCATTTGCTTTGACTGGCTACCGTTTCGTCGAGGCTGTCCTGGACAATATCCAGATTGGTTTGAATAATGGTCAGCGGTGTGCGCAATTCATGGGACGCATCAGAAAGAAAATCATGCTGTTGCCGCCAGGCTTTTTTTATGGGAACCATAGCGCGGTTGGCCATGTAGAAGCTGGCACCAAAGGAAAGGATTGCACAGACCAGGCCGACAGCAAGGAGGGTTGTCAATACCAGTTGCAGCATGTTGGTTTCTTGGGCTAGATCATGGAAAACGATTACAGTGCCATACTGGTTGTCCAACGGGGTTTTAAGATAGGTATAGGTTGTTTCTTCTAATATAACGGTGTCCTGATTGGCGGTCGCCTGCAAAGCCTGTTTGGTAAGTGCTGTCAGGCGGCTTGCATCAAGGGGCTGATTAGAGGACTGAAAGGTAATAGCACCCTCAGGTGAAGTTTTAACAAAGAAGAAATTAGGTCCGGGCGGAGGCCCCGGGGGTGAAATCGGTGGCGGTACAGGCGGAAGAGGACGGGGATCGCTGCCTGTACCACCAGGCCGCTGCGGCAAATCGCTGATTATCCCTGCTTGAATATCAGCGGCAATTCTTTGCAATCCGGCGTTGGTATGTTTGCTCATATCGATTTTGGCAAAGAAGTAGGTGCCGCAAATAAGCAAAAAGAACAGGGCTAACATGATTGCAACGTTAATTAAGGTAAGTTTAAGGCGCAGCTTCTGAAACATACTGTAGAACTCCTTTATTCACAGCCTTGTGAAGAGTACCCATCCGTGGAAATATATATTCATTTTCTCAAATAAATATTAAAAAAATGTTGTTTCCTGTTAATGATTTACCAATAATTTGTCGAAAAACCCCCTAGTATATTGTAAAGCATGTAAGGGCTTTTTGCCAAGTATTGCATAAAATTAATCCCCAACAAATAAAATATTTGAAATGAAATTCCACATTATGAAATATTGTAGCTGAGCGTTAAAGTGCGGAAGGATATTGATAGTAGAGAGCGTATAATATATAGCATAAAATAGCATTTCGTTTCACGATGTGGGACAGTCGAGCAATGCTAGCAGCATACTAGGAGGAGATCATATGGAAGTCAGACATTCTGTTCATCCGGAGGATGTAAAACGATTAACTACCGAGGAACTCAGAGAGCGTTTTTTAATTCAGGGATTATTTCAGCCTGATGAAATTAAAATGGTATATAGCCATGTTGACCGCATGATTGCTGGCAGCGCCTGCCCTATCAAGCCCTTAGCGCTTAGTGTTGGCAGGGAATTGGGCGTAAGCTATTTTTTGGAAAGAAGAGAATTAGGCATAATCAATATTGGCGGCGCTGGCGTGGTCCAGGTAGATGGGGTCCAATATAAGCTTGATAGCACAGATGCTCTTTATGTAGGCATGGGTGCCCAAGAGATTATTTTTACAAGTGATGATACCCAGAAACCGGCTAAATTTTATCTTAACAGTGCGCCGGCCCACACTACCTATCCGACTGTTAAAATTGAACGTAAGAGCATTACCCCGGCTCACCTCGGCTCGATCCAAAGTTCAAATGAAAGAAATATCTACAAATATATTGAACCCAATACTGTCAAGAGTTGCCAATTGGTAATGGGTATGACTGTCTTAGAACCAGGGAACATGTGGAATAGTATGCCTTGCCATACGCATGACCGCCGGATGGAAGTATATCTTTATTTCAACCTGCCGGAAGAGGCTGCGATGTTCCATTTCATGGGCGAACCTACTCAGACACGTCATATTGTCCTCAAAAATGAAGAGGCTGTCATTTCTCCCAGCTGGTCCATCCATGCGGGTGTAGCTACCAGTTGTTATACCTTTATCTGGGGTATGGCAGGAGAAAACCAAACCTTTGATGATATGGATCATGTTGCTATGCAGGATTTACGCTAAAAAACAGATAAAAGGTGGCGTTTGCAGATGTTTGATTTGACAGGAAAAGTAGCGATTGTTACCGGCGGTTCTGTGGGTTTAGGCCAAGGCATGGCTATTGGCCTGGCACAGGCGGGAGCCGATATTATCAGCGCTGGGATCGGTGATCACTCTGAGACCGGAAAAAAAGTAACTGCTGCCGGGCGTAGGTTTTTGGCCATTGATGCCGACTTGTTCAGTACGGAGCCGATTCAAGGTGTGATTGACAAGGCGGTAGCTGAGTTCGGCCATATTGATATTCTTGTTAATAATGCTGGCATTATCCGCCGGGCCGCTGCGGTAGACTTCACTGAAAAAGACTGGGATGATGTAATGAACATCAATGTTAAAACTGTCTTTTTCTTCTGTCAGGCGGCGGCCAAACAATTTATTAAGCAAGAGACAGGTGGCAAAATTATTAATATTGCCTCGATGCTGTCTTACCAGGGCGGTATTCGGGTACCTTCCTATACGGCTAGCAAGAGCGGCATTATGGGGATAACCCGTTTAATGGCCAACGAATGGGCGAAACACAATATTAATGTTAATGCTATTGCGCCTGGGTATATGGCTACAGCCAATACGGCGCCACTACGTGCCGATCAGCAGCGCAGTGCTGATATTTTGGACCGGATACCGGCTGGACGGTGGGGAACACCGGTTGACTTGGCTGGCCCGGTAGTTTTCCTGGCAGCATCAGCTTCAGATTATGTAAATGGTTATACGGTAGCTGTCGATGGTGGCTGGTTAGCTAGATAGGTATGGCAGTTATACTGACCCCAGCCTGCAGTAGTTTATAAATGAAAAGGATATTTGCAAGTGGAGAGTAGGAGTGGATATGGGTGGGATTAGAAGTACAGTCCTTGCAGCGGACATTTGATATATTAGAGGTCGTTGCCAACAGTGTTTTGCCGGTAAGTCTTAAATATATTACTGATGAAACGGGATTGCCCAAATCCACCGTCTATCGGTTGCTCAGCAATCTGGAAAAACGGGATTACGTAAAATGCGATAGTAATGGCAGTTATCGGCTGGGCATTCAACTGCTGATGATGAGCCAACGGGCAGAACAGAATTTTGATATTAAGAATCTAGCCCGAAAGTATTTGGTGCACATGAACGAAGTGACCAAAGAGACTGTCCACCTTGGCATTTTGGTTAAGAACCGGGTTTTGTATGTAGATACTGTAGAAAGTCCCCATGCCTTGAGGCTGGTGGCTAAGTTAGGTACGACGAATGCTGTTCATTGTACTGCATTAGGTAAGGCGCTGCTTGTGGAACATGATGAGGCCCAAATCAGGGAGCTTCTTGCTGTCGACGAAATGGAACGACGGACAGAATATACCTTATGTACTGCTGAGGATTATCTAGCCGAAATAGCAAAGGTTCGCAGGCTGGGATATGCATTGGATGACTGTGAAAGTGAACTTGATGGTCGGTGCATTGCGGCCCCTATTTATGATAATGCCAATCAGGTAGCTGCGGCTATCAGTATTTCGGGTTTAGCTTCCCGCTTTTCCAAAGAACATATTGAGAAAGAAGTTGCCAGGGTATTATTGGAAAGCACCAGGGAGATATCAAAGGCTCTTGGTTATTCGGGTATGTAATAGTAAAACTGCCGTTTCAGACTTTAAAGAAGTACTTGGTGCTATTGACGCCGCCCGTAAATAAATAGTAAAATGCACTGCAGTTTACTCCTGCAGTGCATTTTTTTAGTATTCCCAAAACATCTTTTGAATTTCCTGGGGATTATTGGTTTTGGTTAGTGCCAGCATCAGCAGAATACGTGCTTTCTGCGGGTTCAGATTATCGCTAGCGACAAAGTTATATTTATCATCATTAGCTTCGCCGTTACGGGCAATAATGCCGTTGCCAACGCGGGCGCTTCTTACAATGACAACTCCTTGTTTCTGAGCAGCTTCAATGGCAGGGTATTCGGCTTTGCCAATGCTGCCGTTACCTGTGCCGGCGTGGACAATGCCTTTGGCTCCTGCGCGGGTAAGCGCTTCAATCACAACGCCGGTATTGTTGGCATAGTGGTAAGCAATATCAACACGGGGTAAATCATTTAAGTGGCTAATGTCAAACTCAGTAGCTGTGGTGTGTTTACGTAAAGGAGCCCGGTAAAAGACTGGCTGGTCGCCAGTAAAGAAGCCAAGTGGACCAATTTCCGGCGCTCTAAAGGTGTCTACCCGGTCAGTGATTGTTTTGGTAACGTCACGGCCGGAGTGAATGGTGTCATTGAGCATAACCAGAACGCCTTTGCCTATGGCATCTTTGCTACCCGCTAAGATAGTGGCCCGGTAAAGATTGAGCATACCATCAGCGCTCATGGCTGTGGGTGGACGCATGGAGCCAACTACAACGACAGGCTTGTTACTTTTTACTACCAAATTTAGAAAATAGGCTGTTTCTTCCAACGTATCTGTACCATGAGTAATAACGATGCCATCAACGTCATCTTGCGCCAGTAATTGATTGACGCGTTTGCCGAGTTTAAGCCATACTTCGTTAGTCATATTTTCACTGGCTATCTGGGAAATTTGCTCGCCGCTGACATTGGCGACTTTTTTTAATTCCGGCACATTGTTGATTAACGCATCAACTGGTGTTACTGCTGCTGTGTAACCTACAGTGGTTGTGTTTGTTGCACCAGAGCCAGCGATAGTACCGCCTGTGGCAAGAATCTTGACATTGGGAAGTGTGTCAGCTGTTTCTGCGGCCAAACATACAGCCTGTAAACTAAATATCAGTAAACAGATGACCGCCAGAAATAAATAATTTTTCCGGTTCATAGGTCCCCTCCTCGTAAAAGTAGATTCCAAGCCAATTATAACCAATGGAGGATATTTTTTAAAATAGCAAAAACCGTTATATTGGGCGGTTAGACTTACTAGTTAGAGGTTGTCCTCTCAAGACGCACTTTTTCAAACTATTTCAATTTTTCTATTATTTACACTTTTTAAAAAACGTCGGAATAAAGCTTTATTGTATGCATGGATAAACGAGCAAGTTAATAGGATGTTAGTAGCAAATACTGAGTAGGAGTAAAATATGAACATGCATTTTTTTAACTTAAATGCCAAGCGGACCCAAACTCGGTTTAGTATTATTATTGCTGCGCTATTTGTTTTATTTGGCGGTATCTGGTTATTTGAATATCTGGATGCCGCTGCTCTCAACTATTCGGTCAGTCAGCCGTCGAAAGTACCACAAGGCGAAATGCATTTAATCATCAGAATTTCTGACCGGGTGCTGGAGCTGTATGATAATGGGAGGCTATTTAAGCGTTACCGGGTTGCTGTCGGCAAACGGGCGACACCAACGCCTATTGGGGAATGGAATATTGTGTATAAAGGCTGGAGCCCGAAAGAGGTGATGGGCACTCGTTGGATGGGGCTTGATATACCATGGGGAAGCTATGGTATACATGGAACAAGCGCACCTTGGTCAATCGGTAACTTTGCCAGCCATGGATGTATTCGCATGCGTAACCAGGATTCGGAAGAACTGTATGAATGGGTGCCTGTAGGGACACCTGTCGATATTCTTGGCCCGAAACCCGATCTGAAGCAGGTACTGCGCCGGGGAAGTCAGGGGCCTGATGTTGTTGTATTGCAGCTCAAACTCGTGCAGCTGGGCTATTACCAGGAACGGGCCAAGGGAACCTTTGGCAAAGATACCGAGGCAGCGCTGCGGGCTTTTCAACGGGACAACAGGTTGCCGGAAACTGGTATTACAGATGAAAAAACCTTGCAATTGCTTCAACTGTAAAGCAACTAAAAACAGGCTCCCAGTGGCATTTTGCCGGTGGAAACCTGTTTTAGTTTCGGCCTATGACAGGCGCATTGCCTTTTCAATACGGGCAAGGCCTGCTGCAATAGTTTCGCGGGAGGTTGCATAGGAGAAACGGAGATATTCCTGAGTTTCCCCGATATTTCGCCCCCCAAAAGCTGAGCGGGGCAGTACGGCTACATCGGCGTTATAGAGAAGGTGCTGCTGCAGGGATTTGCTGTCAGGCAGTCCTAAACGCTCACAGGCCTCGGTGACATTAGGGAAAACATAGAAGGCACCAGTAGGTGTTTGGCAGGAAAAGCCGGGAATGCTGTTTAGTCCAGCGGCAATTAAATCACGTCTGGCTTTAAACTCACTAACCATGTTGCTGACAAAATCCTGCGGGCCAGTTAACGCCGCCAAACCGCCATATTGTACAAAGGTGTTTGTGCAGGATTCACAGTTAGTAATTAGGCGGGCAACATGTGCAGCTAGCTCTTCCGCCATAACTCCATAGCCTAGCCGCCAGCCAGTCATAGCATACGTTTTAGAAAACCCATCAAGAATGATGGTTCGTTCCTGCATACCTGGCTGTGAGGCGATGCTCACAAAAGTTCCCTCATAGGCAATTTGGCTGTAAATTTCATCAGATAATACCCACAAATCGTGTTTCTGGGCAAGTGTGGCGATATTTTCAATATCCTGGGCAGTCAACATACCGCCAGTGGGGTTATGGGGACTATTTAAAATAATGAGTTTGGTTTTGGGGGTGATAAGTTTTTCCAGTTCATTAGTATCCAAGCTGAAATTCTTTTCTTCTAATATCGGGGCGGCTACCGGTATGCCACCGGTGAAACGGATGACCGACTCGTAAATGGGAAAACCGGGATTAGGATAAATGACCTCGTCGCCGGGGTCAACTAAGGCGTGCAGAACATAATAGATGATTGGCTTACCACCAGGGGTGATAACTATTTGTTCAGGTTTTACCTGTAGCTGGCGGGTAGTGGAAACGTGGCTGGCAACGGCTTCTTTAAGCGGCAAAATACCAGCCGAGGGACTATAGTGGGTAAAATTGTTCTGGATAGCAGTAATACCGGCTTGTTTAATGTTATCAGCAGTGTCGAAATCAGGTTCACCAATGGCAAAGCTAATAATATCGCGGCCAGTAGCTTTGAGACGGTTTACTTCATTAAGTACATCAAAAGCATTTTCTGTACCAAGATTGCCTAAACGAGCAGCTAGTTTCATAGCGCGATTATTCCTCCTGAATATGATATGTGTAGCTCCTGGCTATGCATTAATGCAAAAAAATCTGATTCAATAAAAAAGAAAATAATTAAAAAACTCAAATAGTAAGAAAAGGAGCCTGTCAGTGACAGTCTCCTCCTATATTACTGTGAAATTATCTAGTAGTCAAGCTTGAGTTAACACTATTGTTGTCCCAGAAATACAAAATTCCATACCTGATGGTTTTAGTTTTGTCTAAAAATAGCGCGTTTTACGTCCCATAGTTGCGCCAAACGGTACTAAACCGTTTGGCGTCAATTTTAAAATCGCCATGCGCCGAATAAACGCGTCTCAAAATGTTAGGCAGAGCCTGTTCACCATGAAACCCCTTTAATTCAGCCATGACCTGAATGATCTGAAAAGCCATTTCACTAAGTCCAATGACTCCCTTTGACTTATGAATGACCTCACCAAGATTTACTTGGCAAGTAGACCAGAGACTGGCTTGCTCGACAGCTTGAACAAGCATAGCCATTTCTACGCCGTAATTTGCCGGTATGCGCATTCTGAGCAGGCAATCGCGGTATATCGCCACCGTTCCGGCTAGCGGTTGAATATAGCCGGAAAGCTCAGGACTGAAGGTGTTAATCCAGGGTCGGGCCAATATTTCCGTAACACGGCCGCCGCCCAGTTCTAGTCCGGTTGCTTCGACACGCACTGGGCGGGAAAAGTAGCCTTTGGAAAACTTTATCTCAGGATGGGTAAGCATAGGCCCTAATAAACCGTAGAAAAAGCGGGGTGTGATTGTTTCAATATCAGTGTCCACCCATGCCAGAATATCAGCGTCGGTAACATAGGCACTTTTGAACATAGCCTCGCCTTTACCCCGGTAACTGCCCTGTTCTGGGACTATTTCGGTATGCTGATAAACGGGAATTCCATGAGACTTAGCAATAGCTATCGTGTTGTCTGTAGAATTAGAGTCTATGAGAATAATATCGTCAATGACTCCCTCATCTTTTACCTCAAGGGCAGTTTTTATCACATTGCCAACCGTTTTTTCTTCGTTTAGACTGGGCAGAATAATAGCAATCTTGACACCTAAGTTCTTTTTGCATGCCCGAAGAACCGAGGGCAGAGAAAAGTCAGCTGCTTCAAAGGTTCTCTCCCGCACCCACCGGTAAATGGCATCACCTTGATCGAAATCGATATCCTGTACCGGCCCGCGTACTAGTGTTATACTGCCTTCATATACTTGTCTCAATTGCTTATAAAGGGGATCAATTTCTGATTGTGCCAACGGTGCACCAAAGAATAACATGTTATAGTGGGAGCCGATACTTTTGATCAAATCAAAAATAGTAGCCTCACGCCGCCAAGTAATATTCACATTATCAAACAGTGTGTGGGCAGGCGCTACTACTGATGACAGGAAGACTTCCTCCAATTGAGGGATTTTTTCTTCTAAGTGATATATATGAGCCTCTTTGATACCTGCTTGCGCCATAACATCAAGTACTGACCGGGCATTACTGCCACCGCGGAGAACTGCTGCGACTGGGCCGTCGACCCAACCGTCGGTAACGGCGGCGATTTGCTCGCGATAATTTGGTAGCTCTGTTATGTCTGCGATATCCTTAATTATGATTTGCTGGTTACCTTGAAATGGCCATTTTTCCATAGATGCAGTCATAACAATTCCTCCCATAGGTATCTGGTAGAGTCTTGGCGAAAGTACAAAACAATGTTATTTTTAGCCTGTTTCTATAAAATGATACGTTTTATTAGGGTAATAAAAGGAGCCTGCCTGTGACAGTCTCCTCCGTACTCAATAACAAATCTTACTATTTTACATATATTACCACAAAAACCATCAATAGTCAAGTTCAATGCTATATTGGCCCCGAGAAATTATAAAGGCCGACAAGTGAAGAGTATGTTCTCCGCACCTGTCGGCCTTAGATTAGCTTAGTTAAAAATAGCGCCAATAGAGGTAGATATGAGAGATAATAATGGATACTATCATCAGCGGAAAAGCAATCTTCAGATAGTAATTAAAGGTAAGGGGAATGCGATTCTTATCGGCAATTCCAGCTACAATAACATTGGCCGAGGCGCCGATAAGTGTTCCGTTACCGCCAAGGCAAGCGCCAAGGGACAATGACCACCACATTGGTTCCAAATTCATACCTGATAGCTGCCCCATTTCTTGAATCATGGGGATCATGGTGGCGACGAATGGAATGTTATCAATAAATGCCGAGGAGATGGCAGACACCCATAAGACGAGCAGGGAGGTCTGTTGTAAATCACCGTGGGTTACCGAAAGGCTCCAATGGGCCAGTTCGCTGATTACCCCGGTTGACTTTAAGCCACCTACCAGAACAAATAGTCCAATAAAGAAGAAGATAGTAGGCCATTCAACATCGTTCAAAACATCTTCAGGCTTCTGATGGCTGATCAGCATAAGCAGGATAGCGCCTGCAATGGCGATTGTTGCTGATTCCAAGTGCAACGCACCATGAAGAACAAAACCGATAATTGTGATACCAAGTACTGCCAGCGATTTTTTAAGTAATTCCTGATCTTTTATTTCATCCTTAAAATTAAGCTGCAAAATAGCTTGCCGGTTTTGGTCTTTAACATGCAAATCTTTACGGTAGATAAGGAGCAGCAAGGCGATTGTAGCTAATAAAATTAGAAAAATAACCGGAGTCAAATTGAGTAAAAAGGAGTTAAAGTCAAGGTTTGCCGCACTGCCGATCATAATGTTCGGGGGGTCGCCGATTAAGGTCGCTGTACCACCGATGTTTGAGGCGATAATTTCCGCAATGAGAAACGGGGTAGGATTAACCTGCAGCTTGTCAGTAAGAGTCAGTGTTACCGGGACAATTAATAAGACGGTGGTAACATTGTCAAGAAAAGCCGAAGCAGTTGCGGTAATGAACGAGAGTAGCGCCAAGAGTCGTAGCGGCTCACCCCGGGTTATACCCGCAGACCAGATGGCAACAGCCTCAAACACGCCCGTACGGCGCGTGACAGCGACTAAAATCATCATACCGACTAACAGCCCAATTGTGTTAAAATCAATATTATCCTTAAGTGCTGTTTCCTGGGTTAAGATGCCAAGCAGTAGCATCACTATGCCGCCACCCATGGCAACAACCATGCGAGGGATTTTTTCCTGGATAATTAATGCATAGGTAAATAGAAAGACAATAATTGAAACCCAATAAGCAAGATCATGCACAATAAATACGCCTCCTAAGATAATCGCAAAAGGGTAGAGTGTGCTCAGGGTACTCTACCACCAAAATTATACCATTGTGAAAATAATACGATATGTTAGTGGTCTAGTCAACTTTGTATTCTGTGTTTACCATTTTATCCTTTTAGGGAAGAATTTAGTCCGCATAAAGTAATCTTGACAATCAGTCTGGTTTTGGCTATGATAAAATCACAAAAAAATATGTTTTATTTTAAGGAGGAGCCTGTCACCAAGGGCTCCTTCTGTTTTTTTCAGGGAATTACTATCAGGGAAGAGCGCTTGAAGGCTCCTCCCTGAATGTCTATCTAGGGGGGGATTTTTCGATTGTAATCCGGATAAGCAAGACCAAACTATTAAGTTGGAGGGAGTAAAAAATGGAAAGTAATCAGGCAGCGATTGCTGTAGGTGTTTTTCTTGTGGCCTATGCGGTAATTATTTCTGAAAAAATTCATCGTACTGTTGTTGCTTTAGCAGGGGCGGTACTTGTTATCATGCTCGGGGTTCTGAGTCAGGAACAGGCCATTCATCATATCGACTTTAATACCTTGGGGCTGTTGGTAGGAATGATGGTAATTGTCGCTATTACCAGCGAAACAGGTCTGTTCCGCTTTTTGGCTATTTGGGCTGCCAAGGCCGTTGATGGTAATCCCCTGAAGTTAATGATCGCCTTAAGTGTTATTACGGCGTTATGTTCAGCCCTGCTAGATAATGTGACAACCGTGCTGTTAATTGTTCCGGTAACGCTGAGTATTACAAAGCAGCTTAATGTTAAGCCAGCTCCTTATTTGATATCGCAAATCATCGCTTCTAATATTGGCGGGACAGCGACGTTAATTGGAGATCCGCCTAATATCATGATTGGCAGTGCTGTAAAAGAATTGGATTTTCTCGCATTTTTCAACAATCTGGCCGGTATTGCAATGATTATCCTTGTTGTCAATATCATTATACTGGTACTAATTTACCGCAAGCAGCTCAAAACGACAGCAGAGTTGAGCGCGAAAATTAAGAGCCTTAACCCAGGTCACCAGATTAAAAATCCCAAGCTGTTAAAAATTTGCCTAGCTGTGCTGGCCTTGACAGTAACACTCTTCTTTTTCCATCAACAACTGCATCTGGAGTCGGCGACAGTGGCTATCTTCGGTGCTGCGTTGTTGATGCTGTTAGCAAAAAAGAACTCTGATCATGACCTGGAATCTATTTTTCACAAGGTAGAATGGGTGGCGCTGTTCTTTTTCGTCGGGCTGTTTATCTTGGTTGGCGGACTTGTCGAGACAGGGATAATTTCCTTATTGGCTCAAAAGGCTATGGAACTCACAGCAGGCAATCCCACAACTACGGCCATGATTATTCTTTGGCTTAGTGCTCTTGCTTCGGCTTTTGTCGACAACATTCCGTTTGTTGCTACGATGATTCCGTTAATTAAAGATATGGGCGCTCTAGGAATGACTAATTTGGAACCACTCTGGTGGAGTTTGGCATTGGGTGCATGTCTTGGCGGCAACGGTACAATTATTGGTGCTAGTGCCAATGTCATTGTAGCCGGCCTGGCAGCGCAAGAGGGGTACCCCATATCTTTTGTAAGATTTATGAAAGTTGGCTTTCCACTTATGCTATTGTCGATACTGATTGCTAGCGTCTATGTGTACCTGCGGTACCTTATCTAATTGTCGCTGAGTTGGGTAGCTCAGACAGGGTAATCCTATATCTTTTAGATGGTTTCCTATAGGCATAATCTTATCACCTATGCTGCTATTTATAATAATGGATGTAACTATGAGTTTTAGAATACTTGCAAGACTAACAACTTTATATTACAATTAAGTTGTCTGTAATAAAGTTGAAAAAATTCTAGCGTAGTAGGATTCTTCTGAATTTTACATCTTCGATATTGGCGTGAACGCTTGGTAATAGGAGGGAGAGAGGAATGAGCCTTAGTTTGAGACTAGAGGTTGACTTGGACAAAATCAAGTACAACGCGGCTAAAGTCGTAGAGCTTTGCCATAACCGTGGGATTGCAGTACTTGGAGTTACCAAAGGATTTTCCGCAATTCCGCAAATTGTTATTGCGCTCCGCGAAGGTGGCGTTGATGGGTTAGCTGATGCCAGAATGGAAAATATTTTTGAATTAAGAAATGAAGGGTGTTTGGAATCCATAACTTTATTACGCATTCCCCGGTTAAGCAATGTGGACAATGTAGTAAAATACTGTAACGTAAGTGTCAACTCTGAAGTAGCTGTTATTCAGGCCTTGGGGCAGGCTGCTAAAAAAATGGGAGTAGATCACCAAATTATTTTGATGGTTGATGTGGGTGACTTGCGTGAAGGCATTATGATCGAGAATGTGCTGGATACTGTTCGCAAGGTAGTAAGAGTGGAAGGGATAAGGCTAGTGGGGCTGGGAACTAATATGGGGTGTTTTGGTGGTATTTTGCCAGAGTACAGTAACCTCAACGTTTTGGTAAATCTTGGTAAAATGATTGAGGCCAGACTAGGTGTTCCTATGGAGGTTCTTTCAGGTGGCGGTACATCATCACTATTACTTGTGGAAAGAGGGGAAATTCCTCCAGGTATTAATCAACTACGCATTGGGGAAGGAATATTGCTCGGAACTGACACGACAAATCACCGGATAATAGATTGGCTCAAAAATGATGCCTTTGTATTAAAAGCTGAGGTAATTGAAGTTAAGCTTAAACCATCGGTTCCCATTGGTAATATTGGCCGCGATGCTTTTGGAAATATTCCGGAATTCACAGATGTGGGTATCCGAAATAAGGCTATTGTTGCTTTAGGCAAACAGGATGCGTATATTGAAGGCCTTATTCCTGTTGATAAGGGGATAACAATATTAGGAGCCAGCAGCGATCATACGATTCTTGATATTACTGATACAACAAGCAAGATACATGTTGGTGATGAACTGGCATTTCATGTTACTTATTCAGGGTTACTTTCAGTGAGTCAATCCAGATATGTAAAAAAAGTGTTTAGAAAGGATAAAATATGGTCGAATTAATCATTGAGGCAGAACCAAAATTGATGGAACGTTTAGTAGAATTGGAACAAGAAGCTTTTGGCTACGGGGGAATGAACGAGTGGCATCTGGTGCCGATTATACGGCACGGCAAAGTCTTTGTCAGTAAGGATAACGATGTAGTAGTTGGGGCAGTCCAATATATGCGTGACTGGGATAACCCTGAATTGGCCTATATGATTAGTGTCTCGGTCGCTGGTGAAGCTCGCGGCAAGGGAATAGGTACTGAACTTCTTGCCAAAAGCATCGAAATTTTGTTTGATGATAAAATTATTAAAGTTGAGCTTACGGTAGAGGCTGACAATGTAGCTGCTGTTAAGGTGTACAAAGAGAAGCTGGGATTTGAAGTAACTGAGTTTAGAAAAAATGAATATGGGCCAGGCCAAGATCGGTTGGTTATGGTGCTTACTAAGGATAAGTATATAGAGGATGTTACATGAAGGGGAATGCCCCAATTTTTCGGGCAATTGCACTGGATATAGCGCAGCGTATTATCAACAGTGAGTTTGAGGCAGGAAGTAAGATTTCTGGCAGGACTCTACTTGCTGGCCACTATAACGTGTCACCGGAAACCATCAGGAAAGCCATATCGCTACTGAAAGATGAGGATGTTGTCGACGTATCGCAAGGGAAGGAAGTAACAATACTCTCGGTAGAAAAGGCCTATAATTTTATTGAACACTATAAAAGCTCAGAATCGGTATACTCATTGCGCCAGGAAATAGAAATCCTCTTGAAGGACAAGCGTCAACTTGACGAAAAATTTGAGGCAGTGCTTACAGAAATAATCAATTACTCTGACCGATTGAGAAACCTTACACCCTATAATCCGGTGGAAATTGCAATAAAACCTGATGCGCACATTGTAGGGCAAACCATCGGGCAACTCAGATTATGGCAGCATACAGGCGCAACAGTGATGGCTATTCGCCGCGGGACAGAAATAATTATATCCCCTGGCCCCAACGCCGTAATCGCGGCTTATGACAGAATTGTTGTGGTTGGCGAAAACGGCATATATCAGCGGACCTCAGAGTATTTTAATCGAACTAAAGTAAATTAGACTTACTTATCCAGGGATGTAGATGCTCTTAACGCCTACTTGTAGAAGTGGGCGTTAAGAGCATCTTGGTCATCGGATAAATAAAACCGCCAGGCTCAGAGCGAATACTCTGTTCCTGGCGGTTTGCGTTTAGTCTATTTTTTCAAACGTTTAGTTATAATTCGGGCAGCATGGATGCCGCTGGCGCTGGCTTGTGATAAGCCACGGGTAATGCCCGCACCATCACCGATGGCAAACATATTCTCGATCTCAGTTTCCAATTCTTCGGTTAGTTTAAGGCGTGAGCTGTAGAACTTGACTTCAACTCCGTATAGCAGCGTGTCGTCATTTGTTAAGCCGGGAGCAATTTTATTGAGGGCATAAATCATCTCAATAATATTGTCAAGATGGCGTTTGGGCAATACTAAGCTCAAATCACCGGGAGTGGCTTTTAGAGTAGGCTTGGTAAAGCTTTGGGCCAGACGGTGTTCATTGGAACGGCGGCCTTTTAACAGATCACCAAAACGCTGCACCAGTACACCGCCGCCGAGCATGTTGGAGAAAGAAGCAATGCGTTTACCATATTGGTGGGGTTCAGTGAACGGTTCGGTAAATTTATTACTTACCAACAACGCAAAATTGGTGTTTTTACTATGAAGCTTTTCGTCACGGTAGCTGTGGCCGTTTACGGTGACAATGCCGTCCGTGTTTTCGGCAACAACATAGCCTTTGGGGTTCATACAGAAGGTTCGGACTAAATCACCATACTGTTTGGTTCGGTATACCAGTTTGGCTTCATATACTTCATCGGTTATGTGTTGGAACACCTCTGCCGGGATTTCCACCCGCACCCCGACATCTACCTGGTTATTGGTTAGTGATAAACCAAGATCATGGCATTGATGGGAAAACCACTCAGAACCGGCGCGCCCAGGCGCTGCTATCAGATAATCGCATTCAATGGCTCCGTCTTTGGCTGTTTCCAGGATAAAGGTGCTGTCTTGTTTTTTAATGGAATTTACCGTTACGCCGAATAGCATAGTGATATTTTTCTGAAGATAGTCATAGATTGATTGTAGGATTTTCAGATTATTTTCGGTGCCCAAGTGGCGAACCTTAGCATCTAATAAGTGCAGGTCAACCTTTAAGGCCTCTTTTCCCAGCCCGCTGTTTTGGGTGCTGAAATATTCTGCTGGTGCGCCGTACTTCAAGTTGATTTGATCAACATAGTCAATTAAATCAAGCACAGTTTGGTCAGAAAGATACTCATTGAGCCAGCCTCCAAACTGGGTGGTGAAGTTATACTTGCCGTCAGAGAATGCTCCCGCGCCGCCAAAACCGCGCATAATACCGCAGGGGTTGCAGTTAATGCAACTAGGGACTTTCTTATCGGAGATGGGGCAATGCCGGGAATAGATATCCTGTCCGGCTTCTATAAGAATAATGTTGATAGTAGGATTATTGATAACAAGCTCATAAGCGGCAAATACACCAGCTGGGCCGCTGCCGACAATGCCAATGTCAAATTTATCAGTCATGATAAAATCACCTTCCTCGTGCTTAGGGTATAAACCATTACACAGTATACTTTACCAAATAATGATTGTAAAAAGCAAATTAATAAGATAAGACTTGGCTTGTGCCAAGTCCTTTAGGACGGCCGAATTGCTATGCCATCCGTGGCGCAATCGGCACTAGCGCCATCCGGGCGCGTCGCCGGCGGAAGCCTTAGTCGTTCAATCCAGGGAAAGTTAACCTTTCCATCTGGATCATAAAAGTGTTCATTCTTTGTTCACAGTTTGGTCACACTTTGGTAAAAAAAATACGCTATACTAAAGTCAAATAATAACAAGGAGTGATTGACATGAAAAAGTTCACTAGTTTTGCTTTAATCGGTACGCTCGTATTGTCGCTAGCGGGTGCAGTCGCATTCGCGGCTCCAGGAAATAATCTCGGTCAGGCTTGCCCATTCTTCGGAGCGGCCGGACAACAAGCCAACCTGACTGACGAACAAAAAGCCCAGATGGCTACGTGGCAACAAGAGCGATTTGAACACAGAAAACAAGTGCTGCAAAAAGAGGTTGAATGGGGCTGGCTAACCCAGGCTCAGGCTGATGAGCAGATTTCCTTTATGGAACAGCGTCAGAAAGACGGTAATTTCGGCATGATGGGTATGGGACGTGGTCATGGTCATATGGGGCAAGGACGGGGCATGGGGCCGATGAACGGCAGTTGTGGTAATAACAACGTTCCGGCTCAACAATAATATCGGCTGAAAGAGCCTGTCGCTTTTGCGGTAGGCTCTTTTGACTTCCACTGTTGTCCTCGCACTAGTCGACTGCAAAAAGTTAGCGCGTTGTATATAGCTTGTGGTATGCTGTTGCTAAGAGGTGAAAACTATGACAGGCAAAACAGTATTACTTGTTGATGATGAACAGGCCATCAGGGAGTTGTTGGCTTTATACCTAAATAAAGAAGGTTTCACAGTGCATGAGGCGGCTGACGGTGCCGAGGCACTTATAAAAAATCAGGAATACAAGCCGGATATTATCATTTTGGATATTATGATGCCTGTTTTGGATGGACTCGAGGTTTGCCGTCAGATCCGTAAGTTTTCTAACATACCTATTATTATGCTGACTTCGCGGGCTGAAGATGAGGATCGCATCATGGGTCTTGAGCTTGGGGCAGATGATTATGTGACAAAGCCCTTCAACTCCCGGGAGGTGGTTGCCAGAGTCAAGGCGGTATTGCGCCGTTTGGCTGCGCCGCAGCAACAGCCAGCGCCTGCTTTAAGCTATCCACACCTGACAATTGACATGGCTAAGCATACGGTCACGGCTTTTGACCAAGAAATTCCCTTTGCTAATAAGGAAATAGAGCTACTCTGGGAATTGGCCGCTCAGCCAGGAAGGGCATTTTCTCGCGAACAGTTGTTAGAGAGTGTCTGGGGTTACAGCTATTGCGGTGATACGCGTACTGTCGATACCCATATTAAACGGATTAGAAAAAAATTGGCGATAAGTGCGACTTCACCTTGGGATATAAAAACAGTATGGGGTATAGGTTATAAATTTGAGGTGAAAAAGTGAGAATATCGCTGCAACACAAATTGCTAGGCAGTTTCATTATTGTTGTTGCCTTGGTATTGGTAATTGTATCTACCGGGGTTTCGCTCTTAATCCGCGATTACTTTTTTGCCAGCAAGCAGCGTGAACTGACTGACAAGGCCTATGAAACCGCGCGGGTGGTAAACAGCTATTATAATGGCGAGATCAATTATGGTCAGTTGGCTAATTTTATTAACAGTATTGACAGTTTGCTCAGTGCCAGAGTCTGGGTGGTAGACAACTCTTTTAATTTAATCGCCGCCTCCGAAGAACAACAGGCACCATCAGGTGGCATTCGCCGTCGGGCCGGGATGATGAAAAAAAGTCCTATGGATCAGGATTGCGATATAACAAAAGGTCAAGGCAGGATGCGGCGGCATGGCGCTGGCATGGGACATGGCATGATGTCTGATACTATGCCAGACGGGTCTTCAGACAAGGCAGCAGAGCCACAGTCCGGACAATCGCCAAGCCTTGCAGCCATAAGCGGCATTGATGAAGTAAGACAGCAGTTGGAAGCAGCTAGCGGGACAGCTTGGGCCAAAAAGGTATACCATCCCTATTATGAGGAAAACATGCTGCTTGTTGCTGTGCCACTGAACCAAATTGAGAATCAGCCGCAGGGTACTGTGCTAATTAATGCACCTTTATCCGGATTTGACGGTTTTCTCAGCCGGATTTACTGGTATATTGCCGCAGCCGGAATGGTGGGGATACTGATTACGATAGTTATCGCCAACTATCTTTCGACAAGCATTATCCGGCCACTGCGATCCATGCAGGCAGTGGCCTCAGCTATGGCGGGTGGTGACTATTCAGTTCAGGCCAAAGTCGAGACCAACGATGAGGTCGGTGATTTAAGCCGGTCGTTAAATCTGTTGGTTAAAGCACTTAATGAGTTTGTGAGTAAAACCGAAAAAACAGATAAACTCAGACGTGATTTTGTTGCCAATGTGTCGCATGAACTCAGAACACCGCTGACTATTATGTGCGGCTATAATGAGGCGCTCTTGGACGGGACAATCTCCCAGCCTGAGCAAGTGGAGAAATACCATAAAGTCATGCGCGACGAATCCATACGGCTGCAAAAGCTAATCAATGAGTTATTGGATCTTAGTCACCTGGAAGCCGGCACGGCCGCACTGGAAAAGGAATCGGTATTCCTGGCAGAAATTGTGGAT
Source organism: Sporomusa silvacetica DSM 10669 (assembly GCF_002257705.1). GTDB lineage: Bacteria > Bacillota > Negativicutes > Sporomusales > Sporomusaceae > Sporomusa > Sporomusa silvacetica. The sequence goes on from NZ_LSLK01000083.1 coordinate 23,519, forward strand.
AATATCGTAACTTTGTTTAAAAAGCCAAGTCAGGAAAAGGGAGTTACCTTGCTGACGGCGATTGCTGATGGTTTACCGGAAATGCAGGCCTATGGTGATCGATTGACCCAATTAGTCCTGATTTTGCTGGACAATGCGCTTAAATTTACCCCAGCGGGCGGAACAATTACCCTAAGTGTGGGTGCAGTTAACAATATACTGACACTTAGCATAGCAGATACTGGTTCCGGTATTCCCCCCGAGGATTTGCCGTATATTTGGGAGCGGTTTTACAAAGTAGACAAGTCCCGTACCCGAGTCACTGGCGGTACTGGCTTGGGTTTAGCCATTGCCAAAGAGATCATCAATCTGCACGGTGCTACGGTTGATGTAGCAAGTGAATTAGGCAAGGGGACGGTGTTTACTATTCAATTTAACGTATAGAAGGCGCCTGCTGCTTAATTGAGTGCAGCAGGCGCTAGACTTTTAGAAAAGTATATACTAAGTTCTTTGTGGCAGTTTCTCTGTAACCTTCCACCACATAACTCCAACAGTTGTTGCTGATTGTTCAGCACATAGGCCATCAACGGCGCGGGACTCTAAGAAGTCGCGAATACTGGCTTCGATATCTGGGCCGCTGATGCCAAACACAGTAAAATAGCGGGTGTAGTGCTCAATCAGATAATCAAGCGGCTCTTGCTGGTCTTGACTGTAGCTGTAAAAAGTCACGTTAGGGCGATAGCCTTCTTGGTAGAGGATGTTGAGAGGGTAAATAATGTCAAAAGAGGGACCGGGCGGAGCTTGACCGCGAAGTCTTTCCCACAACAGGCGGCGCAAAGTAAGGCTGTGTTGACCGGCAAAGCCAATGAGACAGCAAACTTTGCGGGCTACTTTGATCATTTTCATGAGGCTGTCATAGTCATCAATGGCTGGGCTCTTGGCGGCAAACGCAACATCATAAACCGGTTTTGCCGCCAAGTCATTCCAATCGGCATGCAAGCAATCAATATGAGCAGATAGCCCCGCTTTATCGGCCTTGTGTTGGAGTGTAGACAGCATTTGACTGGCTGTGTCCAGACCAGTCACTTTAACGCCTTTAGCAGCCAAGGGCAACGCATAGGTACCAGGGCCGCAGCCAATGTCAAGTAAGCTATCGCCTGGTTTGACGGCTCCCTGCGCCATAAGCTGTTCAATGATGTCCTGATGGGTTTGCCGGTTGGTGTTATTATTTTTTGCATAACTGCTGGCAAAACTATTCCAAAATTCGATCCAGGCTTGGGGATCAGGACTCTGTTTGCGTACAGTTTGACGGTATTCAGACCAGGCATTGGCCCAAAATTTGGCATTGTACATAAAATCACCTCGCTCTTGTCTTTACCATCCCCGGCTATATTCTTCGGTACAGGCCAGACAAGCAATTTTGCCATTTCTCAACCGGGCGCGAGCTTCCATAACTTTTTCGCCGCAGTACTCGCAGATAACAGAGTTGAAGATTTTGGCTTCTGAGGGTAGTTTGAGTTCGACGTCCTGGATTTTAAATATTTCCTCAGGCGGGGTAGCTAGCAGACGGGCAATGCGCTCAGACTGAAGCTTTTGCCAGGATTCTTCCTGTTCCGGTGTAGCTTGTCCGCTGAATACGGCAGTTTTGATGCTTTCCTGCTCAGGTGTCAGTGGTATTCTATCGCCTGTTACAACAACCCGCACAGCCTTACCTGTGCTACGATTGCCAATTGTATAGGCTTGCTTGCCATGATCTTTGTAGATCAGGTTGCCTTTACCGATGGTGCAGCCTAAAATAGCCTGTATGGCATCAATGCCACAGCCGTCAGATTCGACAATAGCAACAAGTTCTTCATCGGCGGCGCGTTCTACCTTGAGATGTGCCACGGCAGCCTTGGCGGCCAGATAGCCGATAGTAAGTCCGGGGCAGCAGTGCCCGTGAAAGTCAATAGCCTTTTGAAAGTCAGCAGGACGATTGTTCATGATAACCTCCAGAATTTTTATTTATTGTCATGCGGTCTCAATCCGACTGTCTGCCTGTAAGCCTAACTTTTGAATTGCCTGTTCGCGCATCTTAAACTTCATGATCTTTCCGGCGGCATTCATCGGGAATTCAGTAACGAAATCGATATAGCGGGGGGTTTTATGCTTGGCCATATGGGAACGGATATAATCCTTAAGCTCATCGGCCGTTAGAATCATCCCCGCTTTGAGGATCACACACGCAACAATCTCCTCGCCATACTGTTTGTCGGGTACGCCAATCACCTGAACGTCCTTGACTTTGGGATGTGTATAGATAAAATCTTCGATTTCTTTAGGATAGATATTTTCACCACCCCGAATGATCATATCCTTGATGCGTCCTGTCAGGTTGTAGTATCCATTTTCATCGCGCCTTGCCAGGTCGCCGGTATGAAGCCAACCGTCTTTGTCAATGGCAGCTGCTGTTGCTTCAGGCATTTTGTAGTAACCCTTCATGATGTTGTAGCCGCGGGCTACAAACTCGCCATCCATATTGTCAGGCAAATCTTTGCCGGTTTTGGGATCTACAATCTTACACTCAACGCCAGGTAACGCACGGCCTACGGTGGTAACGCGCAATTCAACAGAATCATCTACGCGGCTTTGGGTGCAGCCGGGCGCAGATTCGGTCTGCCCGAACACTATTGTTATCTGAGTCATGTTCATCTTGTCTACAACATCCTGCATTACCTTGACAGGACAAGGGCTGCCGGCCATAATGCCTGTTCGTATATTAGAAAAATCTGTTTTCGGAAAGTCCTCATGCTCTAACATCGCAATAAACATGGTGGGGACTCCGTGGAAGCAGGTTATTTTCTCCCGGTTGATGCATTCCAGTGATAGCTTAGGTGAGAAATACGGCATCGGCGACATGGTGACGCCATGAGTCATCGAAGCTGTCATGGCAAGCACCATACCGAAGCAATGGAACATGGGTACGTGAATCATCATGCGGTCGGCTGTGGAAAGATCCATGCAGTCGCCGATATTTTTCCCATTATTCACCACGTTATAGTGGGTGAGCATGACACCCTTCGGAAAACCGGTGGTCCCCGAGGTATACTGCATGTTGCATACATCATGTTTGTTGATAGAACGTTCGCGGCGATAAACCTCTTCAATGGGAACGTTATTAGCCATTGCTATGGCATCTTCCCATGTCAGGCAACCTTTCTGCCTTGAATTAACCGTAATTATATTGCGCAGAAAAGGCAGACGTTTTATGTGCAGTGGTTTCTCCGCATCGGCGGTTTCAAGCTCCGGGCAAAGCTCCTTGATAATACCGACATAATCGGAATCCTTATAACCGTCTATCATCACAAGTGTATGTGTATCTGACTGACGGAGTAGATATTCCGCCTCATAAATCTTGTAGGCTGTATTTACAGTGACAAGCACCGCACCAATCTTGGTCGTGGCCCAAAAGGTAATGAACCACTGAGGGACATTAGTTGCCCAGATGGCAACATGGTCACCTGGTCTGACGCCTAATGCAATTAGCGCACAGGCAAATGTATCGACATCGTCCCGGAATTCCGAATAGGTTCGGGTATAATCTATTGTGGTATACCGAAAAGCATACTGATCGGGAAACTCATTAACCATGCGGTCAAGCACCTGAGGGAAGGTCAAGTCAATGAGCGTATCTTTCTCCCAGACGTATTTGCCAGTTTTGGCGTTATTGTCGAATAGACGGCCCTTGGCCGTAGTTTTCTCAATGAAACGGCTCATGTAGTTTGCGAAATTTGGGAAAATAACGCCCGTATCATCAAGGTCTGGTGCCCAGTGCCTGATCCATTCAAGTGATACATAACCATCGTATTTTATGGAGTTTAATGCCATCATGATGGCGTCAATTGGCAAATCTCCTTCACCCATTACGCGGTAGTGGATTATGCCATCCATCATAATGGAATCCTTAATATGTACATATTTAATATAGGCACCAAGATTTTGTACTGTCTGTCCTGGTGTCTCACCTGCAAAGCGGTAGGGATGATGTATATCCCACAGAGCGGCCACTGCGTCGCTTGCCACTTGATTAAGCAGCAGGCATAGGCGGGCAGTATCGGAATAAACACCATTGGTTTCCACCAGCAGGGTTACGCCATTTTCTTCGGCTATGGGAACCAGGCGCTTTAATGCGTCAAGTACAACCCCATCATCCACATCACCGTTTGGTTGGGGATCAAGATCGGCCAGAATGCGGACATAGGGCGTGCCAAACTTGGCGGCTAGTAAAATATACTGCACAAGCTGTTCATGGTTTTCTTCCGCTTTTTCCGCGTACTTCAGGCAGCAACCGGAAGAAAAGCAAGGAATTTCGAGATGTAGTTCTGAGAGCTTTTGGACTGCTTGCGGGATCTGAGTTGCGGTAAAAGGATGTACACGAACAACATCATTGCCCAGTCCGCGGATTTCAATGCCGTCAAACCCAAAATCCTTGGCCATGGAATAGATATCTGTCCAACTGAAATCGGGACAACCAAGGGTAGAAAAAGCAAGTTTCATTGCAGTCTCCTCACAAATCTTTTTTATCCAGATGGAAAGGTTAACTTTCCCTGGATTGAACGACTAAGGCTTTTGCTGGCGTCCTGACGGACTTGGCACAAGCCAAGTCTTATCTTACTAATCGGTCTGCTTATTTAGCTATGCTCAGCAATGAAAAAAGCTTTCGTCCCCGAAGCATTTCTGCTAAGAGACGAAAGCGTAAACTTCCGTGGTATCACTCTTGTTGATATGAAACATATCAACTCTGCGGCATTGTCAAAATGACGAATGCTATCTCATAATAACGGCGAGAAAACCGTTCACACCTACTCGCTTCAACCACCAGGAAACGGCTTTGCCTTCAGTTGACTGCTAGGGTGAGTTTCACGACTGCTCTGCGCGCTGTTTCTCAGCAACCAACAGCTCTCTGGAGCATCATACCGCAGTGTATTTTCCCTATCAATGCATTAACTACTTATTTATAAACCATTTTATGATTTTTGTCAAGATGATTTTAGCAAGTCCAGTACTATAAAGGTCTAAGTACGTATAGTATATATGCTAATAATTTTAGAAAATTCATACTATGCCTTGACATATAAAAGTGAATTTTGGTACAATCAGGGTAATGAAGGTAGCTGAAGCTGCCGAATACCGTGCGAAGTACGGTTGTTTGTTTTAGTGTAAATAACCTATAATGTGAAATGCAGCCATGAAGGTTTCGTGTGAAGCGATTTTCATGGTTTTTTCGTTTTCCAGACGCTTCCTCTGTCGCCTGACAGCTTACCGGGTGTCGCCGTTTCCCGGGAGGCGTTAGGGTTTTGCAGGAATTTGGTTGCTGCTGGCCGAATATATACGGCAATCGTCCAGTTTAACGGAAGGTGGTAATAAGGTAATGTTAATCGCGGTTATTGATGGAATGGGCGGAGGCCTTGGTGTGCAGCTGGTTACCCAGTTATCTGCACAATTGGGGCAAAAAGCGGATATTATTGCGCTGGGAACAAATGCATTGGCAACCAATAATATGGTGCGGGCGGGAGCTATGCGTGGTGCGACAGGCGAAAACGCTGTTGTTGTCTCCATCCGCAAAGTTGATATAGTAGTAGGGCCAATTGGTATTATTATTCCTAATTCTTTGATGGGTGAGATTACGCCTAAAATTGCCGAGGCCATTGCTTCGGCTGATGCGCATAAAGTACTGATACCTGTTAATCAACAACACTTCGATATAGTCGGATTAGAAGCCCGACCACTGGTGGTATCTATTAAAGAAGCTGTTGCGAAGGTAAATGAGCTTGTGCAAGGTAAGTCCTGGTAAATTACGATAGCAAAAGAACTCCCCCCTATTTTATCCAGATGGAAAGTATAACTTTCCCTGGATTGAACGACTAAGGCTTCTGCCGGCGTTCTGACGGACTTGGCACAAGCCAAGTCTTTTCTTATAATAATTGTAACAACTACTATAAAATAGGGGGGAGTTCTTTTTACTTTAAATGATGTTCAGGAGGCATTGTATGGAAATGATTAGTAAATCCACCAAGAAAAAAGATCATGAAGTGAAAATTAGCGGTCGTGCTCTTTATGTGGATGATCATGTAATGGACGACATGTTTTATGGCAGGTTGTTGCGCTCTGCAAAAGCAAAAGCACGCATCACCAAGATTATTCTTCCGGTATTGCCTACAGGTTATTTTGTTGTCGACAAGAACGACGTTACTGGTGAAAATCGTGTTGCCATTATAGTTCATGACACTCCTGTTTATGCCGAAGATACAGTAGAATATGTTGGTGAGCCAATTTTGATGGTTGTCGGCCCGGCTGTTAAAGAAGTTGAGAGAATTTTGCATGATATTGTCGTCATATATGAAGAACAAGTTCCAGTTCTCGATATGCGCCAATCAGATACTGTTTTTTTCAATTACAGTTATGCCAAAGGCGATATCGAGAAGGCTTTGGGAGCAGCTGACCGTATTATCATCGAGACCTTTCAGACTGGTTATCAGGAGCAGGCTTATCTTGAGCCACAGGGTCTAATTGCTTATCCGCGCGCTGGACGAATGACGGTACGCGGTTCGATGCAGTGTCCCTATTATGTGCATGCTGCAGTCGCTAAAGCATTAGGCTATGAGGAACAGGACATTCAGGTTATCCAAGATGTTACTGGTGGAGCCTTTGGTGGCAAAGAAGCGTTTCCCTCCATACTTGCGTGTCAAATCGCAGTAGCGGCAAAAAAGGCAAACAAACCAGTTAAGGTCATATTTGGCCGACGCGAAGACATGGAGTTTACGTCCAAACGTCATCCATCACTATGCACCTATAAAGTGGCTATTAAAAACGGTGAAATTACTGGCATGGATATTGATGTGCTATTTAATAGTGGTGCCTACACCACACTTTCTGCTGTTGTTTTGCAGCGTGGCTTAATTTGTGCAAACGGTGTATATCGCATTGATAATCTGCGTGTTGCCGGACGGGCAGTTAAGACCAATACGGTACCTTGCGGAGCATACCGCGGTTTTGGCGCACCGCAGACTTTCTTTGCAGTAGAAATGATTATGGCTCATATTGCTAAGGAAATGGGACTTGACTCGCTTGAACTTAAAGAAAAATATATTGTGCAGCAAGGGGATGCTACATCTACAAGCGGCAAGTTTCATTTCCATGTACCTTTACCGGAAATGATTCAGCGGATTGATGAACTTACTGCTTACCGTGCCAAGCGCAAGCTGTACCAGAATCAGACAGGGCGCTATCGTAAAGGGATTGGTATGTCGATGTTTTTTCATGGCTGTGGTTTTACTGGCAGTGGCGAGCGGGACATTATTAAGGCTGTTGCTAAGATTCGAAAAAACGCCGATGGTACGGTAGAGGTTCTGGCAAGCAATACCGATATGGGTCAAGGTATCAAAACGACCTTCTGTAAAATTGTTGCAGATACTCTTGAAATTTCTTATGACAAGGTGTATATTGACAACCCGGATACGGATCGTGTGCCAGATTCAGGCCCGACAGTAGCAAGTCGGTCGCTAATGACAGTTGGCGGTTTGCTACAACAAGCAGCAGCGAAGCTTAAAAAAGAATGGATCGAGGAAAAGGAACAAGTTGTCGAAGAACATTTCAGTGAGCCTGATTTTGTAATTCCGTTTAGTCTGGAAGAATTCAAAGGAGATGCTTACCCAACTTATTCCTGGTCTGTTAATGCGATTGAAGTGGAAGTAGACACGCTTACTGCAACGACAAAGGTTTTGGGGGCCTGGGGAATTTTCGATGTTGGTGTTCCTGTTGATATGAATATTATCCAGGGACAGATGCAAGGCGGTTTCCTACAGGGGATTGGTTATGCCGCGATGGAGCAGATGGATTACAATGAGAAAGGGATGATTCGTAATAATAGCTTCAGTGATTACATCATTCCTACAGCGGTAGATGTGCCAAATCTTGTGACTGAAATTATGAACAATCCATATACTCATGGCCCATATGGAGCAAAGGGGGCAGGTGAACTTCCTCTTGTTGGTGCCGCTCCGGCTTATGTGGAAGCAATGGAAAATGCACTTGGCACTAATTTGCATAAGGCGCCATTCACCCAAGAAGATACCATGAGAGTCTTACAAGAGAGGCGATAAACGATGATAAAATTTACTCTTAATGGCCAAGAGGTTACATCGCTTGGCAAAGCAAATGCGCGTTTACTTGATGTTTTGCGCAATGAATTTAGTCTCACTGGTGTAAAATGTGGTTGCAAAGAAGGAGAATGCGGCGCCTGTTCTGTTATTCTTGATGGTAGATTGGTGAACTCTTGCCTGGTAGCCATGGGGCATATTGAAGGCAGTACGTTAGTGACTATTGAAGGTTATCGTGAAACAGATCGCTTTGCAGCTCTTGCTAAGGCTTATGCTGCTGTCAGTGCTGTACAATGTGGTTTTTGTATTCCAGGCATGATTCTGGCTTCCGAATGTATCCTTGCCCAAAATCCAAACCCTACCGAAGCAGAAATTCGCGAAGGTATTTCTGGTAATCTGTGCAGATGTACTGGCTATAATGCGATTGTTGAAGCGATTGGTATTGCAGCAAATGGGGGGCAAGGGTTATGGTAAATGGCTATCAAGCAACATCGTTAAATGAGGCCTTGGCTATTCTGGCCAAGGAAGTGGTTACCCCTTACGGCGGAGGAACTGATTTGATGATTGCAGCAGATGAAAAGGCAAACTATTTGTTCCTTACTAAAGTACCTGAGATGAAAAATATAGTGGAAGACAAGGAGTATATTCGTATTGGTGCTGCCTGTACGTTTACTGATATTATTGATAGTACATTGGCTCCAGCTATGCTAAAGGAAGCAGTAGCACAAATTGCGGCACCGGCAATCCGCAACCTTGGTACTGTTGGCGGCAATATCTGCAACGGCTCGCCGAAGGCTGACAGTGCGCTGATCTTTTTTGCGACAGACGCTAAACTACGTCTTGTTAGCAGCAAAGGTGAACGGGTGATTCCTATTACCGAGTTCTACCTTGGTAATAGGAAAACATCCCTCCAGGCAGATGAACTGCTTGTAGAGATTCTGATGAAGCGAACAGGTCTTAGTAATTACTACTATAAGAAGGTCGGGGCCAGAGATGCTTTGGCAATTTCCAGAGTATCGTTTGCAGCCGTACTTAACGTTGAGCAGGGTAAGATTGTTGCCTGTATGACAGCATTTGGTGCAGTCAGTGATGTTATTATCAGACGAGCAGATATTGATGCTATGCTTGTCGGGAAGACAATCGATGAAGCAAAGGCTGTCAAGGAAGACTATTTTGCAGCCTTTGCTCAGGCAATTGTTCCTATCAGAGGTAGAATTTCGGCAGAGTACAGAAAGAGTGTTTGTATGAATTTACTGCGTGACTTTCTTGAAAGTAATGGAATCTGATTTTCCGTCTGGCACTGGAAAACACCCCGCTGCCTGGTAAAGTGGAGTTGCAAACCCTTTACCAGGGCAACGGGGTGTTTTTAGTCAGGTTATTCTAAAATAGTTGTCTTTCGGTCAGCACGCCACCAAAGCACACCAATTGTTGTATTAATTAGTTCGGAGCAATAATCCTCGACAGCCCGGTTGGTCAGAAATTCGGTAATTTTCGCTGTTGTTTCCGGGCCTTCCAGTCCAAACAAGGCAAAATAGCTGGTATAGTACTCAATCATGTATGCTAAGGTTTCCCGGTAACGCTCGCGGTAACTATAAAATTTGAGGTTTGGCAGGAAGCGCTCATGGTAGAGAATGTTAAAGGGATATTGGATGTCAAAGGCCATATGCTCAGGTGGTTCTCCCATAAGATGTTCCCACAGGAGGGCGCGAACTTTAATATGGTAGGTGCCGGCAAAGCCGATAAGGCAGCAGACACCGCGGGACACAGCATTCATTTTCATTAAGCTGTCATAATCATTGATGGCAGTCGTGTTGGCCGCAAAGACGACATCATAGGCAGGCTCAACCGGAAAATCCAGCCAGTCTGCCTGTAACGGCTCAATCCGGCAGGTAAGTCCCTCATGTACGGCCTCGGATTTTAGCATCGCCAGCATCTGGCCGGCCGTATCTAGGCCAGTCACTTGTCTGACCTTAGAAGCCAGGGGCAAGGTATAGGTACCGGCGCCACAGCCTATGTCAAGAACCATGCTGAAGGGACTGATTACACCATCAGCCACGAGTCCCTCAACAACTGAATTATAGATAGAACGGCTTTGGCGGTTGCGCAAGGCATGTTGTTCGGCGAACGAATTCCAGAACTGCTGCCAGCCCTGCTTATTCCCATAACTGGGAGCCTGATTGGAGGTATCTCGGACTTCCTGCCAGGCATCTGTCCAAAACTTAGTATTGCACATATATATTTTCACCTTCCTGAAATGCAGTTAAAAAAGGCATGAACATCCAAGGAGATATTCCTCGGATTTCATACCGAAATGCTGAATCTTCATGATTCAAAACAACTACTTTAACTATAAATTGTTTTGTCATAATTGTCAATTAGTAATCCGTGCACTGGTATTGACACTCGTTTACGGATATGGTATGGTAATAACATAGTATCTAAACTAAATAGTATGAGATAGGTGCCTTTAAGGCTTAATAGGGAAGACCGGTTAAACGCCGGCGCGGTCCCGCCACTGTAACGGGGAGCAAGCTTAAGATATGCCACTGGGATGTATTTCCTGGGAAGGTTTAAGCAAGCAACGATCCGGAGTCAGGAGAACTGCCTATCTGACAATCACCGTTTGTTACCCACGAGGTATGGGGAGGGGATTACAGTAGGCACTTTCAAAGTGTATCTAGCTTAATTCACTCCTGGTTAACTCCAGGAGTTTTTTATTAGCTTACTGTTATCACTCCTGACTTTACACGGTCAGGAGCTTTACTATTTTTCAGGACATACTTCTTAAATTCTCTTTTCGAACTTTGCGCTGTTGGCGCGGGTCAATGATCGCTTTAATCACATCTAAAGGAGTTGTTTCTTACCTATGAAAAATATCTATTCTCTTATTACTACTCTATGTCTGCTGGCTGTATTCGGCTGCGTAAGCCTAATACCTTCGCAGACAGCGGCCGCACCAGACAATACCAGCAAAAGGGCTATTCTGGTTGTAAGCTTTGGTACTACATATCCGGAAACTATGAAGGCAACTATTGAAGCTATTGAAAACAAAATGGCAGCCGAGTTTCCTGATTATGAAATCCGCCGGGCGTTTACTTCGCGGATTATCATCAAAAAACTGGCTGAGCGGGATGGCGTAAAAATTGATACTGAAGTAGAAGCGCTTGCCAAGTTAAAAGCCGAAGGCTTTAGTGAGGTTATTGTACAGCCGCTGCATATTTCGGCTGGAGAAGAGTTTGACATGGTGAAAGATGTTGTCAAGCGCCTTGAAGCTGCCAACGCGTTTGGCAACATTGTGCTAGGCAGACCGATTCTTTATTATATGGGCCAAGCGGGCAAGACTGACGATTACCTGGCAGCCGCTAAAGCATTAGAACTGCAATATCCGAAGCTGAAAAAAAACGAGGCCATTGTTTTAATGGGGCACGGCGGGGTACATCCTGGTAATTCGTCCTATGCAGCTATGCAGCAACGCTTGAGTGATGCAGGTTATAAAAATGTATATGTGTATACAGTGGAAGGCTACCCCTCACTTAATGGGGTAATAACTAAACTTAAAGCAGATAAAGTGAAAAAAGTTACGCTGATGCCGTTTATGCTGGTAGCAGGTGATCATGCTGCCAATGATATGGCAGGTGATGAAAAGGATTCGGCGAAAAACGTCCTATTAGCTGCTGGATTTAAAGTAAATACCTATCTCCATGGCATGGGGGAAAACGTCAATATTCAGGAGATTTATGTCCAACATACGAAAGATGCTATTGCTGAGCTGAATAATCCCAAAACTAAAAAACACTAAGAATTCGTGAAACAGCCCTCCTTTCAAAATGCGCACCATTGCTCGGGTAAAGACAACAAAGCAGCGCTCCCTTATGGAAACGCTGCTTTGAACATTGAATTACTGGTGTCCCATATGTTGCATATGTTCACCACTGGCAGAGGGATTCCACCCCAAAATTGTTGGATCAACCATACCAAAAACCATGGCTACGTGTGACACAATGAGAAAGACGGTCAAAAGGATAAAGTGAAGCTTCATTTTATCATCCGCAGATTTTCCTTTGCCGATTACGCCAAGCTCCAGTAAGGCAATGCTAAAGAGAGGAATAATTCCACTGAGATAGGAGCCGACTGCCAATATATCTGCAGTACCGCGCCATTGAATGTTGGGAATAACTGTAGTTATTAAATTGAGAAAAACGCCTAAGAAATAAAACCCCAGAATAATTCCAATCCACTTATTCCAGGTTCTCCAACTACTGGTATTAGAACCTCGAAGAAATACAGTGAAAAATTCTGTTGCAACAAGTGCTTCTGCTAATGCAACCGGAATCACCATGTACATAATAAGATTCCATGGTTGATTAACAGCCAATAATTCCATGTAGTGTGTCATTGTCATAATGCTAACACCTTCCTTGATTTAAGATCTAAGTATAGTATAGATAGCAAATGTGAAGAACTTATGAAGAACTTATGAGGGGAAATCACTTATGAATCAAGAACAAGCTGTGAAAAAGAAAGCCATCGTAGTTGTTAGTTTTGGCACTTCTTATCCGGAAACATTGATGCTGAATATTGAAAGTGTGGAGAATCGCATCCGCGCTGCTTTTCCTGATTATGAGGTGCGCAGGGCCTTTACTTCCCGTACTATTATCAAGCGGTTAGCTGAACGTGATGGTGTTCGGATTGATAATGAGAGACAAGCTTTAGAACGTCTCCAGGCGGAAGGGTATCAGGAGGTTTATATCCAGCCGTTACATATTGTGCCTGGGGCCGAATATGATAAGGTAAAGGGATTTGTCAGCCAGTATGCCCAGGGGAAAGAAAAGGCTTTTGAAAAAATCCGGTTGGCTCGTCCGCTGCTTTATTGCATGGGACAGGACAACCATCCTGATGACTATGAAATTGCTATACAGGCACTGGCAACTCAGTTGCCAGAAGCTGACTCTGCAAGTGCCGTTGTACTTATGGGGCATGGCGGGATGCATCCGGCTAATGCCGCCTACGGTGTACTTCAGTTAAAACTCGAAGATGCCGGCTTTAGTAATGTCTTTGTCTACACAGTGGAGGGATTTCCATCTTTGAGCCGGATTATCAATAAACTAAAGCAGAAACAAGTAAAAAAAGTTACCCTGATGCCGTTTTTACTGGTAGCTGGCGATCATGCCACTAACGACATGGCTGGTGAGGCAGAAGGCTCTGCCAAATCTCAGCTATTGGCGGCTGGTTTTGAGGTGGATGTATATTTCCGAGGCTTGGGTGAAAACACAGCCATTCAAGATATCTATGTCGACCATCTCAAAGCTGCCATTTCCCACCCGCCCCATGGGCACAGAGATGCATAAATCTCAGTAAGGTAAAACTTGACAACTATTTTGACTGAGGTATATACTAATATTGAAAACAGAATATTCGAGGTAGGTGCCCAACTGGGCTTAATAGGGAAGACCGGTGAAAAGCCGGCGCGGTCCCGCCACTGTAACGGGGAGCAAGTTTAAGATATACCACTGGGATGAATTTCCTGGGAAGGTTTAAGCAAGCAATGATCCGAAGTCAGGAGAACTGCCTGTCTGACAATCACCGTTTATTACCCACGAGGTTTGGGGAGGGGATTACAGTAGGCGTTTTTGTGGCGCACTAGTTGATTCGCTCCTGGTTTTATATACCAGGAGCTTTTTATTAGCTTGCTGTTAGTACTCCCGACTGTAACCGGTCGGGAGTTTTGCTATTTGCACCTGTTTTCTCAATATATATTCCGCATTAAAAAAGTAGCTGTAAAGATGCTGCATAATAGCTGCTGAAGAGACAACCCATAGGAGATGAAGCTATGACATTAGTAAATTTAGCTAAACGACCATTCCTCCACTGGAGCATGCTCGTGGTTTTAGGACTGCTGCTACTATTCACCGGTGGCTGTACCGAAAAAAATAATAGTAGTTCGCCTCAAGGCAAAAGTATAGCCGGTTCTGGCGGGTACGAAGTGGTCGATAGTACTGGTTATGTATTGCAACTTCCACAAAAGCCCCAGAAGATTGTGTCGCTTTCGATTAGCACTGATGAAATTCTTATGGCGCTGGTAGCCCCAGAGTGCATTGTGGCTCTGACACATTGGTCTGGTGATAGTGGGGTATCCAATATTGTTGAACAAGCCAAAATTGTTCCTAAGAAAGTACAGGCCAATGCCGAAAGTGTTATTGCGCTTCAGCCAGACCTTGTAATTATTCCAGACTGGCTGCCGCCGGCGTTACCCCAAACACTCAGGGAAGTAGGCATTCCGGTCTATGTCTATAAAACAGCAACCACCATTGATGAAGTCAAACAATCTATTACTACAATTGCTCATGTTGTTGGCGAAGCGCAGGCCGGTGAACGCTTGGTAGCCGAGATGGAAACTCAACTGGCACAAGTTAATGAGAAAGTGCGGCAGATTCCGGCAGGAAGCCAGCAGGTAGTCATCCGGTTTTCATCGATGGGTGACAACGGCGGCAAAGGCAGTACCTTTGAAGATATTTGTCGTCAGGCAGGGGTAATTGAAGGGGCGGCATTGGCCGGACTGAGCCGTGAGGACGTAATGTCAAAAGAACAAATTGTCAGTGTTAATCCAGATGTAATTTTGCTGCCTGTCTGGGATTATAGCGGCAAAACCGATATGAAGAAGTTTGCTGAGGATGTGCAGAATGACCCGGCATTGCAGTCGGTAAAAGCCATTCGCAATAAAAAAATGATTGTCGTGCCTGACAGACACTTAACTTCTACCTCACAGTACATTGTGCTCGGGGTGCAGGACGTAGCCCGGGCCGTTTATCCACAATATTTTTAGGTTAGAAAAAATAAAGAGTACGAGGAGCAGTATTATGAAACTTTGTACCTTAGCTACTGGCGATACTGTTTACCGTTATTACAAAAGCATTGTTATTCCATTTGAGCAGCCACGCAAGGTAATCAGTACGGCTATTGTTAATGGCGGTTACCGGGAAGATTTGACAGCTGTGTTTAATAACGACTGTAATCCAGGGGCGGGGATGGCCTGCACGCTACGTGCACCCACCTACCAGGAACATATAAAGCTCATTACTGAGGAAATTGGACTTGATCCGCTGACAACGGCCGGGATGGAGACGGCAGCTTCCATGCAGAATGTGGCTATCCATACAGAGTGCTATGAAACTCTGACGGTAACCGCCATTGTCACCGGTGGGATTGAGGTCAATGGTGGACGCGTTGGCGATCCAGCAGACTACTTTCAGCCTATTGATAAAGGTATAGTGGAGAAACCTGGCACTATCAATATTATCCTGATTATTGACGCTGATTTGCCACCAGGCATTGTAAGCAGGGCCATGGTTACCTGTACCGAAGCCAAGACAGCTGCCTTGCAAGAACTTATGGCAGGCAGTAATTACTCGACAGGTTTGGCTACCGGTTCGGGTACTGATCAAACTATTGTCATTGCTAATCCTGCCTCGCCGCTGTACTTGGAATGTGCGGGCAAACATTCCAAGCTGGGAGAACTAATTGGCCGGACAGTAATGCCGGCAGTCAAAGAAGCTTTATTTAAGCAGACAGGGTTGTCGTCAGAGCAGCAGCACAGCATGCTGCGCCGATTTAAACGCTATGGATTAGCGGAAGAGGAACTGTGGCAGGCTTATGCAGACAATACGGACAAAGCTGTGATCAAACCCAAGTTCTTACATGAGCTGTATCAGCTAGACAGTGATAATTGCTTAGTGACTTATAGTGCTCTGTATGTACATCTTCTGGACGAACTGCAGTGGGAACTATTATCTGGTAGAGAAGTGCAGCAGGCAGGCAATGAACTGCTGGTGGCAGTTGCTGCTAAATATGGTGTTGTGGCACCTGTGATTGCCGATACAAACACGGCGGCTTGCCTGAAAGCCTGGCAGGCGCTAGTGCTGAACATTATCACAAATACTATACATAAAACGGAGGAAGAAAAATGAGTATTATAGCAGAATCCTTTGGCATTTTCCATAAAGGCGGCCCGGTTATGTATTTAATTGCGGCCTGTTCATTACTGGTTGTGACCATTGCGGTGGAACGGCTTTTATACTATAAAAAGATGAATACCAATATGTGCAAGTTCACCGAACAGCTGAGGCCATTGCTGGAACAGGCTGAGTGGGCGGCAGCCTATGAATTATGCCGGCAGACCCAAGGTATTGCGGCTAGTGTTGCTGCTAAGGGTATTGGTTATGTTCAGCGTGGCTGTGCCAATATCGAAAGCGTTCTGGAAGGAGAGGCGGCGTTGGCTGTTGCCGGTCTGCGAACCAATCTAAGCCATTTAGACACCATTGTAACCATTGCGCCGCTCTTGGGCCTTTTGGGAACGGTTATTGGCATGATTGGTTCTTTCAGTATCATGAATATCAAAGCCGGTCAACCCCAAGCTATTACGGGTGGGGTCGGGGAAGCGCTTATTGCTACCGCCTCTGGCTTGTGTGTAGCTACCTTAGCTATGATTGTATATAGCTATTTCAACCACCGACTAGATAAACTGATTACCCAGATCGAACAGACTTGCCTATTGCTGCTAGGGCATATCAAACAGGAGAAACGTCATGAAATTGCGTAATCTGCGTACTGAGCGCCAGCCTAAGCTGATGATTATTCCCATGATTGATATTATCTTTTTTTTGCTGGTATTTTTTATTATGAGTACTCTCTATATGGTTGATCAGCAGACCATACCTGTTAATTTGCCACAAGCTGCCTCAGCGCAAAGTGACAAACCTCGCAGTGTGGCGATTGCGGTTACCAAAGAGGGGCAAATTTTATTTGAACAGGAAGATGTACCGCTGGAATTGCTGAAAAAACGAGTGCAGTTGGAAATGAGTAAGCAGAGCGACCTGGTTTTTATCCTGCGTTCTGATAAAGCGGCTGAATATGGTAAAGTGGTAGCTGTTCTTGATGAATTGAAACTAGCGGGGGCTCAGCGGGTGGCTATCGCGACGGAAAGGAAGGATAAGTAATGGATTGGGCGGCGGGTTCGCGTTGGCGCAAAGCTATGGTTATCTCTGCGCTTTTACACAGTATTGTGCTTTCCGGTGTCGGTTACTTCGCCGGTAAAGCTGTACTGCCTGCTCCCATGCCGGAGACACTGATTGAGCTGGAGCTAGCCAGTGATGAACAGGCAGGCCTGGCAGCTGCATCGTCGGTAGTACCGGCCAGCCAGGAGATCGTGCCGCAGCTACCGCAAACCACACCTGTAGCTGAACCGGTAGCACAAGAGGCGGTAGTGGCTGTTAGTGCGCTGGCGGTAGTAGCTGTTGACAGTGGCGCGATTGCGCTGACTGGTACGCCGACTGGTGCGACTGCAACTGGTGCTATCGGTGCTGGCGAGCCGGGTGCCGGTGTTGCTGGCGGCAATTTGGGTTCAGGGGAAAATATGAGCACAGCTAGAGAAGTCATTCCTCCCGGAATATTGTCGCGCCGAGAACCGAATTATCCGGAGAAAGCACGCCAGGCGGGCGTTGAAGGTACTGTAGTACTCAATATTGAAATTTTGGAAAATGGTCAGGCCGGACAGGTCAGTATCTATCAATCAAGTGGTTCAGAGCTGCTGGATGATGCCGCTGCGGCTGCGGTGCAGCGCTGGCGGTTTGTACCAGCCAAAGTGCGGGGAACAAATCAAAGTATTGCCTGTCAAACTACGTTACCAGTGGTATTTAGGCTAAAAGCATAAAATAGGAGTGAATAATGGTGAAAAGAAAGAAGTCTTCAAGTACAAGCAAAACATGGCTATGGGCTATGGTGACAAGCGCATTGCTAGTTCAGGTACCGGGTGTTTCATTTGCGGAAGATGCAGATAAGCAAGACCAGTTTTCGTTTGATGAAGTGGTGATAACGGCTAACCGGGTGCCAACATCAGCGGCAAAAACGGCTGCGAATGTCGCGGTTGTTTCCAAAGAGCAGATTGAAAAAGGGCACTATTCCAATTTAGGGGACGTGCTCCGAGACGTTAATGGAGTTATTGTCACAACCAAAGGTTTTGCTGGTGCGAATCAGACAATTCGATTAAACGGCGATGACCGTGTGCTGGTTATGATTGATGGACGCAGGATTAGTCAGCCCCAGGGCGTCATTGGCAGTCGGGCCGGTATTGATTTAAGCTCAATTATTTCCCTGAATAATATTGAACGTATTGAAATTGTAAAAGGCGGTGCCTCAGCATTATATGGCTCTGACGCTGTTGGCGGGGTAGTTAATATTATTACCCGCAAAGGCGCAGAAGCGAAAACCACATTGGACTTCTCTGTCGGTTCCTGGGGCACACGCAATTATAGTTTTAGTACCCAGGGCAGTGAAAATGGCTTTAGCTGGTATATTACCGCTAATAAAAAGGAACAGGATTATACGAAATACAATGTGTTAAATCCAGCCTTAACGTCAGGCAGTAGTAAAGGTGACAGCTATCGGTGGCCTAATAGCAAATATGAGGGACAGGGCTTTACCATGCGGTTAGATAAAACAATTGATGATAATCGTTCGGTTACCTTTAACTTTGAACATTGGAATGATGAAGGCGGACAACCATTTGGGGTAAGTTACCCAAGTCTGGGATCGCTCAATCAATCGACAAAGTTATCCAATAACTGGGCGCTAACCTATGATTTCAATAAACAAAAAGACGTGCCAGGTTTTGCTCGCATCTATGCTAACTATGCAGATCAAGGCTTTTACGGTACCTATAAAAGCAGAACACAAGGTTTTGCCTACCAAACAGGCTGGCAATTAGGTGACAAACATAAACTGATTACCGGTCTTGATTGGGAAAAGGGTGAAGTTCTTGAAAATACATATCACGATGACAATTATGATATTGTAAATTACAAAAATAAGTCGGTTACGAATACGGCATTTTACTTACAAGATATTTTTACGGTAACAGACAAATGGACTGTGACACCTGGCGTGCGCTATGACCATCATAGTAATTTTGGCGGTCAAACAACGCCGAAAGTGAATGTGAACTATAGTGCCGATTCATCTACCGATATTTATTTCTCATACAATAAAGTATTTAAGGCACCTACACTGGATGACTTGTATTATGATATTGATTATTATGGAACAACGACAAAAGGGGATCCTAATCTTAAACCAGAAAAAGGGCATGTAATTAGTATTGGGGTGAACAAAAAAATAAGTGATGATACGACCGTAACAGCCAATTGCTTTAGCAGCAAGCTTACAGACGCCATTGATTGGGATTATGACAATAATTACAATGCGTGGGCACGTAATATCGCGAAACAAAAGAAACGTGGCTTTGAACTTGATATTCATCACAAGCTTTCTGAACATTATTATAGCGAAGTTGGTTATTCCTATGTGCATACGGAAAACAATCAAAATAATGCCGGTTATGTAGTTGAAGACAAAAACAGCCAACCAAACGGGTATCGTGTGAAAGTAGGTTATGCTGATACGAAGTGGGATGTGAATGTCAACGGTCAGAGCGCAACTGGACTAAGTCGTAATCGATTTATTGACAGCAATTACTGGGTCTGGAATCTGGCTGCCAATTATAAAATGACGCCAGCTGCCAGTGTCTACTTAAATGTCTATAATTTGGGAGACAAGGCGTATGAACTTACTTCCGGCGGAACCGGAAGTAGTCGAGGCAACTACCCCATGCCGTCTCGTAATTTCCAGCTGGGTGTTAAGTATTCTTTCTAAATCATGAACAGAAGGACTAGATAATATGATTGGTAGGGTTAAAAATAAAGCGATGTTGTTTGGCGGACTGGGTGTGCTGCTGCTGGTAGTACTCGTATGCTCGCTAGCTTGGGGGCAGGTAACCGTACCTATCAGTGCCACGCTGGCAGTTATTGGTCAACAGTTACACCTGCCTGGCATGCAAGGCAGCGATATTAGTCAGGAATATACATCTGTTATCTGGCATATTCGTATGCCGCGCACGCTGGTAGGACTGTTGGTAGGTGCGGCACTTGCGGTATCGGGAGCGGTTATGCAAGGAGTCTTTGGCAACTCGCTGGCCGATCCGGGCATTATCGGTGTGTCAAGCGGTGCGGCATTAGGAGCCGTTATTGCCATTGCTCTAGGTATGACAGCTAAAGGCATTTTTTACCTACCATTTTTTGCGTTACTGGGTGCGCTGTTGGCAGTGGGAGTGACGGTTACGTTAGCTATGCGTGATGGCAAAATCCCAGTGATGGTGCTTCTCTTGGCTGGTGTTGCCATAAGTATGCTAATGGGCGCTTTGACCTCCGGGATATTGACCTTTATAAACGAGTACCGGCTGCGGGAATTCTTATTTTGGACGGTGGGCGGACTGGATTACCGCCGCTGGGAACATGTTTATCTGGCTGCTGGTCCAGTCATTATTGGTATTCTTATTTTGTTTTTATTAGCCAGACATCTCAATATTCTAGTTTTAGGAGACCAAGAAGCACGTTCGGTAGGCGTTCCAGTGGCCCTCTTGCGCCTAGTGTTGTTGTTTGTTTCAGCTGTGACAACCGCAACTGCCGTATGTGTTAGCGGCACAATTGGCTTTGTGGGCCTAGTTGTACCCCACATTATGCGCCTTTTGCTAGGGCCAGAGCACCGCACTTTGTTGCCAGCCTGTGCTTTGGCCGGAGGGGTATTTCTAGTGGCCTGTGATACACTGGGACGACTGTTAATGCCACCGTCTGAGATTCGGGTTGGTATTATGACAGCATTACTGGGTGCACCCTACTTTTTGTATTTGTTACGTAAAGCGCAGAAAGGAGGCGGGCTGTCATGAATGCAACCAGTCCAATTGCTTTAGCTGCTATTAATGTAGGGGTTACTATTGGTGATAAAGCTATTTTGCGGGATATTTCTTTCACGGCTAATTCAGGTGAATTTGTTGGTATTATCGGACCGAATGGCGCAGGGAAAAGTACACTGCTCAGAGGCCTCCGCGGCATGGGAGCCATTACCTTCGGGACTGTTCAGGTTTTTGGGCAGCCGCTACATACTATGGGCGACAAACAACTGGCGCGTAGTATTGCTTATATGCAGCAGGACGTAAATGTTGGCTTTGGTTTTAACGCCTTGGAAGTGGTGTTGGCCGGACGCTACCCGTATCTGAAATGGTGGCAGAATGAGCAGAGCGAGGATTATGAAATTGCCCGGAAATATATGGCTTTCACCGGTGTTGAGGCATTGGCTGAGAAGTCGGTGCAGCAGGTTTCAGGCGGGGAGCGTCAGCGTATTCTTCTGGCAAAGGTATTGGCGCAGGAAACACCGCTCATCTTTCTTGATGAACCGACAGCCAGTTTGGATTTAGGGTACCAGGAAGAAATTTTTCGGCATTGCCAGGTCATGTGCCAAGAAGGCAAGATGGTGCTCATTATTGCCCATGATATCAAACTGGCTGCTAAGTTTTGTACGCGCTTGATTTTATTGGCTGGTGGCACCATACTTGCTGATGGAAGACCGGAAGAAGTCATCACTGCTAAAAATCTGGAAAAGGCATATGGTTTACATTCTGATGTTTTTATTAATAAAGTAACAGGTAATCTGGATATTCACACCTATGAGGCGGCCGGGACTACTACACAGCAGCCGTCTGTCCACGTGATTGGCGGCGGCGGTTCTGCCGGGAATATTCTGCGGCTGCTGCACGAAAGGTCTTATAATTTGAGCGGCGGCGTTTTTCAACAAGGCGATAGTGATGCCGATGTAGCTATGGCGTTTGGTATACAAGCGATAGTCAGCCAGCCTTTTTGTATTATTGATAAGGTACAGGCAAAGGAAAACAGAGAAAAAATGCTTACTGCCGATGTTACAGTGTTAAGTAATCTGTATTACGGACAACAAAATTTGGATAATCTGGCGGCGGCGTTTGTTGCCAAAAAAGTTATAATTATTGAAGATACAGCGATTGAGGAACGCGATTTTACTGGCGGTAAAGCAACCAAGTTATATCGTGAATTGCGTACGTTGCCGCAGGTAACTGTGCTAAGCTCAGTACAGTTTGCCGAGCAGGTAGTGACAGGCCAAATTCTTAATTCATAGTATAGTAATAAGAAATTTTATAGTAAAGGAAAGGAAGGATAGTATGCCAGAAACCAAAGGCTTGGTAATTGTAAACACGGGAAATGGCAAGGGAAAAACAACTGCTGCATTAGGGCTGGGACTGCGGGCATGGGGTCAGGGACTTAAGGTACTGGTTTTACAATTTATCAAAGGAAACTGGAAATATGGTGAATTACAGGCTGCTGAGAGAATGGGGGCTGACTTTGTAATCCGTCAGCTGGGTGAAGGTTTTGTGAATAATACCACCGGGGACGACAGAGCTGAGCACCAGGCGGCTGCCGAAAAGGCACTCCAGGACGCGAGAACGGAAGTTATGTCGGGAAATTGGGACATGATTATTCTTGATGAGATTAACTATGCTATTAAATTTGGATTGGTTTCTGGGGAAGCGGTAGTAGAACTGCTAGCGATAAAACCTCCTTTACTGCATCTTGTGCTTACCGGACGCGATGCATGTCAGGAAATCATTGATAAAGCTGATTTAGTAACTGAAATGAAGGAAATTAAACATCCCTATAAAAAAGGGATAAAAGCGCAAAAAGGGATAGAATTCTAAGAAAAGCGTTAGTATGCTGCCGAGGGTGATTAAAAAATAGCTGGGTGAGGATAAGCGCTATGTTGCAGCTTGTAAATATATCAAACTATAGTTGTGATAATGATCTTATAGACAACAACCCTGCGCGCCTGCGGGAACTTTTGGAACGACATAACTTAGATGGTGTCGAAATGATGCTTTGCGGACCTTGGGATGCACACCTTCATAGAGCAGAATGGATGCAAGGGTGCCATCTGCGTTTTTGGCCTTGGTGGCTGGATTTTTGGCGCGGCGACCAGGATGCATTGCTCAGGCAGTTTGGTAGTCAAGCAGGCATCAATGAGTGTTATGGAGGATCAACCCGCGAAGCGTGGCTTGCTATTTATCGCAATAATATCCGGACTGCCACAGAGGCAGGAGTAAAGTACCTTGTGTTTCATGTTAGCCATGCGAGGGTACCTGAGTTATTCAGTTGGCAGTTTAGTGCTAGCTGTCAAGAGGTAATTGAAGCCACAATTGAGGTAGCTAACGCATTGGCACCAGAAATTCCGCAGGAAATAACCCTATTATTTGAGAACTTATGGTGGCCAGGGTTAACACTTAGAGACAAAGAATTAACCGCCATGCTGCTTGATAACGTCATCCATCGTAATATTGGTATAATGCTGGATACCGGCCATCTAATGAACACGAATCCGGAATTACGAACAGAGGCTGAAGGGGCTGAATATATTCTAAATACCTTGGAAAATCTCGGCAGTTATGCGCGTTATGTCAAAGGGATTCACTTGCACAAATCACTATCTGGAAAATATATCCATAACAGTCAAAGTGCCAGGGAGTTTAAAGCAGAGTACAACATGGAAGAAGTTATGAACCATGTACTCAAGATCGATGAACACAGGCCGTTTACCACTCCTGTCGCACAAAGTATCATCAATTATGTACAGCCTGAATTTCTTGTGCATGAGTTTATGTACAAAAATCTGACTGACTGGGAACAAAAACTTGATCAGCAGCAAAAAACGCTTACTGTCAACAAATAGTAATATGAAAAATGAATTTTATGTAAAAAACTGCGGATTTTAATATTTATTGGGTTGCGGTTTTTTATTAACAAAGTTATACTAATAATGTCAATAGTTTAAAATTGGTAATGTTGGCAATAGTTGAGTAATGCTAGCAATAGTTAAGTAATGGTAGTATTAGTTGGTTGAGTAATGTTAGCAATAATTGAGGTTGCTTATGTATAACAGTGGCATGAAGCTGCAAAAGAGATTTTGTTGGTTCATGTCACTTTTATAATTCATGGAAATATGATGCACGAGGTGAAAAGTATGTATTGCTTTTCTACAGTGGAAGAATTTTCACAATTACGGGAAGCTGTGCGAGAAAAACTGACCGAAATGCGGGTTGCAGGGGTTGACCCCTTCTTTGTCGCTATCAATGAGGCTGTGAATAATGCTATTTTTCATGGTAATAAGCACGATGAAACTAAAAAAGTACAGTTATCCATAACGAACTGGCCGGGGGAAGTCAGAGTCATTATTCGCGACGAAGGTCAAGGTTTTGCACCAGCGAAGGCAAAGCAAGAAGAAGGTTTGCAGGAACGCGGACGGGGTATTGAAATTATCAGGCACTGCGTGGATCAGTATTATTTTTCTTTAGAACCTAGCGAAATGGTTTTGATTAAAAAAGTTGCTAGTTCTTCAATGGTATCTGAACCAAAAACTATAGAAAAGGGGCGTTTAACGAATGCAAATTGATACCAACATTGTCAATAACCAAGTTATTGTTGATTTATCTGGCGGATTGTATGTTGAAGGAGCAGAGATTCTGAGGGAAAAACTTATCAAATATATGGAAGAAGGGCAAAAGCATTTTTTGGTAAAGATGCATAAGGTTGACTACATCGACAGCTCCGGACTTGGTGTATTGGTTTCCATCCATAAGCGGACACAGCAATGTAAGGGTAGCTTGGTGATTACCGGTACAACCGGCTTTGTCAAAGAATTATTTGAATTAACCCGTTTGAATAAAGTATTTGATATGCAATAACCGAAGTTGCAAGGGGATGTAGGAATGAGTGCTATTATGCAAAGTGCCGTTAGTCAGGAAATGTGTGAGTATTGCCAGCGGTTTGATCTATTGGACATGATCAATGACGCTGTGCTTTTAGTGGACGCCAAATCCAATGATGTTTTATTTATGAACCAAAAGGCATTGCATATGTATCGGTATGAGCAACAGGAAATTGATAATCTGGCAATTGTTGATTTAAGCCATGAGTCGCGGGAAACCGCATGTGAAAAAATGCAAATGGTAGTTGAACGGGCAAAGCGCGGCTATATTTTTATGGCCAATCATGTCAAGAAAGATGGAACACTATTCAAGGTGGAGATTAGTGCCCGTTGCTTGGTTATGCATGGCAAGGCTGTTATTGCTGCGTTGGTTAGGGATGCAACTGCTGACGGTAAAATGAGGCAGGAATTGGAAATTGCCGGAAAGATTCAGCGGTTGTTGCTGCCGGAGGAGTTAGAAACCGCACAGTTCTCTATGCGGACTATTTACCAGCCATTATACGGCTTGAGCGGTGACTTATATGACGTTCAATATAATGAGGAAAATCAAACTCTGTTTGG
The DNA here is from genome assembly GCF_002257705.1 of Sporomusa silvacetica DSM 10669. GTDB lineage: Bacteria > Bacillota > Negativicutes > Sporomusales > Sporomusaceae > Sporomusa > Sporomusa silvacetica. The sequence continues at coordinate 48,865 of NZ_LSLK01000083.1, forward strand.
AATTATTCTTGATGTGATGGGGCATGGCATTGCTGCAACCAGTCAGGGCGGTATTTTGCGTTATCTTTTTCGCCAGGCGGTTGAGAAACATATAGCTGTAAGTGACAAATTAGCATGGATTAACAATGAAGTTATGCCATTTTTTAGCAGTGGTGGTTTTGCCGCAGCCTTGTTGTTTGAGTTTGACTTCAAAAGTAAGATATTGACATATTCTTCTGCCGGGATAAGCTATTTTCTTTGTTTAAACAGCAAGGGAGTAGCAGTGACAAAGAGTCCGGGTTTATTTTTAGGTATTAATGAAAAAGAAGCTTATGATGAGTGCGTGATGACTTTTCAGTCAGGCGACAGTTTTTTCTTCTTAACTGATGGTCTCTTTGAAATGCTGGCGCAGCCTATTGATAAATTGCATACTTTTGATACGATGTATGAACTATGCAAAAATTTGCCAATTAACAAAACAATTAAGGATGATGCTTCCGGAGTGGGGATACTTGTGCATTAATTCATGTTTAATGTTGTGGCAGATGGTTAGCGAATTGGAGAGTGAATATATTGAAAGCTAAATTAGGTTTTAAATTCGCAGTGAGTTTTGGTATCATCTTACTGCTGATGATTATTATGACTATTAACTCTTTTGTCAATTTACAAAGTGCAAAAGGAGAGTTAGTTAAAATCGATGAGGCTAATGCGCGGATGGCGTTAGCTGATACTATTGCAGTGCAATATAAGAATACAATAGCTGCTATACGTGGTTATGCCGCCTTTGGTGAAAACGTATATTTGGGACAAATGGATAATGGTTTTGATAAGCTTTTGACAGCGGAAAAAGAACTGCTGGCTATGGCTAGAGCGGACAAGCGGCAGGAAGTTCAGACGTTAATTGATCAAACAAATCAGTATCGAGATATTATTATCAAGGAATATCTGCCATTAGCCAAGACTTATCATGCTGCCAAGGCGGCGGGAGACTTGGCGCTGGAGCGAGAAGCTGAGATAAAATTAAATGGAATTACTAAGCGGTTGGCACCGTTAGTTGTATCAGTAACCGAAAAGGCTGATGGTATTGCTGAAAACAACGTAAATCTTGCGAAAAATTTGATTGATGATAGTATAAACAGGGCTGACAACGTTAATCGGTTTTCCCTTGTGATCAGTCTGATTGTGATGATATTGGGATTGGTAATTGCGATAATTTTAACGAATATGATCAGGAAACCTATACTTGCCCTCACTGCGATTACTAATCAATACGCCGCAGGAGATTTGCGGGATATTGTGGAACTTAAATCTTCCGACGAGGTTGGGGAATTGGGACAGTCCTTGGGTATTATGCATAATCATTTCGTTAGTATGATTACTAATATCCGTTCAGCATCAGGACAACTGGCTATTGCATCAGAACAAATGGCATCATCGACTGAGGAGGTCACTGCCACCGGAGAGTCGATTTCTCAAAGCATGCAGCACTTGTCTGGTGAGGCTGATACTGGTAATAGTTCTATGCTAGAAGCGTCTCAGGCGTTGGTGGAATTGTCCAGTCTTATTCAAATTGCTAAGAAAAAAGCTAATGATACTTGCAACAATTCAATAGAGACTTTGGCAGCAGCTGAGAATGGACGGGCTAAAGTCACTGAATCAGTTAGCAAGATGGATAATATTACAGAGCAGACTAAACGATCCAGTCAGATAATCGGCGAATTGAATGAGTACTCTCAACAAATTTCCCAGATCATTGATACTATCACGATGATTGCCAAACAAACTAATCTTTTGGCACTTAATGCCGCTATTGAAGCCGCTCGGGCCGGAGAGCACGGACGTGGATTTGCGGTGGTTGCGGAAGAGGTGCGCCAGTTGGCTGAACAGTCTAATCAGGGAGCACAGGAAATCACCGCATTAGTTGAGAAAGTTACAGAAAAAACACAACTAGCCGTGTTGGCTATGACACAAAACGTAACAGAAGTAGAAGGCGGTGTTATTACTGTTAATGAGGCAGGCGTGGCACTTGATAAAATCTTACAGGCAGTGAGGTTTATGGCTGACGAGGCTAGAGAAATTGGTAACATTACCTCAGAACAGGTAGCTAACTCAGACCAAATCGTGAACTTAATCAACGATCTTTCAAGTGTTATTGAAACGGTGGCTGCGCATACTGAAGAGGCAACAGCTTCCATTGAGGAACAGTCCTCAACAATGCAGACAATAGCCGCTGGTGCTGAAGAAACAAGTGCTATGGCAACCGAATTGAAAGAATCGGTGCAACACTTTTTGGTTTAAGCAATAGACGGCTATATAATACCTTAAAGCGATGCTTGACACTAGCGTTGCTTTAAGGTATTATATGAAAGTCGCTTGCAGCGAGTGGGTCATAATGAAACAGAAGCTATTCATGGCAAACGACAAAAATTACCAATAAAAGATATATTGACACAGTGAAAACCTATGTGTTACTATATATAAGTCGTCAGCGAACGACAAAACGTTCCCTGAAAACTGAACAATGTAAGTAATGCATCAAAAAAAGCCAGATGTGCGGTTGTATGTCGCTTGCGACATACAAAACCAAAAACAATTTCTTTAAGCAGACACACGAAATCTATGATTTCGATGTGGGCGCTTAGTTAGATGCTCTGCATCTAATATCAAATAATCATTAAGAGCCAACAAATGGCTTCATAAATAATTTTATGGAGAGTTTGATCCTGGCTCAGGACGAACGCTGGCGGCGTGCCTAACACATGCAAGTCGAACGGGGAGTTATTTATAACTCCTAGTGGCGAACGGGTGAGTAACGCGTAGACAACCTGCCTCTAAATTGGGGACAACACCGCGAAAGTGGTGCTAATACCGAATGTGGTATCTTGGTCGCATGACTGAGATAAGAAAGGTGGCCTCTGA
>NZ_LSLK01000084.1 GCF_002257705.1 Sporomusa silvacetica DSM 10669
GAACCTCATAACGTCAATTAGAAGGATAGCGGCACTTCCTGTATAGGACATGCCGCTATTTTTGATTATTTCTGCATTAGTCTGCCTATATGGGCTGACAGCTCAGTGTTGTCGCACAGTCTGACGTTCCCATTTTGTCAACACCTTGCTACAGCGCCACGAGATATTTCAGTCGTCCTCTCAATTTGGCGAATCGATAGGCATTCTTTTTCTTTTAACCGCCTAAGTAATGCATCTCTTTCCGGCTTAGGCCATGCGGTTACTTCATGGGGTTCCCTTCCCTCTGTACATTGCAATATCCTGCGTCGTATTTCTTCCTCTGATAAATTTTTCTTTCCAGACACATCAAAATCATCGTTTGAGATAATCGGATCAAAATTTAAAATCGCCTCTAAAAAAGGATACAAAGGGACGGCAGACCAATGTCTGCATCATGCCCGCCCGTAACGGTCATTAAAACGGACAATATCATCTTCACCCAGATAGCTGCCATTCTGTACCTCAATAATCTGAAGCGGCAATCTGCCGGGGTTCTCTAGGCGGTGTTTTGTCGTTTGCGGCACGAAAATGCTCTCATTTTCATGTACCATTTGTTCAGTATCACCGATTGTCACCTTGGCCGTTCCGCCAATAACAATCCAATGCTCACTCCGGTGATAATGCATCTGGAGGCTAAGAATTTCCCCTGGATTAACGACAATCTTCTTCATCTTATACCCGGGCCCAGTGCCTAACACGGTGTAGAAGCCCCAGGGCCGATAAACTGTCGTATGCTCATCAGCCTCAACTCTGCCTTTCGCTTTTAGCTCACATACTAGGTCTTTGACTTTCTGTGACTCGCCTTTTTTAGCAACAACGATAACATCGTCGGTCTCTACTATCAGAATATCCTCAAGACCGATGCCGGCAATTAGACGGCTATGTCCCAATATCAACGTATTTGAGCATTCAATCGGCATACAATCGCCTTTTACGGCATTGCCGTCCGCATCCTTATCCAACACGTCATAGATCGCATCCCATGATCCGATATCATTCCACTGCGCCGTAATAGGCAGCATTACCAGCTCTGCGGATTTCTCAGCAATCGCGTAGTCAAGCGAGATATTCGGCATTTCAGTAAAATTTGCCGTCATCTCTGCCAGGCTGCTCTCGGCCAGCGCATAAACCGCTGGCTGATACGCCGCCAATTCGCCCATGAGGCATTGAATGGTGAAGGCGAACATACCTGAATTCCAGTAGTAGTTGCCGGCTGCAAGGTATACTTCTGCAGTCTTTTGATCCGGCTTTTCACAAAAGGACTGAACGGCAAACCCTTCACCAAAGGGCTGGCCTGCTTGAATATAACCATACCCGGTTTCGGGGTGATCTGGTTGTATTCCCAGGGTAACAACCTTGCCCTGTTTCGCCAACTCAATCACCTGACGGACATTGGCTGCAAATTTATCAACAGGGTGCACAATATGGTCAGATGGCGTCACATATAGTATTTCATCAGCCCTGCAGCCCAGTTGTTCCAGACAATATCTGGCCGCAAATGCGACTGCCGGCGCAGTATTTCTCGCCACCGGTTCCAGCAGGATATGAGCGTCCTGAGCCTTGGCGGCAATCAGTTCTGTTCGTACAAGATGAACATATTCCTGATTAGTCACCACGACCATATCAGCTGGATTGACCACAGATAAAAACCGGGCGATCGTCTGGGCAAGCAGCGATTCTTCGCCATTTAGTTTTAAAAATTGTTTAGGAAACAATGTGCGCGAAAGCGGAAACAGTCGGCTGCCTCCGCCCCCGGCGAGAATAATAACCTTCATAGGATAATCACATTCCTTTTACTACTGATTTAATCATCAGTCACAAAAACAGCCTTGCCCAACGCCAGGCTCGCAATACAGTAGCCAACAATACTTTCAGCACCTTGATTACGATTTAGTCCCTCAGCCATAATGCCATCATAGCAACCGCCGGTTTCAGCATTAATCAGACTCTCACGGGAAGAATTCTCACCCAAATACCAGGCAAAGCTTTGCCTGGCTAACTTAAGCATAGCTGTATCGTTAGTAACCTCATAAGCAACTAAATGAGCCAGCGTGGACATGGAAGCCTCAACAGGCTGTTGATCATATAATGCTGGTTCAGACCCCCGCAGCCACCACCCTTTACAGCCTACCGGCCTGAAAAAACCGTCACGAAAAGCATCCTGATCAAGAAACATCATGCTTTTGCGGGCTATAGAGAGAAACCTGTCCTGCCCTGTTTGGCGAAAAGCCACAAACATCGCCCACGGTAGTACGGCATTATCATAGGTGAGACTGTCTTCAAACCACCGCCATTCCTTTTCCCCTGCACACTGTTCAAAGCGAACGGCGATGGAATCAGCAAGCTTGAGAATAAGCCGGTCGCTCTCAGTCCCCTTGATAAAGCCAAGCCCAATTAAGGCGTAGGACTGCCCCCTCAGACACTTTAGCGAAGAAATAAGCGGCAATGCACGACTGACCGCACTGGTGCAGGCAGCCTTTATCCCATCAGGGATTGCTGGCGAAGCCAGCGTATAACCTAATCCCCATAGACAACGTCCAAAACACTCTTCAGATCCTTGTGTTTCCGTAAATTGCCGGCCATAGGTCATAAAATTACGGAAATGACCATCATCATTCTGGGCATATAAGATGAATGCTAGGTAACGGTAGACTAATGCAAGGTATTTCTCCTCACGTTTTTTTTCATACAGCATCACTGCCATAATTAACGCCCGGGCATTGTCGTCAGTTGTATACCCCTTATCCAAATCAGGAACATTGTACCGTGTGTGTTGAAACATGCCCGTATCATCGGTCATCCGAAAGATATGTGCATCATTAAAGGCATTGCCTGCTTGAGCCATTATCCCACCTTCATTCCATTGTGACTAACGATAGTAAGATGAGGATGAGGTCTCGATATTGACGGACGGCCAAGTCGTCTTGTATCATCTTTCTTCCGGGTTGCAGCATCGTCAATAATATGCATGCCGAGTTCAGCGTATTGGGCAGCTACATTGGCCCAGGTCATGGTCTGACCAACTGCCAGTGTTTTCATCTCCATCTCTTTTTTGCGAATTGGATTCGCGAGCACTGATCGAATACACACTGCCATTGATTCAGAATCTCGAAACTGGGCTAACATGCCACGACCATTTCCCAACATTTCTTCTGCATAACGATAGGGAGTCGATACAATAACCCGTCCACACCCCATAGCATAGGCTAACGTCCCGCTGACTGCCTGTTCTTTCGACAGGTACGGTGTCAGGTATATATCAGATAAATGGAGATGGGTAATTACTTCTTCCTTGGTTAGGTATTTATCAATAAATCTGATATTATCCTGCACCCCAAGGCGTTCCGCTAAGTCCATCAGGCTTTGCCTATACTCTTCGCCCATACTTTCTTTGACACATGGATGCGTCTTGCCGAGAATTAGATAAATTAGATTTGGATAATCCGGTACGACTTTCGCTACCGCCTCAATCCCATACTCGAGGCCTTTGGCGGGGCTAATGAGCCCAAAGCTACTAATGACTTTCTTGTTCTGTAATCCGTGATTAATTTTTAATTTTTTCCGCGATTCTACCTGCATGTGCGGAACACCGTGAGGAATAAATATCAGTTTTTCTGACTCAATTCCGTACGTCTCAGTCAAAATGGGAATAGAGCTTTCAGCCATTGTCACTACCTTCGTGCTCAGCCTTCCTAAGTCGCGCAGAACAGATAACTGTTTGGGTGATGGTTCTAACAACACTGTATGAGTAGTAACGATAAAGGGAATCTTTAGTTTTTTTGCTAAATCAAGAATGTATTCGCCACTTTCGCCGCCAAATATCCCATATTCATGCTCAATAACCAAGAGATCTACATTATCATTGGCCCAGAGTGCTGTCAGCAGATAGCTCGTACGGTCATGCTGACTAAGTTTGCGTACTACCAGAGAATTTGTATAGGCATCCTTATCCACCACAGCAATAACACTTGGTTGGACAAACGGTATTTTCTCAATTTCGTTTACCAGATCTTCCGTAAATGTCGCTAATCCACACTCACGTGGTGGATAAGTACTTAAGAAAGCAATTTTTCTTATCTTATTTGTCTCAATCATATTTTTTTGTCTCCTTATTTTCTACCTCAGCATTTCTAGGTAGTTTCTAACTGCAGCCTGCGTTAATAAAGCGATGCATCCAATGGTTCAGGGCACCTTTTAATGTATTCCAGTAAATCTCCTACACTGGCAGTAGCTACAGCAATGCAAGAATCTGCTCCGCCGTAGTACATTTTTAACAAACCGGTATTATTGTCTAACACCCATCCGCTGGGAAATACCACGTCGTCGACATCTCCCTCCCGTTCATACCATTCGGTCGGCCCGAAAACCCATTCATCACTCCGGTGCAATACCTTGATCGGATTATCCAAGTCAAGCAATGCCAGTCCGAGCCGGTAAATCGAACCTGAGGCAGTCTGACGCACCCCGTGGTACAGAAGAATCCAACCGGCAGCGGTTTCGATCGGCGGTGCTGCCAGACCAATCTTCCCGCCGTCCCACCAGCCACCCCGTCTGGCATGCATTAACACCTGGCGATCGCCCCAATGGTTGAAGTTGTCGGAGGATGACAACCAGATGTGGGTACCGGGTACATAGTTGGCAGTAATAGGCCGGTGAATGAGAGCCCATTTTCCATTGATTCTACGCGGGAAAAGTGCAGCATCCTTATCTTCCGGCGGCATAATCGGTCCATGCCGCTCAAAATGTATAAAATCATCAGTTAGCGCCATAGCCACAAGCGGTCCGCCGCGCGAGTAGGCAGTATAGGTAATAGCCCACTTACCCAATTCCACGAGCCAGGTAATCCTGGGGTCTTCGATCCCCCACCGCTCCTCCGGGTAGTTCTCCGGATCAGGCTCCAGAGTCGGCACTTTATCAATCTGCCAGTTGCTAACGCCATCATTACTGATTGCCTTAGTTAAGTGGGAAAAACCCCGCCGGTCTTCCACTCGCGCAAGCAACAAAACCTTGCCCTGAAACATCGTCGCCGCAGGATTAAACACGGAATTCACGGGATAAGGCCAATCCTTGGCTGATAAAATAGGATTCTTGCGACTTCTCAAAAAAAGCTCTTTATACGTATTGTGATCACCCTTCAGCCTGGTCTCGAATCTATTTTCGCCCATAAAAAAAAACCCCCTACGTGTGGATATTCGGCGCGTTGCCGGCGAGTGTGATAGTCACACCAGTCTCCCATATCCTGTGGCGGTTGAAACACCAATATCATATTTTTATAAACTGTCAGTAGGATCCTAACGATTTATAATTCATTATACTACAAATAATTTTTTCCGTCAAATAATCGTTTTCCCTGAATAAACAATCATCCATTTACACTAAACAACTAGCATACATTCGTCAATTATACCCCGAATTCAGGGAAGTTTCCTTACCTTTCTGTAATGACACAGGATCTTCACTCTGTTTCAAAAAAATCCCCCATATTATTTTGTCAATATGAGGAGATATCTTTAATCATGAAATTTTCAATATTTCTTTATAGACATCAATATATTCTTTTACCATTTTCTCTTGGGTAAATCTACTTTCAACCGTCTTCCGACAAGCCTCTCGCGAAATGTCCATGACATCTTTAATTTTTTCGGCCATTTCCTCAACATTTGATACAATAAACCCATTAATGCCATCTTGGATAATCTCAGGCATAGAACCTCTATTAAATGCAAGGACAGGTGTTCCGCATGCCATTGATTCAACTATACTAAGACCAAACGGCTCATTAAAATTAATTGGATGTACCAACGCAAAGGCATTGCCTAATATTTTATCTCTTTCCTCAGGACCTACTGATCCAATATAACAAATATCGTCATTAAGAAATGGTTCTACATAATTTTCATAATAGGATTTATCCTGGATAATACCAGCTATCACCAGTTTCATTTTTGTCATTTTGGCAACTTGTATTGCCTCCCAGGTTCCCTTATCCTTATGTATCCTGCCAAAATAAACCAGATAATTGCCACGCACTTTGTTTAAAGTAAATTTTTCTATATCTATTCCATGATACACAGTCCGTATATAATCAAGTTCCCCATTCCGGTCAGCATCGCTGATTGAAACATAGTGTGTGTTTTTATTGTATTTTTTATAAACTGGTAGAATTTTAGGTGAAGAAAAGCCATGTATCGTTGTTAATACCGGAGTTTTTATCAGACTACTATAAGTTAGCGGCAAAAAATCATAATTATTATGTATAATATCAAACTCATTGGCCTGCTCCATAATTGCAGATATGTGCAAGGACTCCCAAACCTTAGCATCCAGCTCGCGATCTTCTTCATACGGTGCTTTGCACACACTCCGAAGCTTGGCGGACGTCAGTGAATCACCAGTAGCATACAGTGTTACATCAATATTCTCTTTAACAAGACCTTCTGCCAGTAATGAGACTACTCTTTCCCAAGGACCATAATGTCGCGGTGGTGTCCTCCACGCAATTGGTGAAATTATTGCAATCCTCATTCAAAATCCTCCACTTCATTAACAAGCAACCTTGGAAGCCTTCGGCGACTATCATAGTTGAGTAATAAAAGAACTTCTGCAAAACCAAGAGGGAATCCTCTATTCATGAACACTGTCTCGTTGCTTATAGTATCACCACTTAATAAATCTTTAACTTCACCAACCTCAGAGATACAAGGGGACGGTTCGCCTTGTTTCCTTTACTTAAACACCAGCATCAACCCTATTCCCCAATCTTAATATTCTGTTAATATACGAGAAACTCCTGCCAAATTGATACAAATTTAGCAGGAGTTTCTCCATTCATTAAAAAGGGACAGGTTCCTTGTCCCTTTCAAAACTTTTCATTATACTTTGCTACATTGTAACATTCTGTTAACAACACAAAACTCCTGCCAAATTAATACAAATTCAGCAGGAGTTTCTCATATTGGGAAGGGACGCAGGGACAGGTCATTCGTCCCAAGCAGATATTAAAAGCTTTTCTATATTTTATAACGGGACAAGGAACCTGTCCCCCGCCCGTCTACTGGCTTCGTCGCCACTTTATTGTTCCATTACATGCCATTAAAAAACGCAATTTTTATGCTCTGAGTCCATACGTTATATGGCTTTGCGTACCCTATTTTCGCCCCTATAACATGTCACGACCTGACTTTAAAATAGACATTAGTCAACACTTTGCCTAATGTCTCATCCCAGAACCCCTCCAAGTGCCTAAAACAGTATGGTCAATAGGAATATATATACTATGAATGTCTTATTATCCGGCGACACTAAAATATCGGGGTCATGCATAGTTGACTAACACACACAAACATGCCCGGAACAGCATTGTTCCGGGCATTACCTTATTCAGCATTTTACTGAGCTTTCCCATTTGCTTTAGCTACTTCAGCCATTGCCTGTTCTCCACGTTTGATTGCCTATCTGACCATGGAACCGGTACCTCGGACCACACAAAAGTGTCGGCCTCTTAGCGATCACATTGAAGAGTGAGGATCGAAAAAAAGAAGTTTTTAGTCGACGAGAACTTAATCTCGTAGAGATTAGATTACTTTGATAGAAGCGACTGGCTAATCCCTCGCGCTTTCAATTCGTCTTAGCTTCTCAGTGTCCCTAGCTGGAGGTGCACCGAAAAAGCGGGAGTACTCTCGATTAAACTGTGAGGGACTCTGATAGCCAACTTGATATGCGGCACTGGCTACTGCATAGCCCTCAAATGCAATGAGGTTTCTGGCCTCCAAAAGCCTTAACTGCTTTTGAAATTGAATCGGGCTTAAACCCGTTGCCCGTTTAAACTGACGGTGAAAGGTATTTATAGCCATACCAGATTTTGATGCGATCTCACCGATGTCAAATGGCTTCGTATAGTTATCGCGAAGCCATTTTACAGTCTGAGAAATCTTAGAGAAATTACTTTCTCTCAAGCCAAGTTGCCTCAGATACCATCCTTGCGGTCCCATCAGAGCGCGATAAAGGATTTCGCGTTCATAAGCCGGTGCAAGCGCTGGAATATCTCTTGGAGTTTTTGTTAATCGCAATAGCCGCAGCCATGCCTCCATAAGTTCGATGTCTATTTCACAAGCTGCGAAATGCTCAGAAGCAGTTGGCATTAGATCTTCAGGAAGATCTCTTAGCAAACTCTGAAGAACATTCTGATTTAACTCAAGACCGAGGGACATGTAAGGACGGCCATCACAGCCTGGATGTACACTCGCCGTTGCGGGAACATGTACCGGTAACACGTAATATGAAGGCCCTTTCAGTACAGTACTACGTTCCCCAATTAAAAGAATCTTTGTTCCTTGAATCGTAAAACCAATCATCGGCTTGTAGAGCGCTGCGAGCTGATGTGTGGGAATGTCTCCCTTGATTATGCTTAGCCCAGGTACTCCGGTTTCGATTGGCCGAGTGCCTGCTCTTTTCGTTAGATCGATAATTTCATCTAAAACTTTATTCATACACATATTCTATCACATGACTTCCTATTTCCCAACACAATTCTTCCAGGGCATTTTTAGGCTCTTTTAAAGATAAATTTATGGGATAATTCGGGTGGCTTTAGGCACTAGTGGCATTTTTAGGCAATTAAACGCCAACACTAGATATAGGCTATTTGGGCGAAAAAAGTGAAAATAGAATTGTGTTCAGTGGGGTAATTTTATGAAAAACTCGCCATCCTGTTTATCTGCTTTTGTCAGACTCTCGTTGCTGGATGTGCATCCACGGATAAGTATCCGCTCTCAATCATTATAATGGCGAGATTTTTTTCAACCCCACTGGTAACGAAAACAACGGCCTTGGGAAAACGATTAAATTACTGTTTTCAATTCGACCGAGAGGCTGGCCTAAAAGCTTAAAAAATGATCCCGCGCTCAATCTTCAGGCCCCTTTGCAAGAAGATCAGGGCGCCATCACTTTCGTTAATCATTCTACCTTTTTGATTCAAGCCCACGGAGTCAACATTCTCACAGACCCTTTTTGGGCCGAGCGTGTGAGCCCTTTGAGTTGTATGGGGCGAGAGTGCGCGAACCCGGAATTGCATTCGATGAACTTCCTCTAATCCACCTTGTTGTGGTTAGTCACAATCACTACGATCACATGGACCTTTCGACTCTGAAACACTTAAAAGAGAAAATTTCCACTCGCTTCTTGGTGCCGAGTCGAGACAAAAGACTTTTGATCTCCGAGGGAATCGAAAATTTAAATGAAATGGATTGGTGGCAAGCACCTCCTGATGTCTCAGTCACTTTTGCACCTACTCAGCATAGCTCCGCGCGAGGGCTCTTTGACCGCAATAAAAGTCTTTGGGGCAGTTACATGATTGACCTCAATGGAAAGAAGATTTACTTCGGTGGTGACGCTGCTTATTCCTATCATTACCAAGAGATCAGAAATCGACTAGGGGCTCCTCACCATTGCTCTTTTCCCTATAGGTGCTTACGAACCGCAGGATTTCATGAAGGTCGTCCACATGAATCCGGCAGATGCAGTTCAGGCTCATGTAGACCTTGGCGCAACAAAATCTATCGGAATGCATTTTGGAACGTTTCAGCAAACCAAAGAAGGTTAGATGCTCCGGTTCAAGAGCTTGAAAAAGCGATGATTCAGACCAAGCTAGAGATGACATCTTTCATTATTCAAAAAGAATGCGTAACTCAAATTCATAATCTGAAAACACCATCGCAAAGCATAGCGTTCCAACAAAAGTGAAAGCGTCCGTTGGGTGCAGTCGTCTTTCCTTGAAATCGGCTTATCTACTTTTCCGCGTTCATTCTTCCCAGTAACAAATTCAAGTCGCTTCAAATCAATAACGGGGCTCTTGTTTCTTGGCCTGAAGTTCGACCCAAGTTCATTGCTCTTGCCTTCTGACAAAACGTTGCTATACGGTACTTTTAGGCTTTTTCGATACACAATACGAAGGGATAGACGGGATTGTTTTGTGCTCGAATGGTGTTTTTAGGCAATAAGATGGCACAATTGGATCTAGGTTATTTCAGCAGAAACGTCTAAAATAGAATCAAGATCGAACAACAAAAACAAGGAGGATCTTATGAAAATCGCAATCGTAACAGGTGGAAGTAATGGCATTGGAAAAGCAACCGCGCTTGAGCTTGGCAAGCGCGGAATTAGCGTCATTCTCACATACAATTCCTATAAAGATAGAGCAGAAGCTGTTGTTAAGGAAATTGAGAAGAATAAGGGAGTTCGGGCTGTAGCACTGAAGTTGGATCTGACTCAAAGATCAACATTCGAGGGTTTCGTTCAGGAAGTAAAAAAGAACCTCAAAGAAGTTTGGAACAGAACGACTTTTGATTACTTGGTCAATAATGGCGGTGTTGGTGGGCCAATGATGTTCATTGAGATGAGCGAAGAGTACTTCGACAAGATTCTTAATACGAACTTCAAAGGACCCGTTTTCTTAACACAACACCTCGTCCGATTCATGGAAGATGCTGGAGCCATTGTAAATACCTCGAGCACATCCAAGAACCAATCATTTCCAGGGTACTCCGCCTACGGCTCGTTAAAAGCAGCTTTGTCATCTTGGACTCGCTACGTCGCCAAAGAACTTGCACCGCGCAAAATTCGGGTCAACGCAGTTTCTCCTGGTCCTACTCACAGCAATTTTGGCGATGGAGTATTCGATAAACATCCTGAATTCATCAAGCCGCTGGCTGAGCAATCAGTATTTGGCAGAATCGGCCAACCCGAAGACCTTGCCAAGGTCATTGTGAACTTATTGTCCGATGATTTCGGCTGGGTCACAGCCCAGGACATTGAAGTGTCTGGCGGACACTTGCTCTAAGAATGTGAAGACAACATGAAAATCGGGATTTTAAAAAAAACGTCGGAGTTGAGCGATTTGTGGCCCTCGTGCCACAAATCGCTCAACTCCTCTCAAACCAAAAAGTCGAATTGATTGCTGAAAGCAAAGCGGGGATCTGTGCCGGATTCAAAGACTCTGATTATACGATCATGGTTTTACCATATCCACTTTTGAAGACGAAAGAAGAACGAAATCGCTCCCGCGATGGCTTTGGCTTGTCGCTTTTCTAGAAGAGATACGAGGGGACGGTTCTGTTGTTTCCTAGGCTTTAACCACAATGTTAAATGTAAGTCCACTTAGTCGCGCTATTTGTCTGATTGATACTCCTTTACTTGCTTTAAGCTGTCTTAAATATCCATCTCTTTTTGTTTTTTCCATAGTTTGCAAGTCACTAGTCTCTATATTGCCCAACACTTGCTTCACAATTTGTTTTGCCTCTTCATCCGTTAATCTGGGTTTGTTCTTTATTTCAAAAAAATTTGCTCCTTGCTCATCCATAAAATCCACAAATATTTCTTTTGCCTTTTCAATGTCTTGCGAAAATATCTCAAGAACAAAAGTTGTATCCACTATGCGAGGATGCCCTATATATTCGCCATAACTACTCCATGGATACTCGCCTATAATAGGCGTGATATTTGCTTTGATAGGGTTTTGGTGTATGTATCGTACTACTGACAATAAATAACTATCATCTTCGATTACTTCACTTTTGTATCTATCTTGAAATAAATGACCAGACCGTTTGTATTTCCAATTATACCAATAAACATAGCTTACTCCTATTCGTTTCATTATGCTTTCCAACGACTCGTTATTCACTTTTATAATAAGGTGGACATGATTATCCATAAGGCAATAGGCAAAAATATTAAATCCACATTTCAGCTTATAATGCTTTAAAGTATCAATAAACTTAACTCTATCTTCATCATCTTCAAATATAATTTGTCTGTTTATTCCTCGTAGCATTATATGATATATTCCGCTATTACTTTTCTTCCGGGCAGTTCGCGGCATTTTACTCACCTACTTTAACGCTTTTCCTCTCATCATATCATAGAAAGTTAGGAAACGCTAGAACCGTCCCTTTGTTTCTGCTTTGTTTCTAAAAGTGACCATCGCTTGGTTAAACCAGGGTATGCCATCAATGAAATCACCCTGATTTAACTCATTTTATTATCCTCGATAGAAAATAGGGGCTGGTTTCCGACTCAGGGGTGCTAGCGGTGCTGCAGGATAACCCACAACCATAGGACATATTAATTTGTAAAATTCGGGAATGTTGTATTTTGATTTAAATGCTGCGGTATCGCATATATATTCAGCAAAACCGATCCAGCATGTACCTAATCCATATTCGACTGAGGCAAGCATAATATTACCAGCTGCCAAAGTACAGTCATAAACATGCCAGTGTGAATTGGTGTTACCATAGATTATCAATAAACAAGGGGCATCATAAAAAACATTATAGTTTTCATCCTTTATCCAATTTTTGTATTGCTGAAGATACGGATATTTTTCAAAGTTTTCACCCAAGTATTTTTTTATTTCATCAGACAACCGCTTCATGTCGTTTTTATCTGTTATAATAACAAAACCCCATGCTTGCTGCCCTGAACCGGTAGCAGCTTTCGTTCCTAATGTAACCAATTGGTCAATTATATCTGCAGGTATTGCCTGATCGTCAAAGGACCTTACACTCCTTCTAGCATTTATACTTTCAGTAACATTCATACAAACAACTCCTTTATAATACTTATATTCTCAATTAATAATATTCTCTTCTACATGCACTACCAAAAACCTTCCATATTACTTTTCTTTCGAAATTGCTGAACAAACTAGAATAATAACAATGGTGCCAAGTTCTTAATGGGTATCCAAACGTCGAACATAATAAGATTAGAATAAGAACCAAGAATCAGCTCTGATTCTTGATGCCTTCAATTTAACGCACTTATTGAACTAACGAATGCCCCTAATTAAACGTTCAAATATGTTACTTTAGTGAACATGGCACCACTGTCATGTAAAAATAGAACAAAAATGGAACTCCTTGAATTTACTGGCTTCATAGGCATTTTCTTGTTCTAGTACATGCCATTAAGTCGTTCCATAACGTGCCATTACTATATCTTTAAAAGCCAGTATTTATCTGGATTCGCGGCCTCGCAATTTTATTCCATAACATGCCACGAAACATTAAATAGACATTAGTCAATAATTTGATCAATGTCTATTTAATGCGTAAATCAAACACATGAACAAATTCAGACACGACCAATGAAAGTATGTCTGATTTTTCTTATTTACACCCAATGTACATAAGTTGTATGGCCCGCAATGTTTTATCTGGAATTATACGCTCGCGCTCCTCCCAACTATTGTTATAATCATGCTTCCATTTCAAAATGACTGTGTTTTTCATAACCGCTAATGCTTGAATCAATGAATTGGGGAGTTTAAATGTAAACATATAATTTGCACTGGTATGTCCGTATACATTAGAGCTTAATGGCGACGATAAAACCCAATCCTTCCCGTCAATCTGTATCGTCAAGACTCCGTCTTGCTTATGGAAACCTGCTCGGGTATCTTCTGTGGAAAACTTTAATGTCTCAGTTCTTTTACTTTTGGCATCAATTGATAGACAGAAGTCCGCTGTCACGTAGTGTGTGATACCGCTAAATAAGGCGGGACCCCTCCTGTCACGAACAAAAAAGTTACTGATATACAACTGTCGGCCTTTCGTCCATTGTTATCCAATTGGAAGCTGCAAAGCCTGAAGATACGGCACATACAAGCATAATGCCAACAATAAATAAACACTTAAATAATCTAGTCATATCTCAACCTCCATCAAATGATATTTACCCTAATATTTCTTCTTATTTCATTTTTTCCCTCCAGAAGTACAAATCTCTTTCGAAATTAAAAAGGTCTCAACCCTTATGGCACCACTGTCATGTTAAAAGCGGAACTCCTTATAAATACTGGCTTTCTCGCCATGTTATTGTTCTAGTGCATGCCATTAAATAGTTCCAGAACATGCTATTGTAGTATCACAATTTATCTGGCTTTATGCACTTTTAAATTCACTTCCATAGTCGAATTTAAAATAGACATTAGTCAGCAATGTGACCAATGTCTATTTTACCATCATCCTATAATCACCCATAAACCTTAGAATCTCCTAAAACAGTTTGGTTAATAGGATATATTTACTAGCCGTATGAATCACCGATGGACGCAAATTCTAAATCCATTGTTCCGTTCAGGATCGCGCATCACCACTAACAGCAAATTCTCGTAGAATATCTAATCCCTAACTGACAACGACAGTATTGGCAACCTGTATTCTCAAAACCACGCCACCATATTTATATGATCAAATTTATTCCCTGTGCTATTCTGCTGCCAAATTCACTATCTGTCCGCAAAAAATGTTCAATTATTCTCCTTTGAATAGGCTCATAAGCTTGACTTAAACTTTCTACGATATTAGAAACCAAATGTTTCCTTTCCAGCACAGACATAGTTCGATATCTACACCTGGCTTGATAATAATTGTCGCCTGCTATTTCCTGCCGAGCTACACTACCTGAAACAAATTTCTGAGCGGGTTTCCCTTTCTCAGGTGCTTCCATAGGCATCCCACCACCTAATGTATTGGGTAAATAATTGACAACGCCTTGGTTATACAGGGTTTGCATGGCTCCGTCCTGCATCATATTTTCAACCGATCTTCTAGGCATATTTGTTGGAAGCTCTAAATAATTGACACCTATACGGTATCTTTGGGTATCTCCATAGGGAAAGATACGGCCTTGTAGAATTCTATCATTCGAAAAATCTATTCCCGGTACAATAGCCGCCGGAGAAAAGGCTGACTGCTCGACTTCAACAAAAAAATTCTCAGGATTTTTATTTAGCACCATTCTGCCTACCGACATTAATGGAAATAAGTTCTCCGGCCAAATTTTAGTGGGGTCCAAGGGAT
This sequence comes from Sporomusa silvacetica DSM 10669, assembly GCF_002257705.1. Lineage (GTDB taxonomy): Bacteria > Bacillota > Negativicutes > Sporomusales > Sporomusaceae > Sporomusa > Sporomusa silvacetica. Next base: position 14,904 of record NZ_LSLK01000084.1, read on the forward strand.
CAAATGGCTGCTCGCATTCAGCTTCAATGTTCATTATTTGTACACGCATTTCGAATTCAACAGTATGCCCTGCAGCAATGGTATCGAACAAATCCCTGCTCGCTATGTCAGGGTCTGTGCCTGCAAGTTGAACTGCTGTCTTGCTGTCTATGTATTCAACCCCTGCACAGGGTTCCCAGTGATACTTAACATATACCTCTTCCCCGCACAAATTAACCCACGAATATGTGTTAACTCCATACCCTTGGATTGTTCTATAGCTTTTGACAGTCCCATTATCTGCAAACAGATAGGTAAGAAAATTCATAGACTCCGGCCTTAACGACATGAAATCCCAGAAACGACTGGCTGCTACCGGCCCTCCCCGGACATTAGTAACCGGGTCCGGTTTTAAAGCATGAAAAAGATCCGGAAACTGAATGGGATCTCTAATAGGAAACACAGGAATATGGTTGCCAACAAGATCGTAATTACCTTCTTCTGTATAAAATTTCACAGCAAATCCTCTGATATCCCGCACTGTGTCTGCGCCACCAACAGAGCTGCCTGCTATCGAAAACCTAACAAAAACAGGTGTTTTTTTTCCAGGATCTTGTAGGAAATTTGCCTTGGTCAATGAAGCCATTGATTGATAGGGTATAAAAAAACCAAAAGCTCCAGCTCCTTTAGCATGTACTACTCTTTCAGGAATTCTCTCCCTGTCAAAATGTGAAATCTTTTCTAGGAAAACTATATCCTCAAGTAATATTGGCCCCCTTTCACCTACACTTAATGAATTTTGATCATCGTTAACAGGAGCTCCCTGGTTGCTGGTAAGATAGCGTTTCGCCATGATCAATCTCCTCCTAAATCATAAATTCTATTATGATTTATATTAACTTTAGAATTACTTATGAATAGATTGAGACCACCGACGAGATTAAATGATGACCTACGAGAGCTTCACTCTGTAGCACTTGTCTTTGCCTTCATAAATGAACGAAGACATTAACAAGCGAAAAAAACAATTTATTTTTTATTTTACATAGAAATTAAACTGCGAGGTCCATGATTAGTTTTCAAAACTAATTATGGACCTCGCAGTTACCTTCTGAACTTAATTTAATGGATTTAGAACATGTTACTTCGGATTCACCGAGAGACTAGTATAGCATCTTACTTTTTCAGGGGCAATGTACCTGTCCCCTGTACCAGGTATATCTAACAGCCAACTGACTTTTGAAAATACTATTGCGGATTTCCCGTCAACCCATATGCTGATTTCGTACACCATAAAAATCTCTTCCACAACATGCCAGCGAATCTCATGGCTTATCCACCTTGATAAAATTAGCAAGGCAGAATTGCGCGAATGAGTGCTTTTATACGTTTTTACTTCCAGAATTTGCAATACTTTTCTTGACAAATCGCATACCCATATCGTATGCTTTCTCACAATCCTGAGGGAAAATTTCTTCTCTCCTCTTGGCCTTCTTTTCAGGATTAAACCGAGGAGCAACCACCTTTGAATAATCCCCAAACTGATACGTATCAAAACTGAGAAGAAACTCCGCATTTCCGAATATACGTCGCAACATACTGTCATTAAAAGCAATGTTTTTATCAAAACCGGATGACTTCATCTGCTCTTCAGTCGCATTCATTGTGTAGATAAAACCTGAATTGATTTTTTTGGGAAACAACGATTGTGGGGGATCACTATATACTGAATACTGAAACAGTAAACGGTCCATGAAGGCTGCCATCTCACCAGTCACCCTTCCCATATAGATTGGCGACCCTAATATAATCGCATCTGCTTCTTCAACTTTTTTAAAGATAGCAGTCGTATTAAACCAGCATATCAATTTATGCTGGTTTAATACATTACTCATCTGTTTTCCACTTAATATCAACAATAAACATAACTATCACATCATAGCTCTAATATTCTTATAGAATTTTTCGGAATATGATTCAGTGATATATCCCGCACTTTTTTGTATTGATGAATCAAATTAGCCGGTTTTGTGCTTGTTAAATTATATCTAGCAGTCACCTTCTTCTAGCATATTCAACTCTTGTTTTTGCTGTGAGTTGTTAAGGAAAGAGGTAGTTTAGCTTAGCAACATGAAATAGGGCAAATACAAAAAGCGCTCCGATTATTGGAACTAAGGTCAGATACTGCGAAGACATCTCAATGGGGGATACAAAGATATTATAATACCCGAGTGCCAAATTAACAGAAACCAAAAGGATAATACCGAGAAGACGGTAACGAAAACGTAATCTGAGACCAAAGCAAAGCGTAAAGACGAGTCCTGTAAGAATAATATGTACGGCATTTATTACAGGATGGTTTTTCTCAAGGGCCGAAAACAAGAGGTATTCGAATTTAAATATATTAAATACTCTGCTTACTACAAAGTTAATTACGATGGGGATAGGAATGTATGTCAAGTAAATAGTCAGTAAACGAAAAACTAATGATGGCTGCTTTTCCTGAAGGCCAAGCCAAAATCTCCTGCCTATAGCATACAAAATGATTATCCCGATACCAGTATAGATAGATTTCCACCAAAAATGCACATAGACACCGGCCTTAACGTAGAGCCAATCAATGCCCGTAAAGACGGCAGCAATTCCTAAGATGAAGCGCCAGGATAATGAAAAAGAATTTATGGCTACAGCGGATGCCGGAACGATCAATAGGTCTGAGACCAAAGCGCCAATTAAACTATCGACCTGTGGGTCAGGCACAATCCCAGGTATGTAGTAATAGCCCCCAGTAAGCATGACCACTACCTCGAACGGATGAATTATACCCGCAACCATTAGATGAAGTACTAATAGTCTCCAGTTTTTTCCGTGGCTGAGTGATGCGCCTAATAAAACAACACTAAGAGCAATAAGTCCGTAATACCAATAGGCAAAAGACAATACCATCACTTCCGCGCTATAAGATTTAAATTAGTATGATTGTGATTTTATCCAACTCTCGTCTGAACCATATGCTTAGAAATAACCTATCCTCCAATATGTGTAAACCACCTGAAACCGCATTTAACAACGATTCCTGGTCTTCTCTGTTTAGCGTTATTCACGTGCTACCAACGGAAAGTCCAACATCCAGTACACCAGTAACGGATGTCTTCTTCTCTCGCCTTCGCAAACGATTCTTCTCCCCACGGATACCAATCAATCGGATTATGCGCGTGCTGCAATAAATACGGACTCTTCTCACTAGCTAGGTGGTTAACATGCCTCGTCGACACTAGCATCACCTCTTTTTTATAACTACCATTTAAGATTTGCTTGATGCTGGTTTTACATACGCTGTATCCATTGGATAATTATTATTTGTTAGGATTATTTTATCATAATTGGTATGTTGTGGTAAGTCAAGGTAAATATGCAAAAATAAAAATCAGCATATCAAATAAATGCTGGTAATAAAAACATTGTCACTGCTTAGCAGCGAGGAAATAAAAAGACCCTTATCAAACAGTTTGACCGTTGCATTCAAAATAACTATATCAAATCCAGGTAGATCCCCCAAATAGTCAAGTTCAAAACTACCCAGTTCATTTCCATACTTACTATCCACAACACTTAACAATTGTATACCCCTCTCAGGTGTGCCCTTGCAAATCATTGTACATTTATCTAATTTATACAATATCAACCTTCAACAGCAGCACAAACTCAACTTGTACCAGGTTTATATAGAAGTAATTAAGTTTTTTATGCCAATTGAAAAAGAATAAACAGCGATATCACACCCAATACTGTGATATCGCTGTTATTATTTGGGGGCAACCGGGGTTGACTTTTCGATTTTTCTTGTTCAATTCCTCTACCTGTTTGAAAACCTTTCTGATTATTCAAGGCCAAGAGGCATCATCGAAGCATCAGGCAGCGACGAGCGCACATATTGTACAAATAGGTGCAGCGCTGCCACTGCCATGGTGTGCGGGCATAATACAAGCAACGTTGATATGCAGTCCAGCAACGCCTTAGACATATCCGTTGCGGCCTATACGCATCCCCGCCAGGAACCACCGGTGGTAACTGCCGCTGTAGTAATGTTTGGTAGTGATAGTATAATTTATTCATCGGAAGCCGGTATCCTAAATTATCAGGATTGTTCCGCCCAACCCAGTCTCCGAAATCATCCCACCCGATGCCATCCCCAAAGTCATTGTCGCCGAAGTCACCAGTCGATAATTGGTAAAAATTTGCATGCATTATGAAAACCACCTTTCAATGCTAATTTTCTCGATTTATATTATGTAAAATAGCATCAAAAGGTTCTCGGATGGGACACGGGAGCAGGTTCATTGTCCCACTATGAATATTTGGGGACGTCAGACCACCTTATACAAGGGGACGGTGGTAGTGTCTTATTGGAACACCACTATATGTGACAGTACCACCGTCCGAAACCACTGAAAAACGGCCGATTTTTAAGCCATTTTGGGATCTTACTCTTGATAATTGTTGGAACGGCATTATTTGTCCCAATAGAATCTCTTGGCCCCAACTGCTCTTTCCTCGTTTTTTATTGATTGTATGATTTCCCATTATACAAAACCACTGATCGCTATCCTTGTTATAACTGAATCGGCTCTCATCAATTTTGTATACTGAGTCGCTTACTGGTATAATTGCCTCTACTTTATCCTCTTTTAAAATAGCCTGGATTTGCTTTTCACTTCACAAATCGCTTCCCCATTCTCATCCATATACTCAATTCCTAACCAAATTCAACTTGTTTTTCATTAAAAACTAGAGCCATAGCTATCATACGATTAGCTACGGCTCTACTTCGGTAAATTACTTCTTTTTCCTGCCGCTAATATTACTTTAATGAACATGGATTTAGATCGTTTGAGTAAGAAGCCTTATTCCTACCTGTTCTTTTGCTTAAATACAACAATTCATCTGCTCTCTTAATCAGTGTTTCATCCGTATCTTTTAGTTCGGCCAGCGTAGCCCCTACCGAAACAGTTACTCTAATTTCTTCAAGTCCCATGCGAAACACCGATTGCTCAGTCAGTACTCGAACTCGCTCCGCAACTTTGACAAGTTCTTCTTTTAAATGTGTATTTACAATTGCCAAAAATTCCTCTCCACCCCAACGAAAAGCAATGCCCTTGTTACCGATGCTATTTTGAATTGTTTTGGCCACCATTTTAATAATCTTATCGCCGATGTCATGACCATATTGGTCATTGACTCGCTTAAAATGATCAATATCTACAAATAGCACACCGAAGAATGGCCTACCTACTTTATTCATTTCATTCATTTTGGCTGATAACTCAATTTCAACATAGCGCTTGTTTCCCAACCCTGTCAAAGAATCCATCAAAGAAAGTTCCTTAAATTGAGCTAACTGTTCTAGTAAATGTGACTTGCTAGAATTATCGCTGAATACCTCCACAGCTCCAATTATCTCATTCTCTTCATTGCGAACTGGCGAAATTCGAACTAAAATAGGGATGCGATGTCCATTCTTATGCTGAAAATACAATTCCTCTTCCCTTAAGAAACCATCTTTTAGCGTCTTAGCTAACGGACACAATTCCCCACGACAAAGTAAAACTCCCTTACTATTAACATGATTCAGTCTATTATTATAACAATAGCATCCTACAATATCATTACTAGAATATCCCGTTAAAATTTCGGCGCTTGCATTCCAATAGATTATTTTTCTATCCTTATCGACAAAATACACTCCATCATAAAGATAGTCTAACATTGTCTTATAAAAAGAAAGTTCCATTTTTCTCACCTCTTTATTTAATCTATTATATATTATGTTAATATTCGTTATATGCTTCCAGGTGGGTGCCTACTCTTAGACCTTTTTTTTGCAAAATTTACACTCTGCGGTTAGTTTGGTAACCGTTAAATAACGCCCACATTGCAATAAAAAGGCCACCCAAAGGTGGCAATGCAATGGGTTCTATCATGATTTTATTGTCTGTAATCTGCAACTTGGCGGAATCACGGTTGCCCACGGAAGAAGGGACAAGGGGACAGGTCATTTGTCCACAAAAAACTTCTGGAAGGCGAGTTATAGTTATCACGAGATGTTATTTCACTAACTTTTGGGACAGTACACCTGTCCCCCCGTCCCTTTCTTTCCCGACCTTCGTCCCGGACAACGGCATGATCCGCAAAACAGGCGACAAATGCGGTACTATCATGATCATTTTTTGCCTGAAGAAACGCTTCAATAACCCGACGGTAGTTTTATAGACATAGTATTTCCCTCCAAAATTTTTTTATTGTTCATAGTTACTTACTCCACTGGCCAAGTCCAACGAATCCCCCAAAAACGTGAAGTTGTTTCCGTGCTATTGCCAAGTGACTTGTAAAGGATTTCTGTCCACCAACCGTTGATAGGTATATTTCGGATAACCCACCATCATTCCACTGGTCACCTGCATGTTTTTCGGTAAGTTCAGTAAGACAGCATGTCATATTAAAACTAGGATTCATAAATTTTTAAACTTTGTCTCATTCGTGCTGCAATGGATTTTCTGACATGTTCCGGTTCCAATACTTCAACCCAAGCCCCAAAAGATAGGATGTAGCCATAAATCCATTCCCCGTCGGGAAGAGCAACCTCCAAGGTAAAGCTGCCGTCATCATTTTGGATAATATACGAGTCGTCAAAATAATCGTATAGCCGATTTAAAGCCTTTGGTTGAAAGCGAAGTTTTAAATGCACAAGCGGTTGCGGTTGCGAAAAATCTTTTGCTTCGTTATTCGGTCCGGGAGGTATCTTTTGTTCAAATGTTTCCGCCAGTATTTCGAGCTTTTTTAACTTGAAATCCGAAAGGTTCTATGCTCTTGGCGCTGTCGGCAATAGGCCACTAAATACCACGCACTATCTTTAAATATAAGTTTCTCTGGTTCTGCCAGTCGATTACTTTTATGGCCTTCGGCATTCACATACTGGAAACGGATGACTTTTCGCTGCAACAAGGCCTGCTTTATATCGTTGAACTTATTTTTTTCGTTTGGCATGCTTCCCCAAGGAGAAAAATCAACTTCAACCCAATCATAATTTGAAACATTTTTAAATATTGCCCCCATTTTTTCAAGAACCATATCTAATTCCGGATATTGAGTTGCCTGCAAGGTTTTGATCGCCAGTAGCAGACTTTCGCTTTCCTGGGTGGAAATAAGTGTCCGGTTTATCGCATAATTTTCAAGAAGATATATACCGCCACCGTTGCCCTTGTTCATGTACACAGGCACGCCCGTTGAGGAGAGCACATCAATATCCCGATAAATGGTCCTCGTCGATACACCAAACCGCTCGGCACTTCATTTACATCTTCTTTGCAAATATGCCGTCCAGCCTTCTGATGACAGCCGATTCGCTAACCATGTCTGTCACAAAAAATAAAAATAGATAGGAAGGTTAAACCTCCTACCTATTTTCGCACCATCCCTATAGCATTCGATACACGACAATCTCAAACAACCTATTCCAATCTTTAATGAATTTGATTCGCCTGAACAGACTCCAGATGGATCACTGAAAAAACTTGTTTCAAACAGTCCCTAATTCCACGACATCAATGCTTTTGGTGAGAGGGTTAAAACCGATTAATGGTAAACAAAAAACACTATCCTGATCCAGAATGCTAACCACTCGACCACTTCAGAAAACTTCAACTCTGAAATACTTGGGTTGATCTCCAGCTCACTATAAGGATGGTGCTTAACTAGATAATAACATACACCGAGTAGATTTGCAAGACCACTAGTCTGAATTTTAAATTTTCTTTGTTAATTTAGGTCATGCGCCATGATACCAGTGTTTAATCAAGTACAGAAGACACCAATCAAGAAATAATACCAAAACAAAAAATTTGTTTACAAATGGAACCGGGCTATTTTAGCCCGGTTATCTATCCTTTTTGCTGTTAGCGGGGGGCTGGCTATTTTAAGAACCTGATAGTTATTTCGGGATAATATTTGAATTTAGTTGCAAATGGGTGGGCAACAAAGCTCGGCTCATCTTGAATCATTTTCTCAATTGTACTTTTTTCAAGGGTATAATAGGGCTTAATTACCCCAAAAGGAGTGTGTATCTCTGACGAAAGAACCCCGTTGTCAATGTGAGAAATTTTAGCATCCTCCAAAACCAAGGTATAGTCGCCCAAAACGTTCCCGTTCTCCGTGAGGCGCATTCCCATAAGATTCCTTCCAGATATAAAGCGCTTAAACGTTGTATAGAGCGTTGGGTGGTTCAGCTCAAACGCATCAACTACTCGCTTGCAGAAAGGTAGAAATTCCTCTTGCATGAATTTGTCAGTATCAATCATGGTTTCCCGCCTCTTCTCTCGCCTTCGCAAACGCTTCTTCTCCCCACTGATACCAATCAATTGGATTATGCGCATGCTGCAATAAATACGGACTCTTTTCATTTGCTAGGTGGTTGACGTGCTTCGTAGACACTAGCATCACCTCATTTTTTATAGTTACTATTTAGGATTTGCTTGGCAAAGGTTTTGCATACGTTATTTAATTAATAATCGTTATTCGTTAGGATTAGAGAAGGACAAGGGGACAGGTTGAAATGAAAAAACGAACGACTTTTTAGCCACGCAACCGTCACTGTTGTGCTCGTTATCCTTTTGCTCTTTTACTGACCCTGCTGCCTTTATTAATCAGCCGCAGCAGAAAAGTCAATTCTACAATAGTAATTCAGTACCACACTTGAATAACCATGCCACGAAATAAAAATAGATATTAGTTAAAAAATTGACCACACTTTGTTATCACTAAAATCACTAATTAGATTGCTTTTTCATCCATATTTATACTATGTAAAATCATTCCAATGATGATAATTATTATTCCCATTAACGGCCAACCAATTGGTAAGGTTCCTCCTAAAAATAACACTTCACCTATAACAGTAAATGCTACCTCTCCTGCTTGAGTAGCTTCAACAACTGCAAGCTGCTTAGGATTACCTTTTGCTTTATCAGTAGCATAAAAAAATAACATAGTTGCAATGATTCCAGACAAAATTGCAACTATAAATGACTGAATAACTTGCCCTGAGCTTGGCAACCCAATTGTCGCTATTCCATAAAAAGATAAAACTAACCAAAATGGTATGCTTGCGAGGGTCATTCCCAACACACGCTGGTACACATCTAATCTTTCCTCGCAAATTAACATCATTTTGCGATTCCCAAGTGGATATGCAAATGCTGCAATAATTACTGGTAAGATTCCAATTAAGAGTTTTGAGGAATCTATATTTTCTGTTTCTCGAGCTTGTATCAAAATTACTCCGAGCAGAATAAATGCAGAGATAATTAATTCCCGCACAGGAAGTTTCTGTCTTTTCCCTTGTATGTCATTAAATTTTTTTACCTCTTGGGATAAGAATGGAACTAATAATGAACCTGCAACAATTGTAATTTGCCATGAACCTGCAACTAGCCAGGCAGGGCCATAAGCAGCAGCAAAACATAATGGTGCATAAAATAAACCAAACCCAACACTACTCCAGAATAACCATTCTCGTGGTTTAGTTTTCATTTCATATAAAAGTCCTTGCATATTACGTCTAGCCATAACAATTAATACTAAGAATGGCACAGTAAATAAATATCGTAACGCTGCACTCCAAATCCAGCTTCCACCAGATAAATCCATTGCACGATTTAGAATAAAAGTAGAAGCAAAAAATAGCGATGCCAAAATACCAATAAAAATCAACTGCAACGTACCCCTTCTTTCACAACTTATTAAGTTCTGTCCATTCCGAAAAATTCGAAGTAAATCTAATGTATCTTAAGACGTTGGGTTCTGAATTTGGCGAGCAGACTTGCATCGGGCAGTTCTTCATCAGGATTAATGCCAATAAACCACATAAATAGCTATCATCCATTAAGGACGATAGCTATTTATTCGTTTTGTTGGGTTATATTTCCTGTTATATACTAGAATTTAAGCAATTTTTTATTAATTTAATGAACATGGTACCACTGTCATGTGAAAAGTCCCTTTGGGGTAGCTTATCTGAATAATGGATAAGCAATCACCATTCTTTAATTATTTTATCCATCTTTACTCAGAACTTCTTAGGTACATTAGTCTCAACCCAAGCTGCAAATGCATCCATAAACTTTTGCAAAAACTCGCGACTACTTTCATTAATAAGAGCACCATTGACATCAAAAAGTGTCGTAGCATTTCCGATATAGGCCTCGGGTTGCTGCATAGTTGGAACATTCAAGAAGACCAGGGATTGCCTTAGGTGATGATTTGCGCCAAAACCACTTAATCCACCTGGTGATACGCTCACCACTGCACCAGGTTTGCCATCCCATACATTTTTTCCATATGGTCGTGAGCCTACATCGAGGGCATTCTTAAGCACCGCAGGAACTGAGCGGTTGTACTCTGGCGTTATGAAAAGAATTGCGTCAAATTTCTTCACTCGCTCACGAAACTCTGTCCATGATGAAGGCGGGTTGCCTTCATCATCGAAATCTTGGTTGTAAATTGAAAGATCGCCGATCTCGACTTCTTCCATCTCAAAAGAAGCAGGAGCCAATGTCTTCAATGCATTAGCGATCTTCTTGCTAAATGATTCGTTGCGAAGACTTCCTATGAGAATTCCGATTTTCTTAACCATATATTAATCCCCCTTTTGTATTTTAAAAATATTTGATTACCTAAATAATAACAGTTCAATAAATTAATAATTGTTCCTGCTTGATTTTTATTGTTTTTAATAAAATTTTTATCTATTTATATTTAGGATAACAGATCAAGCGCCATTCATAGAATAGCTCAATGCAGAGGTATAAACATCAGGTAATTTTACTTTCTAACATGTGCACTATTTTGGGGCTACATTCTTGTAGCCTAATTCCAACTTTCCAATAGCCTTTGATTATTGAGACCAACAGGCCAATATTAACCCTAATTGAAAGCAAAAAAGCTACCCTCTATTTCAAAGGTAGCTTACAGTTAAATTCTATTTTCAAGGAGCAATCTTCTCAGTCTTCTCGACTAATTCACAGTGTTCTTGGCAACTGGTGTCTTCACTGTCGCAACGTGATTCTTCACAAACCAGAACTTCATCAGCTTTGCTTTTATCATCTTTTTTATCCACTGGACCCACCCCTTCCGCTACCTACAAAGGTAGCTAGCTATTTGCAACACTCACAACACTCTTCTTCACATTCGCAGCAATCATAGAATTCACAACAAACTTTGTAGCAATTACTAAATTCTTTATATAAAGTTTTCATAACTCTCAATCCCCAAGTATATTATTATTTTTATTTTACTAATTAATGTTTGTTATTATTTAGTAATTAAAATATACACCTATTACCCATAAAGGTCAATACTTTTTTTGCTTATTAATGCCCAGAATACCAATAAATTCAGCTACGCAAACCATTATATTATAAAGAATATTTGAACTGTTCAAGCCAGTTAATAACTGTTCTTAAATAAGTAATAGAAATTCATTAGTGAAACTGGGAAATGTTTGGCTACCATGGCAAACTCCTGATAAATCCAATATAGGATCTACCAGGAGTTCCAGACGTTCTCCGCCGTTTTTGTCGCTCAACTACCAAATATGCCTGAACATAAGTGATGCATTCCAATAATGACTATTACTGCCTTTTTCGCCGCCAACCCGGCCGCTGATGCTCCAGGTAGGATTCACCAATTCCTCAGCGTTTAGTTCCCAGACCAAATATTCCCGATCCTGCCGGCCACCGCTAATTGTTAACTTATCGTTCAAATTGCCACCGTAGGCAACCGTCATTTGCGGATCATAACCACCCAAAACTTTTTTATAGCCCACATTAAATCCATAATGGCCTTGTTTCAATGAGCGCTCCCATTCCAGTCCTATCTCGCCGGTACTGTAGGTATTGTGCGAACGATCAGCCACCTGATTATAAATGCCGGCTCCCTGTTCACGGTAACTGTCTTGCGTATAACGGGTAATATCCATGCCAACGTAGGGACTAAGTTTAAAGGGAGTTTTCCGCCCTTCATACAAATTGTACTTTTCTTTGAAACCCAGGCTGATAGTATGGCTGCTATAATGGCTGTCCGCCGTTAAACCTAGTTGTCGTAAATAGCGTGTAGACGCATTGGTTTGATGGCCGCAGGCAAGATAGACTTGACTATCGAAAGCATCCTGGCTATAGTCGCCATAAAAACCAAGCCGGTAATCGTTAGCATCGCTGCGAGCACTTGCCGAGGCATTATCGCTTTTTTCATAACCAAAAATCCAACCTGTCCGCCATTTAGGCGTGCTTTGCCAATCCCGGCCTACAACAATGCCTAGCCCCTTGAATTTCATTTCGGGCTCATCGGCGTAAGCATCTATCGAACCCCCGCTACGAGTGAACTTCATCCACCAGCCATTGTTCGTATCCAACTCCAGCGGAATTACACCCTTGGCCGCCAAATCGTTTTCTGACAGATTGCCGGCCGGTACGCTGTTTTCCTCCTGATAGTTATGGTTAAGATGATCTAATCGAGCTGTTAAAGCATTGCTTAACAAACCGCTGCGCTGAATCAGCAAAGACTGATTGACTTGAGCGCCGCCGTAAATTTCATTTAAAGCCATCGCAGCGGATGAAGTATTCAAATTATACAGTGTATCCATTTGACGTTGGGTATTCCCAGCCAGCGCATCATACATTGCGTTCATGTGCAGATAGGCTGTCTGCTGCCGCAAGTTGGGAGAAGCAATATTATTTTGGCGGTTCACTTCTAAAAAAGCGCTGGTGCCATTTTGCGAACCGTGAGCACTCAGCAAACCGGAAACAGCAGATGTTCCGGAAGCGAAATTACCGGTGATATTGGACGCAGTCAACACAGTATAACTGGTATCCGGCCGGTAAGTATTGCCCGCTGCAGTAGTCAAACTAGTGCCGTTAATATCTGCCGTGCCGGCTACGGCAATTTTGCCGGCAACATTATTTTGTACTACGACAGCAAGCTGACTGCTGCTGATTAAATTGCCGCCGACACTAAGAGTACCCGGCGTTCCATAACTGCCGGCCTGCAGGCCGGCACGATTGTACAAATTGCCGGCGATAGAACCGGAACCGGCAATTGTACCGTTAAGAATGCTATAGGCGTCTCCGGCCACCGAACCGTCAATCTGCAATACGCCGCCGGCAGCAATACTGCTGCCGCTATAAGTATTTTGGCCGGTAAGCGCCAAAATGCCATTACCTTTCTTGTACAGTCCAACAGGCAAATCAAGCAGTCCATTGGCAATAGCCTTGGCATTATAGGTATTAATATATTCCCGGCCACCTGAAAGACCCAAACCCCAATCAGTTGTCCAATAATAATTGTAAATTGCCTGCAAATCGGCATAGGTGCTGGTGGGCGACAGCAAACCGGCCCGTTTTTCAGCAATGTCGTTGCTCCACACACTATTATAGCCTTGCGTATCAATAGAATATAATGCCTGAGCCTTTCCAAATTCATTGGCCGGACTATAATTGCTAAAATCCATCCGCCGGGCATTGAGCAATCCCGGCCCTCTTACCGCTTTCCCCACATCCAGCAGACCCTGGCCAAAAACAAGTTCCCGCGGGGTATTCTGGTAAGCAACCCAAGCTTCATTAGCAAAATCATCAGCTGTTGCATAACCATACTGTTGCAAAATAGAGCTGTTATTATTGTAATAATTCCGTAAATCAGCTTTGACTTCATCTATAGACGATACAGTGCCAAAATAGTAGGTATTAATGGTATAAGTGGGGTTTTCTTCATCGCCATCTTCTTGCACAGTCAATGTATATTTGGGCAATGTAAACGTATTGTTAGCTGTCGATAGCACCGTATCCACAATCTGACTGCCAGTCATATAGGGAAAGGCTTCCTGAACCAGCCCGGCTGAAGCCGAAACATAAGGTGTAGCCATCGATGTGCCGGACTTGTATACATAGCCGCCTGTGACTGAATTAGCTGAATTAATATACAACCCCGGGGATGAAATACTATTTTCCTCCACATATTTGGACAGATCGCTAAACAAAGCAACAGCATTAGTACCTGTCGTCGTGCCCTTAAAAGCATAACTGTTCAGAGCTATTACATTAATAAAATTGCCAGCCGCTTCCGGGTATAGATAAGGAAAGAGCGCATCTACATCCGGCGATGCATGGCCGGCATTGCCGGCAGCAAAGACTAATACTTTGTCATAATCCAAAATGCTGTGCCGCATGACTGAATACTCATCATTATCGCTATTCATCAAATAACGGATATCCTCTTTTCCTAACGTCGTGGTATCAATGTAAATACCTCGACCCCAGCTGTTGTTGATAATTTTCACACTATTATCTTGATTAAATCCGCTATATACATCACCAATATTATTATCAACAAATACATTGCCGGAAAGAAGATTCGCGTCAAACGCCACGCCGTGCATCCCGGTATTGTCTTTGGCAGCAGCCATAATGCCGGCTACATGAGTAGCATGATTATTTTCTACCCAATCATAATCACTTGGTGGCACACCAATATACCGGGATCCCGTTTTGCTGCTAAATTCCGGATGATAAAATTGCACATACTGGTCACAAACCCCCAGCGTAATGCCCTTGCCGGTATAGCCTAACGCATAGGCGTCCGCCGCGTTAATCAGATCGAGTCCTGTGCTGGCGTAATATTCCTTCGTTTTGAAAGAAGCTGCATCAGCACACCAAACTTCCTGTCCACTCATCCCCCATAACACTCCTGCGCCAATCAGCCCACGCAGCACGATGTGATAAAACTTCCTTGTTTTCATTACATCACCACTTTTGTTGAATTTTCCTTGTAATTTAATTTTCTATTCATTTAGCGAAATTAAACCATTCATCTAACAATATTGCATATTCATAGGTGTCATTCCAAATAGGTTTTCCTTTTCGTCATACTTAAAAATATGTTTTTTTGTAAATGTCCCTCCCTTCGCATATTTATTCGCTCCAATAATTTCCACGAGCATTCTTAGATTATTCTAAAGACATACGGTTTTAGCAACCACATTATACCACTATAGATGTCTATAACAGTTAAAGATTAGTTAAAAATTAACGACTGACTCGCAGTAAACAATTTTCTCAATTAAACGCTCTATTCTGCTCACTTGGCGTCATAGCACTTAACCACAACTGTTTAAACTCATCGAAGACAGGGAGCCATAATTCTACTGCTGAATATGGCTCCCTGTCTTTTATTATAATCTTGTCTCTATATTGTCACTTTAATGTACATGGACCAGTTAGTTTTTTTCTCATTCTTCGCTTCTAGTCAGACTTTCTTTTTTGCCTTTACGATCCTAAACTTTTGGGCTACCGGCTCAAAATCCTCTTTGCAAAAATATTTTTCCGCCAGTTGGGCCGAATCTACTTCCTCGATTAATCCAAATTTATATTTTGCTAAAAAATCCTGTATCTCTCCCTCAAGCATAAAGCCAGGTCTCTCACCCGCTTTGGCAAGGGTTTGGTAATGTTTTTTTATCTTAGTATCACCGTTAATTTCTTCTTGTCTGACGATCGAAGCAGACGCATAATCAAAAACAAGTACACTGTCTTTCGAAGAATAGTCGCTTATGAGATTTAACGTATTATCAATAGATTCTTGATCGAGATAATACGTTAAGCCTTCAAGAAGGAAAAGACACCTACTATTTTTTCCAAACCCGGCTTTATCTAATTTTTCGACCAACGAATCTTTAGTGAAATCAATGGAAATAAATTTTAAATTCATTGGAAAATCAATCTTTCTTTTCACAAATCTATTGATTTTAGCCTGCTGGGTCACCTGAGCGTCAAGCTCAAATACTCTCGCGTTCTTTAATTGATTTCTAAATCGCATGGCTCGGGAATCAAATCCAGCTCCAAAAATCAGCACCTGATCAACATTCTCGGCAAGGCTGTTGAATATTTCGTCAATAAATCTAGTTCGTGAAATGATATACTCATATATACCTGGAACTTTAAATAGAGCTTTCTTTAAAACGCTTCGCGAAATATTATACTTGGCCATTGCATTAAGGTACGATGGTATAATCATCGAAGCGATGAAATCCTCACTCTTGTAGCATGGATCTTTCTCATAATAAGAGGTAGCTCGCATAAGGCAAGTTCCTAGTGCAGTTATGGACACTTTGCTTTCAATTCGTTTACTCATAGTTGCCTCCTGTCATTTAGAGAAAATGCTTATTTTATATATTTAACGACCGTTCGTTAGGTAGATATTACCCTGTATTATGGGAAAAGTCAAGAAACAAATCGATGTTGCAATATATGTTATTGGCTAAGTGGGAAAATCAGATCAGCTCAAATAAATAAGCATTTTTTGTCTTTGTTTTAAATAAAAAATTAAGGATTCCAGTAATCACTAGAATCCTTAACACTGTCTTCCTTTTATTCCCTGCCAATAATTCCGCCATACCTTATCAATTTTATCAAGCTTTTGCTCTTCAGTCAGATCAGTCATGAATACATTCATCAATGAATAGAGCCCCTGTCTTAGACTATAATAAGACAACAAAATTTCTTCCGGTGGTTCTTTGCAAATTAATCCTTGCTGAATTCCATCCTTGATTATTTTCGTGTACCTCTCACCAAGTCCCATTTCATGCTTTAACGCCCTTGTTAACACTCTATCCTTTAGAATGACTGGAGGAAAAAACATTACACGAATCCAAAAAGTCCTCGCTGCCGGCTCTTCATTCCGAGTGCCAATTAGATATTGCTTAAAGAGATAATAAAGTCTCTCCGTTGGTAACATGCTTTCTGATTCCGCCAATGATTTCTCCATATAATTATGGTATTGGCTCTCAAGATCTTCATAAATTTCCCAGAACAGCGCTTCTTTACTAGTAATAAATGCATATAACGATGACTTCTTTATTCCCACTCCAGTCGCAATTTTCTCCATACTTGTTGCATCATAACCATTATTAGCAAATAGAGTAAGAGCATTTTTTTTTATTTTATCTCTAGTTTTATCACTCACCATTTACCCTCCATAACGACCAGTTGTTAGGTAAATTGTATTTCACCTAATAAAGAAAGTCAATGCTGAGCGCTTAGAATGTTACTTCAATTTACATGGCACCACTGATTTAAAAAACTGTTTACAAGCAAAAAAATGTCTTTAAATCCAACACTTTCGAGGTTTTAACGGCTGTTCCAAAACGTTCCACGAAATAGACATTGGTCAATAAATTAACGCCTATTCAGAGCATGAAACAGAATCACCCGTAAGCCTAGACGTACCTGAATTAAGCCGTAGATACACCGCACGGGCAGCAGTAAATATCAGTGCTTACCCGCGTGGATAATATAGCAAGGCAAAATGCGCGCTATTTTAGTATTCTAAAATTTAATATAACATCGTTAATAGTTTTTCGATCAGCCTCTAAATTGGAGTATAATCCATGACAATGAATAATATACGCATATTGATCACTATAGATATAATAAGTTAAATAATAATTCTTTTCATCGTCGTAATCGACAGAAAATAAGGACCATTTGGCGTCATAAGATCCTATCTGGATACTTCCGCTTTCTTCTAAGTTAGCAGGACAATCTTTAGAGGTTGTCACATGCCTTTGATGACCGCTCACCCATTGGTCTATTGTCTTTTTTGCTGGAAAGGGAAATGCACTAAACGATATTCGTAGTCTGCCATCAGATGAATGAGCTATCAAACTAACTGGGATACTAACCTTCCAATCTTTAGGAAGTGAAACATGAAAACAGTCGTTGATTTTATATTCTTCTTGTGTATCAGTATTATCCAAATCTACCACCCCTGTTTATTTTAATTTTCTATATCCTTCTACAACAAAAACCATATTCCTTCGTGGAGAGAGTCGGTAAAGCCGCGGCCGGCCTGATCAATTTGATCCAATACTTTAATAACTTTCAGAGCAACATTGCTTATCAAGACGAACGCTCAGACTAAGATCAAGGTCATAGGAAAATTTTGCCCTTTTTCATGTTTTTCATGAGTTTCTCCCCAAGTAGACTATTAAGATCTGGGGAGCTAACCCTCTGCAGCTGGCGGCTCGCCATACTCTGCCGCTTTTCTTCCGTGTAAAAAATAATATAAGATAGTACAGGCAAACACAACAATAGCCGCACAAGCATACAATCCACGAAAACCAGTTACGGGAATCATAAAACCCAAGAAAAATGGCCCGACTCCTATACCTAAATCAATGAAACTAAAGAAGGTTGATGTCGCTAAACCCATACGATGGCGCGGTGATACCTTAACAGTAATAGCCTGCGCACTTGACAGAAACGTTCCATAGCCAAGCCCTATAATGCCTCCAGCTAATAAGAGAGCAAGACCTTGCTGCGCCTGACTAAGAATAATCAATCCCACTGCAAACAATAAGAACGCAGGGTACATTACAAAATTTTCGCCTTTTTGATCAAACCAGCGACCGGTTACCGGTCTGGAAAACAAAATGGCGGCAGCATAGACAATAAAGAAAAAGCTACCCGCATCAATTAAATTTATTTCCCTAGTATAAGACGTAAGGAAGCTAAGAATACTCGAAAAACCCAAACCTACAAATACGCTGATAATAGAAATTGGAATTGCCTTAGCTTCAAAGAAATTATTTAACGCAAATCTTTTCATCTCATCTAATTGCTCTTTCGTTAGCGAGACCTCAGGCACTCGTAAAAAGAACACGGTGATTAAACTAACAGCTAATAGAATAACAACTAAAACCAGCATCATGCTAAAACTTCCCTGCTGATTAAGAAACATGCCTAAAAAAGGACCGACAGCCGAAGCCAGCGTGACACTCATTGCATAATAACTGGTACCTTCACCACGCCGCTCGTTGGGAATAATGCTCGCAATGACAGTTCCCGTCGCGGTTGAAGCAATTCCAAAGCCTACACCATGCAAAAAGCGAATAACAAAAAGAAACTGCAAACTGGTTATTTTAAAATATAAAAGCGTTGTAATTAGGAAAAAAGCCAAGCCAAAATACAACATCTTTTTCCGTCCAACCTGTTCTATTGATCTGCCCGCAAAAATACGCGCGAAAAGTGCCCCTACAATAAAAATGCCTGATGCCAGCCCGGCCTCACTCGGTGAAGCTTGTAAATTATCTGTTGCATATACTGCGATCGTCACCATCAACAAATAGTACGCTAAGTAAATAAATAAGTTTGTCATAGAATCAATCAAAAAATTCATGGTCCACAATTTGGTTTTTTGCATTTTTACCTCCGATATTTGTTAGATCATCTCGTTCTTTTAATTATGACTATGTACCCAGGAGTCTCGAACTAAGCTTGGTAGCTTGCCATAACTGCAGCAAAAAGTGTGGATGAACTCAAAAACAAAAACAACCATTAACGGTTGTCCTCTCAATTTCTTCAACCCCACACAATTGAGAGTTACCTTTCAAATGGGCGGGGCAATTATATCATACTATATTCTACATTTCTGGTCGACTAACAAGAATCTTCAAAATTCTCAACAGATACATCAGCACACGCACCTGTTTCAATATTTATTTGTGTTGAATTCTTAACCGTCCCCATAAGTCACGATTTCAGATAGATTTCAATACCGGGGAAACTGGATTTATTTTTAGCTTTATACCCCGATAAATCGGGTCAATTCCTTGTTGAATTTATCGCGCTCGTCATAGAATAACCCGTGGCCGCTATATTTGAATGGCACAAGCTTGGATTTTCTAATTCCATCATGTTGTGCAATAGCCAATGGAAATAAACAAACTTTATCGTGGATACCATGAAGAATTAAAGTGGGAACGTGTATTTCTCCAAGATCGGAAAATAGTTCTTCTTTTATCCAAGTGCCTGCAACGGCTGCGGTAGACCAACCTGCGGCCTGTAGTCCCATTTGGAAGAACCAATCTGAGAAAGCCTGCGATACATGCTGGAAGAAAAACGTGTCTCCAAATTCCCGCAGCATTTGGGGACGGTCATTATTTGTTCCTTGAATAATTTTAATTACGTCTTCTTTTGCCAAGCCATGAGAGAAATATGGACGTTGAATAAGACTTGGAGCTGCAGCTGCAAAAAGAGCAAGCTTAGATACCCCAAATCCGTTGTGGCGGGCCATGTAGCGAATGGCAATGGCTCCCCCCGTGGAATGGCCCCCAAGGGTGAAATCATGCAAACCGAGTGTCTCAACTACACAGCGAATATCATCCGCCGACGTATCGTAGTCGTAACCTCTCCAAGGCTTATCAGAATTACCAAAACCGCGGGAGTCAATTCCGATACAACGATATCCCATCTTAGGCAGCTGATCGAACTGATATTCAAACATCTTATGATTTGCTGGCCAACCGTGTATAAATAAAATTGTTTTCTCGCCTTCTGGGTTAATGTCTTCTACATAAATCTTTACGTCTGGCTCAACCTCAATATAGAATCCCACATAGAACCCTCCTCCTTAAATTTTTACATAATATGTTATGTAATTAGTACTAAAAGCGTTAGTCAAATTGCTGACTAATGTCTATTAATTTTCCATCAGAACCGTGACATGTTATAAAACAATTCGTACAGGAATAAGAAACTGCCCACGAATCCAGTAAATATAAGCTATTCCACTTTTAACATGACAGTGGTGCCACAAAAGCGCACCTTGCGGCGCGCAACCCTCACAATCGGACTTGCCCTATTAAGGCATCCAGCTCTTCATAGTAGCATTTACTTACGTCTAGCCATAGATATTCACATAGATTTTCGAGTGTCAAGGGGACGGGGTTGCCGACACTCTTAGTTTGACTTTTATACCAACTTACCCCGGATTTTTATGCACTAACAGGTATAAGCAAACGGTTTGACGTGTATGGTTATCAACTTAGTGAAACTGCTCCAGTTTTTTGTCAATCAGAATTGAGTTAAGGATTGCTGATGGTTTTAGGGAAGAACACCAGCGTCACGTTATAAAAATGAAATAGATTTTACAAAATTCGCCATAAAAATGGTATACTCATATTTGTGATTAAATTACTATTTCTAGGGGGTTATTTTTATTTAAAAAAGTTTTATTTACCGGCATTACTCCTTTTATTATGTCTAGCGTTGCCATGGCTGCGCCTATGACAAATTTAGAAAAAGAAGAAACGACAGCAGGATATCTGGCGACATATACGCCAGCCGAACAGATTCTCAGGTGAATTGTGAATTTGCTGTAGTTGCTGAAATCGCAGGTGCAATTCGCATTTTGCAATAGCGTCTGTAACTTTTAGGTGAGGTGTGCACAGAATGGCAACAGAAAAAGAATTTGATGAAAAACTGGAACGCGGTTTGGAAGAAAGACATATTCAGTTAATTGCTCTGGGCGGTGCGATCGGGGTCGGTTTATTCCTCGGGTCGGCGACAGCCATCAAAACTGCCGGTCCGGCATTGCTGTTAGCATATATTATCGCGGGAATATTCATGTTGTTCATTATGCGGTCGTTGGGAGAACTTGCGGTTTCTTACCCAGTTAGCGGTTCATTCAGCGCATATGCCAATAAATTTCTCGGCCCTCTGGCTGGGTATATTACCGGATGGACTTATTGGTTCATGTGGGTAGTGACCTGCATGGCCGAAATTACGGCGGTCGGAGTGTATGTCCGCTTTTGGTTGCCGGCTGTGCCGCAATGGATTCCAGCTTTATTGGCACTGGTCATTATGATGATGGTCAACGTTATTGCCGTATCCGTATTCGGCGAGTTTGAATTTTGGTTTGCGCTCATCAAGGTTACGACGATCATTGTTATGATTGTGCTGGGTGCCTTTATGATTTGTTTTGGACTAGGAAACGATGGAATTCCGATAGGCATTTCCAATCTTGTCGATAATGGAGGCTTTTTCCCTATGGGGATAAGTGGATTGATAATGTCTATGGTTATGGTAGTAACTGCCTTTGCGGGTATTGAGCTGATTGGAGTGACTGCCGGGGAGGCCAAAAATCCGATGAAAAGCATTCCGGCTGCTATTAACAAGGTTATTTGGCGAATAATCGTTTTTTACGTTGGTGCACTAACAGTTATCATGTGCCTGTATCCATGGGATCAACTAGGCACTATCGGCAGTCCCTTCGTTTTGACGTTTAATAAACTAGGAATATCGGCTGCTGCCGGCATCATCAACTTTGTCGTTTTAACTGCGGCGCTTTCGGCCTGCAACAGTGGTATATTCAGTACCGGGCGGATACTGTACAATTTGTCCCTCCAGGGAAAAGCCCCAGCGTTTTTCGGAAAACTCAGCAAAAATCATGTGCCCTTGAATGGAATTTTGGTTTCGGTCTGTTTTATGTTTATCGGGGTGGTATTAAATTACTTGGTTCCGGCGCAAGTATTTGTGTATGTAATGAGCGTTGTCAATATTGGGGCGTTTTGGGTGTGGACCATAATTGTTTTATCGCAGTTGAAATTCCGGGAAAGCCTCAGTCCGGAGCAAGTATCCAATCTAAAATATCCGGCTCTTTGTTATCCGTACAGTAATCGGGCTACCCTTGTGTTCTTGGCGTTTGTCGTGATCGTGATGGCTTTTGATCCGGATACCCGGATTGCCTTATACGTTGGGGCTGTTTGGTTTGCTTTGTTGTTAGTATGCTATTATGCATTCGGATTGAATAAGCCCTCGGAGAAGTCCGTTTTTAAGGATGTTTCCTGAAACTTAAATGGCTATACATCATTACTAAAAACAAGTGATGAAACTGTGACGTCTCTTGACGGGTAAAATTATCTGATTCAAGAAGCATAAATTTGCATTTGGTGAAAGAGTCTCTCCTAAACTTAATGATAGAATTTTGCGGAGAAGAAAAGATTGAGGCCTGCGGAAATAACAAATATATGGTTTACTTTCCATTTGCAGAAGACGATTATTGGTACAATATGATTCTTCATTTCGGGGACAAGTGCGAATGCCTAGAGCCAGAAAATGTTCGATCAGAACTTATTCGACAAATTGAGAATCTATTGACTATGTATAATAAAAGTAACGGATAAGTATTTATATTTATATTTAATTTTAAGCGTAAGCGTCTAACTACAAAATATTATCTTTATCAATGAGCAGGATTCTAATCGAAAGCAATAACCATTGTCGTGATCAAAAAGTCCTAAAAATCTAGGTCTAAATACCCAATTACTTCTTGACATTTTATTAATATATATGCAAAAATATATAATATATTTTTACATAATGACAAAATGCTTCCAGTTGCTAAAGTTGTCTCAAAATAAGCCTGCATAGATATATATTTTGAACATTACAATACTGCTTTCTTGGCTGCTGTTATATATTTATAGATCATGCACTCAGGCGTTGGCCTGCTTTTTTTTATACATAAGATTGCGTTTTACAGGATGATATCCCCCCTACTAGGGCAGGGTTATACATACTATTACTAAAGGTGATGAAATTAGATTTTCTAATTTAGTCAACACGAAGGCTAACTATGTTTTCAGTGAAAAGGGGAAAAAAGTCATGAGCAATCCTACAGAAAGCAGTAAAAAAGTAGAAATCAGCATGCGCTTATCCGAATTTGAAATTCCTCCCATGCAGGATGTATTAATCATCGGAAAGAAGGCACCCATCGGTCCGGAGGCAGCAAAAAGAATGGTAAATATTTTATCGCCCGATCAATATGAAATAAGAAAAACAGAGCACCCGGCTATTGAAGCGATTGTCGTAAGAAAGTCCTTACTCAATATGTTGCCTCAAGATAAATTAGTATCGCTAGTTTTAGAAGAAGGAGAAAAAATTGCTAACGAAACAATGATACTAAAGGTCCAACTTAGTATTACTATTATTGTTAGCAAATCAATAGAAATATGATCCGATATGTATTTGACATAATGATAAAAAAATATTTTATAGTTGATGTACTTGACGGTCTGCGCTATATTCAAAGTCTTGTTTCCGAAAATCAATGCGATGGCTTCCCTGTAATGGAAGACGACCAAATTGTCGGGGTGTTAACATATAAAGATTTACTGCAAGCACATCCCAACAGGATTGCCGCAGATGCCATGTCAGATCATATTGTCTATATCGATGCTCATTCATCTATATGGAAAGCCAAAGAAGTTTTTGATACTAACAATACTGATCTGCTATTGGTTCTGGACAACAATCACCTTGTAGGCATCATTACGAAATCACTCTTAGAGGTTGAGTTGGGAAAGCACACTGACCTTTTAACAGAGCTTCCTAAAAGCGATTTTATCTATTATAACGCTACGCGATTAATCGAAAGTAATCAAGAAATGTCGCTTGCATTTTTTGATGTTAATAATTTTGGCCTTATTGATAAAGAGCACGGTCATATCGCTGGAGACATCATATTAAAGGAACTAGGAACAATCCTAAAAACCAATATGGCAGAACAAACATATGTATCTAGATTTGGCGGCGATGAATTTTTAGTGCTTACCCCGTATTATGTTGATAAGTGCTTCATTTTTGCCCAAAATCTATTAAGAATAATTTCCCGTTATACGTTTCATAAAAATATATCCGTTACAGTATCAGCAGGCATTGTAGAAAGAAAAAAGACGCAAGAGAACTCGCAGAATATACTTCGTACAATTTCTAATCTTATTAATCTTGCCAGCTTAGCCTCTACAAAGGCAAAAAAAGATAAATGCGAGTTAAGTATCGCATCTAACAATACTACCTGTAATTTTTCTGGCTAAACCACCCCAACTACATCAAAATCTGTATAATTAGAGTCGTAGCTATCATATGATTAGCTACGACTCTAGTTCGAAAATATACTCATTTTTCCTGCAATAATGTAACTTTAATGAACATGTCTCGCATTTTACTTTTTATGATATTATAAGATTGTTATGGAAAAGGAGGCTTGAACCATGCAAAATTCATTACATATTGTTGGATATAAACAAAAAGAAACTCTCAGCCTCGCAATTTATATTATTGCATTCTTCACAGTTTGGTCTTTATATGTCCTTGTTGTCCAAGATTTCTTGGGGCAACATTATCCATTGTTATTTAAAATTTTGAGCTTAGGCCCCGCAAAATTAACACTTTAACACCGCCGACTATTATGAGCATAGCCAACGAGCAAGTATACAAGAGTTTAAAGAAAAATATAAAAAGCGTGCCAGTCATGAATGGAACAATGGCTAAATGAAACGCTTTCATGGATTAGATCGTGCCCGAGGGTATGGTCTTAAAAGTATGAGTATGCAGGCTAAGCTTGCACATCTAGTAATTCGTCTCTTTCTACGCTTGCAGTAAAACATCATAAGTTGTCACAGGGGACGGGGTTATTGACAAACAAATTGGTGTTTGGCTGAAGGCCGAGATCATGGAAGAAAGCCAAAGGTGTCAGCAACTCCGTCCCCTTCGCATTCTTACGCCTTTCTAGGGCTTGACCAAACCACCCGTTAGACGGGTGGTGATGATTTTCTAATTATAATTTTTAGTAGCCAATTAAAGTTTAATGCTTTGCTAAACAGTTGGTAATGCGATTATAGGATTTTATGCACAAGATATAAGTCTGCGGCGTAGTATGGGAGGAGACAGAAAGTCACGAGGCCGCAGGAGGAGTGTAATAATATCAATGATAAATCAGACGTCGTTAAACCAACTGATAAGGGATGCCATTGAACAGGCACTTGGGGAAGTACCCGCAAATGCCGAAACTCTTTATAAACTAGGTACTAGTCTTTATCACATGAATCAACTGCAGGAGGCGCTAACCTGCCTGTTACGATATATCGGCCTACAGCCTGGTAATTGTGAGGCTTATAATTTAATCGGAAATATATATGCGAAAGTCAACCAGCTGGACAAGGCATGCAGCTATTTAAAGCAGGCAATTCAAATTAATCCGGCTTATGCTGAGGCCTATAACAACCTAGGTGGGGTGTATTACCAAGCTAATCAATTGGAGATGGCCGAACAGATTTTGCCTGAAGCGATTTGCTTAAGGCCTAATTTTTATGAAGCTTATAAAAATTTGGGCACTGTTTATTCAAAAATGAATCGCCTTAAAGAGGCTGAACAAGTTTTGTTGCAGGCTATTGAGCTAAAGCCTGACTATGCCGATGCTATTTTTACTTTGTCATTAGTAGAATTGTTAACAGAAAAGTTTACACAAGGTTGGAAAAACTATGAGTACCGCCCTTCTTTAATAAATAGAAAACAACCGGATATTCCTCGCTGGCAAGGTGAGGATTTGTCTGGGCGATCCATTTTACTCTACCATGAACAAGGATTAGGTGATACACTCCAGTTCATCCGTTATGCGTGGCAGGTGGCTGCCTTGGGAGCCAAAACAACAGTCTGGATACAAACACCGTTGGCCCAACTTGAATTTCAGGGAAGCCCAGCATTTTCTTTATATGAAGGTACAGATTCACCACCGGAAATCTTTGATTTTGCCTGTCCTCTGCTGAGCTTGCCGCTGATTTTTTCTACAGATGCTGCTACTATTCCCCAGTACTCTTCGTATATTCGGGCCGATGCAAATCTAGTACAGAAATGGCGCGAACATCTAAAGGGTATTCATGATACGGGATTACTAAAAGTTGGCGTCGCGTGGGCAGGCAATCATACTCATACCGACGATCACAACCGTTCGATAGCCTTTGATACTTTCCAGTTACTTTTTTTGCTCACAGGACTTGAATGGATCAGTTTACAAGTAGGGCCGAAAGCAGAAGAAGTGAACTGTTGTCCTTCACAGATCCGCGATGTATCGGTTTTATTAACCAATTTTGCGGAGACAGCAGCAGTAATTGACAATCTGGATTTAGTTATTACTGTCGATACATCAGTGGCGCATCTAGCGGGTGCCATGGGTAAGGAGGTCTGGGCGCTGTTATCGTCTATGCCTGATTGGCGTTGGATGTTAGAGCGGGAGGATACGCCGTGGTATCCGTCAATGCGGTTATTTCGCCAGCGAGAAAGAGGAAATTGGGTTGAGGTATTGGCCAGAGTTAAAGCAGCTTTACAGCAAAAAATGGCAAAGCACAACTTTAGTAGACATTACTAAGTCTTACTTAGAGCGTTGGTCAGAATTACCCAGAACCCCTAGAAGCACCGAATCCATATAGTGTATAGGAGCGCTTCTTGGCCGAAAGGTGTATCCTAGAAAGTCGAATGTTATTTCCTGATTATCTCCCGTACGCTTATCGTCTTTGCAATAAATATTCTTTCACTTTGCTAAATCAGTTTCCAACCAATTCGCCATATCTTTGAGAATTATATCAAATTCTTTGCTAAAGTAATGATCCCAGTTCTTGTACTCTATATACGTAAGATTTGGTTTCCCATGCTTACTGAATTCTTCGGCAATCAATCTTGAGCTTTCTACCGGCGTGTTTATATCTTTGCCACCATGAACCACCAATACAGGAATATCAATTTTCACTAATTCATCTATCGGGCGATAGGACATGAAGCCAGACCACCTTCGATAAGGCCAGCCCATATATGTTTTGTCTAGGGCATCCGGTGCTGCTTTGATGTCAGCCATTACAGCATCAATTCGTTTCAGGTCACTCCGATAAGGTGCTGGCATGGGTAAATCAGTTTTTTGTAAAAGTTTAAATTCCTCATACTGCGATAAGCCGCCACCAGCTAACATAACTAATTTCGAAACTTTTTCCTTATATTTCAAGCTGTTATAAACCTTCGGCAAGATCGCGCCCCCTTCGGAGGCCCCCACCAGAAAGACGGAATTGTAGTCATTGACGCTTAAAAAATCATCAATGGCCATAGCCGATCCGACAACCCGCTCTTGTAAAGTATAATGGCTCATGACCTTCATGTCATTCCCGCCGCCCTGCCCTATTGCAATGTTGGTTTTATCAGGAATCAGCATAGCATACTCAGAAGAAGAATATTCATTGAGCTTAACTAATGTCTTTGTAAAAAAAGCCTTGTTTTCTAGATTTCTTCCCAATGCACAAGTCAGGTCGCTGCCATTCAGATAAATAATCAAGTTGTCCTTTTTTCTGTCTCCATTATTTTCTTTGAAAAGAAGATAGTAGTTTATAAAATCGTCCTGCATCTGGATCGTTTTCG
Source organism: Sporomusa silvacetica DSM 10669 (assembly GCF_002257705.1). Taxonomy (GTDB): domain Bacteria; phylum Bacillota; class Negativicutes; order Sporomusales; family Sporomusaceae; genus Sporomusa; species Sporomusa silvacetica. The sequence goes on from NZ_LSLK01000084.1 coordinate 43,001, forward strand.
TCTCCACCCAATAATCTTGTTCGGCTGCAGAAATCGTGCTCGGAATCGAATACACTGCCATCGTTAATAGTAATAATAAAAGTAATAACTGCCTTCTCATTATCATCACATTCCTTATCTCTATGCCAGCTTCATTTCAAGAAGCGTCGCATGGAATAGTTGTATGCTATAATCTGCCAAATAATTAAGCCTAGAATTACGGTTGAAGTAGAAATAGGCAATCCTGTATAGGATACTATGTTCTTCTTTTGTATATCTTCATCCATCTTCTTTTCCGAAGAACTATTCAATAGATCGAAGCCTAAACCTAATGAAACAATCCCAGTTTTCCCATCAACGGCCTGTTCTGGTGGCACTCGATAAATAGAAACCTGAAAGCAAGAAAAACAGAATAGAAAAATCAGGATAGCAATCGATGTCAACATTGTTGTTTTGGCAGCCTTTCCTGTCAATAAAACTTCACGCTCGTCACGTTCCTTGATGAAGGTAAACTTCGTCAATACTTTTTCCCTAAATAATCCGGAAGCCATTAGCCGAACACTTAAATAAACAGCAAGTATCATCCATGAACCAAAGACAAATCCGCCAAAATCATACAATGCTTGAATATAGCCACCCGCCTGAGCGGACGTTTCTAAATTATATGAATGAGTAAATATAGCGTAAACAACTAGAACTGGCAAACCGCAAAAAAATACCTTCAATAAAAATGAATCTAATCTTTTCATTCTTTTTCCTCCTCAACGAAAAAAATAGTATGGATATCTGTTTTAAAATAACGCGCAATACGAAAGGCAAGTTCCAAAGAAGGGTTATATCCACCTCCCTCAATGGCGACAATAGTTGCACGTGTTACTCCAATTTCTTTTGCAAGTTGTTCTTGAGTTATTCTGTATTCTGCTCGAATAACATGCAAACGAGTGGTAATTTTGAGTTGCTTTATGGATTTAGTCATTATTTGCCTCCATTTGGTATTTTATTCGCGCCTTAAATGTATAATATAATCATCTTAAAGTCAAATTTATTTTACATTTAGGAATGTCAAGGGGACGGAGTCACTGACACCTTTTGTCTTACATAATTTCGGTCTTCAAATAATTTAATATAAATACATTACTCTCTTCTTGACAAGTTAACCATTTTGCTATTGTGACCGTAGCTCTTGGTACTCCGACTGCTAAGCATTTTACACCAGTATATCTTGGTTTTCTCATAAACCTAGAATAAAGCTTTTAGTGTTGTTTTTGGCAAAGAAAAGGCTGTCGCCAGCGATAAATTTATATCGTTAGTACGACAGCCCCTTCACTAATTTAGGATACAGCACGAACCGTCCCGGAGTATTATGTAGTATATTTTTTAAGTAAAACGCAAGAACGTGTTTTTGGCTCGAGATAGTAAGATAGGCCGAGTCAAAGGAAAGAATAGCATTAAAAAATGAATGCGAAACTAAGAGTTGGGACAGCTATGATAATATTCGGTAGTATGGGGCTATTTGTCAGAAACATAAACCTACCATCGAGTACATTTTGGGATCAACACTCATATGCGAAAGATTTAGAAAACCTTTCAGGAGAATATCATAGTATCATATAAAATATTAAATGGTACTGTCAGACAGCTATAAAAAATTCGAAATTCTCAATGCCCCCAAGCATTGATTAGAAACCAATATCCCTCACCCACGTGGTTTTTCTTTCTACTATGGATTTATTTGGCGAATAAATCATTATCTTTATTTGAATTCCAAATATATTCAATGCTTTGTGCGATTTCTGTAGCTTTTTCTATGCCAAATCTATCTGAGATAAAGCCTAAAGCCATATCCATTCCCGCCGATACGCCGGAAGAAGTGTAAAACTTTCCATCAACAACCCATCTGGCACAACTAATCCATTGCACATTGGAATTTACTGATCGAACCCACTCAAGGGCTCTTTTATTTGACGTAGCTTTGCGGCCATTCAACAGATTTGCTTTGGCAAGCAGCGCCGACCCTGTACAGACCGTAAGACAATATTGAGATTGAAGCGCAATGACAGATAACTTCTTAATAAACGTATTATCGTTGATCAAGTGCCGTGTTCCTTGACCACCAGGAACTAAAAGTATTCCGGAGAAATCAACATTTTCCAAAGAATCCGTTACAATTGATACCCCTTGACTGCTTGTAACAAGACCTCCGTTTGTTGAAAAATAACGCAAATGACATTTCTCAACACGGCCAAGCACTTCAACTGGCCCAAATGCATCTAGGGTTTCAAAATCAGAGAACAGCAAAATATTCACATTCATAAGTAATCATTCCTTTTGAATTATCTATTGATTTTTACTTCCTTAAAAATAGAGTAAATCCTGCTGCATTTACGCCATACTAGCAAAATTAAAAGTTACTTTGTGGTGTCGTGGGGACGGTATTATCGACACACAAATTGTTGTTTGGCTGAAGGCCAAGACCCTGTTAGAAAGCCAAAAGTTTCAGCAACTCAGTCCCCTTGACACCAGCACCCATATAGTTCTTTAATTACCTACCAGCAATATCTGCGCTTCTTTCTTTTTGCTCTTATTCAATTCATGGCGTTGTCGTCCTTCTTCAAACCTTATCTTTTCTTCTTCAGTCTCTAACTGCAAAGGGGATATACTCAGTGGCTTCCCTCCAACATTCAACGCAACCATTGTAAAATAGGCGGTTAGCGCACATTTACCTGGTGATTCGCTAAAAAGATCTTCTACTTCTACAGTAACTACAACTTCCATCGATGATCGATTGACAAAGGTAAGAAAAGCATGACAAGTAACTAAGTTTCCAACATAGATAGGTTGATGAAAAATCAACTCATCTACTCTCGCAGTGACAACGTTTGTGCGCGCATGTCGTTGTGCGACAACAAATGCAGCATTATCCATCAATTTCATGATCTCGCCCCCATGTACATTACCCGCGGGGTTAGCTTGGTCTGGCTGCATAACCACTGACATTATCAATGCAGAACTTGCAACAGTTTTTCCCTCCATATACCCTTCTCACCCTTTCCTTTGATATTCTGTGTATCTTACCGCCAAAGCAGCAGACAATATATTTACTATGCTAGTAAGCTTAAAATAATTCCAGTTTTTTATAAGGTATTATTAAATAAAGATTTATGGGGAAAATCTTATGCTTACAAACGCAAAAAAATAGTCTCAGCCTTGCATTTCGCTAAGGCTAAGGCCATTTTGCTCCGTTATAGTTCCAATGGTTTACCCGATTTGTTAAAAAAGTGTTTCGTTTATAGACATGGTGCACTGTCATGCTGTGTCTGCACCGATATATCAGATTATACCTGACCCTCATTTTTCCGCGGCGGAGTATGTAATACATACACCTTAACCGGTTTGATACCAAATCGATATGCCTCTTTGACCGTCCACTTTGCCACATCGATACGGTGCCCCTTGATGGCTCCACCTGTATCTTCTGCTACTGCATACTCCTTCGATCCATCAGGATATTTTATTATAACCTGTGAACCAAGGGGAATTACTCTAGGATCCACCGCGATTACCCCTGGCCGGATTTTAGTGCCCATATGAGTCTTATTGCCCCACTGATCGTTGTCATGCGGTCCTGGTGCATACGCAGTCGCTGTTATATCCAGAACCTTCTTGGCCCCCGCTTCTTCCGGAGGGATATTTTGCGCAACCTGTTCAGTCTGTTGCTGTGCCGTTTCTTGTGTAGCCGCTGGTGTGACTGGCGGATTCGTGTCAGGAGCTGTCGCAACTGCAGCTACGCCAGGAATAGTTGCAGCAGCAATAACAACAGCGCTACCGATAGCAGCTGCAATCTTCTTAAAATGCCACTTAGTCTTGCAATGATGCTTCTCCTTCATATACCCGCCCTTCCTTAATAGTCTCATTTTCAGCTCGATTTATTGCACAATTCGTTATATGATAACTCAGCCTACCTAATGATTATTATTTACCAAAGACGAGTATAAATATTATTCAGTTTTATTTTCACTTTCACAACCTTTTCCCATCTTTTCTAAATGGGACATGAGTTTATTCATAAGCTCATCTTGATGTACCAAGTGCTCCATTATAACCTTGATTTCCTCTTCTGCTTTTTTATTAATTTGGTAGTCTTGTTCTGCCATTAATCGATCTTTTTCGGCCTGCCTATTTTGGCTCATCATCACTACCGGACCTGTATAAGCTGCCTGGAAACTTAACACAAGGTTAAGCAGAATAAATGGATAAGGATCCCACGCGTTGAAAAAGCTAGGGTCGAAGACCTTCATATAGACCAAATATACGTTGACTGTCACCCAAATTGTAATCATGATGCTTTGCCAAATAATAAACGGCCAACTGCCGACTACCCTTGCTACGTTGTCAGCAACACGCTGACCAAGGGTTTGTTGTTCCTGAAATTCATGGTAAACATTTTTTATAAGATGCCCCTTAATTTTATACCTTGCTGCTGGTCCGGTGCTTTGAATATCATTACTGTTCATGCTGTTTACTCCTTTTTAGGAAGTCTTTAGTTTACCATTTATCAGATACAGCTCTCAGATGCGAATTATAGCTTCATATTAATAAAAAAACATCAATATCTTTAACCCAATGGCAGGTTAAGTTATTGATGTGTTCTCTACGACCTACGATATATCCTGCTAATGGAACAGGTACATGACACCACTATCATGTTCAAAAGTCCTTTTTAAGTAACACCAGAGAAATACTGGCTTCATAAACCTTCCCTTTTGAAATTTTATTCCAGAAGGTTGTCACGGACTAGTTTTGACTAGCCTATTTTCTCTCATATATTAAATCCAAAAGCTATACACGCCATTTTCTATACAATATTTCCCATTTAAATTATTATGCTTAAAAAGCTATAATACTTTATAACATGAATCAGACGGCTTCTATGACTCGTTCCACTTTGGGGATTAAGTCAAACTACTTTAAAAACACAGAACTCCTGCCAAACAACAAAAGTTTGGCAGGAGTTCTGCTTTTGGCTATTATCGTCTCCCCTTATCGGGTCAACCAACACAACATGTTATCCCATTTTCCCAATAACATATTCAAAGCCAAAACGTCTGTAATCCTCCCAAAAGTCACTACGCGTTTCAGGGAATTGTGACGGTTCTCGAAGGCGTTGTTGTTCGTTAAAAGATTCTTCCTGCGGCCGTTCTTCCGTGACTAAATCTTGCCGGCATTGGTCAAAAAGAGCTGCGCCTTTGGGTGAATTCACCAAGATCACTGAAACCCCAAGCGGGTCAAACCATTCAGGGCTGTATTTCTCAATCCCCCAATAATCCGCGATGGTCAAATCAGATGCACGGTGAATATCGGTAAAGCGGCACTGCGAACAGCAAGGACGTGTGATAGAGCCAACTTTAAAATACAACTGGTAAAAACGATCATCCTCTTGTATTTCAGAACTTTTATCTATAGTAAAGAGAAATCCCTTGTTGCTGTTTGCACGGCTCCACCCGTCTTTCTTCGAACGAAATTGTACGGTGGCAAGCTTGCCACCGTTTTCCCGTTCAAGTAACTGCTTATACTTTTCCCATATTAGCGGGCTTGGAATACTGTGGCAAATCAAATCACAAATGTACAGCCTGTCCGCAAACGATGAATTGTTCATAAAACCACGCAGCCCTGCGGCCTGGCAAGGGGTTCCGGTGAAAAGAACCATACGGCCCGCTTTCAAGTCGGCCTTAATCTGAGCATAAGTATTCCCCATGTCGCTCTGCACATATTTAGAAATCCGCATTCGGTCCCGCTGTTCGGACGTTTCCGCCCGCTGATGAAGAACATGAAAACCCGCGTCATAATCTGCTCCATAAATAACGCCGTTCTGCCTAAGAATAGCGTCAGAAATAGCGGTAAACGCGCCGCCTGATGTCGATTGCCACAAAACCTCTGGCGATTTATGGCGTGCCACATAAAAGCGGGGCGTATCGTTTTCTTTGTAGTTGCCGTCATACGTCACAGGGCAAATTTCAGTACACCTGCTGCAATCAACACAACGTGATTGATCAACTTCCGGATATAAAAAACCTTCCTCATCCGCCTTCATGGAGATAGCCTGGTTGGCGCAGACGCTGTAACAAGCACTGCAGCCACAGCAATCTTCTTTTTTTAGATAAAGTGATTTCATGATTACGTGCTCCCATCATTTAATATGTACTGGCGATACTGGTGTGCCTCATACACAATCATGCAAATCCAGCCCACGGCAACGCCAATGGCAACCGCAGACAGTCCAAAATGCTCGACAAGCATATAGGCAAGGATGATCAGTACGGGAATCTGAACAATAGTTGCAAACAGCGTAATGTTCATCCTGCCAAGCCCCCGAAAAAAAACCTGAAACGAATTACAAAAGGCGGGCAGGATATAAAACACAGCCATAATTTTTAGGTATTTGACGCCAACTTCTATGGCGCTGACTTCTCCTGAATCGAGAAAAAACGTCATCAGTGTCTGCGCGGAGAAAAAGACAGCAACAGCCAGCAATCCGCAAAAGCTTAATCCTATCATAACTGAACTTTTCATACCCTGCCGAATCCGATCAACCTTTCTGGCTCCCCGATTTCCCTACGATCACCGCAGCGGCAGCACTGTAAAGTTGCTGTAATACATTACCAAGCAGGAGTGGTATTGCAAATGACACCATACACCTGGTTACATTGCTTTCAGTCAGATTATACATAAACTACCTTCTTGAAATTACCGATTATAAATAATCACTCATTTAGAGCCCGAAGGCTCTTTTTTTGCAACTTCTTTTTCATATTATATTCTTTGCAGGAAATTACTTCCTTTTGCCGAAGTGAGTAAAAAAATGGAAATAGGGAGATGAGTTGTGTTTTAAGGCTTACTAGAATGCCTACAATTAAAATGATATATATTTTAGCGTCCTTTGGGCGCTCTTCTTTTATAACACCAAGCAACTGTTCCGTGCTCTAATATACCTAAGAGAGTTGGTGTGGCGCTTATGGATGACTGCAAAGAGTTGTGGAAAGAAGTGGAACAATTACAAGAGGAACTTCATGAGACTATTAGTAAAAAAGGTGTCAACTCGCCTGAAGCAATTCGGGCGATCCAGGCTTTCAGAAATAAGATGCAGGAATATAATGATTTAATGAATCACCGATGAGCCATAATGGCGCTAATAGCAGCCGAGCAGACTGGGCGTACCGTGTTACATGATAGAGCTAGATCCGGTGTATTGTGGCAGTACGATTTAACAAATAAAAAAACAATAGCGAGAGCCTTTTCCGATCAGCTCTCACTATTGCCATCCACCACCATCTACTACGGCACCACCCGTAGTAGCTCCCAAAAATAGAATACTATAACTCAACATAAAAAGCAAATATGAATAGATGCCGGATGCTTCTAACGGTTAAAAAATTTTAGCTAATTCTGTCGCTTCACATACCGCCTGTTCAAAAATTTTCTCCGTTTTATTAGGGTCTGCTTCAATCCCCTCACATATTATTGTCTTAAAATTAGTGATTCCCAACAAATTGCAGATTGATTTTAAATATGGTACCGCATGATCATAGGCTTTTGCTAGACCATGCGAGAAAACTCCACCGCGAACATGAATAAGCAGCACTGGCTTATCCGCTATCAATCCCTTCCATCCGGTTTCTGTATATTCGAAGGTCCTTCCAGCTACGGTGATGTTAGCAATATATGCTGTAAGCATGGGAGGAAACTGTAAATTCCACATTGGAGCAGCAATAACTACCTTATCAGCTGCTAAGAACTGACTTGTAAAATGATCAATCTTATCTAATAGAGTTTTTTCTTTAACTGTAAGCTCTTCTTCTGTTTTATTCCAAGCCTCCAATACTTCACTATTAATTATCGGAATTTCCGTTTTATATAAATCCAACTCAGTAATTGTATCCGTAGGATTATTGTTCATATACTCTTTTATAAATGACTGCATAAGTCGAACTGTATATGAGTTTTTTCTTGGATTTGCTATAATTGCAAGAACATTAGCCATAAAACACCATCCTTTTAACCTGCCAGCACCGCCGACCAACACTTTTATTAGTAATAATTTGTGGCTAATTATGGGTTCGGTATGGTTTATCCCTTTTCCTGCTAAATTTATCGAGTTTAAGCTTCCTGCAGCCCCATTTTTAATGCGAACAAAAAACACTGTCATTATTTTTTGTATAATCGTGGAAATGCCATTGCCAGAAAAAAGTATTGTGATATATAAATTTATCCCGGGTCAATCTGTTTGATGAAATGGAATTCTGGCTGGCGCTGTTTAAGATTGTTGCTCTTCTAATTTTTTGTGGTTTTGCTATCATGATTTTCTTTGGCGCTATTGGTGGTGGGGATTATCTGGGAACTAGCGTTCTGTTATCCAACGGCGGTTTTGCACCTGAAGGGTATTGGGCTGTGCTGCTGACAATGGTAATTGTAAGTGTGGTATTTATACCTATCTACTGGCTTTATCCGGCTTTACCGGAGCAATTTCCTGGATTTCTATATGCTGGAGTCAATACAATTTCCGGAAGCAGCTAAGCTCGAATGAAGTAAAGAAACTAAAATATAAAGCACCGCTTTTCCCGTATATTACTCAGTTTGGCATTTGGTCACAGATTGCTTGCCTGATCTTTGTCGCTTTTACCGAAGAACTCAGAACTTCATTGTATCTTGGTGTGCCGCTACTGATTTTGCCAATTATCATTTACCGCTGGACAACTATGCGTAAGGAAGCGGTTACTGAATCATAGTGTGATAACCAAAAAGCGTACCGGCAGTTTTGTGTCCGGTACGCTTTTTACCCTTCATAGAACTGCTTATTTGGTTGTCCGAACTATATCGGCTAACTGACTTGCTCCCCCTTCTGAAAAGGAAAAGCCAGATTTGCCACCAAGTACATTTTTTGCTCGTTCCAAATCGATATCATCCTCCCAATGGGCAATAACAACAGTTGCCACACAGTTACCAATTAGATTAGTCAGTGCACGGGCAATACCCACAAACCAATCAACCGAAAGAAGCAGTACTAAACCAATTAAAGGGATTGCGGGAATGGTAGACAAAGTGGCTGCAAGAATGACAATTGCTGAACCGGGAACTCCATGGGCTCCTTTTGATGTTATCATGGCTACAGCAAGAATGACCAATAAATCAACTAGCGCTAAGGGTGTATTCGTGGCATGAGCGATAAATATCGTAGCCAACGTCAGGTAAATAGAAAATCCATCTAGATTAAAGGAATAGCCAGTCGGTATAACCAGACCAACAGTGGAAGCTTTTATTCCCAGGTGTTCGAGTTTACACATAACTTGCGGCAATACACTGTCAGATGCTGTAGTCCCCAGTACGATGGTTAGTTCTTCACGGAAGTAACGAAGAAATTGCCATAAGCTTAACCCGCAAACTTTCATGATAATTCCAAGGACTACGACAACGAAAACAATACAGGTAACATAAAACATTAACACCAACCCGCCTAACTGTTGCAGCGATGCTACCCCATATTTTCCGGTAGTGAAGGCAACTGCACCAAACACACCAATTGGCGCCAATTTTACGATTAACCCCATTGCCTTGAATAGGACAGTACTTAACTCATGAATAAAGCGAATTACTGTCGTAGCCGAGTCTTTCACCAAATTTAAGGCACAAGCAAACAAAATGGAGAATATCAAAACCTGTATAATATCACCTTTGGTAAAAGCTCCCGCCACTGTTGTTGGTATCAAGTTCATCAGGAAGTTGACCATGCCACCTTGATTAATACTCTGAGCTTTTTCGGTATATGCAGCGATTGCGGAGGCATTAAGAGCATTGGGATCTACATTCATGCCTGTCCCGATACCGCTGTTAAGCCCTAATAACAAACCAATTCCCAAGGCAACGGTTGTAACAATTTCAAAATACAAGATAGCCTTAAACCCAACGCGCCCTACCTTTTTGATGTTACTGACACTAGCAATGCCGTTCACAACCACGCAAAAAACAATAGGTGCAATTAACATTTGAATAAGTCTGATAAAGCCATCACCTAACGGTTTCATCTTCTGTGCCTGCTCTGGTAATATCACCCCAACCACAACACCTAACAGGAGACCGATAATAACCTGCAAAAATAGAGACTTCTTCAATACAGTAAACATTTGCTACTCCTCCTTTTTCATTTAGGCCTTACGAACTTAGCTGGCATTACGATTCAACTTGCAAAAAATTAAGTATTTTTGCAAACAAAAAACAACCGAACTAAGGTCGGTTGTTTTGAGCCACTCCATTACAATTGACAAAACGCCAACGCCGGAACGGTATAACCACTCTCGCTGTTCTGACGCCATTGTCAATAAGTATTTTATTCGCAGCGCTTCCTTTGACGCGAGATAATGAGGAACAGCAACCAAGCCATACGGCGCCATTGTCGTTGGCCTTCCTGCAGTTCTCATTGTAACTTCCCACTTAACTATTTCTCAATAGATAATACCGTCGTCGTCTTCGCTTCATCTCCCCCTCAAAATTGCTGTTGGCAATATACTGAATAGAAAAATAAAAAGCGCACGTGAGAAAAACTCTCCCGGACGCCATTGTCACAACTTATCTGATCTATTTAGTTTCGCTATTGAATTAAGCAACTGTTGAATAGCTTGTTTTTATTCTACTGTATAGGCGTACATTTATCCAGTGCACTACTGTCAGATTTTGCGTTAACTACTGTGCGTTTTGCACAGTGATTGACATAAAACCGCGGTTGTCTGCTTTCTCTTATATCGGTTACCGTAAAACGGAGCAAGTTTTTCAGATGGATAGAGTTCTTCATTTGCTTATCCGTGTGTCGATGGACCTGTCCCCGTGACACCTTGTCCCCGTGACACCTTTGGGCAATTTTTCTAAAATAATTATAAAAGTTGAGTAATATTATAAAGTAACAACATACCGTTTTTATCCCCTAGACTTTTCGCTCAAGTGATCAAATAAATTTACACTTTAATAAAGTTATTAACATATTTCATTATTCTCAGGAGGCATTTAAATGGAAAAAATACTTGATTTGTATAGAAAAAACCTTTCTATGTACAATGATTTTACCTATGAAATGCAAGATTTAGTAACTAATTTTTTAATGACAAAAAATGTTCGTATTCATTCTATCGTGTCACGTATTAAGGGAGAAACTAGCCTAAAAAATAAAATAATCAAGAAAAATTATACTAAATTGGAAGGGATAACCGACCTATGCGGCATTCGCATTATTACATATTTTTCTGACGATGTTGATTTAGTTGCAGATATCATTCAAAAATCTTTAACAATTGATCCGATAAACTCGGTAGATAAGAGAAAGCTGTTGCCAGTAACTCAATTTGGTTACTTATCCGTACATTTTATAGCTAGTTTGACATCAAGCCAGCTACAGCTGTCTAAATATAAAAACTTTGCAAATTGTAAAGTTGAAATTCAAATTTGCTCTATTTTACAGCATGCTTGGGCAGAAATTGAACATGATTTAGAATATAAGTCGCAAGCCGCTATTTCCTATAACGTAAGGCGTAAGTTCTCACGATTGGCTGGATTATTAGAAATAGCCGATTCAGAATTTGTAGTACTTCGTGATCATTTACAACCTTCTCCTGTATTAGCAAAAAAATCGCTCTCTGCACCAGAACTATTTCCTTCAGAAACATCCATACCGCAAACACTTTCCGAAAAACTCAGGCTGAAATTTCCTTTTGTCGAAGCTTTAGGTTCTACGCTAAAGAAACATATCGATTTTACAACACTAAAAATTGGCTCTACCTATACCGCCATGGGCATGCTTCTAGCATTGCTAATAACTCATATGGTGAATATGCCACATCTTTTTTCCGTTATCACAGCTTATATTCATACAGAAAAGCGTGTATTATTTTCATTAATCAGCATCTATTCTGTATAATCTACAACCCAAAAGGTACATCGGAATGCAAAGTCGGTTTATCTGGCGTTGCTTCTTCAGTGATTATGTCACATCACCCAACATGTTTTTGTACAAATTTGCCGATATTATTGATTGCCTGCTGCGCCTCAGGCACAATTGCAGCAAAGGCGTGAAATAGATGCCACATATTATCCCATACTTCCAATGTAACGTCCACGCCAGCTTCTTGAGCCCGCGTTGCCAAGCGGGTAGAATCATTCAGTAATACCTCATGGTCGCCGACCTGAATTAATAGACTGGGTAACCCGGCCAGGTTTTGGCTTATTGGAGATAAAATTGGTGGTTTTATATCAGAATTTCCAATATAGTAGTCTGCGGATATTTTGCATCCGCTTAGACTACATAGGGGATCTAATTCCGCTCGACTTGCATAAGACTCACCGTCGAAGTTTATTAGATCCGCCCACGGTGATAACATAAATGCGGCTGCAGGTAGCTGATAACCAGCGTCGCGTAATGACAGCAAGGTCATAAGCGTAAGACCACCACCTGCAGAATCTCCGCCGATCACAATATTTTTTGGCGAGATACCACTTTCAATAAGCCAACTGTAAGCGATAATTGCATCATCATTGGCACTGGGATATTTATGTTCCGGTGCCAGCCGATACTCCACCACCAAGACGCGAACGGCGCTCGCTGCAGAAAGATTGGCTGCTAAAGCGCGATGAGTATCACAAGAACCGGAATAAAAACCACCACCATGAAAATAGAGAATTACCTGTTCATTCCCGTCAGGGACATTCGCTGCTGTAACCCACTCTGCCGGTAAATTATTTACCATTACCTTATCAACAGTAGTGCCACTGGGGAGTTCCGCCCTAATAGCCACTGCCGTCCATTCTCTGCGTATTTGTTCAATTGTATTTTTCTCAAGATCAAATTTGTCTTTCATAGCGCTGAGATAGTCTCTTATAGATGACATGTAAAACACCTCTCTATTTTAGATTTTCCATATAAATTACAGATAAGCTATACAATTCCATAAAAAAATATAAAACCCCTGCCAATATACATATTTTAGCAAGAGCTTTGCTCAGGTCTTTATTAGACAGGTATTCTTTTTCTTTTAACCACCTAATGTCAAGGAACGACGTACACTGCCATAGGTCATATAGGTTATTTTTTAGCCCCATGCATTATTCCGTAAGCTTCTCCCATATAAATATGTTTATACGAATCGGCATCAAGTACGGGAGCAGTTAATTCAAAGCCTGCCTGTGGCTGGAAGACCATTACAATATCAGAGCCGCCAAATAGGAAGTAACCGGGCGGATCACTTTTTTTGACTTTGGCGCCAGCTTTAACGTTTTCTTCGAAGTTAACGGAGGAAATTTGCGACATGCTGATAGGCAAAATAGCAACTAAACCATATTTTTCCGTATCGGGAATAACACAGGAACGAGTTTCATTGGACTGCCAGCCAGGATTTTTGGCTTCTAATACGAGAACTAACATTACAATCCGCTTAGTAAAACCTCAAAGTAGACCTTAGTCAACAAATTGACTAAGGTCTACTTCAGTTACCATCAAATCAATATTCATAATGAAAAGGGCAACATATCTGTCCCTTTTGGACAGGAAAATGAAGCTGCTTCATAGAATTTAAATTTAAACCAATTTGCACATATATATGGAGGCGAACTATTTTGCAACTAAAAAGAATAACTGTTATTATGACTATTTTTACCTTCCTGACGATTTTGGCCCATGCACAGGCAGGAAAAATCGAATGTTTATGGCCCAATGCTGAGGATGCTGTGATGTATGAGTTAGAAGTTGCTACAGTCGCAGTGAATGAAGATGTCCGGGCAATACCAAAACAAGTAGTGTACACAACAACCAGCATTTTTACGGCAGGTGTTCAATTACCACTTTCCTTATTTGAGGGCCAAGATCTTAAAAAGCTCTATTTTCGGGCCCGGCCGTTAGATTTAGATAAAAATCCGGTAGGCTCTTTTTCCAAGCCGGAAGTTCTCAGTAAGATGAGCCTGAACCCGTCCAAACCAACACCTACGGCCCTTTATACTGACCGCCCGCTACCCTTATACCCTGTATATTCTTGGATTCCGGTAGAAGGCGCTACCAAATATGAAATTGAAATCACTGACCAATGGCCTGAATCGCCAAATGGAACAGAACCTTCAAAGCATAGAATACGTTCCTATTCGCTCCAGCAGCAGGGATTTGATTTTTATGACCCAGAGCCGCTAATAAATGAGGGAATTTACTATTGGCGGGTTCTTGCCTACGATAAAGACAATCGACCAATCGGACTGTATTCAGATCCTGCTTTATTAAAAGTCAAAACTGGCAGTTATGAATGGGCGACCTTCGGCGACAGTATTACCCATGGCGGGGGGGCAATATCTAATCCCCCTTCTGATGCTCGTTTTGATTACTCAATCTATTTGCCATACAAAGTAAAAAATCTAGGTAAAAGTGGCGATACGGCGGAAACCTTGGAAGAACGCTTTGATCAAGAAGTACTGCCGTTTAAACCTAAATACTTACTTATTATGGGAGGCAGTAACAGCATTAGGGGAGGAACAAGTGCAAGTGATGTAATAGAATCATTATCCGCTATTAGTAAGAAATGCCAGAATAATAATATCAGGCCCATTTTTCTGACCCTTCCACCAATAAACCCTGACCGAATTCAACGCGTTTTTAACGAAGAAACAATTCCTAATTGGAAGACTGAATTGGCTAAGGTAAATGCTTTTATTAAAAAGCAGCCTGATTATGTCGATATATACCCGTCGCTGGTTGATGAGCAAGGATTATTGCCTGTAAAATATGCGCAAGATGGCTTACATTTAGATATATCAGGGAAAAAGATTATTGGACATAAAGTGTCTGATTACATTAAGGAGCATTCTTTGTAACTTTTTAATCAGCCATCTCATAATCGAGTAGGAGGTCATCCATTATTTGAATGACCGACCTCTCACACCACCGTGCGTACCGTTCGGTACACGGCGGTTCAATAACTTAACGTAAATGAAATACCTCGTATTTCCTCGCTATGTTCA
>NZ_LSLK01000085.1 GCF_002257705.1 Sporomusa silvacetica DSM 10669
TGATGTAATCCGAAAGATGAAAGAAATAGAAGGCATTACGATAAGGCAATTAGCCAGGATGACAGGAATATCTAAAAGTGTGATTGATAGAGTATAGAGGGACGATGAACCTGTCCCCTCGTCCCCCGAAGAAAAAGAGAATACTTTAACGTCCTTCGGGACGTTTTTCTTTTACCCAAATATTTCTACCTCCTTTTGTAAACAATAAATTTCAATAGGAGGGATGAAATGGCGGAACTAATTGAGTTACAGGAACTAATTGAGAAGTTGCGTGGTAAGATGAATGAGGTTGCTTTAAAGAAGACGCTTACTGATCCAGAAGTTGTTCGGGCAAGCCAAATGCTAGATGTGCTATTGAACGAGTATCAACGAATGTTAAACGAAAAGATTAATAAATAGAGCCCATCCGGGCTCTATTTTTATACACTTACACCAGCCGCTCATCATCGAGCGGCTATTATTATTATTATTATTGGAGGTGTGGCCAATGCCAGATGTTAGCTGTTTTGATTTAGAGTGTAAATTCTGTGAGGCAAGTCAATGCATTACCTCTGATAGGTTCTGCATTGCTGATAAGAATAGATTTCTACGGTCAACTAATATAAGAAAATTAAAATTGTGAGCAACTTTAAATATAGATTAAACTCGAATCATTAAACTTCTGAAATCCAGTATTTTTCTATTTCTACAGACTCAACATACTCTTGTTTTAATATTGTAAGTTTCTGATATTGTTCTGTAAATCCATGCATCTTCTGTGCCTGTTCATTTGTCCAAATTTCCATAAGACATATAGCATCATCAGAATTTTTTGGCACATAATAGTCATATTTATAATTACCTGGCTCTTCCTTTGATGATTGAATAATACCTTGTTCTTTTACCTTATTATAGAATTCGTTTCGTTTTCCTTTGTGGATGTGATAACGGACATTTACCATTAATAATCGTTTCATTTTTTCTAAAGCATTTTCATAGTCAGATGCTTTTATGACTGCAAAATACTTTCCGAATTCCTTTGTCCACATATCCATTTCTTCTTCAATATCATTTACTTCATTCATAATAAAACAAACCATTTTACATGTTGTTTGCGTCATACGTGGTAATAATACAGTAAATCCCCACTCTACATCTGCTTTTTCATCTTCAAAACCATTTCTGGCATCGACAATAAACTTACTGCCCACATTTTCTTTAAGAAGTTCCCATGCAAATGTTGTTGGGTTTCTATAATCGTCCCCACAAGCAAACTTTTTCCATGCAAGTAAAATTGCTTTATCCTTTTCTACATACTTTACATTGCAAAACTCAGAATCAAACTCTTTCATCACTCTTCCTCCATTTATACAAATAATTTTAAATTCATCTTAATAAATATAAGGATTTACGATATCTTAAGGTGAATGAATTATAAAATAGTTATTCATTTTATTTCCTAAAGTGGATTTCGTCGGAAATGTTGGCGGCACCCCAGCATACGTGCTTATTAAAACCCTCGTTTGATGAGCATTTCTACTGTCCATCAAACGAGGCACGGCGCAGGTCGCTTGTTTATGGTACTTACGTCTCAGCCTCACCAGATGTGATGAACTGTGCAGAATCAGCAACCTGCCATACTCCTTTTATACGACCATCAATATTAATTCCCCACGTGTGCGCAAAACGTACGAGTCTAAAGGAGTCTTCCTCATTCTTTTCAAATTTGTAAAAGCCAAGTACGGTAACAACATCTCCTCCATCAATGAAAATTTCAGGAATTGCACTAAAACTTCTAAAACGGTTGCGAAGTTTTGAATAAAAAGACCCAAAGACTTCAGCCATACCACTATATACTCCACCATCAGGAAAGCCTGGAGATACATCCCATACCGGATCATCAACCAACAGCTTAGCAATAGTTTCTCTATCCTTTTCCCTTAATGCCTTGTAAAGAGCTTTTGCTTGCTTTACATTCTGTGTATCTTTTTCATCATGCTCTAAAAAAACACTAATTTCCATGTGTCAAACACCCTCCTAATTTATTTGTAAAAATTTCCCACAAAGTTAAAGCTGCACATAGACATACACCCCAAGTAATATTCTTCTTGTTTAAAATCCAAGATAAGCATACTATGTTTACCAATATATTACAATAAATATAGATAAAAATTTCATAGAATACTATAAGGTGTGAGCGGCCAAATAAAATAAGGTCTATCTATCTTATTAGTTAAGTTAATAACACGTATGCTCCCACTACCTCCATATCGGCTTCTGTCGGACAAGAAAGAACATATGACTACCATTATCAGAAGTATTCCAAGGAGTTTGCTAATGCAGCTTTATTTGAGTCTTATCTTCAAGAGGCGGGGCTGAAAACGGTAAGAAGCGAAGTCAGCGGTGTTACCGCCGCCCGGTGGGCGGCTTTCAAGGCGGGGCTGGGCATAATCAGAAAGAACAATCTCTTTTACACCAGACACGGCTCCTGGATCATGTTTGAAACATGGTTGACCGATCAGGAAATGGAGTGCCGTGAAACGGAAGTTTTATCCCCATGCCCAGATAACTGTACCAAGTGCATCGACGCTTGCCCGACCGGCGCCTTGGCGCGGCCTTACGAGACGAACGCAGTAAAGTGTATAACTTTCCTCACGTGTTGGGTAAAAGATTCGGCGCCGGAGCATTTAAGATAAAATGGGTCAATGGTTGTACGGATGCGATGAATGTCAGGATGTATGCCCTATGAATAAAGACAAGTGGGATGAAAAAGAGGACTATCCAAATCTTGATAAATTGACTAACTTTATAGGCATAGAAAAAATGTTCGAGATGGATGATGAGACGTTTTTGAATTATATACAACCCAAACTTTGGTATATAAACCAGGAAAGGGCCTGGTTGTGGAAATGTAACGCCATTAGGGCCATGGTAAACAGCTATGAAGCCAAGTACGGCGAGTATATCAAGAAAGCCTGCCATAACAACAACGAGAATGTCAGGGATATGGCTATATGGGCATGTGAGAAGTTGGGATTGTAAAGAGCCTTGGCAGAGGTGACACTGTGTGCGACTTTCTGGTAAAACTTTAATCATTTCAAACAAGTTTTGTGGATATAGGCCCATTGGTCTTGGTTGCCGGTCAGAAAGCAATATTGTACGTTGTTGATATATACAGAAAGGGAGAATCTGTGATAACACTAGGTTCTCTCTTTCTTAGTTTAGATAAACGCGTTTTGCTGGCGAGACCCCGTTATAAGGAAATTCTATAAATTGGAGTTTATTATTTGGTTATAAGGTTTGATAAGGCTAATCAGGATTAAAATTAAATCCCATCTCTCAGCCAGTGGCCGGGGGATGGGATTTTTTATTTGCCGCCTGCCGGGTTCGTTCTGGTGGGCGGCTTTTTATTATTTGTGCTGGTCTTAAATATATTTTAAAAAACTTATAGTATACTTAAATATGTCTCCTCTCAGTAATTTGTTAAGCCTCGGGAAACCGAGGCCTTTTTATTTGGGCAAAAGAATAAGCCGGTTTCCCGGCTAAACGACAGATCAAAAATCATTTAGAGTTTAAATGTGTCTGTCAAAATTTTATCTAAATGGATATTAATATCTTCCAATGCAGACGAAGCAAAACCTTTCTCGCTCCATAATTTTCCATGGTATAGATATTTCTTATCTTTAATGTTAAAGATTTTAAAATGAACTGCAACAAATGTATCGGCATATAATCCGGATTGGTGAATCGGAAGAATTTCAACTAACATAACAATAGAATAATCGGTTTCTTTAAACATATCTAGTAAGTCACTTTTCTAATGATTTTGTAATCTGATTTATTAGGATATCAGGTAATTGAGATTTATACTTAGCCATTGCCTTCCTTGTATCTGAGTATGAATTGTATTTCTGTCATCCCCCAAAAGCGACCAATTGCCATTTATCCCCTATTTACACCTACAAACATTTGTTCTACAATAAGTGCAAACAAATGTTCTGTAAGGAGTGGTCTCCATGCAAGAAAATAAATTCAAGATCTTTGTTACCATTACAGCCGAACATGACACGAACGGAATAATTAAACCGACCATCCTTCACTGGGCAGATGGCCGGAAATGGGATATTGATAAGGTGTACGACGTTCGCCAGGCAGCTTCGCTAAAAGCTGGCGGTATGGGTATGCGATATACCTGCCGGATTGCCGGGAAACAGGTATTTCTGTTTTGTGATGATGGTAGATGGTTTATTGAGGGAAATAATACCGCCTGACCGTTATTACATATTAATATAACTGCCAGCAACGGCAGCTATATTTCTTTAACCAATCTTTAAATTACTCCTGGGTTTATATGGTATAATTACATAAAAACACAGGAGGTACCATAAAAAATAAGCGAACAGGAACATTAAGTGGAGACAGGGACAAATGCAAAATTGACGGATAATCAAGCTGATATAAAACAATGAAAATTTTTACATATTAGCAGGATTATGGATATTGATGTATAATAATATTACTAAATGAATAATTGGCAAACCTTCTTAAAGGAAGGGACGCAAAGCCATGGGTCTAAAGATGTAATAATCTATGATAGCCAGGTTGCAATAAAATGCAATCTGGCTATTTTTATCGGAAAAAGAGGAGGTTTAGGAGTGAATCGTTATCGGATAGAAGATCTGACTAATCAACTGAGTAATTTAAGCTATACCCCTTATCAAATCCATGAAATAGTAACAGATACTATAGGTACGACTATGTTGGAAAACATCTCAAAAGAAGGAGAACAAGAATTAATCGAGAGTCTTGAGAGTTACATTAAGTTTGCTCTAAAATGCCGCAAAATAAAATTGTAAATCATGTATTGGTTTATTGAGCATTAGTTAAGCCCCTGGCGTGTGCCGGGGGCTTTTGGCGATTTACACTCTTGCAGTCCTTTTAAGTCCATGGTAAACTAAGCGCGTAGAACATATGTTCTACGTGAAGAAAAGGGGGGATAAGACGTTAGAAGTCTGAGTAAAAATAATAAAGCGAATAATGAGGTCTATCTTTAGCGGACTTGAGAACATATAATTTTGGGATTTTTATAAAGCTGCGTGGGTACGACGGAGAGCTTCCAACAGTTCACCAGACTTCACCGGACCTGTACCGATTTTGCCAACAACAATTCCTGCAGCTATATTAGCGACCTTTACAGCCGTAGCAATATCGGTGTCGCCTGCCAGCATAACGCCAAGCGTGGCGACTACTGTGTCTCCCGCACCGGAGACATCAAAAACTTCCTGTGCTCGCGTAGGTATATTAATAATGCCCGAATGATTAACAAGGCTCATACCTTTCTCTGAACGTGTTACTAAAATGTTGTTTATGTTAAAACGTTGTCTGGCCTCTGCTGCATATTGGTATACTAGCTCATTTGTATTATCAACATGACAAGCCAGTGCTTTACCCAATTCTTTTATGTTGGGGGTAATATAATCTGCCCCCTGGTATTTAACCCATTTCCGACCCTTTGGGTCAATAATTGTTGGTATAGCTAGCTTATGACATGTATTGATGATGGTTTGACACACTTTGGGAGTGCAGACACCTTTGCCATAATCAGATATTATAACGATTTTTACGCCTTGTGCTAATGCGGCCAACACCCATTCTAATAAACGGTTTTCTTCATATTCAAGTAAGGGCGCTATCTCTTCAAAGTCCAACCGGACAACCTGCTGATGTCCGGCTACAATTCTGGTTTTGGTAATTGTCGGCCTATTACTCTTAATAATTCCTGTACACTTAATATTGTGTATGGTCATAAGCCGTTGGAGATGGTGCCAATTGTCATCATCCCCAGTCGCTCCAGCTAGCAATACCTGGCATCCAAGTTGTATTAAATTATTTGCTACATTACCGGCTCCGCCCAGTGTTTTTAGTTCCTTTGCAACTTTAACTATGGGTACTGGCGCTTCAGGTGAAATGCGTTGCACGTCTCCAAAATAATAGATATCCAGCATAACATCACCCACGACCAATACCTTACAGTCAGATACCCCTGACAATAAGAATTGTTCAAGACGAGCTACATTGCTAGGCATCTTTAAATACCTCGTTAACTAACTCGAAGACGATATGACCAATCAGAATATGTACTTCTTGTACCCTAGCCGTTACGTCAGATGGAACCGAAATACATAAATCGCAAATTTCCCTTAACATACCACCACCTTGGCCGGAGAGCCCTATTGTCACGGCACCCATTTCATGTGCTAACTTAATTGCTTGGGTAACATTACCGCTGTTGCCTGAGGTAGACATACCAATTACTATGTCGCCTGGATTAACCAATGCCTCTATCTGACGCGTAAAAATAGCATCAAAACCATAATCATTACCGACTGCCGTTAAAACTGAGGTATCTGTTGTTAATGCTATTGCGGGCAAACCCTTGTGAAAATGCAATCTCCCGACAAACTCTGCCGCGAGGTGTTGGCAATCGGCTGCACTGCCTCCATTTCCCATAAGGTACAAGCGATTTCCACGCTTAAGTCCGTCAACGCATAGTTCAGCAAAACGCTGTAAATCGGTCAAACACAGCTGCTGTATCTTATTCACAATAGAAAGATGCTCAGAAATAATCTCACTTATCATCGTGTTGATTTGCTCCTATACAATACTTTATTGCTTAATAAGTCCAACTCTTGTTGAAAAGTTAAACAAATTTTCCTCGTTAAATAAATAGCCTTTTATACCAGCTGTGGCAGCTGCTTTTAAATCTGTGTCCATATCCCCTATTAAAAAAGACTTAGTTGGCTTGACCGGCCACTCCCGGATAGCCTGTTGAATGAGTCCTGGCATTGGTTTACGGCACTGGCAGACCTCGCGATATTGTTCAAGTTTTGCATCAGGATAGTGGGGGCAGTAATAAAAGGCATCAATATGAGCTGCCTGCTTGGCTAATTCTGCATTCATCCATTTATGAAGTTGCTGTACATCATTTTCTGTGTAATAGCCGCGTGCCACGCCACTTTGGTTGGTAACCACAAAAACCAGGTATTTGGCATTGTTAAAATACTTAATAGTTTTAATAGCGCCGTCGATCCATTGGAAATCTTCTGGAAGATAGACAAAACCTAAATTTACGTTGAGTACACCATCGCGGTCAAAAAAAACAGCCGGGCGGCTAATTGTATCTAATGAACTAGCAGTGGTGTCGATGCGATGGAGCATTTTTGGTGCGGGTTGATGATCAACCATACGGGGAGGTTCACCTTCTCGTTAGTTTTATAAAAGGAATATAATCAACAGTAGATTGTATTCCTTCAGTATCCATATAGTCAGGTCTGGCAAAGCAAGCTACTCAAATCCATTATTCGGACAAAAAACCATATTCTTTGTTTCTATCTGTATTTTATATATTAATTGTTATATTTATATTATTTGAAGGGTGTTTGGTAGTTTTTATACTAATATCCGGCATTTTTATTTCAATATGAAAAAAATTAAAGTAGCAGAGGGTACTCTATATAGATGAGACAGTTATTTCTTTTTTTTTTGTTAAGTTTCTCATAGTTGGAATTTTATAGGGAAAAAATTACCTATTTACGTGTATAATGAAATTTGTATACGTAAATTACTTTAGGATAGGGGAAGCGGTGGAAAAGAATATAACGTCAAAAATGTATCTGGATCTTGGAATAAGGCTGACGCTTAGGGGAGATTTAGAAAATGCAGTTACGGCTTTTGGCACAGCTATAAAATTAAATCCCAAATATGCGCCGGCTTATAATAATTTAGGTTTGGTTTTAAAAAAAACTAAGCGCCTCCATGAAGCGGAGGCTTGCTTTTGTCGAGCTATTGAACTGAAACCAAATGATACGCATGCTTATAATAACTTAGGCTTGGTTTTAATGGATTTGGGTGATTTACAGAAAGCGGAGGAATGTTTTCGCAGAGCTATCAAACTCGATCCTAATCAGTCTGCCATCTACAGTAACTTAGGAACTGTTTTAGAGGAAATTAATCAATTTGCTGAAGCAGAGATAGCCTATCGTCGAGCGGTCGAACTGAATCCAAATTATCCAGAAGCTCATTATAATTTGGGAACATTTTTGAGAGTGAATAAGCAGCTTGACGAAGCAGAAAGTTGCCTTCGGCGGGCTGTCGAGTTACGTTCTGATTATTGGGAAGCCGATTTATCTCTGGCAAATTTATATTTATTACAGGGAATTTTCAGTGTTGGCTGGGGGAAGTTTGAAAGGTTGAGGCAAAAGAGGTATGAAGATACATACTTTAAAATTCCCAGCTGGCACGGGGAAAATTTAACCGGACGCAGTATTTTGCTATATTGGGAATACGGATTTGGAGATACTATACAATTTGTTAGATATGCACAAGCGGTAGAAAAGTTAGCAGCCAAAACAGATTTATGGATTCAGAAGCCCCTGGGGCGCTTGATAACGGCCGCATATCCTAATTTGACAATATATACAGGCAAATGCCCCCAGCAAGAACAATACGATTATGTCTGCTCCTTGCTTAGCCTGCCAGTGATATTTAATACCTGCAACGAAACTATTCCGCAAGCTGTTCCCTATAGACCAGCTAGCCAAACAGCTTCATTAACCTGGCATAATGCCCTCGGAGAAATAGACAAGGGTAACGCATACAGGGTTGGAGTGGTTTGGGCTGGGCACCCCAAACATCTTAACAACTCAAGACGGTCCATTCCCTTTACTATATTTAATAATTTGTTTAGTGTTTCAAAGGTTAGCTGGGTTAGCCTGCAGGTTGGACATAGAGCGGAAGATTTAATTGGAACGTCATACAATGTAATCGATTTTTCAAGAGAACTTGTTGACTTTATGGAGACTGCAGGCTTGATAGAAACGCTTGATTTAGTGATAACTGTTGATACATCTGTGGCGCATATGGCAGGGACTATGGGGAAAAAGACATGGGTACTTTTGCCGTTTGACCCTGATTGGCGCTGGCAATTGGAGCGGGAGGATAGTCCTTGGTATCCGTCAATGAGGCTTTTCCGGCAACGTAAGTCTGGTGATTGGCAAGAAGTTATAGAAAGAGTTAAGCTAGCTTTACTGGACGAACTGGTATAAGTTCATGTCCCGGTGACTTTTTGCTCTATAATGGAATAAAAATGGGGTGGGATTTTTATCGAATGCCTAATTGCGCTTATTTCACTATAGAGAGGAGAAAACGACGACGTTACTGGATAAAAAAATAAACCAGCAGTTAAAGAAGATTTGAAACAAGTAACAATCCTTCGTCAGGCAATCGAACAGAATCCCCATTCTTCAGAAGCTTATTATAATCTAGGCAGTGCTATGAGTGATGAGGGGCTATGGTCTGAAGCGGCGGATATGTTTCGGCAAGCTATTAAATTGAATCCTCATAATCCCAAGTTCTATAATAAATTGGGTATTGTTCTGGAGAATGCCAATATGCTTAGTCAAGCAGCAGAACTCTTTGGCTGGGCTATCAAGTTGAGGCCTGATTACATTGAGGCCTTAAACAACATTAGTACGGTATTAATTCGAACTAACAGATTCAAGGAAGCAGAGGAATATTTGCGTTGTGCGTTAGAGATAAATCCCCGTTATGCGAAAGCATATAATAATTTGGGGATGGTTTTAGAAAATATGAATCGCCGGGTTGAAGCATTAGGGTGCTTTCGGCAAGCTATAGCGTTAGAGCCCAACAATTCTGTATTTTATACTAATGTCGGCAAGATGTTAAAAGAATTTCGTCAACTGAATGAGGCAGAAGTCTGTATTCAACAGGCCCTCGCTCTTCGACCGGATTCTGTAAACGCTAATTTAGCGTTGGCGACTTTATATCTTCTCCAGGAACAGTACGAAAAGGGATGGGAAAAGTATGATGATTGGCGGTTGGTAAGGGATGGTAACAGGCATCTGCCAATTCCCCAATGGCAGGGTGAGGATTTGACCGGTCGCCGAATTTTGTTGTTTGCAGACCAAGGTTTCGGTGATACTATTCATTTTATTAGGTATGCGTTAATGGTTGCTAAGCTTGCAAGTGAAACGAACTTATTAATCCCAAAGCCATTGAGACGATTATTGGTTTTTTCGCTAACCAACTGTAAGATTTGTAATAGTGACAGAATTGATGCCAGAGATTATGACTTTATAAGTCCCTTGCTTAGTCTTCCCCACCGCTTTAATACTTCCAGAGAAACCATTCCTCAGGCAACTCCCTATTTACATCCAAGCCGGGCAATTGTGGAGACTTGGAGTAAAACCCTTGATAAAATAGACAGTGGCAAGAAATACCGGATTGGTGTCGTCTGGGCCGGAAACCCTGCTCATGTCAATGACAGGAATCGTTCTATCCCCTTCGATGTTTTTAGTAGTCTTTTCGATATTTCTAAGGTAAGCTGGATTAGTTTACAGAAGGGTAAGAGGGTAACCGACTTAGCAACAACATCTAATAAAGTAATAGATATTTCTGGCGCTCTGGTAGATTTTGCAGAAACAGCGGGAGTGATAGCTAACCTGGACTTAGTGATAACCGTGGATTCCGCTGTAGCGCATTTAGCAGGGTCTATGGGGCAAAAAACATGGTTGCTATTGCCGTATAATCCTGATTGGCGCTGGCAACTTGATAGAGAAGACAGTCCTTGGTATCCAACATTGCGCTTGTTCCGACAGCATGAGATAGATACCTGGGCAGAAGTTCTGGCAAAAGTGAGAAAATCTGTAGAGGAATTGTTGGGAGAGCTTTTAGGGGATCATTCATGAAACAAGCTGATTAGCAAGGAGATAACATGGATACAAAAATTGTAAGGCTAAATAACAGAAACGAAGCAGCAAATGATGAAGGCCTACAAGAAGAATACCACCTCCGGCAGGAAAACGCTGATTGTCCAGAGGCTTTTTATAATCTGGGTTTACTATACAGAAACGCCGGTCGTTTTGGTGAAGCCGAAAGCTGTTTCTGCCGGGCAATTGAGCTAAAGCCCGATTATCCCGAAGCCTTATACCAACTAGGATTACTCTTCGAGGATACCAATCGCTTGGATGAGGCAGCGGCTTTCTTTTATCAGGCGATCAAGATGAAGCCATCTTGGGCGGATAGCTATTTGAGCCTAGGTTTGGTATTGAAAAAAAAGAATCGCTTAAAAGGTGCAGAGGCTTGTCTGCTACAGGCTATTGAGCTTAAACCGGATTTTCCGGAGGCCTATAATAGTTTAGCTCTTATTTTGTGTGATATGAGTTACCTTGACAGAGCGCAGGCTTGTCTCTGCCGGGCGATTGAATTAAGGCCCGATTACTCGGAAGCCTACAATAATTTAGGGGTTGTACAGACTCGACGCAAATTAACAAACAAAGCGGCAAATTCTTTTCGGCGCGCGGCTGAATTAGACAAGGATAATCCTTACATATTTAATAATCTGGGTGTAGCTTTATATGATCTGAATCGCCAAGATGAAGCACAGACTTATTTTTGCCAGGCGATTGAACTAAAACCCGATTATTCAGAAGCTTACTATAACTTGGGTCGGGTATTGAAGAAAATGAACGATTTGGATGGAGCAGTCAAGTATTTTCGACAAGCTATTGATCTGAAGCCGGACTACCTGTTGCCTTATAATAGTTTGGCGGTCGTATTAATTATTACTAATCGATTGGAAGAAGCGGAGAAGTGCCTTCGTCAAGCTATTAAGCTTAAACCTGATTACGCCGATGCCCATCGCAAGCTTGGCAGGGCGTTGAAGATGATGCATCGCGTGGATGAAGCAGAGGCGGCTTACCTACGTGCTATCGAAGTCAGTACTCCTGAACAGGTGGAGGACTGCCAGTTTGGTCTTGGCATTTTATATCTTCTCCGAGGCCAGTATACCAAGGGGTGGGAAAGATATGATCTGCGCCGAAAACTTTACAAATATTCGGAGCCGGACATTTGTTACTGGCAGGGAGAGAATTTAACAGGACGTAAAATACTGTTGTTTAATGAGCAAGGTCTCGGGGATACAATTCAATTTGTCAGATACGTTCAACAGGTAGCAATGTTGGCTTCCGAAACCGTTGTCAGGGTGCAAGAGCCTTTGAAAAGGTTACTGACCGACTCGCTGCATTTTAGTAAAGTTTATTCTGGTGCCAACATGCCGTCAGAGCACTATGATTTTGCTTGTTCTCTACATAGTCTGCCATTTGCCTTTCAGACCTCAGAAAAAACAATTCCAAAAAAGATTCCGTACCTATGGGCAAGTCCAAAAATCGTGAAAAAATGGCGTAGCGTTTTGAATCAGGCGGACGGAGGCCAGCTTTATAGAGTTGGTATTGTTTGGGCCGGGAATCCCAAGCATCACAATGATCATAATCGCTCCATTCCTTTCGAGTTGTTCAGCGAATTGCTTGTTACAGATCAGGTAAGCTGGGTAAGTTTACAGGTAGGGGATCGGGCAAAAGATTTACTTAAGACAGACTATAAAGTTATAGACTTTTCTCAAAATCTTACTGACTTTTACGAAACAGCAGGGGTAGTAGAGAACCTTGATCTAGTAATAACAGTGGATTCAGCAGCGGCGCATCTGTCAGGGGCCATGGGCAAGAAAACGTGGATACTCCTGCCGTTCGCTCCTGACTGGCGATGGCAATTGGATCGCGAAGATAGCCCCTGGTATGGGACAGCGCGCCTTTTTCGTCAGAGGCGGATTAACGACTGGCAGGAAGTATTGCTACGAGTTAAGGACGCTTTAGGAAAAATCGTAAAATATAAAAATAGAGAAAGCTAACCGAGAGAGTCAAAGTGATGATAATGCTGTCTTGAGCAAATGAGTATTGTCCGTTTTTGCGACCCAATAACAGACCTCACAGAAGACATGGCTGCAGAGCAAAAAGCCCGTACAACGTATGAGCATCCGATTGCTTGTACTGAGGACCCTTGTGTCAAGGATACCCTGCGCTTCTTGTGGGAGCGGGAAGTCGTTCACATCCGGCGGTTTGGCGAGACGCTGAATGATGTGCAAGGCTATGTGCCACAATAAATTTAAGTATAATTTGTGCTGTTAATTCTCTTTGCATCTTACGGGGCGCCTTTCTTATCCAGATGGAAAGTATAACTTTCCATGGATTGAACGACTAAGGCTTCTGCCGGCGTCCTAAGGGACTTGGCACAAGCCAAGTCTTTTCTTATGCCCAAAAACGGAACTAAGCATGGTTATTGGATTTGGAAATAATATTTTTGCTGCCGCCGATTGTTGGCGGTTAATTTATTGGCAGGAATTTTATTCCCTTTTGCCTAATAACTTAAAAAATAGTAAAGGGGATAATGATATGGAGTCTCAATATTTTTGGATGAGTCTGGATGACTTAGAGCAAGTAGTAATTGGAAATGGAGAAATTTTGTTGATCAATAAAAATGGAGAATCAACAAGAATCGGGACTACTGTCGATGAAGCAAGAAAGAGATTAATAGATTTCGGCAAGGATGAAGATTTCCCTGATTTTATGAATGATTATAACGGGTAAACTGTCTTTCTGAAGTGCCCCTCAAAAGTTAGACAAAATTTAATTAAGCAGTTTTCTTAGATTGAGTTCATAGTAGCTTGATAAACAATTAGCGCCCACAGGGGCGTTTTTCTTATGCAGCGCGTCCAGCGAAGCTGGACTGTGCTTATGGGTGAAAGTCCCATCCCGGTAACTACCAAGAGGCCGGGTAGCTAATCCCGGTGCGTCGCCGAAATGCGGGGTGCTGAGCGGGAGGATAAAGTACCTGCCTAGAAAGCAAGGCGAGCGAAGATATAGGCCGTAACATAAAGTGAACTCTGCCGCATCGTTAAAAAGGACTTCGGTTAACGAGGAACAGAGAGGGAGCCGAGCCATGTGCATATGGGCGAAGGCCAGGGAAGACGTGAAGAACTTGGAAAGCAACGTCGAAGAACCTTCCGGTGTATATAGGAGACGGCATGTGTGAATGATATTCTAGAAGTGAGCCAAAGTGGCTCAAAATGACAATGTCAAAATGAGCCACCCCGACCATATTAAAATCCTGTATGCTAGAGTTGCTGAGACAAAAGCGACAGGAGGTTTTAGAGG
>NZ_LSLK01000086.1 GCF_002257705.1 Sporomusa silvacetica DSM 10669
TGACTAATGCTTGTAATTCCCATTTCACTTAAATAATCCATTACAGCTTTGTCTGATACAGCTACTTTTTCTGTATAGTCTAAGCATTTATCACTATTGTTCTCATTGTTATAATCCTTAAATAATTCTACAGCTTTTGTTCTATCATTTGAAAAAATATCTAAGGCCAAATCTATATCTATATTACCGGAATTCCCGATGTAACCTTGATAACTGCTCCATAAATACTTACTTATATTTTTTGTAATTCCCGCTTTTAGCGGGTTTTGGTGGATATATCGCAAAACTACAAGAAAATACTCTTCTGTTTCTACTGCTTCACTTTTAAATCGTTCTTGAAACAAATGTCCACATCGCTCATATTTTTGATTGTACCAATACACATAACTGCTGCTAATTCGCTTTATTAATTCAGATATTGATTCATTCTTCTCTTTTATTAATAAATGTATGTGATTATCCATCAAACAATAGCCATATAACAAATAGCCGCTCTTCCTTCTGTAATATTCGAGCGTCTCCAAAAATCTTTTTTTATCCTCTTCGTCTTCAAATATATTTTGCTTATTTATTCCCCTTAGCATTAGATGATATATTCCACTTTCACTTTTCTCTCTAGCTTGTCTTGGCATTAAATCACCTCGAAACTAGTATAGCATTCTTTTAGTTCCGGGACAAG
>NZ_LSLK01000087.1 GCF_002257705.1 Sporomusa silvacetica DSM 10669
TAGACATTTATTCGCTCTATGAACATACAAAAAACCCGATACGGACTTTTTAATAGTGTCCATTATCGGGGTACCGGTTCACGCTCAAACAGTACGGATTTTTTAACGGAATACCGCCCGGCTTTTCTCCTGCGGAACGCTTTTTCCGGCAAAGGCCGAAGGATTACGGGAGTTACGAGGGTTGCCGGGGCTCTAACAATACCTATATTCACTCACTCTAATCTCATACTAATATCCGCGGCTTTTACCGAGTGAGTAAGCGCCCCACTCGAAATAATGTCTACTCCCTTTGCCGCCAATTCAGCTATTCGTTCCCCGGTAATATTGCCGGATACCTCAATTAATGCCTGACGGTTAATGAGCTTTACAGCCTCTTCTATCATCGGCAGCGGCATGTTATCAAGCATAATAACATCGACACCGGCAAGCAAGGCCTCATGAACCTGATTTAAATCTTCAACCTCTACTTCTACCTTCATAAATGGCGACATCCTAGTACGAACCTTTTGCACAGCTACCAAAATGCCACCCGCGGCTTTACTATGATTATCCTTAATTAATACCATTGAGTCCAGACCATAACGGTGATTTGTGCCACCCCCGATGGTAACAGCGTATTTTTCCAGCATGCGCAAACCTGGTGTAGTTTTGCGAGTATCGGCGATTACTGTGTTTTGATCCCCGCAGGCCTCAACATATTGCCTTGCAGTAGTGGCTATCCCTGTCAGGTGTTGTAAGAAATTCAAGGCTACCCGCTCACCGGCCAACAATGCCCGGGTTGGACCTTGTAACTGCGCAAACTTTTCCCCCTGTTGCACCCAGTCACCATCAACGTATTGGGGCGTTACTTTCACCCTTTCATCAAGCAGGGCAAATACCCGTGAAAAAACCGGCATTCCTGCCAAAACCATATCTTGTTTAGCAACAAGATACCCCTGCGATACATGCTCTTCTGAAAAAATCGCCTCACTTGTTACATCGCCATACCCGATATCCTCTATTAATGCCTGTCGCAACAGTTCATCCAATGCTAGCTTATTCATTGTATTACCGTCTTCCTTCCCCATTGTTGTAAAATATGTTTTTGTAAATCTTCATTTTTTTCCGGGAAATCCAATCGATAGTGACATCCCCTGCTTTCGGTCCTCAATAATGCTGCTTCCAGCAATAACTCTGCTAGCTGATACGCATTACAGGCAGGATAGCTTTGCGTGTCAGCAGGACGAATCACCGAACTATTCTTACTGTCACGCACCCACTGTAACGCAGCAGCCAATCCTTGACCCTGGCGTACCACCCCGGCAGCAAGCTCTAATTTCGTCCGCAATGCATTTACGTCATCATAATTGTCGATTTCTCCCATAGTACAAGCCAACTGCACAGAATTCTCTCTTTTGGCAGGGAAATTGTCATTGATGTTTGTAGCAACCCGGCGGCCAAACACAATCCCCTCAAGCAGGGAATTGCTGGCAAGCCGGTTGGCACCATGAACCCCTGTCGCAGCAGCTTCGCCGCATGCATATAAACAAGCTACATTGGTTTTACCCCAAAGATCAGTCTTAATCCCCCCAATGGTATAATGTGCCGCCGGTGCAATAGGGATAATATCTTGTTCCATAAAATAGTTATTTTGCGCAAGTTCAGCATACACTTGCCGGAACCGGTCCATTAAGTATTCTTTGCCAAGATGTCTGGCATCCAAACAAATAGGCATGCCCCCTTGTTTGCCTGCCTCCTGCAGCATAGCTCGCGACACTTCATCCCGCGGAGCCAGTTCTCCTGCGGGATGATATGTTGACATGAATCTTTGCCCTGCTGCGTTTAGCAACATGGCACCCTCACCCCGCAGTGCCTCTGTTAATAAAAATACCCTGCCGGATTTCGTGGTAAAAGCTGTCGGATGAAACTGAACAAACTCCATATCACTAATAACCGCTCCGGCCCGATAGGCTGCCGCCACACCATCACCACTTGACGAAATTGCATTGGTAGAACGAGCATACAAGCCGCTATATCCACCTGTGGCAACAACAACGACTGCAGACCGGAAATAAACAAGTTTGCCGGCCTGAACAACCACACAACCACAGCACCCGTCCTTATCTGTTGCTATATCCACCAAAAAACACGAATCCAAGCGGTCGATGTTCGTAGTATCGTTAACTTTGCTTGCTAATAACTCCGCAATATATTTCCCGGTATAGTCATAGTAATGCACTACCCGGTTGCAGGAATGTCCAGCCTCCCTGGTTAACAGCAAGCCTTTTTCATTATGGGAAAAACTAGCCCCCAGCGATATCAGAAACTCCAAAGCCTCAGGCCCCTCAGATGCCAAAACCTTTACCGCTTCCTCCCGGCATATCCCTTGTCCGACTCGTAACGTGTCCGCAATATGTCCCTCTACCTTATCGTCCCGCCCTACCGCTACTGCCATACCACCCTGCGCTTTATATGTACTGCATTCTGCAAGTTGTCCCTTGCTTACAATAGCCACTTTTAATCTGGAGTCTAATAATAAGGCCGTAGACATGCCGGCAATACCTGCACCGACAATGATAACATCATACTCTTTACTTGCGCTAACCAACTCATTGTATTTTGAAGTAAGATAGCCCCGTTCTGCCCTCATGCCAACTCCAGCATGAGGGTGAGCGTATGTCGCGCTTTTTCCGCAACCGTCTCGTCCACATTAATTTCGTACCGGTTATTCAGCAAAGCGTCATAAATACTCTGCCGTCTTGTCTTCTTCATATTCGGACATATTAGGCCAGAATGAAGCAAAATAAACTGTTTTTCCGGGCAAGCAGTTTTTAATTTACACAAAACACCTACTTCTGTACCAATAACAAAGACTTCTGCCGGTGAATTTTCAACATAGCGAATAATCGCCGATGTACTGCCCACAAAATCAGCCAATTTTACCACAGCCGGTATACACTCCGGATGAATCAGAATCTTGGCTTCAGGATATCTTTCCCTTACCTGGGTTACATTTTCAGGCTTTACCTTCGCATGGGTGACACAACACCCTTGCCATAAAATCAGTTCTTTGTCAGGCAATTGTTTTGCTACATAATCGCCTAAGTTTTTATCAGGAATAAAAATCACTTTGGTACCAGTCAGCGATGCTACAACCTTAATTGCATTCGCAGATGTACAACATATATCACTTTCCGCCTTTACTTCTACAGATGAATTGACATAGCAAACAACCGGCACACCCGGATACTGGGACTTAAGCTCTCTCACATTCTCAGCGGTAATAGTATCAGCCAATGGACAACCGGCATCAATCTCCGGCAATAACACAACCTTATCAGGCGAGAGTATCTTTGCTGTCTCAGCCATAAAGCGAACACCGCAAAAAACAATTACATCACTCTCTATTTCTGCCGCAACTTTACTCAAGTAGAAGGAGTCACCAACATAATCCGCAACCTCTTGCACTTCGTCCAGTTGATAGTTATGCGCCAGGATAAGAGCATTCCGTTTTCGTTTTAGATTCTCTATTTTCTCTTTCAGCTCTGTCAAAGTATTTGTTCCTCCTAAAAAAATTTCCATAGGTATTATAATTACCATTACTCATATACCTATTCTATCTCTATGACAAGACAGCTGTCAAGACATCAGTCAAGGCCTCAACCTTTCCAGCTGGACAAAAAAATAGCCAGGTATATGCTAAAGCATACACCTGACTAGTAACATGGCAACCTCAGTCACCCGATTTTCAGTTAATTTGCATAGTCTTTACCGACTATTACCTGCACCACATTCGCCCGGCTGCTATCATTATTAATCTGCAGCGCATAATTGAAAGGCAAGCCTGTTAACTTGCCGCTAGCTTCATTGCTATTGGCAACGACCAGGGTATTTTTATTGCCAGAACCAGAACCAGACACACTGACAACATTATAGCCCTGACCTCTGAGAGTAGCTGCCATTTTCTCACCAGCGCCAGAAACACCACTGGCATTTACTACCTCAAACTGCAGCTTACCGCTGGCAGCTGCCGCCTTGCTTTCAGGCACTTTCTCCTTATCGGTGGTCGTTGGCTTATTCGGTGCCTTGGGATCAGTTACACCAGGCTTTTTGGCATCCTTGGTCTCGGTCGGTTTTTTTGGCAACTCAACAATTTTCATTTCTTTCGGAATGGAACGCTCATATTGACTTGCTGTAGTACGCACCTCAGCGAAATACTTATCATCTGCTGTCACGCCCTGCGATGCGGCCACATAGGCTCGCAGTTCGGTTATGTCAGGCAGCCAATAACTAACATCATCAATATATGCCGGTTTCCCTGGCACCATAGCTGCCTTCAGTCCAGTCTTGCCAGCATCATTCAACAGTTTAGCCAGCTTAATCATATCAGCTGTTGTCATATCAGTCGTAACCGCGGCATTTACCTCCCGGATGATGCTTGGTACCCGGGGCAAGATAAATGGACTGGTCACTTCCTCAAGCAAAGCTTTGATGAATTTTTGTTGGCGGGCAATCCGGCCAATATCGCCTTCTTCATCCCGGTAACGCACATATTTAATGGCTGTACGCCCATCCAGTTTTTGCTCGCCAGGCTGCAGATCAATCACCAGGTTGTCATAGGGATCTTCATAATACATGCGTTTTTCGACATCGATAGTCACGCCGCCGACAGCATCGACAATTTTGTTGAAGGCAGCGAAGTTAATAAGAACATAATAATCCATCGGAATACCCAGCAAATCCTCGACAGCCTTCTGCGATAGTTTATGACCGCCATAGGCATAGGCATGGTTAATTTTATCCCAGCCATTGCCGGGAATCTTGACTCTGGTATCACGCGGTACTGACAGTAAAGACACTTGCTTTGTTGAAGTATCTACTGTTACAACCATCATCGTGTCTGAACGGCCAACATCATCACTGCGTTCATCAACACCCATTACCAAAATATTAACCTTATGCGGCAACCCGACAACATCGGCGCCAACCCGCCGTGCTTTTTCAAAGGTGCCGCCAGTTGACCAATAATAGGTGGCACCTGCTACAGTAACAAATAAAAGAAAACAGGTTAATATAAGTAAAAACCGGTTGCGCCGGGTTTTACGCTGATCCGTAATTCGTTTTTCGAGGCGTGATGCCATGACACAATCACCCTTTCCTCATCCTTTTACAACATTTTACTTTAATCACACAACAAGATAAGCCCCCTAGCACTGGGGGCTTATTCTGAAGTATAGCAAAAAATGTAGTTTCAGGTCAAGGATTTTTTATAAATTGCTGTGCTGTAAAACTTCACCAGGCTGTCTAAAAATTATTTTGGGGTGATCTGGTAAAATAGTTTTTGTCATACTCTATTTTAAGATCATCTAGTTTGTTTTGTTTAAGTTTCGCTTCAATCTTAGCTTTATTACGATTTGGTTCCATAGCATTTATTGTTTTGTACACACCATCGATCACTGCACTGAATCTGTTAAAAGGCATACCAATGCCAATTTCATCGTCGCCCCAGCCGGCTTTATTCCTTGTGCCACCACATAACATGGAGATATTGATATTGTTGCTTTCATAGGGATATGCCGTGCATTCAGAGCATAACGCCTGATTACCTGACAGCTTAAAAGCTGTGTGCATACCATATTTATAAGTATACCCTTGCACGATCCGCATAGCATTGTAAGAATTTGCGATAACAAGAACAATATCCGGTTCTTCGTCAAAGTCTCCCAATGGTTTTAGCATTACACCATACGCCTTATGCTGACAAAAAGTCATATTATTGCGGGCATTCTTTGCAGTAATTAAATCCTGATAAAGACCTAATTTAAGATAATGCTTTCCGGAAATAAATGCCGCTTCCGGCTCTATCATCCCAAGTGCTCTTGCCGCTCCCGGACAACCGAAATTTTCTGCATCCACCTTAACACCATGCCCTGCCGTAGCCGATTTAACCATAGCACAGTAATGCATAGGAGCTTTGATTTGTTTGGCAGCTGCTTGCTGAAATTCTTCTTCGCTAAAGAAAAATTTCATCCCAACTATTTTTCGCTCAAGTTGCAGTGCACAGTTGGCCTTACTTACCGCCTGTTTTACTTTTTCTCTATCCACAATATGGATTCCTCACTTTTAGTTATTATAGAGGACATATGTTCCATTAAAATGCTTATTAAATTTATTTCTGAATTCATCAGATTGCGTAACCTTCATCGCATCTTTTACCCATTGGGCATCCATATCCTTGGCATTTACGACAAGACCAATTGGATAATTGGGGTTAGTTTGGTCGTCATAAAGAAAACTATTTGGGTCAAAGCCAGCCAACTTTACTCTATTCGCTCCCGTAATTACTGCGTCAACATCATTGATGCTTCTGATTGTTTGGGTAATATCAGTTTCAATAATTTTTATATTTTTAGGATTGTCTTTAATATCAAGAATGGTGTAGAAATTCCCTTTCTTTTCTCCCAGGGTAAGCAGCCCCATGTCTCTTAATGTCAGTAAACTTCTATCCATGTTAGATGGATCTCCCGGAACAGCAATCAGCGCATTTTGTGGAATTGCATCAATTGTTTTATGTTTGAGAGAATAGACGGCTGTTCGTGAATAATAAGTGTACGGCTTAGGCATTTGAAGATCACAGTTGTTCTCTTTATTAAAGGTCTGTATCCAAGGCAGATGGTTAGTAATCAGTCCATCCACATTCCCATCTTTAAGAGCTGTCGCAGGCAGCTGGTTCGCATCAAACATTACTGTCTGTACATCATATCCCAGTGGTGCCATTCCTTCTTGCAGCCAGCCAACAATCGGGTCTATCGTTGAAACACAGGCTATTTGAATTACTTTCTTGCCAGGTTGAGCTGCTTTATTTGCCTGCTCTGGTGCATTGCTCGAACAACCCGCCAAAGACATTACTATAATAATCATTGCAGTAAAAATAAAAACTAATCTTCTCATTGTTTTTCTCATAATTCTCCCCACACTTATACTATTTTTTTAT
Organism: Sporomusa silvacetica DSM 10669; assembly: GCF_002257705.1. Taxonomy (GTDB): domain Bacteria; phylum Bacillota; class Negativicutes; order Sporomusales; family Sporomusaceae; genus Sporomusa; species Sporomusa silvacetica. The sequence goes on from NZ_LSLK01000087.1 coordinate 6,974, forward strand.
ATAGCCAAGTACCAATACCTTGAATAATTTGGACCATTATAAATAATATAAATACCGAAGTATAAAGAATCGTGTTATTAAAACTTTGATACCCATAATTTAAGGCTACTGCTCCTAACCCACCTGCTCCTACAGCTCCAGCCATAGTACTCGCTGCAAGGTAAGTAATTGCTGTCAATGTAGTAATCGATATTAATGATGGAATAGCTTCTTTTACCATGACCCTAAATATGATCTGCATATCAGAAGCACCAAAAGATCTCGCAGCCTCTATAAGCTGCTTGTCCACTTCTTTAAAGCTGTCTTCAATTAATCGCGCAATAAATGGTGTTGCCGCTAAGGTTAGCGGTAAAATAGCAGCCTTTTCCCCGATCGTTGTTCCCACCACCATCCTGGTTATTGGCGATATAGCTACAATAAGAATCAATGCAGGAAACGATCTAATTGAATTCACAATAAAATCAAGTACCTTATAAATTTTTTCTCTGGGGCGCAAGCCCTGAGGCCCATACAATGTAAGCAATATCGCAAGGCCAAAGCCAAGAATGGACGCAATTATCATCGTAGCTGTAACCATCCGTATTGTGGAAAAAATTGCAGGCCCAATAATTTTATCAAAGTATTTTAGCAATTCTACCCAAAATTCATTGCCAAACAATGATCATCCACCTCCGCTGAAGACTGTTCATTGCTTTGAACAATTTCCCACATGACATGGTTCTTAATAAAGTATTCTTTTACTTTATTAAAATGTTCACTCGGTATATTGATAATGATTGAACCCAATGTGTGTTTCTGATAACTTTCCATTTCCCCGCCTAAAATCATAAAATCAATCGAGAGTTCCCGGGCCATCCTTGTAATCACCGGTTGGCAAGAAATCTCATGAGAAAGAAGTATCTTAATATTAATTCCCTCATGCAACAATACTAGGTCCTTTTGACCGATAAGATTTTTAAGTGCCTGTGGCTGCTTTAAAAATATTTCTTCTACAGGACCGCTTACTTCCAATTTTCCATTTTCCAGAATCGCAATTTCTTCACATACACTTCGCAAAACCGACATCTGATGCGTAACGACAACAATAGTAATCCCCAAATCCTGATTAATTTGGTTCAAAAGTGACGTAATTGATTTTGCTGTTTTCGGATCCAATGCTGATGTGGCCTCATCACAAAGCAAGATCTTTGGATTCATCGCAAGGGCTCTGGCAATCGCAACCCTTTGCTTTTGCCCTCCAGAAAGCTCCTTGGGTTTAGCATGAATTTTATCAGGTATACCAATCATTTCCAACAGTTCTTTTACCTTGTTGTCTATGTAGGAATTACTATATTTCCAACATTTTAAAGGAAGTGCGATATTTTCATAAACTGAAAGTCTTGTAAGTAAGGAAAATTGTTGAAAAATCATTCCAATTTCCTTACGAAGCTCCCTCGCAGCTTTTCCCGAAAGGGATTTTACATCAACGCCCTCGACAAGCAAGTTCCCCTCTTCATAGGTCTCTAATCCGTTGATGCATCTAAGCAAGGTGGATTTACCGGCTCCACTACGTCCAACCAATCCGTAAATCATTCCTGGGGGAATGTTGATATCAACACCCTTAAGAACCTGTGAATCACCAAACGATTTAGTAAGTCCTTTTATTTGAATCAAATTTTCGCCCCCTGTGCCATAAGAAAACATAGCCACTACGCTGAAATCATCAAACAACGTGAGCTGCCACAACAGTATATAGTATCCCTTATGATATCACCCCAATAATCCCCCATATTCTATGGTACATTTTACAGTCGCATATGGAAAAAGTCAATCCAGATTAATTATATTATCTATATCCATAAAGAGTCCACACAACTTATGTTATTATTCAAATACAAATGTCCTGGAAAGCGAATTTTACACCCGCTTATCCAGGACATTTATTTCTTTAATATTTGATTTATATCTTTCTTATTTGTAACCCATGGCTGGGCCAAACCCCGTTACTGTCCTTTAGGAAACTTTTTGTCGATAGTTCCCCATATTTCAGGCTGTTCCTGGCCCAAGCGCCAGATAGCAATGCCAGCCGGGTTATATTTGGCCACAATGTCCAGTTTAGCGGCCGTACTCTTGTCATTCTCAAACCAGACCTCATGATCCTTGTATTTAAAATGGGGGGCTTGGGCTTTATCATCATAGGCTATTTTAGCGCCATTTTTTTCCGCCAATACGATGGCATCTACATATTTTATGGTTTCACCCTTTTTGTCTACCCAGTCATAGCCGTACGCACCAACTCCGATAATCACCTTATGCGGACCACCACATTTGTCGATAGCGTACTTGATATTTTTATCATACCAGTCGACTGGTGCGATGGGACCAGGCTCAGAGGTAGACCAGTGATTATCATAGGTCATAATCTGCAGAAAATCGGCATTGGCGGCTAACTGCGAATAGTCATAGGCCCCAGATACATCTTCCGCCACATCTACCTGGGGAAAAACTGAGATAATGAGCAATTTATTGATTGCCTTCATCTTGGGGTAAAGTTCGGCCATGAAGGCTGTCAGGTTGTCCTTATGTTTTGGCGGCAGTAGCTCAAAATCAATATTAATGCCGTCATAGCCTTTTTCCTGAACCATCTTAATAATATTGTCTGTTACCTTGGTACGGATGGCCGGATCCCCTAGGACTACATCAGTTGATCCGGTTTTATTTGTTACCAACGGGTACATTTTAAGACCAAGTTGACGTGCCGTGTCATAAACCAACTGACTATCCTTAGCTTCAAGCGTGCCGTCAGTAGTAGCTCTATACCAAAAAGGACCGACTGCCGACATACTCTTGGCATGGGTTTTCATACTGGGAAAAGAGCCTGTTTGATCCGGTGTTCCCGGCCACGGATTCTCATAATAACCAATAACCATCCTTGCCGGCATGACAACATTGCCTGGCGCGCCAGGATTCATTTGATTAGCCTGATCACCAGGCAGCAGCTTAGGAGCCGGTTTGTTAGCCGTACTGCAACCACCGACAACAACAGCAGCAATAACAAAGAGAATGAGAAGAACACTTGTGGTTACCTTGTAGTATGTATTAACACGCAAAACTGTCACCCTTTCCGTTACTCATTGTTGATATACATCAACAATAGTATTGGCTGAGTGACAGTTCTTATGCCTGGCAATTTTACCTAGGCAGCTTGGTGAGCACCTGCGCAACATGTTTTAAGGTTTCCCATTTTTTACAGAAACAAAACCGGACTTGGCGGCTGCCTTTGGTTTTATCCGCATAAAACGAGGAGCCTGGCACAGTAGCCACGCCTGTCAACTCAATCAGCTTGCGGCTAAAGGCAGTATCATCGGTTATCCCTAAACGCGCCATAATATCACTGGCATCAGTAAGTACATAATATGCGCCTTGGGGCAGCTCGCATTTAAACCCAGCTTGGCGCAATGCGCCCAAAACAAAATCGCGGGCTTCGCCATAATGATTTTTTAATCCCTCATAGTATTCCGGCCCATAGGTCATAGCCTCAGCCGCAGCATGTTGAAGTGGCGTGGGCGCTCCGACAGTAAAAAAATCATGCACCTTACGGATGCGCTTAGTAATTTCCGGCGCGGCGATAGCCCAACCCACCCGCCACCCAGTGACCGAATAGGTCTTGGAGATGGAATTAATAGTGATTGTCCGCTCAGCCATACCTGGCAGTGAGGCAATTGATACATGCCTAGCGCCGTCGTAGAGAATATGCTCATAGATTTCATCAGCGATAGCATAGGTATCCCATTTAATACACAGAGCAGCAATTTCCGCAAGTTCTTCCTTGCTAAATACCTTGCCTGTCGGATTATTGGGCGTATTAATGATGATGGCTTTCGTCTTTTCATTGAAAGCAGCTGCTAACTCTGCTGCTGAATAGTGCCAGTCAGGTCCATACAACGTTACATAGCGCGGCGTAGCTCCTGACAGAATAGAATCAGGGCCGTAATTCTCATAAAACGGCTCAAAAATAATGATTTCGTCGCCAGGGTTAATAAGCGCCTTTAAAGTGGCAATCATGGCCTCAGTGGCACCACAAGTGACGGTAATGTCAGTCTTGGGGTTGCATTCGATGTGATTGTACTCACGAACCTTGCGGCTGATGGCCTCTCTGAGCTCAGGCTCACCAAAGGTTACCGGGTACTGGTTAAACCCCGCCTGGATAGCACGGATGGCAGCTTCCTGAATAGCTTTAGGACTTTCAAAATCGGGAAAGCCCTGCGACAGGTTGTAGCCACCTGCTTCATCACAGATGCGAGTCATTTCCCGGATGACTGATTCGGAAAAAGTTTCGGTAATTTGGGATAATTTTTTCATACTTGACCTCCGTGATTTACGTATTGGTATTAGCGGCTTTCCACGCTTCTTCCCTGATAAGCCCCATAACTTCTTTTTTAATGCGGATAAAGTCATCAGTAAGTTTTAGATCAAAGGTACGCTCATTAGGCAGCTCCACATTGATTTTTGCCTTAATCTTCCCTGGTCGGGCTGTCATTACATAGATGGTGTCGCCAAGAAAGACGGCTTCATCAACATCATGAGTAACGAAAAGAATGGTCTTATGGGACTCATCCCACACACTTAAGAGCAATTCCTGCATAACTGTCCGTGTCTGGGCATCAAGGGCCCCGAATGGCTCATCCATTAACAGCACTTCGGGATCATTGGCCAAAGCACGGGCAATAGCGACCCGTTGCTTCATACCGCCTGACAAGTCGCGGGGGAAAAAGGTCTCAAAGCCTCTGAGGCCAATCTTTTCAATATAATGGTCAGAAACCTCGGTGCGCTCTTGTTTACTTTTTCCAGCAACATCCAGCCCAAATTCAATGTTTTCCCGCACAGTCAACCACGGAAACAGGGTATAGGTCTGGAACACCATGCCCCGGTCACTCCCTGGGCCGGTTATTTCCCGCCCGTCCAGGAGTACCCGGCCTGAGGTCGGTTCTTCCAGACCGGCAACGATTTTCAAAATGGTCGATTTGCCGCAGCCTGAGGGACCGAGTATGGTAACAAACTCACTAGGCTTGACGGTAAAACTGGCCTCTGCCAAAGCAATAACCTGACGCTCTTTGCCAGTAAATGTTTTGCTTACGCCATCAATGATTACTTTATCTTGCGTCATTTCTGTCATGCTACCGTCCTCCTTTGCCCATCCAGGGGAACATCCTGACATATAACCATTTGAATACAATGTCAATAACAATGCCAATAACACCAATTACGATGATACCAACAATAATATTGCCTGTTTTCAAAAAACGTTGGGCCTGCATAATCATAAATCCCAGGCCGGAACCGGCGGCCACAATCTCCGCCACAACCAGGTATGTCCACGCCCAGCCAAAAGCAATTCGCAGCGTGTCCACAATACCCGGCATACTTGCTGGCAGAATAATCCGGCGGAAAACGCCCCAGCGGGAAACACCCAGGGTGTAAGCAGTGTCAATCAGGTCATGGGCGACATTCTTGGTCACATCCATAATCATGAGTGCCAGGGGAAAGAAGGTACCAAAAAATATGACGGCGATTTTTTCACTCTCGCCAATACCCAGCCACAAAATAAACAGCGGAATAAAGGCCGAGGCTGGCATATAGCGAATAAAGCTAAGCATTGGCTCGGCCAACGCCTCACAGACCTTGAGACTGCCCATCATAATCCCCAAGGGTACAGCAATCACGGCAGCCAACGAAAAGCCAACAGTTACCCTGAACACACTGGCCCAAATATCATTCATTAAATCGAATTCAGAAAATAAGAGAACCCCGTCTTTTACCACCTTATCCGGCGACGGTAAAAACATGGGGGGAATCAAGTCGCTATATGTAAGCGCCGACCAGATGGCAGCGAGCAAAGCAAAGGTCAATGCGCTCAAGGCAACATATAACGGCGCAGAAATATCTGCTTTAGGTGTTAAAAGTTTGCATTTGACCATAGTTCATCCTCCTTAATAAGAAACCCACCTGAATAGGTATTCAATCCAGGGATATTTAACCTTTCCATCTGGATTTAGAAAGGCCGCGTAGAAGCGCTGACGCCTCTAGCGCGGCCTTATAACCTTCGCTAGTATCCTACTTGACTTTGGTAATAAAAGTATTGTCAATGTATTTGTTCAAATCAGGTGCCTGTGATAACAGCTTGAGTTTTACATAGAATTCACCGGCCCGTTTACCGACATCATAGATAGCGCCTGGCTTTTCTTTGGTGCCATAAAACTCAAGATTTTCTTTCAGATCATAAAACTTAACAGTTTGAATATCAGCAGCTACCTCTTCTGGTTTCATCTTGAAAGCGGCTGCCAAAATTTTGTTAGTATCTTCCGGATTTTTATTCATATAGTCTGTGGCTTCTGCCAGCGCAGCCACGATGGCTTGCACTGTTTCAGGATTGTTTGCCACCAGGTCTTCACGGACGGCCAGTATGTCAGCAATCAGACCAGGCGTATCTTTGGTCGTAGCCAACACGGTTTCACCGGCTGCTTTTGCTTTACCCAGATGCGGTTCCCAGGTAATAGCAGCATCTACTTTGCCAGCCATAAAGGCCGAAGCCGCTTCACTGGCTTTCATATCTACAGCTTTAACATCATTATCGGTTAAGCCATTTTGCTCCAGCAAGGTAGACAAGAGGAAATGGGAAGCCGAACCACGGTGGAAGGCAATTTCTTTGCCTTTGAGATCGGCAATTTTTTCAATACCTTTGCTTTTTTTCACAATCAAGCCATCTGCACCGTTAGAAGAATCGAAGGCCCAGACGAATTTCATGGGGACACCCTCCCCAGCCGCCGAAACCGATACGTCAAGTGAGGCCGCCATAGCCTGGATTTTGCCGGCTACTAGCGCCTGTTTCCGGTCACCGACACCTTCGATGGATTGCAACTCTACTTCAACGCCCCTATTTTTAAACATGCCCTTTTCTTTGGCTACGAACAGAGCACCATAACCGGTCCAGGGAGTATATGCAATAACAATCGGCTTTTTCTCTCCGCCCTGGGACGCTTTTTCTGCGGATTTATTACCGCCACAGCCAGCAACAACCATTGCTAGCATAGCTGCCAGAAGCAGCATGGATACCAGTTTCTTTTTCACGAAAAATCCCTCCAAAACATTAACTAAGATACCCCTTATAAAGTTCTATCTATCACATATTCGAGCAAAATTTCTTTTATCCTTTTCCCCATTAAAGAAAAAGCAAAAAAATATAGGCACTCTTTGCGAGTACCTATATTCTCTATTTTCCTTTAGAAAAACGATTCATTATAGCGAGGTAACGCCACACCGTGACTAGCACAAGCATCAACTTAGGTTTCATTTCACCTTGCCCAAGAAATAGCTGCTTAAGAATAAGCGCCTTGTTTGTGATCGTTATTGCTCATCATAATATATGCGCCTGCTAAAATTAGTACGATTCCTATAATAGTGTACGTAGTAAGAGTTTCCCGTAAAATAAGGAGACAAAATAGCGGCGCAAGGGCTGGCTTTATAAAGAATACGATAGACGCGACAGAAGCGGAACTTTTCTCCATAGCCATGAAGTAAAACAGAAAACCCAAGCCACTTACAACAACGCCAAGATACATTAGAACGGCAATATTGCTATAATTAATCCCGGAAATTATCGGAATATCAACTAAAAGCGGGGTAATATTTCCTTTTTGATAGGTATCAAACAAAGGTAAATGTGAAATCAGCATCAAGGCCAATAAAATTATATCACCTGCCAGAAAGGAAAAACAATTGATCACAACACTGCCATATCTTGCTACTCTCATTTTACTAACAACACTATAGAGCGCAAAGGTTATTGCAGATAATATGGCTAAAATGATGCCTTTCATATCAGTATGTATCCCAAAGGGATTTAAAATAAAGAGCACACCCAGCAAGCTAACTGCCAGGGACAGCATTACCTTTTTATTGATCTTTTCATTTAATAAAAAATACGCAATCGGAGTTGTAAATGTAGGGTTGGCACTAAATATAATAGCCACCGTCGAAGCCATCGTATAAAGGATAGCAAATTGAAAAAACGACATGCTAATGACGATACCCAAAAATCCAGTTAATAAAAAATATATACAATCATTTCTATTTAACTCAATATTTTTCCCTTTTATCGCTTGCATTGATGCCGGCAGTAATATTACCCCCCCGATCAAGAATCTGATAAAATTCAGTTGAAAGGGATTAATATCAGCCGCCACAGTTTTACTGGCTATCTCCATGGTGCTGAAAATAACAGCCGCTAGTATAATATATATGTAAGCTTTTTTCACAGTTATCATTTCCTTTTTGAGTGGATTGACAATAGTAGCTTACTAAACAACTTTGACACCATGCCCTATGTCAAGTATGATTATAACAAAATATGAAACATAGTTAAAATATCTGTTAAGACTATTTTGCATTCGATAATCGAATGCTTGCAGGGTTGAAGGAGTCGTCAACATGGACATTCGCCAATTAAAATACTTTCTTGCGATTGCAGAAGCCGGACAGATTACCAAAGCGGCCACCCGACTGCATATCACCCAACCACCTTTAAGCCAACAAATTATCCTGCTGGAAAAAGAATTGGGCGTACAGCTAATTGAAAGAACAAAAAAACATATTAATTTAACAGAGTCAGGGCGTATATTACAGAATAGAGCCGAACAAATTATAGAACTAATTAACACCACCATTGATGAGATCCATGAAGCGGCCAATGGCATAAGCGGCAAGCTGACAATCGGTACAATCACATCCTCCGGCAGAACACTAATACCCGAATTCGTTCAAAGATTTCATCAGACCTATCCTAAAATTTCTTTTGACTTACGTCTGGGAGATTCACGGCGCATATTAGAATTACTTAATGCCGGCATTATCGAAATTGGGTTAATACGCCTTCCCATTAACACTTCCTTATATAACTATATAACCTTACCAAAGGAAAATATGGTAATGGTTGCCCTGCCTGATGCTATTACAATTGGAGATACAGAGACTTTATCTTTTGATAAAATCAAACACAATCCTTTATTAATTCACCGACGCTATGAAACTATAATTATCAATTATTGCAGGCAGGCTGGTTTTGAACCAAATGTTCTTTGCACCAGTGATGACAATACGTCCTTACTCATTTGGGCTAAGCTGGGACTGGGTATTGCTATTGTGCCTGAAACAACTATCAATCTTCTCCAAGACTCGCCGCTGCTGATACAAAAAATAACCAATCCCGCAATCATAACAACGGCTGCCATTATCTGGCTAAAGAAGCACACTCTGTCTACAGCGGCATCCCATTTCCTTGAAATGTTCAAAAAAGATCCTCACACTGAGCTTTAGATCTCATAATTTTAAAAGCCGGAGGCCATGTTTTGAATGGCTTACGGCTTTAATTCATAAAGTATACAAAATACAAAAAACTGTAAAAAAAAGAGAGGGATGTGGTTTCACTCAGCAGCTAAAAACAATAAGCCTTCAATAAATTTTTTGATATTAACTTTACCATGATAAGCGCTCTTCCCTTGGATAGAAGCCATCTCATGTCTGATTTCCTTAAAATCGAACAGTGCGCCGCTATACATTTCAAATTTATCATCGTGATAATCCTCGATCCCCATATTAGCCACATTTTGCATAGCTTTGGCAATAGCTCGCCTGACCCGCTGTTCGATAGTTTTAACATCTTGCTCAATAGCTACTGACAACTCCTGATATAGTTCATGCAGCTGATAAGTCTGATTCTGCCCGGAACTCAGACGAACATCGACCAATTGCGCCAACTGGTAAATGTTTTTTGCCCCAGCTTCACTAATAATGCCCAACTCAGAGAATATCCGGTTAATCCGGGTATTCCGAGTCCGTTTCACATTGTCATCCTGCTCAGTCGGCTTAGCATCAGGACTAACATAACGGGCCGTTGTTTGGGAAATCAATGACATAACTGTCCGTAACTGCCTACTTTCTTCGACCTTGCGGATTACCGATGTAATCTCTAAAACATTAATCGGCTTATGAATATAAAAGTCGATTCCTGTCTCGTACGCTTTTGTAATCATGGGCTGACTGGTACTTTCAGAAATCATAATAAATGAGGTATCCATACCTCTTTCTTTGAGCTTTCTAATTAATTCTACCCCATCCTGCCCTGGCAGCAGCAAGTCAACTAAAGCCACATCTGGTGAATAGTCGGCAATAATGGCCTCGCCCTCAAGCCCATCGCCGCATTCTGCCACAACGGTTCCCAAATCATATTTTTTAATAATATTGCAGGTGATTTTTCGAATACTTACATCATCTTCAATAATGACAAACCGCATTTTCCCACCTCCTCTACTATCTTGCTATATAAAAGCCTGCGCCAATATCATATATCTATCAAGTTACCGTGCTTTATAGGTTCGCAAGCGGCAGCAATATCGTAAATACTGTTTTCCCTTGTTGGGATGTCAACTTTATTTCACCACCTAATCCTTCCGTTAAGTTTTTAACATGACTAAGCCCCAGTCCTGTCGACATTTGCCCAGTTACTTCCGAAAACTTGGTAGAATACCCGGGAGCAAATATTAGCTCGGTTTCTTCGGGGGCAATGCCTGGACCATTATCGGCAACAACCAAAACTAAATTGCCGTCGCGGCATTGCCCTGTTACCGTAATAACGCCGGTAGGCAACGCAGCCTCAATGGCATTGATAATCAGATTGTTCAAAATGGAAACAATGTTGTAGTACTTGTCGGTGATTAATTCGCCGTTATAGTTAAATGTAATGGTAATTGGCTTGTCTAAACTACTAATGTATCTTCTGGTATTTTGCTCAACTATCTGAAAAAATTCAGAGACTGGCAGCCCCTCGTCGCTTACTGCTACATCAAGAATCTCTTCAATTCCTCTGGTTACACGGTAATAGTCCTTTTTGACCTCATGAATCTCACGGGCAATTTCAAGCGCCCGGGGGGCAGGCGAATCAAGCTGTGCTAACTCACCAGGACAAGCTTTATTTAGGGTTTGCGACAGCGTATAACTTTTTTCCATGACTAACTCAATATCTGCTGACGATTTTTTTAGGTAAAATAACTCAGCCCTAAGCTTAGCAATAATTAAGATTAATTCAGCGTAGCGGGCCGCATAGTCTTCAGCCAACACAAAGTCGCGATAGCGCTTTAGTGAATAGTAACCGACTACAGCTAATAGCGCACGACAAACCCCTACTGCCACTAGAGGAATTAAAATAGTTTCCAAGCTGCGGTCGGTAAGTTCCCAGCGAATAATGAGTTCCACGCAATTACTAGTAATATCACAAAGGCTTAAGAGCAGAATGAGAGCCGGAATACTGCTCGTGTGATCGCGTATCTTAAGAACCTTAAATAAGAGTCCGTAGGACAGATAATACCCAAAGGACGGCAGGTTATGCATAAAGGCACTAAACAGTGTATCATCAATAAACGGATATTTAAGTACTACACGAAGCAAGAGAACCAGCGCACCTGATAAAACTGCGATACGGACAATAGGTAATCGCTTAAAATACAACAACAGTGTGGCTAATACAACCACACTTATCGTAAAGCGGAAATACCCGTCAAACGGGTAGGTAAATAGTAAGCCTGTTATGCTTACCAGCAAAGCAACATTAATTATCATAATAAGGGATACCCACTCATCCTATTTTGACAAATGCCAATAAAGGCCGCCAGAACTCTTGCTGTTACCCCCCAGATAACATAGTGATTATATTGGTAGAAAAGCACTGGATATTTAGCACGGCCCCGGTAACCCCGGGGATACGCTGGCGGCAGCAGCTCAAACGGGAAACCGTCCATTGGCTTGGTAGCTGTCTCCATTAATGCGGTCTGTGGTTTAGCTGCAAGCAAAAAATCCAATGGCACAGTAAAAACCTCGGCTACTTCATCCATATTGGGTACCAACGATACGTCAGTTGATATATGTACTACGTAAGGATAAAGAATAACACCGATCGGACTGACTAATAAATCCAGTGCCCCCAAGGCCGCAATATCGCCCTTTTTCACCCCAAGCTCTTCCATCGTCTCCCGCACAGCCGCTTCCATTGGACTGCTATCCCTGGTCTCGATACGACCGCCGGGAAAACAAATGTCGCCAGGCTGCCAATTTAGTTTTCCTGAACGCACCTCAAATAAAATCGTTGGTTGTCCAGCAATCTCAATAAGCGGTATAGTAACAGCCGCTTGCAAATAATCCTCTGCATTGACAATTTTTCCGGATTGACTGGGTAATGCACCCGCCAGGGCCCTTCTCACAGTATTAGTATCCATGGCTTCACCCCTTATTACAGTTCTACTTTTCCTTCTAAGCCAGGTGTAATTATCTTTTTCCCATCAGTCGTAATAAAAATGGCTTCCGTCCCCGGATACTGCTTAAGCAGCTCTTGCCCCTTTTCAACACCCAGCACAAATATGGCAGTACTTAGTATATCCACATTGTTCTCTGCTTTTGCTACGATAGTGACACTGGCAACTCCCCGTGGCTGATAACCGGTATGAGGATCAATGATATGTGAATACCGTACACCGTCTTTGATAAAGAAACGCTGATAGTCACCTGACGTCTCCAGCACATCCCAATCAGCTAGCGCTAATTTGGCAGCAATACCCTCTGAATCCCGCGGGTCCTGTACACCAATACGCCAAGGCTGCCCGTCTGGGCGTTTACCGATAATCCGTACATCACCGCCAGCGTTTACTAATGCCGACTTGATCCCATGAGCTTTGAGGGCGTCAATAGCTTTCCTGTCGGCATACCCCTTGGCTACTGCCCCGAGATCAATTCGCATGCCGGGCTTTAGCAAAAACACAGTATTGGCCTTATCATCAATCTCAATTAACTCGAAGTTGACTAATGGCAAAAGCGCTTTAATCTCTGAATCGCTAGGCACAAACTCCCCTTTATGCCCCACACTCCATAATTCCGTAAGCGCACCTACACTTACATCCAGCGCACCATTTAGCTGCTCAGACCGGCTGCGTGCAAGCTTTAGCATGGTAATAACATCTGGATCAACCTGCATCTTTTCTTTGCCTGCCGCTTGGTTGATCTTCGACACTTGGCTGCTCTCATCAAAACGATTTGTCAACTCATTAATTCGTCTAAACTCCGCAAATGCTGCCTTAACACCCGCCTCATTACCATTACCATACGCCGTTATCTCAATAATCGTATCCATAAGAAACTGAGTTTCTTTGTACGGTTTGGCAGCAAATGGGCTGCCCATTGAGCAGCCTGCACCAACAACAAGTAGCAAAATCAGTAATACACTTGATCCTACGCGATTTAAAACATTCATAAATTGCAACAGCCTCCGGACACAATATAATGGCTAGTTCTCCCCTTATTCATTATACCATCGAATTGCGCAACAGGGAGAGTATCTTGTCATTGACGTGCAAAAATTCAAAAAAATATTAGCTGCTTAGCAGGAATAACTCGACTTATAGCGAATAAATCTCTATAGATGAAAATATTCACAAGACAGTGTGTCATGAAGATGCCTGGGTTCTGAAGAACCGGTGAACTATTTTTCCCACACAATTTGATACCGCTGAACAAGGCTACGAAAGTCTCTTCCTGGCAGCAATGACCGGGGTTTCTTAGTAGTCTTTTTTTGATCCTAATAATACCCCGTTATCTTAGTCGGTGAGTTAATTCCCGCCTCTATAGGCATGTTACTTCAGGTGGGGTAGAGTCCTAGCCTGAAGATTCGATGTTCAGCTTTGTTAAACGGATTTACTAGTTAGTAACTAAATTAGTAGGAGTGATTAAATCATGCACATGGCAGATGCACTAATTTCCCCAGCCGTTGGCGGGGCTATGTGGGCAGCAACAGCTGGTTTGGCCGCTTATGCCGCCAAGAAAGTACAAAATGACCTTGATGATCGCAAAATCCCGCTTATGGGAGTGTTGGGAGCCTTTGTTTTCGCCGCACAAATGATTAATTTTACTATTCCGGGTACAGGTTCCAGTGGCCACTTAGGTGGTGGACTCTTGCTCGCCATTTTACTGGGACCACAGGCTGCCTTCCTAACCATTGCTTCCATTTTAACCATCCAGGCCCTGTTTTTTGCTGACGGTGGAATTCTGGCTCTTGGTTGTAACATTTTCAACATGGGGTTTTTAGCCTGTTTCATTGGCTACCCGCTTATTTATAAACCGCTAACCGGCAAGAACCCTTCGCAAGGGCGTCTATTCATCGGCTCAGTGTTAGCTGCTATAATCGGCTTACAACTAGGGGCCTTCGGCGTTGTACTGGAAACCGTCTTTTCGGGAGTTTCTGAACTGCCTTTTAGCACCTTTGTTCTCTTAATGCAGCCTATTCATTTAGCTATCGGCCTTGTCGAGGGACTGGTTACTGCCGCTATTGTAATGTTTATTATGAAAGAAGCACCAGAAATTTTGCAAAAAACAGCGCTGGGACATCCCTTTGGTACTATTTCCATCAAAGGCGTATTGGTTACCTTGCTTATTGCTGCTATGCTTACTGGCGGTGCGTTAAGCTGGCTTGCTTCTTCCAACCCTGATGGCCTTGAATGGTCCATTGCTGGAGTTACTGGTGAAGCAGAATTAAAAGCTCCGGAAGGAATTCATAGCTTTTTTGCCGAATTACAAGAAAAAACCGCATTTCTGCCTGACTATAACCTGAAGCACCCAGAAAAATCAGTTGTCGCCGGAGCTAAAGCTGTTGAAGAAAAAGAAGCTTGGCCAGCCGTTGACAGCGGCACCTCCTTCGCAGGTATCTTAGGATCGCTGTTGACATTAGCCCTTGCCTACTCAATCGGTAAAGGCCTAAGGCGCTTCGCAAAGGGATAATTCAAATAGATTTCATATATATAATGTGTCCGCCAAACTTCTTTAATATAGAATATATATAGCTTGTAAAAGAGGTTGATTATGCTAAAAATTGAAGCTAACTGGATAGACTTACGCTATCTTGACGCGCTTTCCAACCAAAACACCTTTATTCACCGCCTCAACCCTTGCGTCAAGCTGATTGCTGCCCTTAGTTTTATCATTGCTGTTACATCTTTCGCCAAATATGAAATTACCGGACTCCTTCCTTTCTTTCTCTTTCCGGCAGTCTTACTTTCCCTAGGCAACCTTCCTGCCGCCCCCATATTTAAGCGACTGCTGCTAGTAGCACCTTTTGTCCTGTTTATCGGCATATTTAATCCGCTTTTCGATCATACGCCAATCACTAAAATCGGCGCTATCGTTATTACCGGTGGCTGGGTTTCCTTTTTCTCTATCACCATCCGACTATGCCTGACAATTACTACCGCCTTGATTTTGGTAGCAACTACAGGGATTGATGCCATTGGATCGGCGTTACTTAGAATTGGCGTACCAAAAATTATTGTTGTTCAGTTGTTATTTATGTATCGCTATTTGCATGTTTTAGTAGAGGAATTTGTGCGCTCCACGACCGCCTACAGCTTACGCTCGTTCCATGGCGATGGGGTTCAGTTTCGGGCGTGGGGCTCTCTCTTAGGGCAACTATTGATTCGTTCGATTGACCGGGCCAACCGTATTTATCAATCCATGCTTTGCCGCGGCTTTGACGGCGAAGTGCGGCTGATGCGTACCAGCACCCTTACCACATCAGACATAGGCTATCTTACCTTTTGGATGGTCTTCTTCGTATTAATCCGTTGCTTTGATGTTCCAGAACTGCTAGGTAAATTACTCATGGGGGTTTTCTAATGAGCCATCATATTGTCGAACTAAAAGATGTAACCTATATCTATCCTGATCAAACAGAAGCCCTTCGTGGCCTGTCTGTCCGTATCACCCATGGCGAATCAGTTGCAATCGTTGGCGCCAACGGCTCAGGAAAAACCACCTTGCTTTCCCATCTGATTGGAGTACTTTTTCCTACTAGCGGCTCAATCAATATCGGCGGTTATCCAGTAACGAAAAAAACCTTACCCCATGTGCGCCGCGCCGTCGGTATGGTGTTCCAAAATTCCGATGACCAACTATTTATGCCTACAGTTTATGACGATGTTGCCTTCGGGCCCCTGAACCTAGGGCTCCCCCCCGAAGAAGTTGATGCCCGCGTAATAGCTTCCCTAACTACAGTAGGAGCATTAGATCTTAAGGATCGCACTCCTTATCGGCTATCAGGCGGTCAAAAGCGTTCAGTAGCTATTGCCACTGTCCTGGCTATGGACCCTTGCATTTTAGTTATGGATGAGCCTACCGCTGGCCTGGATCCGGCCGCACGACGCCAGCTTATCAACTTGCTTAAAACCTTTGAACATACAAAGATTATTGCTACCCATGACCTGGATTTAGTTTTAGACCTCTGCGCCCGCACAGTCGTGTTAAGTGCCGGTACAGTCATTGCTGACGGCCCCACATTGGACATCTTCAACAATGAAGAACTTCTCAATAAAGCGCACTTAGAAAAACCCTTCCGCATGCAAGGCTGCCCTATCTGTCATCCGCCAAAACAGTGAACTTGTTTACTAAGCCTTAGTCTTTCAAGCCAGGAAAAGTTACCTTTCCCTCTGGACAATGAAAAAACCCCATCATGAAATTTCGGTATACTCCAAAATTCCATGATGGGGTTTTTTTATGTTGCATACTCGACACGGCCAGTGACGGACCCCGAACATAATGTTCATTCTGCCACCGAACGGCTATGTATACTTAATTCATGTATTTATTATAACATCTGTGTATACAAAAATCAATCTGAATCTTTGGGGAGATACGAACTGAATTTTTTCCTTATAAAATAAGACTTGGCTTGTGCCAAGTCCTTTAGGACGGCCGAATTGCTATGCCATCCATGGCGCAATCGGCACTAGCGCCATCCGGGCGCGTCGCCGACAGAAGCCGCCTGTGCCCTTTAGGGGTATAGTCGCTCAATCCAGGGAAAGTTATACTTTCCATCTGGGAAATACAAAACCGCCCAATGAAATTGAGTAGCTTTGGTACAACCAAAACTACTCAATTTCCATGTTATACCCAAATAGAACAGGTACTACATTAGAGCCGGCTTTGTTATCAAATCAACAGGTTGAACTATCATCATCAAAGCAGCTAAATAATAGGATAATTATAATAATAATTATGACCCAACTATTGCTGCCATGACCACCACAACCTTTACCAAAACCAAAACCCATATATATACCTCCTTTAGTATGTAGTCGGGGAGATATTATATACTATGATATCGGCGTGATTTTGCTACTCGCCGGAGCTTAAGCACTATAAAACAATAAGCTAGCTAGCTGTGGTCACAGGTTATCCTTATTTATCCTGACAAACTATCTGTTTATGACAAACAAACCTTATTAATTAATATTATTGCACTACAGTCTTTTCTACTTTTACCGCACATACTTTATATTCATAGGTTTTTGTAACTTTATCACCGCAACCCATGGTGACCTCGTTAGTAGGACATGCGTGATAATGGAAAGACATCCAGATTCCACCAGGCAATACATCAGTAGTTACCCAAGCTCTAGCTTGTACTGTACCCCGGCGTGATGTGACTGTGATGTAATCTTGATCAGCGATATTTAGACGTTTCGCATCATCAGGATGAATCATAGCACGTTCTTCAGGGCGGTATTCTGTCAGATGTTTGGAATAACCAGCCGTAGTTAAACAATAATGATAGAGAATACGTCCAGTAGTAAGCATGAATGGATATTCAGCATCTGGCAATTCAGCAGGCGGCTGATGATCAATAGCTTTAAACACGCCTAACCCACAGGCAAATTTGCCGTCGACATGGAGATACTGACTGCCCGGATGTTCTTTATCTGGTACTGGCCATTGCAATCCTTTTTCATCAATACGCTCAAAGGACAGACCAGCGAACATCGGACTTAATGAAGCCATTTCATCCATAATTTCACTGGGGTGGCTGTAGGACATCGGATATCCCATTTTGTTTGACAAGTCTCTAATAATTTGCCAGTCAGGGCGGCTGTTGCCGATAGGCTCAATTGCTTGGCGAACCCGCTGCACACGGCGTTCACAGTTGGTAAATGAGCCATCTTTTTCAGCAAACGAAGCTGCTGGAAGGATAACATCAGCCAATTTACCCGTCTCAGTCATAAAAATGTTTTGCACTACCAAAAATTCAAGATGCTCAAAACCTTTACGTACATGGTGGGCATCGCCGTCCGACCGTATCGGGTCTTCCCCCATAACATACATAGCTTTCAGTTTACCCGCAATAGAGGCATCAAACATATCAGGCATCATCAGACCGACTTTATCTGACAATTTTACACCCCATGCTTTTTCAAATTTTTCCCGTGCTGCTGCATTTGTGACGGCCTGATAACCGGAATAAACATTAGGCAAAGCTCCCATATCACAAGAACCCTGTACATTATTCTGGCCACGCATCGGGTTTACACCTGAGTAAAGTTTACCCACATTGCCAGTCAACATGGCTAAGTTAGCCAAGCTCATAACGTTATCAGTACCACAAATATGTTCGGTAATACCAAGTGTATAGAATATGGATGCCCGTTCAGCAGTGGCATAAATTCTGGCTGCCTCCATCAGTAAATGTTTCGGCACACCAGTTATATCTTCCACATATTCAGGGGTATATTTCTCAATGACATCTGCCATTTTATCGAAATCAGTAGTGCAAGAATTGATAAAATTCTGATCATGCCAACCAGCTTTGAGGATAATACGCATCATGCCATTAATAAGAGCAATATCCGTGCCTGGCCTTAGTTGCATCCATACATGGGCTTTACCTGCCAGTTCGATCCTGCGTGGGTCGGCAACAATCAATGTAGCGCCGTTACGAAGAGCTTGACGTATTTTAGCGCCAATCACCGGGTGAGCTTCTGTGGGATTGCCGCCGATCAAAAATATCACCTTACATTGAGGCGCTTCATTAATAGAGTTGGTCATTGCTCCAGAACCAAATGAAGCTGCCAAACCGGCCACAGTAGGAGCGTGGCAGATACGGGCGCAATGATCAACATTGTTCGTACCAATAACTGCGCGCATAAACTTTTGCATGATATAGTTTTCTTCATTTACACACCGGGCTGAACTGACAGCCGCCAGTGCATCACTGCCATACGTATCTTTTATTTCCTTAAATTTAGTAGCAATTAAATCAAGCGCTTCCTCCCAAGATGCTTCCACAAATTTGCCATTTTTCTTTATTAACGGTGTGGTCAAACGCTCAGGACTATGAACATAATCGGTACCAAAACGACCTTTTACACAGGTTAGTCGTCCATTGACCACACTGGTCAGATTGGAAGTCACGCCAATTAATTTACCGTCTTTGATATTTAGATCATAGTTACAACCAACGCCGCAGAAAGGACAGGTTGTTTTAACCTTTTTATCCGGCTTCCCTACGCCGTTCATTGGCTTTTCTGTCAAAGCACCTACTGGGCAAGCAGATACGCAAGTGCCGCAAAATACACAATTGGAAGAGTCAACCATATCGGTATCAAAAGCTGGCGCTACTTTGGTATTAAAACCACGCTCAGTCCATTCTAACGTGTTACAACACTGCACTTCCTTACAAACACGTACACAGCGTCCACACAGGATACACTTATTGCTGTCCCTAATGATGAAAGGGTTGCTATCATCAATGGCAAATTGGCGTTGTTCGCCTTCAGCTTTAATTTCTCTAACACCAAATGTGCTTGCTAAAGCTTGCAATTCACAATCTATATTTCGCTGGCAAGAAAGACATTCTTGGGGATGATTTGCCAGCATCAGTTCGACGACACTTTTTCTCGCTTCACGAATAGCAGGAGTATTAGTGCGCACAATCATTCCTTCTGATACAGGATAAGTACAGGCCGTAACTAATCCCCGTGCACCTTCAACTTCAACAACACACACTCGACATGACCCTTCCGGCGTTAAATCGGCAAGATGACATAAAGTTGGAATGGTAACACCCGCTTCACGCGAAGCTTCCAAAACCGTGGAACCTTTACATGCTTGCACTGTCTGACCGTCGATAGTTAAGGAAATCAGTTCCATTATAGATATTCACTCTCCCTTAAAATTTTATATAATAATTGCCTATCTCGTAGAGTGTACTAATGATTAGTGAGATAAAGCAAGTTATTCGAACTTTGAAAGAGATGAGACCTTCCATAAGGCTCCTATAGACAGTAGGTAAAATAGGCAAACAAAAACCACCCGTAGCAAAGAGGCACTTAGCCTAAATGTTAAATAATTATCCAGGATATTCTCCACGCATAGTGAAAAATACCATTTTTGCCACCTGCTTGTATACGTTTATAAAGTATAACTTTACAGGATAGACATAAAGGTAGGGCTGCTCCTGGAAATTACAATAACACTCCTTTACCAACGGGAGGCGTAACAGTTTCCCACTACCCCTGCGGTCGTCAAATCATGCTCTTGCAAGTTTAGATAAGACAACTCGGAGGTATCCGCATTTCCATATATTTTATTTATATCTCGTATATTATTTTTCTATATATATATTTTTTATATTAATTATATTATTTTTATTTATATTCTTTTTTTAAGTATTCAATATAATTTTTAAAATTCCTGCATATAATGTGAAAATAAAAACAATATTTTGAATTCTGCTGCCAAAATAACACCATGATATTATCAATCTGGTACGGAAATTTCAATAATATTTATGTACCATCAAAAGGCGAATTTAAAATCTAAGTGCAATACTTATGTAAGACTCCATTCGAAATATTTGCGGCTGCCTGTTCCGCTTAGCTTGACAATTCACCAAAGGAAAAGCTGCCACACTAAGTTACTTAGTGCGACAGCTTTTATTTGTAAGTATTGACTTAATTAAATATAGGCTTAACAGCTTAAACTATCGTCATCACCGCAGCAGCATAACAGTAAAATGATGATGATGATGATCACAACCCATGAACTCCCACCGCGACCATGGCCACCACAGCCGCCAAAACCAAAGCCCATTTTAAATTCCCTCCTTCAGCTTAGCTATCCATATAGGGGTTTATTTCAATGTATATTATGCTGGTGGCTATTATTTAGTTACTGCTGTAGTGTATTGTTTTCTTTGTTTCACCTATCCTTATTTAATATCCCACTCTGCGTACCGAGTGGAATTCCAGGTCTCCATAAAAAACCCACGGTTGTCCTCAAAGACTTTTTGTTCAAAAATCCACATTAGGTGTCTACGCTGCCTCACAACGAGATCTTCAATGGCGAGACCTAAAACCTAGACACCGCTATGCTGCTCTGCTTTTTCCAACCAGCCAATTTTAACGAGATCAGACAGCCAAGCAGCTAATAGCCTTAACTCTTTGTAATCGACAACGCCCAAATCAACAAGTGTCTCATAGCATTTTCTCATATTATTCAGGATATGGATAATGCCCCCCTTTAGCAACAATGAGTTAAGGGCCCTGACAATACGATCATTGTGAATATAGCCTGGTATCTCATCTACAAAATCCTTCATCAAATCATGTTCATTTCGCTCCTGTAAAACAGTTGCTTCATGAAAAAGAACATGCCAGCCATTTTCCCAGGAGATACGCTGCGCCACAAAACTGCGCCAAATATCCGTCATGCGAAATGAGCAATAGGCTGGTAGGTACAGCAATGGAAAAGCCTCTAACCACCATGTTGTATTCTGACTATTGAAAGGACACCAGCTATTGATACCCAAAGCTATTTCTCTTCCTGGCTTAAAAACTTGAGGCAACGGCAGGATTAAGCGATAAATAGCATCCACATCCGGATTTTCATCTGCTAAACCTTGTTGAATGGGACACTCAATAGTATTTAAGGGTAATAAATCTAACGCAGGTGGGAGCCTATAAACATTATCAAGAGGCAAACCTCTTGGCCAAATAAGTTTATCGCTAAAATATCGGTAGACGTTAACCCAGTTACCATTAGTTAAGGTATGCACAGTTCTACATCTTTGTCTTTTTGAGAAAAAACTGCTTCTCGGTATATTATCGTCATCGGTTTCAATGATGACGTCTGCACCATTACGGATAGCTAACAGGTAACCGATATTCTTACGCGCATAATGCTGCATAGGACATATTGCAGCAAATTCCAGCCCTGATTTTAGTTGGTCCTCAAGACTGACAAAATTACAGCCTTCAATATAAAAAACTGGAGGGCTTTTAGTGTCCCCCACCACTATAAATTCGTAGCCATGTTCCACGGCACCACTGGCTATGGAATTTAATCCTTTATTCGGATTGCTGATTGACGTTACCACGATTGCAACTTTAGTCTGCACGGTATCACCCCTCAATTCGCGATTCACTAACCCAACAGAAGAAAACCGCAGCCGCAATTTTAGGCAGGCTGCAGGGAATTCACCTTACAGACCAACATATTATTCTATACACGACGGAGGGTAAATTATCTTAATTAACCGGTTATATAATGAGTGCCAATCCATAGAATAGTTCGAATACATCTCGTCTTTTACAACTACAACTTCGTTCCGTGGCACTGGGATAGGTGGATACATATCATTTCTAATTACACTAAAAAACCCTCCAGGACGTACTTGCTCCATATGGACATGATCAGAATGCACAATACCAGGTTTATTAGCAATACAGGCTAACAATACTAAACCTGATCCGGTTACACACAGATAAGCGTCTGTCCTGCACGCCCAACAAATTGTATCAAGCAAAGAAATACCAATCCCATTATAGACACTTATATCATTACGCAGCGATTGATAAATAACTTCTGCATCTTCTTGACAATCACTTAAGCCATCTAAAAAGATCCCTATATTGGGATACTCTTGTTTTAATGCTCTCGCGATATTGATTGTGCCATCGACCTGCTCTTGCCAAGCTTTATTGTGCTTACGCAAGTTAATAAAAATTAAAGGATCCGCCACACAGTCAGTAATCAGTCGCTTCTGGCTTTCACTGCAATAACTATTGGCGATTTGTCGTATATGAAAAACAGTTTCTGCAGATAAAAAATAAGCACAAGGGTAAATCGCAAATAATCCGTGTGTCATGCACGTTTCAAATAACTCATCTGAGCTTTCACAATTATAACAAACAGCTTTTTTAAACTCAGGAAAAATCTGCTCTAATGGCAGTTTTGGTTTTTTATATATTACAATGTCCTTTACCTTTCTATATAATCCAGTTAGGATGATACGATAGAAACCACTATACTCGTTCAAAAAATAATGCCCTAAATTAAGTTGTATACCATATATTAAGGTTAAATTTCGTTTAGGTTGTTGTAAGTAATTAATTGTTTTTTCTGCAAATATCAAAAACTTTCTGTATAAGTGAACGATTGCTGAAACTATATTCTCCTTTACGCCAATAGAGTAAAATAAACGTGAAAATATTACTAAATTGTGTTTAGGGAAATAAAGAAAACTTTTCAGACCCGGGTAACCCGCTGTGACTATATAAAACTCTTCTCTCCCATGAACCTTATAGAAAACAAACTGCGAAGGAATTTCTTGAACATATACTGGAAATGAACTTGATGTCTCGATTGCTTCACCAGAATTGGGACATATGGCTCTAACTACCTCTTGCTCGAGCGCAGCGTAGATAAATGTGTTGTAAAGAGGAGGACATCCTTGCTTTTGTGGAAACATATATTGATATCGCTCGATTGAAAACTTCCCATTGCTCATTGCCTGTTCCTGAGTCCATGTATCAATAAAATTACAGCTTAAATATTCCCTATTCAAATTAAAAGCTTGCAATTCATTATTTTGAATTTCATCAATATCTTTCACTATAATGGGATATTTTTCAAAATACGCACTGATTCCTTGCTGCAAATCCATGCTATCGAATGAAAGTATTTCTTTCGATAGCTCAATAGAAGAAGTGCACCCTGGTAAGCTATCCATCGATTTTTTGAAAGCCTCAAATAATGTAATAAAGTCGCTCATAATAATCTCCTTTTCAAGAATCATTTTGGGGGGCTGTATCAAAAAATGCTCTACCATTTCTGAAATAACAACATCCGGCTTAATCTTAACTTGTAAATCTCCCAATTTAATAACTCTTTCCTTAAAGTCCGAATAGAGATTATCGGCAAAACCGAGCAATAAGGCTAAGCGAATGTACACAAATTACTACCGTTATTTTTTCAATATGGTCTATACTATGTTCACTCCTTCAATACTGTGCAATAAACCACCCAAAGTGCTGAAAATAAGTGCATTAAAAATCCCCATCTAGTATTAAGATGGGGATTTTTTTATGCATTCTTGGCCAGAACCCCAGAGGGCCTGATAACTAAACGCTCGATATTTTGGTTCCTATTAGCCAGTTCTTTAACCATTGAGTTTTATTATACGCAAGTTATGGTAGACAAAAGCCCCGTCAATATCCGGAGCTTTCGGCATTATACCTTTTAAACCGCTAACGTAGCACCCGCACGATTTTAATCATATAGTATGTAGAAAGCTTTATGTGGAATTAAAGACTTTGAATTATTAAACTCCTAGAAACTGGAGGTAGTTTATGCAAAAGGTAGCGTTGATTACCGGCATCACTGGCCAAGATGGAGCTTACTTAGCTGCGTTTTTATTAAATAAAGGGTATTATGTACATGGAATAAAACGAAGAACCTCGCAGTTCAACACGGCTCGGATTGATCACTTATATCAAGACCTTCACAAAAATGATATTCGTTTTTTTCTCCATTATGGTGATCTTACCGACTCAACAAATTTAATTCGTATTATTCAACAAGTTCAACCTGATGAAATTTACAACCTGGCTGCGCAAAGTCACGTACAGGTTTCATTTGAAACTCCGGAATATACAGCTAATGTCGATGCTGTCGGCACTTTAAGACTACTCGAGGCCATTCGAATCCTCGGCTTGACAACAAAGACCCGGATATATCAAGCATCCACTAGTGAGTTATTTGGTAAGGTACAAGAAACACCGCAGAAGGAGACGACCCCTTTTTATCCGCGTAGTCCATATGCCGCCGCTAAAATTTACGCTTACTGGATAACAGTAAACTATCGGGAAGCTTACGGGATATATGCATGTAATGGTATTTTATTTAATCATGAATCACCTATCCGAGGAGAGACCTTTGTAACCCGTAAAATCACCCGGGTAGCCGCACGGATTAAGCTTGGATTGCAAGAAAACTTATATCTTGGTAATCTTGATGCCAAACGAGACTGGGGCTATGCCGGCGACTATGTGAAAGCTATGTGGATGATGCTTCAACAAGAGCAGCCTGAGGATTATGTTATTGCCACGGGTGAGACACATTCAGTGCGGGAATTCGTAGAGTTAGCGTTTAAAAATGTCGACATTGATATTGTCTGGCGTGGTACAGGATTGGAAGAAAAGGGAATAGATTCAATTAGCGGCAAAGAACTTGTTCATGTAGACCCTCGCTACTTTAGACCAACTGAAGTAGATATTTTACTAGGTGATCCAACCAAAGCAAAAGAAAAATTAGGCTGGAAGTCGGAGACTAACCTTGAGACACTCGTAAGAATGATGATTATAGAAGATTTAAAAAATGTGCAAAGGGATTTATTATGCCAAAAAAACGGTTTCAAAGTTCGCAGCTGGAGTGAGTAAAGGCAGAGCTATTACTACGATGGAGGAATAGCAATGGACTTAAATTCTAAAATTTACGTTGCAGGAAGCCGTGGTTTAGTAGGCTCCGCTATTGTACGTAAATTAAAAAAACTTGGTTATAAAAACATATTAGAAAAAACAAGTGAAGAACTTGACCTAAGGAATCAATCAAGCGTTGAAAACTTTTTTGACACGGAACGTCCGGAATATGTCTTTTTAGCTGCCGCCAAAGTAGGAGGTATACTGGCCAATAACATACTTCCAGCAGAGTTTATCTATAATAACTTAATGATTGAAGCCAACGTAATTCACAGTGCTCACAAATATAAGGCTAGTAAACTCTTGTTTCTTGGCAGCTCATGTATTTATCCTAAATATGCAACGCAACCATTAAAAGAAGAATACCTACTAACAGGGGAACTAGAGTCTACTAATGAACCTTATGCGATAGCCAAAATAGCAGGAATAAAACTGTGCCAGGCATACCGCCGGCAGTATGGCGATAACTTTATATCCGTAATGCCAACTAATTTATATGGTATCAATGATAATTTCAATCTTGATAATTCACATGTGCTTCCTGCGCTTATGAGAAAGTTTCATGAAGCAAAGCTCTCCGGTACACCTTCAGTTAGTGTCTGGGGCAGTGGTAAGCCCAGACGGGAATTCCTCTATGTAGAGGACTTGGCTGATGCTTGTTGTTTTCTTATGCAGCACTATAACGATGGTGAAATCGTTAATATCGGTACAGGAGTCGACATAACTATCGCTGAACTTGCTGCTATGATAGCTGAAATCACTGGATTTACCGGTGAAATTATTTATGATACAACTAAACCGGATGGAACGCCGATTAAGCGCCTTGATGTCAGTAAAATAAACAGGCTCGGCTGGTATGCACGTACATCCTTAAAAGCAGGAGTAGAGAAAACTTATCAATGGTTTTCAAAAGAGGGGTTGATGCTCTGCAGACGAATTTAGCAGTGATTATTTACAAGTACAGTAAAACGAAGGAGTGTTATCTTTGCAGCCGCCACAAGAGATCAGGCACTGGACAGTATAGTATCAAAGGGAAAAATTAGCTGTATATGGCTCACAGGTACCTTGGTATGAAAGCATCTGCCTGAGTTACGGAACAAAATCCACAACTATTGAATATCAATAGTCTATAGAAGATAACCATAAAACTTATTGGAGGTGTAATATCTCAACTTCTATGTGCAGTTTATAAAAAAAGGGGCCTTAGTTTTTGATGTAGGCGCAAATATAGGAAATCGAACGGAAGTTTTTCTGAACCTTGGGGCTTCGGTAATAGCAATTGAGCCTCAATCCAATTGCGCAGAAGTACTAATGCAAAACTATTCTAGTAATCCGAATTTCACTATCGTTCAGAAAGCACTGGGGAGCTCCGCAGGCGAAAGCAAAATGTGGCTTAACAGCAATCATGTTTTATCATCATTATCAGAAGAATGGATAAAGAGAACAAAAGCTAGCAATCGATTTGGTACCTGTCTCTCTCAATATTATGCAAGCTGTAACGTAGAGGTTACAACGTTAGATAATTTGATTTTGCAATTTGGTAAACCAGAATTCTGCAAAATTGATGTAGAAGGTTATGAATTTGAAGTTCTCCTAGGATTATCTCAGCCTATAAAAGCAATATCCTTTGAATTTACTCGTGAATACAGTGAGGCGTCCGAAAGTTGTATAAATCATCTAGCTACTATCGGTAATTACCGATTTAACTTATCTTTTGGGGAATCAATGCATTTTAACTTACAGAACTGGGTTGATGCACAAGAGATCAGTAATTATTTAAAATCCTTTTCAGGTCTTGAGTGGGGAGATATTTATGCCCGTCTGGAAGAGAAATAGCTATAAAGAATGATAATCACCCCGCAGCATCAACATAGTGCTCGGGGTGATTTTTGTGCAGGATCGATGTTGCAGATTAGTCGCAGCAATCTGCAATGTCTATAGAGTATAATTATTTTGTACCGGAACCTTAATCCATTTATCCAACCAAATCCTGGGAATTAAGGTGTTCTCCTGCAAACCAACTGTCTGGCGCAATTACGAGTTTATGTGGATTATCATTAAGCCAAGCTCCCCACCAACTATAAGTGCTATTAGCTATCACATTGTGCTGACACTGACTCATTAACCACAAATCTTCATAATTACTTTTATCACGCTTATGTTCTACAGTGTGAACATTATTAAAACATGCTATAAAATTATGGTTACACCATTCGTCATCGTCAGAAAAAACGTAA
The DNA here is from genome assembly GCF_002257705.1 of Sporomusa silvacetica DSM 10669. Taxonomy (GTDB): domain Bacteria; phylum Bacillota; class Negativicutes; order Sporomusales; family Sporomusaceae; genus Sporomusa; species Sporomusa silvacetica. The sequence goes on from NZ_LSLK01000087.1 coordinate 34,866, forward strand.
AATCGACCAGAAGGAATACGTTACATTGCCAAATTCTTTTAAGATATTGTATAAACCTCTAGCTATAATTGATGCAGACGACCAGAAAAATTACTGTTCTTCAACCTTCTTCTTAGGGTCAAAGTGACCTTTACTATAACTCAGCAAGATTTCCAAGTTATTGCCCCCTTTCCAAATCAAATCGTACTGGAATCCTTATCCAGAGAGTAGGTATCAAATCTGGCGACTGTAATCCGGCGAACATTGGCTCCGGAGCGATTATAATTTTCTGCGGGTTATCGTTAAGCCAAGCCCCCCACCAACTGTATGTGCTGTTAGCTATGATATTGTGCTGGCATTGACTCATTAACCATAGATCTCTCCAACTACCTTCCTCAAGTGCAGGCTTTACTACATGAGTATTGGGAAAAAGCGCTATAAAATCATGATTACACCAGTTAACGTCATCTGAGAAAACATAAAAGCGTATGGACGGAAATCTTATTGTAAAATATCGAATAGCTTGTTGATAATAATCCATAGGCAAAATACCATGTAGTAAAGATTTTAAATAATCACCTCGGCGCACATGAATAGCTATTGATGTATGATTTTTCATTTCCTGTGCAATATTAAAGCTATCAGCGGATAAATTGTGGAGTTTTGGGGTTAACTCTTTCCGAATTACACTCGCGAAATCCAGAAAGTATTTTTCGCTCTGCCAATACCCGTTTGACAAGAAAACGTTGTCGCAAAAATCAATAACATTTGGATCAAAGTTATAGTGACGCTCCTTAAAAACTGGAATACTCTGTATACCAAGTCTGGCCTTTATCTCATTCAGTTCCCTCAGCGAATGGATAGGTGTAGCATTTATATTCATTTTATCCAGCTCATACCGCCGAAAATTATTTACTGAAGCATTACTTAGATCCAAATAAAGATGCCTTCCTGTCCGTAAAGCCAATGCGCGGCCACAAGCATACTGGAACATTTGGTTTCCCAGGCCACAAAATACTTGCATTACTATCATTGAAAAGCCCCCGTTCGCGAATGTATTGTATATATCACTCCTTAGTCGCCGTCTTTACAAAATTCACCGTATACTTAAATCTATCGACTATATACATAGAGAATTAAACTATACTATAAAAAATCTGAAGTATTAAATCCTTCATCCCCGTAGAGAAAACAATTCCGGATGAATCAGATCATATAACTGATATTCTTGTATATCTCGATAAGCTTGAAGCAATTTGGGATAATCCGCTATCTTTTCCTTTTTACAAAAAATTAAGGTGTTTTGCCTATACCACCACTCAATATCTTTGCAAGTCCATATTTTGGGTCTCATGCAATCAATAGGAAGATAGCTACACTTCATAAAAAGATTTATCCAGTAACTTTGCCATTTTTCATTAACATGGTTCACTCCACCTTGTCTAGGTACAGCTGCAGAGAAAACTACAACAGGACTTAGTCGTGTAAGATCCTGCACAAAGGAAGGAGCTCTACTTTCAGTTAGATGCTCGGCAACCTCTAGGGAAATAGCTAAATCAAATACTTTTCCATACTCTATTGTCTTTTCTAAATCTACTGCTATAAATGAATCTTCTTCAATACATAATAAATTTTTATCCACATATTCGCCATCAAATCCTAAAATATCTACTCCTTGGTTTTTAAAAACTGACAACCATGTACCGACTCCACATCCGACATCAACAACTGTTTTGGGCTTGACGTACTCTATAAATAATGGCACCATCGCATTTGCAGATCTCAAGGATCCATCCATTTGATTATTATAGAAACTTTGATTATAAATCTTTTCTAGACTCATAAAATTGCCCTCCAATTTAATTATCGCTCTCCTTTTTCTCTTTAATTCGGCACTGGGTTTGACAATGCCGAATGAAGTGTTTGGCAGATTTTGTCCCATTGGAAATTGTCCCGTGCAAATTGCTGAATTTCCGGACAAGATGCCCTCAGCTTATTTTCATCATTACTAACCTTAATTAGAATCTCTGCCAGTTGTTGACTATCACCTACCGGGAAGGTTTCACCATACTTCTTGTTCCCAGTAATATCCCTAGCTGAAGCAAGGTCTGAGGAAATAATAAAACAGCCATGTATTGCAGCCTCCGGGAAGACCAGCGGGAATCCTTCCCGTCGAGATGTCAAACAGAAAATTTTTGCTTTTTTATACTCCTCATTTATATAAGCCCTATCGGCAGTCTCACCTAGAATAAAAACTTTATCTTTTAATTCAGGACTTTCAAGAAAATAATTAGTAATTACCTGCTGAAATTCAGGCGTTACCGATCCAAGCAATTTCAGTTTCCAGTTTGACATATGGGTGTGAGCCAATTTAAAGGCCGTTAATAGGACTTCATTGAACTTTTGTTCTGTCCCAATTCTGCCAACTGTCAGAATGGTATTTTCTTTTTCTTGATATTCTACGATGCACTTAGGACACTCGTACACCCCATTAGTTATATATTCGACTCTTATCGGCCACTTATCATTAAGACATTTACATACCTCCAAGGTTTCAGCACTCACAACATGACATTTTGTTAACGAATTCCTAACCCAATTCCAAAATCCTTGGTCGGCACCTTTTATATCTTCAGTTGTATCTAATTTTAAATACACCTTGCCGTTAGGATTTAGTTTTTTATAAATATGAATCCAGTCAAAAGTTCTTTGTGACAAATGAAACAAGTGCAAAATATCAATATTCTGCGCATTATGTGTTAAGTAGTCAATACCGTCTTTTGTATCATTATTGGTACGCGATAAATATTCCAGTTTTAACCCCTTTACCTCATTATCAAGATACGGATATTCACCATGTTGATAAGTTACAATAGAAGCATCATAATTATAATTCTTATACATGGTATAAGGTATCATTCCGACGTCTTTAAGCAGATGACTCCAGCCTGTTTCTGGAAAGAGGGTAACAAATCTAGTCTTCTTCTGATTATCCTCCAAAGACATTTACAAATCCCCTCCAAGAATTCTTTTATCTTCAGTAATACTATCGGATTTTATCTCTTACATAATATGATTCTATGATCAAAAAGTGCTCCCTTTACTCATTGTTTAAGTAAAATTGCATACTAAACGAACTAAGTTAAAAAACAGTAACACCGCGGCTCTAAGCCTAGTTTCTTAAAAAAAATTTAAATAAAATAAGGTAACACCACCCTATTGTCGAAATGTTTAAGTGCTACTCAAAGCACGACAAAGGATGGTGTTCCGCGGTACTGCATAACGAGGGGCTTTTAGTAAATCCATAGCTAGTCTGTTGTCCAGACATTATCCGTACTTTACGCATTTACTCCCCCTATGATTAAGCAGTTCTTGGGGTAGGTGAGTGGCTCTTCATTGAAGGCTTTAGAACCAGGAATTATGGCAAGCAATTCATCTGATTTGTAAGACTTATATTTTTCAGATCTGATTTCGTTATAGGTTATGTAACCTCTCTTTGAATTTAGAATAACTTTTCTTAAATAGACATCCTGTACCGCTCGGGGCAATTCTGTAAAGGCATAGTTACTTAACACTAGATCATAAAGTAAGACTAAACTTCAGGTGGGGTTTTAACCCCACCTGAAGTTTAGTCGACCTTATCCAGGGACTTAGCCGCTCTTAACTCCCACTTATAGAAGAGGGCGTCTTAGAGCGGCTTGGTCATCGGATAAAATTTATTATCTAGTTCGTTCATTGTCTTATAACTTATCACTGAATTAAGAATGAAATTATCCAAATATCTTTTGGTAAGTGTAAGAGCTGGCTGTAAGTCAACTAAGTAATATGTCGCAGGATTATAGTAAGCATCTATAATCCGACACTGACCACCGTACCCGACGCCTATTTCGCAGATATTCAGATTATCCGCTGTATGAAAATATTTTTTGATATCTGCAAGAACTTTAATATACCGAAGAGTAGTAGGCGAAACCTATTCCTATGTTATTATGAAAAGCTATAATATTACAATAAACCCTGATAATGCATTATTAAGTTATGTTTCCTTGATTCCACTGCGAAAAGTATCTTCGAACTGTTTTGTACTGCATTTTATGACAAAACGGCATTAATCGAGGATAAATGTCCTCTTATCAAACTACAAATTGTGGTTGAAAGGGGTTTTGGCAGCAGAATCTTCCTTTTGAGTATGAATTTTCTACAGTGATTTTTCCGAGAATTAACTCATTATATGCGTGGGCACTGAAAAATGCGATTCTTAAAGTGATTAATAGCTGTATAAAAATGACGACTTGCTGTCGTGTGCTTTGGTAGTCAATCTGAACATTTTAGCACTCAAATCACTTAATTGAGTAGACGGGGCTAAAAATATGCCCCTGAATCTGATTACAGTGGAGCGCCAAGTTCAGGTGGGAGTAGTTTCGGATCTCTGTTTCATAATCGACTATAAAGATTAAATATAGGACGAGCCGTCTTCTGGAGCATTGAAAAAGTCGACTCACAGTCTCACAGTTTTTCAAAATATGAATAGCATAAATAAGAGCAATATAGAGAGTCTGTTGAATTTAAGACTTTTTATATAAAAACTTCTGTGGGGGGATACCGCCGTGCTGGGTGAGAAGTATAAATATTGGATATTGAATAATGAACCTACCATGGCAGAGTTGGAAAAACAGAAAAAACATACCTTCCTGTATGAACCGGTAGTCAGTATTATTGTGCCGACTGTTAATACACTAGAGCAGCTTTTAGGTGAGCTGATTGAATCAATGCTGCAGCAGACTTATCAAAAATGGGAATTATGCATTGCTGCTGGCGGTAGTGAGCAGCAATATCATATTAGTGAAATCATTAGTCGGTATGCGAATGACCCTAGAATTAAATATAGGATGCTTGGAGAAAACAAAAGCCTTTCCGGTAATATCAATGCTGCGCTACATTGGGCATCAGGGGATTATATAGGGCTTTTGGAACATGAGGATACATTAGCGCCGTTTGCTTTGTACGAGGTTGTTAAAGCGATAAATGAGCATCAGGAACCTGATTTCGTTTATTCGGATATGGATAAGATTGAGTATGTAGATAAAGAGCGGTTCGCGCCATTTTTTAAACCAGATTTTGCACCGGATATGTTAAGAAGCTACAATTATATATGTCATTTTAGTGTGATTAAACAAACACTCATCGAGCGAATAGGTAGTTTTTGTTCAGATTTTGACAGCAGCCAGCACCATGACTTGATTCTAAGAGCAACTGAAAACTCAAATCGTGTGGTGCACATCCCCAAAATATTATACCATCAGCGCTCCCATGAAAATTCAGTAGCGATCGACGTCAGCTCTAAAACGTACGCATACGAGGCTGGTAAAAAGGCGATATTAGAGCATTTGCAGCGATTAGGGCTAAAAGGCAGTATTGATTTTGGTAACTATTTAGGCAGCTACAAGATTAACTATGAACTCAACAGTAGAAAGAAAATATCGATTATTATTCCTAATAAAGATCATGTTAAGGATTTGGATGGCAGTCTAAAATCAATTTATAGTAAAACAACATATGATAACTATGAAATAATTATTGTAGAGAACAATAGTATCGATGAACAAACATTTGAATATTATGAGTCGTTAAAAAAATATCCTAACCTTACGGTCGTCGAATGGAAAGAAAGAGGCTTTAATTTTGCTGCAATTGTTAATTATGGTGTCTTATTTGCCGAAGGTGAATATTTGTTACTATTAAACAATGATGTAGAAGTTATTACTTCCACATGGTTAGAGGAAATGGTAATGTATTTACAGCGTGATGATGTCGGCATCGTTGGAGCAAAACTGTATTATCCTGATGATACAGTACAGCATGTAGGCGTATATATTGATAAGACAATTGCTGCCGGTCATATTTCTTACAAATTGCCACAAGATCACCAGGGGTATTTTTGCAGAGCAAGTCTGGTCCAAAATGTTAGTGCGGTAACGGGAGCTTGTTTGATGATCAAAAAGGATTTATATCATGCAGTAGCTGGTCTTGACGCGGCTTTGTTTACCGTCGATTTTAATGATGTTGATTTATGTATGAAAATAAGGAAACTTGGTAAATTGGTGGTATTTACTCCGACGGCAGAACTCTACCATCATGAATCAAAATCACGTATAAATGATGCTGATAACTCGAATAAAATACGCGCAACACGTGAGCGGGATAATTTTCTAATTAAATGGGCTAACGAGCTGGAAAAAGGCGATCCGTATTATAACAATGCTGCTATAAATTTTGAGTATGTACAAAAGGAAAGCCATAGAGGTATTGAAATTGGGCTGAATAACAGTCTGCTCGCAAACCAACTACCCAGACACAACAAATGGAGAAGGAGGATCGATACTAATCTGGCAAACATGATCCTAGAAAATAGTTCCAATCAAATTTCTGCTCTGGGAAGCAAAATAATAGCAGAGCAGAAAAGTGTTCACGATATAAACAGTATTAAATCAGATTTCCGAATAGCACGAAAGAAAGAATTGGAAGCCTTTTTATCTGCGAAACAGCAGCTGAATTTTAGTACACCTGTCTCACCTAAAATAACCATATTACTCGTCTTATGGAATCAGGCCGAGTTGACCCTTGCTTGTTTGGAAGCTCTTCAGCGTCAGGATAAAGGCAACTTCGAAGTGCTGATTGTCGATAATGCTTCATCAGACGCTACAACACAGCTGTTATCTCTGATTAATGGTGTTCGCGTCATTACCAACGAGGAAAACATGGGTTTTTTAAAAGCAGTCAATATGGCAATAGACCAGGCTTACGGCCAATATTTACTACTATTGAACAATGATGCGATTGTCCGGCATGGAAGCATCCAGCAGGCTATTACCAGAATCGAATCTGCGCCTGATATTGGTGCTGTTGGCGGCAGAGTCATCCTACCTGACGGATTGCTGCAGGAAACAGGGTCTATAATTTGGCAGGACGGCACATGCTTGGGTTACAAGCGTGGAGAATTGCCGGATACTAATGAGGCCATGTTTGTAAGAGATGTAGATTACTGTACCGGTGCTTTTCTACTGACACCGACAGAATTATTTCGTCAAATGGGTGGCTTCGATGTTAGATATGCCCCTGCTTATTATGAAGAAACTGACTACTGTGTACGTTTATGGAAACGTGGTCTAAGAGTTGTATACGACCCGGCCGTAGTTTTGGACCATTTTGAGTATGGGAGCGCTACTATCAGTAAGCAGGCCCTACATCAAATGGAAGTAAATAAATATAAGTTCCTTAGCACTCATAGTGATTTCTTGGCTAAGCGTCATACCTATGCTGTTAAAAATATATTGTACGCCCGAATGAACAATAATTATAAGGGACGCGTGTTATTTATAGATGATCGTGTTCCTTTGAGAAATTTAGGAGCCGGTTATCCGAGAGCTAGAACCATCTTACAGACAATTACCGAAAATGGCTGGTTTATTACTTTTTATCCATTTTACGAACCGAACCTAGTAGATGATTGGCAGAATATTTATGAAGCTATACCTGACACGATCGAAGTTATGCGCGGGTATGGACCGAATAAACTGGAGAGCTTCCTCACAGACCGAGCTGGTTATTATGATGTCTTATTTATTAGCCGGCCACCAAACATGATAAGAGTAAAGGAATTATATGACAGAAGGCCGGATTTGTTTTCCGGACAAAAAATTATCTATGATGCTGAAGCAATTTGGTCAATTAGGGAGATTCAAGATTTAAACATTCAAGGAAAACTACTCTCAGATAAGGAAGCGGCCAAGCGTATTGACAGTGAAGTGGCATTAGCAAAGGTATCGGACACCGTTCTAGCTGTCTCTAATCATGAAGCACAGTATTTTAAGAATGCCGGGCATAATGATGTGCATGTTTTAGGTCATGCATTAGCAGTTAACCCAACAATTAAGAAATTTGAAGAAAGAGAAAATATATTGTTTGTAGGACAACTGGCGGATAACGGCTCGCCTAATGTTGATTCTGTGATATGGTTTACTAACGAAGTGTTACCGTTAATCAATGCAGGCGGCCAAGAGCGGATTAAGTTATATGTAATTGGTAAAAATGGAGCAAGCATGCTCAAAAAGATTAGCTCGCTTGATGTAGTTCTGTTAGGCGCTGTTGCTGATCTTACAGACTGGTATAATAATTGTCGGATTTTTATTGCGCCGACGAGATTTGCAGCAGGCATTCCCCACAAAGTATCTGAAGCTTGTGCTCATGGAATTCCTGTTGTGTTAACACCTATTTTAGAAAAGCAGTTGAATTGGCGGCATGAGCAAGAGGTTCTGGTTGGGGATACTGCAGCCAAGTTTGCCGAACAGTGCCAGCGTCTATATAATGACAAAGAACTTTGGCAACGTATTAGAGAAAACAGTATAAATCGTGTTGTCACAGACCACTGCATTAGCGCCTTTGCAAATACTCTCGACAAAGTCCTAAATAGATAGATAGACCCAATGAGTCTAGACTATATCAGGATTTATGACAAAGATTATACGGGGCTATCAAAAATGCCCTATGAAATTGTATTGAAGGCCTTGGTCACTGGGAGCTACAACTCTACGGTGGCCGATTATTATTTTTAGCTGTTTTTTTGGTGTTCAATACCAAGTTTACGATCTGTATCAGCTGGTCCAATAGGAAAACTAAACAATCGATGCTCGGATAAAAAAAAAGAAACCCTAAGTGGAGTGGGTCAATGATAAAATGTTCATTTTCATTCAAAAAAGTTTTTATAGCCACTAGCGGGCCACCGTTATAATCTTTTGCCATGTATTCTTCCAAGCTAGAAAAATGTGTTTTTAGCCGCCTCCCTCACAATTGACGACTTGCGTCCAATATGAAGCTCTACAAAGACTCACCTAAACCTTTATTTAGCATATTAAATGGCAAGGCAATGTGTTTCAATCCCTACAGCTATCATATTTTTTCTATCCAAATATTCCCCCCTGGATTATTTAGGCATAAGGGCATAAATTCACTATATTTATCACGATGAAACAGCGCCATAAAATGCCCAAAATACTTGATTATAAATGCGGTATTATATTGTAAAAATGCTCTCAAAATATATACTTCGTTCCAGGCCCGACCTTCTTTCAGCCAAGACAGCGGATATTCGAACGGATAGAAGATATCATGAAAGTGTATATAAACACCGCTTGGCAAATGAGGAAAAATCTCAAAGATAAGATAATTGACATCACTATTTAGCTTCGATACATGGGTGCTGTCTATAAATAAAATATCGCCCCGTGACAATGAGCTAAACTCTTCGATTGCCACATCCTGAAGACGCTTTTGTATGAGATTGATATTATCAGTGCGCTTGAGCAGTTGCTGTAGTCGAGAAGGATATGGCTCAATGAAAGTACAATCTATTCTATTATCAAAAAATAGTTCATTAGTATCTAGCATTGCTGCCGAAGAGAAGCCAGAGCCAATCTCAATAATTTTTTTGGGTTTTAAGTGTCTAAGCATGCAAAATAAAGCGATAGCATCGCCATAGCTATAAAAGTCGTTTAAATAGTAGTACCGCAAATTACCGTTCCGTTCATGTGAAAACGGCAAATCACTATAATATTTTTTGAATTCATTAAAGATTTCAATTTGACCCTGCTCGTTCAAGTTTACTCCGGCTATCGTCTCTGGAAGAATAGCTGCCTTTTGTTCATAATCTTGAATGTCTTCCTTAGAAGGAATTGGAGAATAGTAATGTCCAGGAGGCACAAAGGTCCTATACTGAGCCAAAACCTTCATTAGTTCTTCCTTCTCGGAAAAAATCATTTTACATTGTTCCCGAAGAATATCTTGCTCTGTTGACAACCCCATCAACTCCTAGCTCTTATTGAAAATTTCAGATTAATTTCTAAAACTAAAATGGTTTAGTCCCTTTTTAAAGGCTCCAATCAATAGGCATCTATCTCACAAAAGCCCCAGGCCACCTTAAGAAAGTTATGCGCGACAATCATTGGCAAATGCTTCACGCTTTTTTATAGCCTCTAAATCTTTGCGATACTCGTTTAAAAATATCTGTCGATAGATATGATAACCATTGCTTACGTTTACTAACCCGCAATCGTGAATACACCACGGCTTATACTGCCGAGGAACTACTACCTTATATCCAGCTCGTATAAATTCTAAACTTTGTGAAAGGTCGTAAAAATGCCATCCGTTAAAAATATCCTCGCGCCATGGTATATCGTATTGGGTTATCATAATAAGACCATCTATACATTGCACCTCTTTAAATTCTGATTCAACGTTTCGAAAGGATAATAAACGCATTAACCCTGTATGGCTTTCATATACTTTGCCAAAGTTATAGCCTGACTCCCACCAAACTCCATTAGTAGGAATCTGGCCACTACCGACAACTCCAATCATACCTACTTTGGGATTACTAAAAATACTTAGAAAGTCTTGGATAAAAGATTTATTAATAATGAATACATCTTGATGCAAATAAACCTTATATTTAGCATCATTCTGTAGGATAGCTCTATTTAGGCCATTTGCCATCGAATCCGCTTCTTTTATGAAAAACGTCTCCACATCATAGCCTGTAGGAACATCCAGATTACTAATATAGGCCAGGCATTTCTGATAGATCTCGTCATTATTAACGCATGATATGAAGCAAATTTTACTTGCGTTCATGGTTACCTCCCTTTAATCATAATATGCGTGAAGTAGTAAATTAGTCATGTTTTCCCCCTCTTTATACGCCGAAACTAGAACGACTTAACCCCGATCTGTGCTGGAAATAGGCCAAAACAATGTCACTCAATTCCGATTTTTGTTCTGGAGTGTCCAATATCTCTGATGGTTTATGATCAAAAGGCAGAAGCGAATACAGCCTGCCTATATGCTCAATCCACCCTGAGCAATGATTCTTACATATAGTAGCTTGCAGCCGCCGCCCCTGGTTAAGGCGATAATCTTCATCGCTTGATAACCTACCTATAACTTCGAGAAACTCATCAATGCTAGAATGATGTGTCCTTACAACACCTGGCGCTATATTATTACTAAGATACTCAGCAGCCTCAGGGATCAATCCAACTACCGGTATACCGAAAGCGCCTGCCTCTAAGGCTGTTGCCACCGAACCTAACGGTATCGAATCCAAATATACATCAGCCGCATTGTAAAATTGACTTAAATCTTGCTGGTGACCGACAGCCCTTATCCGGCCATTGCTGTCATTCTTTATCTTGGCCCATTCTCCGCAGTCAGATGGTCCTAGAACTAGAATTTCAACATTTTGATTCCTGCTAGCTATTTCTCTAAACAGGGCAAAAATATTATATTCTCCGCAAGATACCAGTTTATATGGTGAAGCAAACGTTAAAAATAATATCCCATCCTTGCTTATTCCAACAATTTCTTTTGCTTTGTGCTTATCTACCAAAGTCTGCGGCATCTCTATAGGAATCGGTACTATATAAGATTGTAGATGACACCGCCGGGTCAAAGTAAGCAACTGTCCAGCTTCGCTATGCTCAGCTACCAAATCGGCTACGGTCATTCCTATGCTAAAAGAATGGTCTGCATGATTAACAAAGACCACCGGTGGGCCTCCTGCAACACCAAAAGCTATTGGTGCAACCGGGTCATGGGGATGAATATGCAAAACAACTAAATCTGCCCACATAGTAGCTGCATCACGCAATACTTTCGCTTTTTGGCACAGACTAAGCCTGGCAGTATCAAGAGTAATGTACCAACCACCTGAATGAATCGCTGCATCTTCTAGGCATTGAGGATTAGTCGTACTATTGAGCGTTACTATTATAGAATGAACTGAAGCAGAATCCATGCATATCCAGCGTTCTAGTGTTCTAGTTTGACCACCAGCAGCGTAACCTTGACTTAATACATGCAGTATATTTCTCTTCTCTATATTTCTGGGAGGTAAATTTATAGTGGGAATAGCTACCCGGTCATTAAGTTTTTTTGCAACTTTGCGGAGAATTAGCTCTAACCTAGGCGAAACAAAAAAACCAGGATGAGAGTGCTGTGCATACTCTGCTGCCTGCTTCACTAACAGCGCAGTTTTCTCAAAATCTCCTGACAACAAGGCAAACTCGGCTTGATCAATGAATGAACGAAATTTTCTTCTCGTGTTTTCTACCCACTGCTTGTAATAGCTAATTTCATGTTGATAAGTAAACCACTTTCTTGCCGCTAAGTCTTGAGTTTGCTGACAGGGCGCGGCCAAATGTGGGGCCAAACCCCATTTTTCGACAAATTTTTGTCTGTTAGCTTTCAATAGGCTGTTGTATTGATTAGTCTGCTCCCCAAAAGTTACACTACCGAAATGATGAATGAAGGTATCCCGGCATAAGACTAAGCGATAACCGGCGTTTCGGATGCGTAAACAATAATCGTCATCTTCATAATTTCCAGGTGAAAAGGCCTCTTCCAATAAACCGATTTTATTTATTATTTCTGCCTTAATTAGCATGCAATAACCAACTAGCCGTGCTCTATCCTCCCAAAGTTCGGGGTCAGAGTTGTTTACTTGCCTGGAAAAACCTATCATTTCTTCAATACTTGAATATTCACAAGGAATACTTTGAAAATTAGAACATGAGTTGGTGACGGCACCGACTGCACCAATATCATTGGAACTATATAAACACTTTTTAAGATTAGACAACCAGTTGGGGGTCACCACAGTGTCATTATTTAATAAAAGAACACTATTCCCCTTAGCTGCCTTTAACCCTTGATTGCAGCCTGCGGGGAAGCCGACATTCTCACTATTTAAAATTAGTCTTATATCTTGTTGGCCTTGTAGCCACTCAACCGTCCCGTCGGTTGAGTGGTTATCTATAACAATAACTTCGTATGAATCCGGTTCGGTATATTGCCTAATACTTTCAATACAAAGCTTATTATAATCAAGCTTATTGTAGGTTAAGACAATAATACTGGTAATACCTTGCAGTGTAGTTTTCACGGCTAATTACCCAGTTGTTCTTGTAGAAGTTTTCGGTTGTGCTGAATTAATGGTTCATCGGGAATAAATTTTGCCGCTATTTCATTGTGTTCGTAAGCTAATTTATAATCTCCAATACGTGAATAACATACACACAGCTGAATATGAGGCAACCAGGTTGCGCACCGATAATTCACTAACCCCCATGACGAATTTTCAATATCTAACTGGGTAGCAAGTTTATACCAAAAAATAGCCTGCTTTAATTGATTATTATTAAGATGGTAGAAACCAAGCCGGCAGCAGAAATCAGCTCTTGGAGTGTCATACTGGAAAGACAGGTATATTGACTTAAGCTCATTCTCTACATCTTGGAGCTGGTAATAGCAATCAGCCAAACGAGCACACGCACCAATATTGTCTTCAACCCAGCCTTGCCTTGTTGCCAAAAATTTTTGGTAATACTCGATCGCCTGATTATAGAGTTTATGATCTCTTAATTCATTGGCGAAATAGTATAAATCTCGTGGTGAGAAAACTTCGCCTTTTAGCTGCATTCGTTCATAGATTTTAAGATTCCGTTCGCTATCATGGCCTAAAGGCTTGTGGGTTACGGCAATCGTTGTTTCTAAATGATTACCACTCACCTCTAAATATTCATGAACTGCTCCAATCCAGCGAAAATCTTTTTCTCGCTTAACTATACGGCTCCTACGGAGTTGGCTAATTACTTTTCTGAATTGATCAAAGGTTAAATTGTAAAGCATACTGACGACATCGAATTCTCGATTCAGAGTTGCTTTTAATTCAACTAATTGTTGAAGATCTTGACTTAGAAAAACATCATCAGCATCCATCCAGAGAATATATTCCTGCGTAGCTTTACTAAATGCGTAATTACGAGCTGCAGCAAAATCATCAATCCATTCAAAATCAAAGATTTTATTAGTAAACTGGCTCACCAGTTCTTTTGTTTTGTCCGTTGATCCAGTGTCTACTATTATGATTTCGTCGGCAATTTGATCGACCGATTGTAAGCAACGCTCAATCGTAGCTTCCTCGTTTTTTACAATCATACATAGGCTAATCGTTATAGGTGAGTGAGATTGCTTGGCATACTCCGGCATGTTACTACCTCCTATAGATATATGTCAGTAATTACTTTATTCCTAGAAGCACTGAGATGTGAAAAAAAGCTGATCCCCGATACATGCTGAGGATCAGCTTTTTATTTCATATAATTAATGTATGCACCATAACACTTATATTGATAATCGCGCTCCCTAAAATTATTATAGTAGACAAATAACAATTGCGATGGTAATGCATATATTACATTGTGCAACCTGATAATTGCAATTAGAAGATTATCTATTTTTCATAAACACTTTACCATAGGGTTGCATAGTATATAGTAGGCGAAGAGCCAAAAACAATTTAAAGGAGCGAATCAATAATGCCATTTGGTGGAAAAAAAGCAAAAGGATTTAACCTCGACTGCGTACTAGGAAACGTGTCTATTACTGTCGTAACCTGCTGTGGTTTAGTATTCCAAGGAACTATTGTAGACGACGAGCATACCCGTGCTCAATACGGTTGCCCCGTTGTTTTCCCAGGCATGACTATGGAATTCGACAAAGATGACTGCAAAAAAGACTGCAAAGACGAAGATAAATGCGAAGATAAAAAAGACAAAAAAGACCACAAAAAAGAGATTGAAGTTGAAGTTAAATGCGAGAACGAGCCCAAATTTATCTGCCTGAAACTGGACTGCCAACCTGGAAATATCTGCTGCCCAGATGATCCTTCAGCAACTGGCTCAGCTGGTTTCTCCTTCGTTACTGCTATAATAGGTAGTGCTAGCGGACGCCCACCTCTGTTCTTAGTAGATGACACTGTATTAATTAGCGTTGATGAAATTGCCGCCATTGGCCCAAGTCATACTTGTTTAACTCCAGACGACTAAATTCTAGTATTGTTGTAAAACGAAACCCCGGTCACCGGGGTTTCGTTTTAGAGCTTACGAAGGCAGATGGCGAAAGTGAAAACTTAGCCTTGACATGTGCGAAAACTTGAGTGTAAAGGAGCAAAGTAGTTATGCCATCGGAAGTTGAAGACAGGTTAGATCTTGGTTGCCTGGTCGGAAGCCTAACAGCAACTATCACCACCAAATGTGGTATTGTTTACCAAGGAACAATCCTTGACTGGAATTGTGGGGGCATCACAAACGCCCGCCCAGACAGTTCCTCATCTGATTCAGGGGATGACCAAAAGGAATCCTCTCCGAGCCCACGTATGGGAGGAGATAATTGCCGTAGTTTTATTCGCATGGAGCTAGGCTGCCAACCTGGAAATATCTGCTGCCCACTTTTTACCAACACCCTCAACGGCAGCCTCGTAATCGGTGATGATGGAGGAATAATTGAGTTCACTCTCGATGCCCCAGCTACCCAATCAAGAGTTACAGCGATACGTGGCACTGATGCCGACATCCCACTTTATGCGGTAGGTAGTACCGTTCTAATTAATTGGGATGATGTTTCCTCGATAGGCTCAATAGGCACAACGGAGGAATGTCTTACTCCATCTCCATCAGCAGCAACATCCCCATAACTTCCTAGAAAAAGTATATCTGTCATCTTGCCGGGGCGTGTAAAGCGCACCGGCTTTTATTAATAACAGCGGTAATACGCAACCAAACATAATAATTTTAATTAATATCTAGTTATAGTAACAGAAGTCCTCCTAAAACCATAAAATAATACAAATGAAAGATATAAGACATTTCATAGATAAGGAGGAACCCTCATGAGTAGTAAGTTTGTTGATGTTACGGGTATTACACCGACATCACAGTTTCCAAAGTGTCCTCCCCGACATCCCTTCACCGAATTCTGCGAAACTGATAAATTATGTATACCACACCCCAATCCTAACATCCGCGATGTGTTGGAAGTGTGTGTAAACGTAGTCATTTGCTCAGCTAAAATTATTTGTACCCCTGTTGGGAACAAGGTTGTTGTCGAAGGCACAAAACAGATCAAGGTTACTTTTGCCGCTGATGACCCCTGCCAGTCAGTCCATTGTGCCCATTTTGAAATTCCCTTTTGCAGTTTAATATTATTAGGCCCTATCAAGGATGAAGTAGTCCAAGTATGCTCGGCAATAGAAGATATCTCTGTCCGCTGCTTAGATTGCAGATGCCTGATAGTAAACACAGTCATATTTATCTGCCCGGTATTTGAAGAAACATACAATTATTGTTCCCACCCACATGATGACAATGCCAATTACCGCTTCTAGTTTGCAACAGTACTTAGTAGGTAGCTGCCACAAGAACTCTAGCCCTTACCGTAGAGGATTAAATAACCTACCTGCTTTATCACATGAAGATAGGAGGAGATCTGAATATGGGATGTACTCAAATTTCCGTAAACGGTATGCTCACCGTACCCAAACATAAGCCTGATATCCAATCCATACTTCGCATTTCTACAACTACAAAAATTGATAAAACTATAACTATACGGAAAAAGATTTTTTTTACTGGACATGTATGTATCCGTATAGAATATGTTGCATGTTCGTCTGACCACTCACAACCTATACACTTCCTGCAAGCTGAGATACCGTTCAACGGTTTGCTGCTTCACCGGTTTGCTCGTGAACGCTTCAATACTTGCCTGCAAACTAGAATTAGAGTTTCCGAAACTGAAGTTGTTAGTCCAAGGATGATTAACACAATAGTACTATTAAAACTGTGTAAACTTAAGTTTTCTCGTATCCCTAAACACTCGCATCAAAAGTGCTCTAAACCAAGTCATGGAAGTCACTGCAAACATACCGATCCACATTGTGCACCTATCAAAAAGCCACATCATAACTGCGACTGCAAACCTCATCACAATGACGACTGCAAACCTCATCACAATGACGACTGCAAACCTCATCACAATGACGACTGCAAACCTCATCACAATGACGACTGCAAACCTCATCACAATGACGACTGCAAACCTCATCACAATGACGACTGC
>NZ_LSLK01000088.1 GCF_002257705.1 Sporomusa silvacetica DSM 10669
GTATGTCGGTTGATCCGGACGATCTCACTCCCGGAGCAATAAAAAATACCGGTGCACAAATTGTGTCCTATGGCCTTCCTGTACAGCCGGGAAACATGTTTATGCTGGCTTATCTGAAAGACGTTCCGGTCTTAGGAATTCCCAGTGCAGCAGTGTACTGCAAAACGACAGTGCTTGATGTTGTCTTACCAAAGATTTTTGTAGGAGAGACTATCAACAAAAATGACTTAATCAGAATGAGTGAGGGCGGGCTGTGTATGGGGTGCGAAAGCTGTCATTATCCAAATTGTTATTTTGGCAGGTAGCAGCCCTAAACGATAAATCAAGAATAATCTCGTTTTTTTCTCACATGAAGCTATGTAAAGTGTTGGAGTTATCCCGAAGCGGATACTATCAATGAAAAAACTGCTTATAAAGTAACAGAACAATCGAAAATGAAGCTTTCACAAATGTATGTTGTGATTTGAGACATGTGTTTGAAAATTAAAGGAGGCCAATGATATGGACTATGAAAAATACTTTCAGGAGGAACTGAGCGACGAAGAAATACTGCGATCTTTCGCGGTAGTCATACCTTTCATGAACGATATGGTACGAGATGATATGGCTTTTGGATTATCTGACCTTACAAAGTATATTGCTTATAGTGCCGCAGAAACCTTTGAGTTAAACGTGAAATATGGCAATGAACCAGTTGATGCTGTTAAAGAATGCCTGCGAACTGGAAAGATTCAAATAATAGATATACCTGAACACGTGCTTGGCACTGCCATGAAAGCAGTCATTAAGCCGATAAGAAATGCAAAAGGAGAAATAATTGGCAGCCTGAGTAACGGCATTGCCATGGGAGAGGTGATTAGGCTTCTAACTAATATAAGAGTATTGAGCGAATCGATAGGCCAAGTGTCGCATAATATGACGCAATTGACACAGTCCTCAGTCGATCTGGCCGCTACCGCGCAAAAATCCGCTCAATTGACTGAGGAAGCGCGCGAGGCGGCTAAACTAACCGATGAAGTACTAAACCTTATCAGGGACGTTGCCAACGAGACTAATCTACTGGGATTAAATGCCTCCATTGAAGCGGCCCATGCTGGAGAACAAGGGCGTTGCTTCTCGGTGGTAGCTGAGGAAATTCGGCTGTTGGCTAAGCAAACTAAAGAATCGGTAAAACACATAAAAACAATTATCGACAGAATTGATAAATCGATACAAGATATTTCTAAAGCTGTTGAGGAAACAGCTGCCACCAGCGAGGAGCAAGCAGCCACGAATCAGGAGATAAGTGCCAATCTAGCAAGTATTGAAGATCACGTCCGGGATTTAAACGAATTTAGCAAGAAATTTGCTTAAGGCTGTTTATCTAAGCAGGCTGCAAAGACCGCGGCTTACGGGGTGATTCCCCTTTTGGGGCGACCGCACCAGAACCTGTTTGGCGGCAGTTTTTGAGCACAAAAAATTATTGCTTCGAGCATGTATATTAAACATTGAAAGTCTCGAACAATACTGTTTTTAGTTAGGTGCTATTTTTTTTGCCTTTTAAGGAGCCTAATGTTGACTTTCTTCTCGTTACATATTAAATCCTGTATGCCACTTCACGTTTAGTAATACAACCAAGCATGAAAAGTTTCGAGAAGAAAGTCCCCAAAAACAGCAGGAACTTTTAAACAAGATTTAATAATATGGCTGTTATAGTCAAACTGTTATGGACCATAACAGTTTGGTGTATGTGCTTTGTACCGACATTCGATGGGAGGGAGCAAAATGGCGGCACTTAGTATCCAGGACGAAATACTGATAAACCGTATATGGGGAAGTAAAGCAGATAAATTTGCAGATAGAATGCGGACGTACGAGGCTGAGGATTCACAAAAAAACGTAAATGGGCCAGGGTCCGCCGCAGGTGCGGTATCAAGGTTCAAACAAAGCAATGATAGCATCTAAAGTTGTACTGGGTATTGATCGGTCAGGGTTTTGAATGAAATCCATGATATTTCCTAATAAATAATGCCAGTAAATATCGCCAAATTCACTAGCATTACCATCTTTGAATTCTCTCGCCTGTATACCTCTCTCGAATATTGGGCCGAAGAAAGTTCGACCAAAGTCTTGATAAACCGGATTTTTGTATTTAGTATCGTTGATTTCACCTTTGGCAAACACGATGACATACACCTGTAGCGGGTGGGTATAGCAGGTTTCGTTTGGGGGGGAAAGGAAGCGTACTCCGAATTCTTTGATGGCGGCCTTAGCACTGGGCATCGTCCGGATCTCTTCCAAACACGCATTAAGGAAATCAAGATAAGAAAAAAGAATTTCCGCCTTGTTTTCAAAATAACGGTATACTAAACCTTTGCTGATGTTTGCAGCTTCTGCGATATCGGAAATTTTCGTGTTTTTGTAGCCCTTTTTAAAGAACAAGGTCAGTGCAACTGACAGTATTTGTTCTCGTCTTTTACTCTCTAATTCTATTCGTTTAGCTTCAGTTATTGACATTTTATAGCCTCCTTAATCTGTTATTGTACAACAATTGCAGCGAAAAAAAAAGAGAATTTTCTATTATAACTCGTGAGTCATTGTTGATCTATTTAATATTGACCCATAGGTCATTGACCTATGGGTCAATATTTGTTATAGTTTAAACAAGGAAGCTTATTACAAAACCCAAAAATATTAAATTGTTAAGGAGGTTAAATTTATGCTGGATTATCTTTTCAGTCCTTACACCATCAGAGGTAAGACCATCAAGAACCGTTGCACTGTTCCCCCGATGGTAACAGATTTCTGTACTGCAGACGGCAAGGCGACAGAACGGTATATTGCCTATCATGAGGCAAAGGCAAAAGGCGGTTTTGGCCTGATTATCACCGAAGACTATGCAATAGACCCTCTGGGCCGTGGATTCCGCAACGTGGCCGGCCTGTGGAATGATGACCAGATTGAGAGCCACAGCGAATTGCCCAAAAGAGTACATAAGTATGGAGCAACAATCCTTGCACAAATTTACCATTGTGGCCGGCAAACCAACCGGGGCGTAATCAATGCAGTGCCTTTTTCATCTACCGCGATTGCATGCCCTTTTGGTACAGATATCCCCCAAGCATTAACAACGGAAGAAGTCAAACAAACCGTCAGCAAGTATGGAGACACCGCGCTGCGCGCAAAAAAATGTGGTTTTGACGGCGTGGAAATCCATGGTGCCCATGGTTATCTCATTACACAATTCCTTTCGCCTTATTCTAACAAGCGTGTGGATGAATACGGCGGCAGCTTTTTTAACCGTGCTCGTTTTGCGCTTGAGATTATTCATGATGTCCGCGCTAAATGTGGTGACGACTTTATTATTGACATGCGTATTTCCGCAGATGAACTGGTTGAGGGCGGAATCACACTGGAAGACACCAAGGCACTTGTTCCTTACCTTGAAGAAGCTGGGTTGGATATGATCCATATTTCTGCAGGAAACTATTTATCCGTGGATCTGAACGTGCCGGGATGCTATGTCAATCATGCCTGGTATGTCGATATGGCAAAAGAGGTTAGAGAGATTTGCGATATTCCTGTCATCGCAGTTTCCCGAATTAATGACCCGATCTTGGCAAATAGTATTCTCCGTTCCGGTAAAGCCGATTTTATCGCGATGGGCCGCGCGTCTCTGGCCGACCCTGAATTTCCTAATAAGGCCAAAGAGGGCAGGTTCGACGAAATCCGCCGCTGTATCGCCTGCAACGAAGGCTGCATTGGAACTCTATTCGGCGATAATCCTATTAGGTGCGTTCTGAACCCGACCTTGGGTAACGAATCGCATTGTGCAATCGAACCCGCCAAAGTGGCGAAAAAGGTTGCGGTGATCGGGGCTGGCCCTGCTGGCCTAGAAGCGGCTATGAGTGCGAAAAAAGCCGGTCACAATGTAACTGTATACGAAAAGGACAGCCATGCAGGCGGCCAGTTCCATCTGGCTTCAATACCGCCATGCAAGGGTGAAATCACCGATTTTATTGTATGGCAAACGAATCAGTGCGCTAAGCTAAACATTCCAATTAAATATAATACTGAAGCTACGGTAGCATTAATGCAAAGTGAAAAACCCGATGCAATTATTTTGGCTACCGGCGCTGCACCTGTTAGGCCGCCTATCAAAGGCATTGAGAATAGCAATGTCGTATTTGCCAATGATATTCTTGCCGGCAAAGTACAACCCGGTGCAAACTGTGTAGTGATCGGCGGTGGTCAAGGCGGAGCGGAAACGGCGCATTTCTTGGCGCAGATGCTCAGAAATGTCGTTGTGCTAGAAATGCTTGATCAGATTGCTGCTGACCAAGCGATAAGTCCCAGATGGCATCTGCTTAAAGCCCTAGAGAATCGCAAAGTACAACTGCATACAAACGTGAAGGTAACAGAAATCACAGCAGATTCTGTTAAGGCAGAGGGTAAAACCAATATGGAATTCCCGGCGGACACTGTCGTAATCTCTACCGGCTCCAAGTCTGTAAACAGTCTTAAGGACGAGTTAGCCAACGCTGGTTTTGATGTTAAAGTCATTGGTGATGCAAACAAAGTAGGCGCCGTCATGGATGCAACATCCCAGGGCTATGAAATCGGCAGGTTCATTTAATTCTAAATATTTGCTATATCCAAACATCATCCATTTTATTATTTTAATAATGTAAACTTACACAATAATTAAGAAAGGATGACTACACCTACCATCAAAAAAGATAGGGTGTAGCGGTGAAGAATATGTCGATGAATATTAATTTTACAGGACAAACAGCAGTCGTGTTCGGTGCGGGCAGAGGAATAGGCCAGGCTATAGCTTTTGAACTGGCTAAAGCAGGGGCGACCGTGTATGTGGCCGACTTGTTGCAAGGAAATTGTGAACAGGTTAAGAAAGAACTTATAGAAGCAGGCTTTAATGCGGAAGCAGTTGCAGTAGATGTCAGTGACTATGAGCAAGTTGATGCTGTTTTAGCAAAAGCCGAAAAAGAGACAAATCGCCTTGATATTGTTATCAATAATGCGGGTATTGTATGTCTGAGTTCCTTTATTGATGCTGAAGCCGAAGAAATTGACAGGCTCATCAAGGTTAATATGATTGGAGCAAATAATGGCTGTCAGGCAGCTCTTAAGAGAATGATTCCATACAATCATGGCAAGATCGTCAATACCGCATCCTTTGCGGGTCGCCGTGCTCTACAGGCTGGTTTTGCCCATTACGGAATGACTAAAGCTGGTGTCATCTATTTAACACAGGCAGCTGCTTACGCAGGCGCAGATTACAACATAAATGTAAACTCTGTCTGTCCAGGAATCATCCGTTCCGACATGTGGGAAAAGATCCTCGACAGCTATGAAGCAACTGGACAAGACAGAGAAGCTTCTTGGAAGAATAGTCTTAAAAAGTTTATTCCACTTGGCCGTGGTGACCAGAAGGCTGAGGATATTGCCTATACAGTAATGTTCTTATGTTCTCCTTATGCTGATCACATCACTGGACAGGCTATCAATGTTGATGGTGGCGCATCTATGGACTAATTTAACGGAGTTTACCATTAATAAAAGCCATTGGTAATTGTATTATGAATAAATATTGATTTATGGGAGGAATAGTAATGAAAGCTGCTATTTATCATGGAATCGAAAATGTTACTGTTGAAGAGATGCCAATGCCGGAATGTGGGCCAAAGGATGTAATTCTCAAAACAGTTAGAGCCGGAATTTGTGGTACTGATATCGGTGCATATTATCATGGCGGCGAAGCTGCTGGAATTTTTCCTGAAAATCAATTTGGACATGAAATGGCAAGTATTGTATACAAAGTCGGAGAAGAAGTACCTTCAGACATTAAAGAAGGCATGAGAGTTTTCCTTAATCCGTGTACCTCAAAACGTCCAGATTGTGGTTTGTCGCTTTTTGAAATCGCTGATGAATGTGGAGCATTTTCACAATATGTGCAGGTACAGGATGCTCGGATTGATTACAATATCTTTCCGCTTCCAGAAAATGTATCGTTTGATATTGGGGCGCTTGTTGAGCCTTTGGCGGTTGCTATGCATGGGGTAAATATGGGTGGTGGAAAATCTGGCGATAAAGTCGTGATATTCGGTGCTGGAATGATAGGTCTGTCTACTTATTGTGCCTGTATTGGTAAAGGAATAAAAGATATCGTTGTTGTAGACGTTGATGATTGGCGTTTGAAAAAAGCCGAAGAAATGGGAGCAATTCCTTTTAATTCTGCAAAGGGTGATTTACTTAAATTCTTACAAGAGTTATATGGTGGCGACCTGATTAATGCAGCTAATGCACCAGCGGCAAATATTGATCTTTATATCGATACTGCGGGAGTTAAAAGCATTATACCAAGCATATTAGGAATGGCTAAGCAAGGGGCACGTTTAGTAATTGTTGCGCTTTACCATAACAATATTAAAATCAATCCATATGAAATTGTTGCAAGTGAAATGAATGTTATAGGCTCATTTGCTTATCAGACGCCAGATATTAAGGATGTTATATCTTGTTTAGAAGCTGAAAGCACGCCAATTGAGAAGATTATCACACATCATTTTCCTCTGGACAAAATCAACGAGGCTTTTGATGTGGCAAAGAATGCAAAAGATGCACTCAAAATACTTATTAACTATGAAGCATAAGAATGAAATGAGAATACACTTCATTTTAAACTGAAGAAGTGTAATTATGGAAAAGAAAATTAAGGTCAACAGTTTCTACTGTATCGGCATCGTTGTTAAGGACATTGATCAGAAGATGGCTATGTTCCGTAAGTAGTTTGATTTCGATGAGAGTAAAGTATTTACGATGGAATGCTCACAGAATAATCCCACTTTTATAGAACATACTTACATGGGCAAAGATACCGATTTCGGTATGAAACTGTGCATCTTCCCGCTAGGAAACATCGAAATCGAACTAATTACACCACTCGGCAAACTAAAAGGTGCGGAACATGAGAATATACGGATTTTTCGGGGGATTCCCTATGCAGAAGCATCTGTAGGTGAACGACGATTTGTCCCGCCGGAAAAAGTACAGGCTTGGAGTGGGGTTAAAGACGCCACAAAATTCGGGCCAATGTCGTATCAAAGCGGACAAGAAAATTTTTCGGAAGATTGTCTGTCGTTAAATTAGAAATAAAAACAGGCTGGTTAGGGTGAGTTTAGACACCTTAACCGGCCTGTTTTCTATTTTGTTACACTTATATGGAAAAGGATACGGTAAAGAGTGTTTTGCTCCGGTGAAAGTCCGTTTTTAAGCGGGGTATAAAAATACAAATCCTTTTAGGTTATTCAGAATAAAAAATAAATTACATAGAATATTAAAGATTAATCATGTGATTTCCTACCCTGCTGATAATCTAACCCCCACTTTTCCATAGCGGCAATGATTGGGCGCATCGTATCGCCCAATTTGCTCAGCTTGTATTCTACACGTGGGGGCACTTCTGCAAAAATTGTTCGTACTACGATACCGTCTTCCTCTAACGATCTAAGATTATCAGTTAAGACCTTTTGACTGATGCCGGGAATGGTTTTGCGGAGTTCACCAAAGCGATGTGGCTCCGCTAAGAGGTTTCTTAAAATTAGTAGTTTCCACTTGTTTCCGATCAAGCCAACTGTTGTTGCAACTGGACAAGCCGGTAACTCGTCTTTCGTCAGCACTATGCATTCCTCCAATGGTTACAAAAAGGTTACTATATAATAAAAAGGTGCCTACTTATCAAAAGGATATAATATCATTATCATAATACTAGAAGCCAATAAAAATCAAGCCTATATACATTCTAAACTTGGCAGCAATTTAAATGAAATAAATACATAAAGGAGGTGCTACAGTGTCAGTCGGTTGCAACTCATACGTCTAGTCTATTTTTAAAAGCACTAAAAGTAAAATACTGATAATTTGCATGCTTGTACGGATAAATTGTCAGGCAATTTTTATTTAGGAGGAAATGAAAGAAATGAAAATCAATTTTAAGAAAAGTGTTGGTTGTATTTTAGCTTGTGCAGCAATATGCATATCTTTTTTGAGCACAAATGTAGAAGCGGCGTCTTTTGACCCTGCGAGGTTTGAAACTATTGAAGCTAAAGGTCTTAAAATTCACACGTATATGACGCAGGATGCACTGGGCGATCTATCTATCATATTTGAAACAAAAAACAGTTTGCTCCTGCTGGAACCAGTTCCATTTCACAGCAGGACAGCTGAATTAAAAGCATATCTCGAAGCGCTACACAAACCGCTAAAAGGCATTATTGTTTCAGCTCACAATGGCAGTATCGCCTCATATGAAGGTGTTCCCGTATATGCCAGTCAAGCAACCGCCGATGAATTGAATAAAAGTATCAAAAATCAATTAGAGAGTTTTAAATCATTTGGCGGAGAGGATTTGGACTGTCGTCTTGTTGACCCGACCAATATTTTAAAAGATAAAAATGTTACAATTGAAGGCATTAATTTTGAAATCGCCTATCATAATGGCCCCTTGCCATCTATAGATCTTGCCATTCCGAAAAGTAAAGTCCTCTTCAAACACATGCTTGGTGCAGATGAACATTCTATCATTGTAACCCGCGAACAACTTGATAGCTTGATTGCTGAGTTAAAAGATTATGAGAAACAAGGATATACACTCGTTCTTTCGTCGCACCACAAACCGGAAGACGGCAATGCTATAACAACAAAAGTAGCTTATTTAGAGCAAATGAAAATGATTATTGCCGAGTCAAATTCAGCTGATGAATTCATCACAAAAATGAAAGCTGCCTTTCCCAATCTAAAAGGTATTAACTATCTCAACATGACTGCCAGCTTTTTATTTAAATAAGGGAACCGCGGATTTATTCGCATCCCTCATAGCTCTCCAATGGTTATAAAAAGGTTACTATATAATAAAAAGGTGCCTACTTATCAAAAGAGTGTAATGTCATTATCATAATACTAGGGGTCGATGAAAACCGAGCCTAACTACAAACCAAGGAGGAATTGATGAATATGCTTGAAATGCTGGACGCTTGGAAAAGTGATAGCACATTTATGGCAAAAAGAAGTGCACAAAGCTACTTCGAGACTAACCAACCAGTAATGGCTGGCAGCGGTGCTTGTGGATCTTCTTGCGGAGCTGGTGATAAGGACAAACCAGAGCCAAAGCCTACGGCCTGCGGTTCTGCCTGTGGAGCCGGTGACGACAAAAAGCCTGAGCCGAAACCTACTGCTTGCGGCTCTGCCTGTGGGGCCGGTGATGACGGCAAGCCAAGTCCCAAACCCACTGCTTGTGGTGCTGGTGACAAGTAAGAACTTGAAGACGATGTCCCCGGCTTGGTTCGATTATACCGAGCCGGGGACGTTGCTTTTTAGTCTACCAGAATTTATAACAAAATTCTGTTGACATAAGAACGACTAAGGCTTCTGCCGGCGTCCTGAGGGACTTGGCACAAGCCAAGTCTTTTCTTATAATTCAAGGCAATAGCTGAGACGAGAACGTCACAATCAACAGTTTGCTTGTAAGGAGAACATATATGGAACAATACTTTGCTTTTCAATGGCACATTACCGATAGTTGTGACCAGCGCTGTCAGCATTGCTATATCTTTTCTGAGAATCATAACATTTCGCTGCAAGAGATGTCTTATCAAGATATCCAGTCGGTTCTCGATAATTGTATGGAAATGTGTAGCAAACTAAAGCGCATACCCTACTTTTATATCACCGGTGGAGATCCGCTTCTGCATAAAAACTTTTGGGATTTGCTCAAACTCTTAAAATCTCATAATATCGCATTCAGCATCTTAGGGAATCCGTTTCATCTGAGCGAGGAAGTTTGCCAGAAATTAAAATACTACGGCTGTGAAAGATATCAGCTTTCCATTGATGGGTTGCGGGACACCCATGATTTCATGCGCAAGCCAGGTTCTTTTGACACTACTATAGAAAAAATCCGCTGTATTCGTGCCGCTGGCATTAAGTCAGTCATCATGACTACAGTGTCTAATACTAATAGTAAGGAAATCCTTGAAATTATTGATCTTGTGGTAAAAAATCATGTCGAAGTTTTCGCTTTTGCAAGGTATTGTCCTACGAGCTTTGAGAAAAGCACACACATTGCCCCTCAGGAGTACAAAGAATTCTTGCAGGTGTGTTGGGAAAAGTTTGAGGAGTATAAGGATTCGGGAACGACGTTTAACTTAAAAGATCATCTTTGGACGTTGTTTCTTTATGAAAAAGGATTATTTACCCTTCCAGAAGGTCTGGATGATGACATGATTTATGATGGCTGCAATTGCGGCAATTGCCATTTAACCATTTTACCTAATGGCGATGTTTATGCTTGCCGCCGTTTTGAGAGCCGGGTGGGGAACATCTACACAGACCGATTATACGACGTTTTTTTAGGGAAACCAATGGACCAATACCGACAATATAATAACTTCGAAAAGTGCTCCCAATGTGAATTACGGCGCTTCTGTCGCGGCTGTCCTGCAGTAACTTATGGATATACCCATAACTTTTACGCAGCAGACCCGCAATGTTGGAAAGAGGTGAAAAACATATGAAAGCGGTCATTCTTGAAAAAACGTGCAAAGCCACGGAATTGGCCATAAGCAATGTGCCTGTTCCCGAAGTAAAACCAGGTTGGGTTCTGGTAAGGGTGAAGGCATTCGGTGTAAACCGCTCTGAACTAATCATGAGAAGCGTTGAAGGAGATGCCCCCTATATTCAATTGCCGAGAATACTTGGTATCGAGTGTGTCGGCGAGATAGCTGATCCATCCAATAGTCATTTCAGCAAAGGACAGCGAGTTGTTGCTTTAATGGGGGGGATGGGGCGTAGTTTCGATGGAAGCTATGCCGAGTATGCACTGCTTCCAATTAGTAATGTTTTCGCCGTCGATATTGACCTTAGCTGGGAAGAACTTGCTGCTATTCCAGAAACATATTTTACGGCATTTGGCTCCTTGTTTGAGTGCTTGCAGCTTACTGCTTCAGATAAAATATTGATTCGCGGTGGAACAAGTGTGCTGGGGTTGGTCGCCATACAATTAGCAAAAAGTATTGGTTGCAGTGTTCTGGCAACCACTAGAAATGCCGGTAAATTGGAATTGTTACGACAACAGGGGGCAGACTGCGCTTTACTCGATGATGAAACATTAGCAAGCCAAATGCATGTTATTTACCCGAATGGCGTGAGCAAGGTGTTGGAATTGGTAGGTCCTGCTACCCTCAAGCAGTCAATGAATTTCCTTTCCTATCATGGTGTTGTTTGCGCAACAGGTATGTTAGGCCGCCAGGGAACTATCGAAAATTTTGACCCAATCAAAGACATACCCAATGGAGTTTATTTGAGCTCATTCTTCAGCAATTATCCAACACAAGAGTACATGAATAAAATTTTCGCTCATATTCGCCAATATGATTTAAAGCCGCCGATTGCCAAGTTTTTTTCCTTAGATGACATTGCCGAGGCGCATCTTTTAATGGAAAGCAATATAGCGAATGGGAAAATTGTAGTTGCAATTGCAGAATAACAAGCCAAGAAATACACTAATGGAAGTGAAACTTATGGATTTTATCGATATCTCTCCAATAAACCACTATAGTGAGGAATAAGTATGGACTATAAGGAAAGAATTGAGCGAGCCAAAGCAGTTCTTGACAGTGCCGAATATTTGGTTATCGGCGGCGGGGCTGGAATATCGGATGCAGCCGGACTCCATTTTTCCGGTAAACGCTTTACTGATAATTTTAGACCCTTTATTGAAAGGTATGACTTTGAAGATTTGTATACCTCTAGCTTCTATTCTTTCAAAACGGAAGAAGAGCGCTGGGCTTATTGGGCGAAACATATCAGCCTGAACCGCTATGAAACACCCGCAACAGAGCTTTATCTTGATTTGTTCAAACTGGCAAAACGGAAAAACTATTTTGTCATTACCACCAACGTAGACCATCAGTTTTATAAAGCCGGTTTCCCAGCAGAAAAGATTTTTGCCGTGCAGGGTGATTATGGATTTTTTCAATGCGCAAAAGGTTGTCACAATAAACTTTACTACAATGAAGACATTGTTAAGGAGATGATTGCCCAAACAGCTGACTGTAAAATTCCTGCTGAACTTGTCCCCAAGTGCCCTGTATGCGATGGTTTGATGGAGGTTAACCTCCGTAAAGATAACTACTTTGTACAGGACGAAGCTTGGTATGCCGCAAGTGATTGCTACACTGCTTTTGTTCAAGCGATTGTTGACAAGCGGGTTGTCTTTCTGGAACTCGGTGTAGGTTTCAATACACCCGGCATTATCCGGTTTCCTTTTGAACAGATGACCTATCAGAACCCAAACGCAACACTTATCCGAGTAAACTCCCATCATCCTCAGGGGGCTAAAGAAAATATCAGGCAAACCATCTCTTTTAGTGAGGACATGGCGAAGATGTTAGCGGCGTTATGATTATCAATACAGGTGCGCGGACGGATATTCCCGCCTTTTTCAGCACGTGGTTTCTGAACCGTATCAAAGAGGGTTTTGTTTATGTACGCAATCCTTATTACCCAAAGCAAGTTGCAAAATACAGTCTCACACCGAATGTGGTCGATTGCTTAATCTTTTGCACCAAAAACCCCCAGCCCATCTTGCCCAGAATCCATAAACTTGACGCGTTCACAAGTTATTGGTTTGTTACCATCACACCCTACGGGAAGGACGTTGAACCTAATGTTCCGCCTGTAGATCAAGTCATTAGCGACTTTCGACTATTGTCTCAAGAGCTTGGTAGTCACCGGGTCTGCTGGCGCTATGATCCAATCTTCATCAACGAACACTATTCCGTAGAGCGCCACATAGAAGATTTCCGCAAAATGGCGAACGAACTCTCCGGCTATACCGACGAATGTGTCATCAGCTTTATTGATTTATACAAAAAAACAAAACGCAATTTCCCCGGAATCAGGGAGGTTGATGCGGAGAAAAAAATCCAACTGGCCAAGGAATTTTCCCAAATCGGCAAACAATACAATATTTCCCTCAAGACCTGCGCGGAAGCGGCTGATTTGCGTCAATATGGCATTCAAAGTTCCGGCTGCATCACACAAACCATAATGGAAAAGGCAATTGGCATGAAGCTGAAAAACACGCATAGCAAGCCCAACCGTGCAAACTGCGGCTGCTGTATTCCCAACCGGGATATTGGTGCCTACAACACCTGTCCGCACGGCTGTAAATACTGCTATGCAAATTATGATCAGGAAACCGTAAAACACAACATGCGGATGCATGACCCGAAATCTCCGCTGCTGATCGGGCAACTTAGCGACAGCGATATTGTCCATGCGGCCGTGCAGGAAAGTTATGTGGATGGACAGCTGCCATTATTTTGAAGAAAGAAACGGAGCGTGTTTTATGCAGCGAAGCGAAATGATCGGCCGCTTGAACGAAATGCTTTTAAAAGAACTTCCGCAATACAACGAACAAGCCAAAGCCTTTATGGGGGATATTGATTCCGAGCGTCGCCTGCTTCGCAGTTTGATGAACGTAAGACCGCCTATGACTGTCAGTGAGGAATTCCTCATGTTACAGGATGCGCTGCTCTTACAGGAACGGGAGGAAAGGGGCGTGGTAGATGTCGGTGCGCTGCCGACTACAGCAAACCCCCGTATTGTGTTGTGGCAAGGTGATATTACGAGGCTTAAAGCAGAGGCTATTGTCAATGCAGCCAATAGTGCTATGCTCGGCTGTTTTGTCCCTTGCCACCGCTGCATCGATAACGCTATCCATTCATCAGCTGGTGTACAACTGCGTCAGGAATGTCATGAACTTATGAAAAGTCAGGGAGTCGAAGAAACCACAGGTTGTGCAAAAATCACAGCAGGCTACAATCTGCCGGCTAAATATGTACTGCATACCGTTGGTCCTATTATCAATGGGAACCTGACACAACAAAGCTGTGACGAACTGGCAAACTGCTATAGAGCCTGCCTTAGCCTTGCGGCAGAACATGACCTTGCCAGTATCGCATTCTGCTGTATATCAACAGGTGAATATCATTTTCCGCAGCAAAGAGCTGCAGAAATCGCGGTGCAAACCGTTAACGATTTTCTTTGTACGGATGAGAAGATTCAGAAGGTGGTTTTCAATGTATTTACGCAAGAAGACTGGGTCTTTTATAAAAATCTGCTGTTATAAGCCCAATACTAATTATTATGGGCTTAACTTTTATATAAATCGGGAGGGATTTAGATGACTCAATTGGCGCATATTGGGATTGTAGTTACAGACGTTGAACGTTCCAAAAAATTTTACAAGGAATTTTGTGGATGTGAGCCAGGAAAATTAATACAGGACGAGAGGTATAAACTGCAGTATCTTGACGCTGCCGGGCAGACCATCATATTATTGCAACTTCTTTCAGGCGACCCAGAGGCACCTCGTCGATGCGGTGCGGTCGATCATATTGCCTTTCAAGTGCAGGATATCGATTCCGCCGTTGACAAGTTGCGTTCTGCCGCTGTGAAACTTCAGATGGAAAAGCCACAAGTGGAAATCATTGGCGCAAAGATATTCTATTTCTTTGGACCGGATGGAGAAAGGCTGGAGTATGTTCAGGCTCTTAATGAAAAGCAATAATATTGGATAAAAGCTAGAAAAATGGAAGAAATAGTTATACTTTTGAGGAGACAATTATGCGAAGAAATACTTTTTGGTTGATCACGGCTTTATTTGTGATGGTATTTTCAAGCCAAGCCATGGCTGGGCCCGCACTATCTGTTCTTGGTCAAGATTACACTTTTCCAAACAAAATTGAAGGAACGCCTGATAAACTGTCGGATTTCAAAGGACTGGAAATAAATTCGTTTAAAACGAGCGATGGTGCGAAATTGACATATTGGGAAGCAGGTAGTGGCAAACCGTTGATCTTTATTCCAGGATGGTCAGCTAACGGCGCGGAGTACATCAACGTGATGTATTTACTCCGCGAACATTACCATGTTTATGTGCTTGATCCGCGCAACCAGGGGTTGTCTGAAAATGTGGACTATGGGATGCGTATTTCTCGATATGCCAAGGATGTTAAGGAGCTTGCTGATCACCTTGGTATCAAATCTGCGAATTACTGCGGGTGGTCGATGGGCGCTTCCGTAATGTGGAGCTATATTGACCTCTTTGGAACCCAGGGAATCCAGAAGGTCGTTTTCATCGATGAACCACCATCTATTCTAACTCGTCCAGGTTGGACAGATCAGGAGCGCTTAAACGCGGGCGCAATGGTAGATACGCCGGAGCAGTTGATGCGCGCGTTTACTTCAGGGGAACCCAATCCCGTGTTAGAACGTTTTATGGCGATGGACTCTCCATATTTTGAAAACTCGGAGAGCTTTGCCCGTTTTTTCATCAAGAGTGACATGAAGTACATGAGCCTTATTATGTTTGATCACGCCAGCAATGACTGGCGCGACGTTATCGGCAAGAAGGTCAATGTGCCGACAGCGATCTTCACGGGCGAATACAGTCCAAATCTGCCAAGCCAGCTATGGATGAAGTCTGCCATTTCCAATTCCACTCTCTATGTTTACTCGAAACAAGAACAGGGTGATCACTTCCTGGCATTCAAGAATCCAGTGAAGTTCACCAAGGATCTGCAGGAGTTCTTGGAACGTTAATCTATAAAAATCTACTGTTATATCATGCAATTACTTCAAAAGCTAAGACTTTGATCTTTTAAAACTAAAGTATTCTTAAAGGATTGGAATGTCAGCGATAATTATGTGGCCATAGGATATTGCATCTTGGGATATCCGGAAGCTAAGCAAAGAAAAGAAATTGTTGTAAAATGCATAAAATAACACAAAGCGACTTGCTAACTAGTTATATGAAATAGAGCATATCAAATTAGGAGGAATAATATTATGAAAGAACAAGTATCGTGGATTTTTGAAGTTTCTATCAATGATGGTGAGCTGGACAATTTTAAAGCATTAATGAAAGAGATGGTCGACTCAACAGCAGCGAACGAACCCGGCACACTTGCCTATGAATGGTCTATTAGTGCAGATGGAATACAGTGCCATATTCACGAATGGTACAAAGATTCCGCAGCAACTGTGGCACATTTGACAACCTTTAAAGCAAATTATGCTGCACGGTTAATGTCAATGTGCATGGCGACACGTTTTGTTGTCTATGGCAATCCGGATTCATCAGTTCATGAAGCTTTGGAAGGTTTCGGAGCCATTTACATGTCCCCTATAGGCGGATTCGTACGCTAACACAAACAATAAGGCCACCTGTCAATGAGAACTGACAGTGGCCTTATTGTTGTGTCTGACGAAATGCATGTTTTTATTAAATTAATATACGCCCTTCCGAAATAGTTAACACAACGAGGTTTTTAGGGTATGACAAAGATAAGGCTGGGAACTTGGTGATTGATGAAGGATATTCGCTGACTATATTGTCGGCAAGGGAAGCTTTATTATTTCAAGGGAGTTGAACCAGGAGGGCGAAAGGACGGTAGATGGCGGCAAGTGGCATACCAGTACCAGTACAGTCTTAGGAATTTTGAAGAATGAGAAGTATAAAGGGGATAGTAAGCTTCAGAATCGTTTTAATTGTTTACCCGACTCGTTTCTTGTGTTTACTATTATTTATGCTAAAATACAACGACTACCCGATGTACTATGACACCGATTGCAGGAAACACATTTTGGAGTTTTCAAATCTCCCGCTGTCCATATACCAATAAGATTCGGTTCTGATATCAGTAGACGTGCCAAGCCAAAATACGCAATATTTGTTGTATTAAGGATGTTTTCCATAACATCATAGCTACGATTCCCACCTGTCAAAATAACAGGAATTGAAATTTCTGTTGCCAATTTTTGAGCATATTCTTTGAAATAAGATTGTTGTTTTTTCAATATAATCTTTGAGCGCGAAGGTGTTAAATTATTTTTAATAACATTCGGATCAGATGGGTTGCCTCCGCTAACATCCACAGCATCAAGTCCATTTTGCTCCATCAGCTTAGCAACAACAATACTTTCCCTTTGCGTTATTCCATCTTCCATAAAATCTTCGGAATTAAGCTTTGCAATAATAGGGAATCTTTCACCAACTTCAGCCCGCACCGCCTGCACGACCTCTAAAAGAATGCGTGCACGATTTTCCAATGACCCACCATATTCATCTGCTCTTTGATTATAATGGGGACTTAAGAATTGACTCAACAAATATCCATGGGCTGCATGCAATTCGACCCCATCAAATCCTGCTTCCTTAGAACGACGCGCCGCATTTGCAAACGCCTTTACAATATACGAAATATCTTTCTTTGTCATTGCAATCGGTGTAATACCTGTTAATTCATTTTTCACAGCAGATGGTCCTAAGATATTTTCACTTGGTGGGTTTAATTGTGTCATAGAACCACCATATACGATCTGCATAATAATGTTAGCACCGTAGCGATGAACCGTATCTGTTAATATTTTATATTCGGAAATAAAGTCGTCACTATAAATCCCCATCATACAGGGATTAGGTTGCTCATCTTTCGTTATATATGCATACCCTGTAATAATGGTTCCTACATTTCCCTTGGCCAATTCCTCATATTGCCTGGATA
The DNA here is from genome assembly GCF_002257705.1 of Sporomusa silvacetica DSM 10669. Lineage (GTDB taxonomy): Bacteria > Bacillota > Negativicutes > Sporomusales > Sporomusaceae > Sporomusa > Sporomusa silvacetica. The sequence continues at coordinate 17,631 of NZ_LSLK01000088.1, forward strand.
GTTCACTTGTCAGATGTCCATCTTCTGTGGCAAGCTTTTCCCATACTGCAGCCCGAAAAAAACGATTCTTTAGCTGCATATCTTTAATGGATGAATGCTCAAAAAGTTTTTTCAATTTTTGTCCCCCTGCGTAATATTTCAGATCTCTAGATCTATCCATTTTTTTATTTCCTGAATGGCTATTTCATTTCTCCGAAAATAGGTATATTGATTGATTTTTTTCGACTCTAACAAACCAGCCTCTTCCAAGCTTGCTAAAAAATTAGAAATCGTCGATTGTGATAGACTGGCTTTTTTTTGGATGCTCTGTACACAAACACCACCTGGAAAATCCGTTACTACCGTTAAATGCATTTGTGGACCAAAGTATTTTGTCGGTTCTTTCAACCAAAGTAAAATGTTAAGTCGTGTTTCATTTCCCAATGCTTTAAAAATCTTTATCATATCTATATCCATAGCTATATCCCTCTCTGCCTAATTGATATTTATTTTATTGTATCACAGAGAAGATCTCTTTTAAATTTTATGGATGGATATTATTATCATAGCCTATTACGTCTGTTACTACAGTTGCGTACCCTGAAAATTTTTCAATCTTCCAGAATTTATAACTAAATTCTGTTGACATAAGAACGACTAAGGCTTCTGCCGGCGTCCTGAGGGACTTGGCACAAGCCAAGTCTTTTCTTATGTCCGTATTAGCGCCTGCTTATAAGCTTTTTATACTTTCGCGAAAGCTCCTGAGCTTATTTTCCGGTGTGTTATCAATGACACGTTGCAAAGCCGTGATCATTTTATCCTTATCATGTGGGATTGTCCCTACAAGAGGTACGGCTATCGAAACATGTACAGCCTCAAAGATGGTCGGTGTGGTAAGGCTTTTGATGAATTCCATCATTTCCTGCAGCTTTTCCACTTCCGTAGCTTCCTGGAACTCACCCGTTTGTGCCTGCCTATATAACGGCGTCCCCGGCATCAGTGTCAACGATGACGCGTAAATCATCGTTGGCTTTAAGCCGTTTAAGATTTTGGCTGAATCATGGGCGTGCTTCATACCATAGCCATGACCGCCTAAACCATTGAGAAAATTAGCGACATAGCGAAAACCTGCAGCATCCATTTTAGAACACTGCTCGGTAATCAATTCTGATGTATATCCCTTATTCATCCGCTCTAAAATCACATCATCACCGGATTCTATGCCAAAGTAGGGATTGCTATATCCCGCCTCACTTAAAGCACGCAGCTCAGCGACACTTTTATTGGTCATATTATTGATTCTTGCATACCCGCCGATGGATTCGACCGTCGGCAGATACTCATGGATGAGCCCCGCAATCATCATCAGCTTGTCATAGCTTAATACAAAAGGATCAGCTCCTTGCAAGAAAATTCTTTTCTCTTTGAGATTCATGCTTCTGAGCTCAGCCAGATCCGCTTTGATTTCCTCCATCGGAGATACCTTAAAGCTACTCTCTTTATAAAAAGCACAAAACGCACATTGATTATGTGTACTGCATCCTGATGTAACCTGTAAATAAGCGGATTCCGCTTCGTATGGCGGTCTGTTAATTCCACTTGAAAAATGCATAAAAATTTCCCCTCCTAATAACCTAAAAAATTGTCAGCTCGTTTTTTCAATCCTTACAAGCTGGTGCGGCGAAGTGTTGCTTTAAAGTTTTCTTCATCGGTATACTAATTGCATAAGCTAACTTGGTAATCATATTTTCCTTAAACCACGCTTTCGTAAAACATATGTAAGCTCCCTTTATATTAATCTATAAATATAGATTAATATTATCTATATTTATAGATTAATATTATCAACCCCACATTTTTTTGTCAAGATATTTTTTAATGTATTTATCACGAGCAAACTGCAAGTTCAAGGATCATCGAACCGAACATTTGTCCCACTTAAGATTACCTGAAATGAATGATGTTCTTGCGTAAAAGTATAGACTCTAAAACAGAAGGGCGTGTCGCAAAACGTTTATAAAAAAACGTAAAGCGACACGCCCTTTTTGAGTAAACGAGAAGAAAAAAGCAGTTGAGAAAAAGAAAAGACGAAGTCGCAGTCGGGTTATGGGCATAACAAAACAGAGGAAGCTCCTTCCCCTAGTAAAAATTCTTGTATGTGGTTGTCAGGACGCTTGGGGAATATGCAAATAGGTTCCACAGCGTCCGCTTTGGATTTTATTGTGGAGTTTGTTTAGGTTATATCCCATACACAGCAGCAGGAATTCGGTCTGCACTTTAACTTTGCCTCGCAGCAGAAATCGCCGGAAGCCCATGTCCTCTTTAAGGACTCCGAACGCTCCCTCCACCTGAATGGAGCGGTTCATGCGCAACAGGACACCTTCCTCGCTTTGAATGCGCGCCTGCATTTCTTGGCGTTGCCTGAGAAAGGCTTTGGATACATGCAGGTTCTTGCTCCGTTCTTCCAGCGGCTTTTTCTTGCCCCCTTGATGCATTGCGCCTTATGCGGGCAACCGGCGCACTCTGGGCGTGTCAAGGGGACGGGGTTATTGACACAAATTAGGCTTTGAGCAAGATCGAGTGATGGGTGGGAGCATGCAAGGAAAATGAAAGATGTCAGCAACCCCGTCCCCGTGGCACAGCAAGGAAAATGAAAGATGTCAGCAACCCCGTCCCCGTGGCACAGCATGGGAAAAATATAGCGATAAAAATCGTGTAGAGATGCGAATTGCTGAGAAATGTGAAATGGAATCACTATATAAGGCTGATGATGTTGATTTTATCAATCAGGTGATACACGGTAATGAAAAATAAGAAAACAGTACAAAATCAATGACATTAATATTTTAGGAGGCATAAATAATGATTGTATTATCTTGTGTAATGAAAGCCAAGACGGGCAAAGGGGGCCCCTCGGAATCGGCATTCAGGTGCAGGTTACAAACTACCATTGGGTGCTGCAACCCAAAGTTGTGGTGCTGAGCGCAAATGGAAAAGGCTGATAAATCAGTCAGTTGAGTGCCATGAAGCTGAACGAAAGTGAAGAACCGAAGAAGCGTCGTTACTACGAAGAACACAGTCGAAACCAGGGGATTTTGACACAACTAGGAGGGATCTGACAGGAACCTGATTACGGGTCAGACGGTTGTCGGCACACCGCAACCGTTTCGTTGGCTGATGGAAGGATTAAGCCTAGAGCAGCCGAAAGCCCACAAATAAGCCAGTGAAATTCAGATCATTTAATGCAACAAGAACGTATTAAAAGCCAAAATAGCAAAGATTTTTCCTACCTTGGCACAAGGTAATGCGGCAAAATATGGTATACTTAGAATATGGAAAATGCAACGGAAAATAACAACCCCCAACCCCCAGGAGGAAACACTCTCTGTTTCCCGTGCCAAATATGAGGCATTACAGGCAGAAAATGCTGAACTGACCCAACAGGTAAAATGGCTCATGGAGCAACATATAGCTAAAGTAGCGTGTACTTATGTGACAATATGTACAAGATAATACAATTTACTGGAGGAGTCGGATGTGATATCGATAACAAGCATTCAGATCGCGGATTTAGAGCAGTATGCAGTGCTATGTAATACGCTTTTTGGATCTAAAACCAATATGGCTCAATTAGAAAAAACAGTTAAGAAAATTGTCAGTAACCCGGACTATATTCTCGTTGGAGCAAAAGATGAGAACAAACAACTGCTGGGAGCTGTAACGGGTATTACATGCCTGGATACAGTGGGTGAATGCCAACCTTTCATGGTGCTTGAGAACCTTATTGTGAGTGAAAAGAGTCGCAGGCAGGGAGTGGGGAAGCAGTTAGTAAATTATATTGAAAATAATGCTCGTGACCGGAATTGTTACTTTGTTATGCTTATGTCGCTGGTTAAAAGAACGGAAGCCCATATGTTCTACGAAGCTATCGGGTACTCAAAGAACATAGCACGAGGATATAAAAAATATTTGTAGGGCGGATCCCAAAGTTCAATACAAAATACCCAAATAATAAATATTACTTTGCAGGACATGCCTGTTTTTTTGTCGAATTTTACCTACCAGTAATTTATGCGAAGAGGTGTTAAGAATCGTGGTATTGTGGAAAGATGAATATAATGTTAGTATTCCTGCAATTGATGAACAACATAAAAAATTATTTGATATCGCTAACCGCATCAGTGAATTGCTGGCAAATGAGTTACTAGTTGATAAGTATGACCATATTATAGCTGTACTAAACGAATTACGTGACTATACGGTTGAACATTTTGCTGCCGAAGAAGCCTATATGCTGAAGCACAAATATCGTAAGTTCCTCTCCCACAAAGCACTTCACCATGAATTTATTGAAAAAATAAATACCGTCGATTTAAACCAAATTGATAACGAACAAAATTTATATTTAAAAGATATATTAAACTTTGTTACAGAATGGCTGATTTCTCACATTTTGCAAGAAGACAAACAGATTGGCGGATTATCTGAAAAATAATAAAAATAATAGGAAGCAGCGTTAATGAATGATCTGAAGCTCATTATGAGACTTCAGGTCATTTTTTTATATATTCAGGAATATAAGGAGTTTAAAGACATATTAACGAATGTGAAAAATCCGTATCCATCACCAGAAGACTGGCGCGATATAGTGATCTATTTTATTATGACTGACAGGTTTAATAAATCCGGCGATACTGGCATTTATAACAAATCTCTAGACGGAAAAGAATGGGACAAAGACGAGTACAATGGTTTTTTAGGCGGCAATTTCAAAGGAATAACTGAGAAACTAGACTATCTGAAGGAACTTGGTGTGGGGGCTGTTTGGATTACTCCACCCTTTAAAAATTGCGGATACGAACCGTCTTTTTATGGTTATGGTATTCAAGATTTTTTAAGTATCGATAGTCGTTTTGGTACTGAAAAAGAATTACAGGAATTTGTGCGTAAAGCCCACTCTGTGGGCATTTATGTTATCTTTGATATTGTACTTAACCATGTAGGAAATGTATTCAAATATGACTTAGGTAAACAACATTTACTGTGCGAAATTCCAATGGCTATAATTTACGCGTACTCGGATTGACTTTAGAGCCTATGGAGGTCAAAATAATAAAAAACGGATCTGTCTAACTTAAAGCAAGTTTAAGGTAAGGTTTGTTAAAGGTTATATGCGAACATCACATTGGAGCAATGTTACGACGGGGGAAGTTGGGTCTATGGTCAGAGAAGCGATTAAGCGTGGTGAGCAGGCGATAGCGGAAGAAGCTAAAGCCAATAGTACCGCCCATCAAAATGCAAAGTAATAAAAGTTACCCGAAACGGGAAATCGTTTCGGGTAACTTTTATTTTAGAACAGATGAGCTACCAGAAACTCTTTGAGTAATATTGCTTGCATTTTCTATCAGTATATAATATGTTTCTTTGAGTCTGCACTTGACAAAGGGGTTAGAATAGAGTGGAGTTTTGTTACGTTTCAACCCTTGTGGACGAGAGGTTGGAGCTTTGCTTTTGGGACGGTCGATTTATCATAAACTTGCGGTGGTCATACTCGAAAAGGATGTGAGGCTTCTATATGGCATACGTTTTACTCTTAACTGCCGCTATGATGTGGAGTTTTGTTGGAGTTTTAGTAAAGTACGCTTCTATGATGGTGGACAGTAGTACGATCACGGTTTGTCGTTTTCTATTTGGAGTAGTTTTCTTGGGACTTCTAATTAAAATAAACAAACAAGAGTTTAATCTGGGTTGGAAAAATAAGTGGGTATGGATTGGCGCAATTGGTAAATGCGTTAATTATATTTTCGAAAATATTGCGATATCGATTGGTTTTTGCGTATGGGAATATTATTAATTTGCCGATTCAGACAGTTTTTCTTGCGGCTATGTCAGTTTTCTATTTTGGTGAAAAAATTAATCTCCGAAAAATAATTTCTATTTTACTATGTATTGCCGGCGTGGTACTTGTTAGCTGGAAGGGATCGCTTTCTGAATTAAGTTCAAATATAACAACAGTTCTATTTACAATATCGGCTATAGGCGCAGTTTTTCATATCATTAGTCAGAAAAAGCTTATCGGCCGAATGGACTCAGCTAATATGAATTTTTCAATATTTTTGTTATGTACAGTTATAACTGGCGCCCCTGTTCCTTATACCTTTCATGCTACAGGAGATTTTACGATAATTGCTTTATTTTCTTTAGTAGCGCTAGGTCTTATTACCGGTATAAGTTTTTACATTAACACAAAAGCGTTAGAAAGGCTCCCGTTACTTACGATTGCCATTGTAACTAACTTTAGTGTCATATTTTCCTTACTATGGGCGTGGATTTTATTTAATGAACCGATAAATGAATATGTTATATCTGAGGCAATCACATTTATTATCGGTGTTGTACTTATGAGTGTACCGGAAAAAGAAAATCTCAGTGTAATTTCAAGTGAGAATGTTAAATAAGAGTAACCGCAAAAAGGCTGTCAGCAAAATTAACGCTGACAGCCTTTTTGTGCAAAGTTTTCATAAGTTGAGGTAATGTCGAGGTATATTTCGAAGAAAAATCCTAAACATAAGTGTTGACGAAAGTGAAAAACAACTCTACAATATATACTATACAGGGGTATTGTATACGGAGGAGTATCATGTTAAATGAACGCGAAATAGCTAATGTCAAAAAAAGACTGCGGCGGACTGGTGGACAAATCAACGGAATTGAGAAAATGATTGATGAAGGTCGCTACTGTGTGGATGTCTTGCAGCAGATTATGGCGGCCAGGGCGGCGCTCAATCAAGTTGCGCTTATTATGATTGAAAGCCATACGAAAAGCTGTGTAGTTAATGCTATAAAGGAAAATCGAACCGATGAGGCTGTCGATGAGTTAATGGGCGTTTTATCTAAGTTTACAAAGTGAGATAAAGTTTACGATTGAAGAGGTGAAAAAGTTATGGCTGAAGTACGTAATAACCCAGCTGCCGATACTGTGTTGTTACAGATCGGTGGTATGAGCTGCGCTGCTTGTGCAAGCAGGATAGAACGAGGGTTGACAAAGTTGCCAGGAGTCGAAAGGGCTGCAGTAAATCTGGCGACTGAGAAGGCATCTGTGACCTATGATCGCTCCCAGCTAAGCCTTAGTGAAATAGCAAATAAAATTGAGGATTTAGGCTTTACAGTCATCAAGGATAAAGTAGACTTAAAAATTAGCGGCATGACCTGCGCGGCCTGCTCTGGTCGCGTAGAAAGAAGCTTAAATAAGCTGCCCGGCATAGCCAGCGCGGTTGTAAATCTGGCAGTTGAGAAGGCTACGGTGGCGTATTATCCGAGCGTAGTCAGTGTAAGCGATATTAAAGCTAAAATCGAAAGCATTGGATTTGGTGCGCATGAATTAACAGATACTCTAGCAGTAGATAAGGAAAAGAAAGCCCGCGAAGCAGAAGTAAATCGGCAGCGATTGCGCCTGTTCATAGCTGCTGGTTTTTCCCTGCCACTATTGTTGGGAATGGTTTTGCATATGCTGGGGGCAATGGGCAGGGCTACCGAGCTGCTGATGAATCCATATCTCCAATTGATATTAGCCACTCCGGTGCAGTTCATTGCTGGCTGGCAGTTTTATCGGGGCGCTTATCTGGTGCTCAAGAACGGCAGCGCCAATATGGATGTTTTAGTAGTGCTTGGAACGTCTGCTGCTTATTTTTACAGCATAGCTAACGTACTGCGGCATGAACCTAATTTATATTTTGAAACATCGGCGATTTTAATTACGCTCATCATATTGGGTAAACTGCTGGAAGCCACCGCCAAGGGACGAACCTCTGAAGCTATTAAAGCACTCATCGGTCTGCAGGCTAAGACCGCTAGAGTGTTTCGCGACGGTCAGGAAATTGATATTCCGTTCGAAGCAGTGGTAGCCGGAGATGTTGTGGTTGTGCGTCCTGGTGAAAAAGTTCCGGTTGACGGTGTCATTGTCGAAGGGACATCAACAGTGGATGAGTCCATGCTTACCGGGGAAAGTTTGCCTGTTGATAAAAAAATCGGAGACCAAGTGGTTGGTGCGACTATTAATAAATTAGGTACATTTAAATTTGAGGCTACTAAAGTTGGCAAAGATACCGCTTTGGCCCAGATTGTACGCATTGTTGAAGAAGCGCAAGGTTCGAAAGCACCGATCCAGCGTTTTGCTGATGTGGTTTCAGGTTATTTTGTACCAACTGTTGTAGGGCTAGCGCTTGTAACCTTTGCCGTTTGGTTCTTTATCTTGGACCCAGGCAATTTCTCGCGGGCATTGGTTAATTTTACAGCTGTATTAGTCATCGCCTGTCCTTGCGCACTGGGCCTGGCTACGCCGACATCCATTATGGTGGGTACCGGTAAAGGTGCGGAAAACGGAATCTTGATCAAAGGCGCGGAACATTTAGAGCAGGCGCATAAATTGACAACCATTGTCCTTGATAAGACAGGCACAATTACCAAAGGCGAACCGGAAGTTACCGATATTGTGCCTTTGGCTGGACTTGCTGAAGCTGAATTAGTACGACTAGCTATCAGTGCAGAGAAAAATTCTGAACATCCTTTGGCTCAGGCTATTGTGAACTATGGTAAAAGACAGGGCGTGCTTATAGAAGACACGGAATCGTTTACTGCTATTCCCGGGCATGGAGTTGAGGTTACTATTGCCGGTAAACGAATTTTAGTAGGTACCCGCAAACTTATGCAGGAAAATAATATTGAGTTTGCAGCCGCCGTTGCCCAGATTGAACAGTTAGAACTCCAGGGTAAGACGGTCATGTTATTTGCCTTAGGAGATAGGCTGAGCGGTTTATTTGCTGTCGCTGATACAGTTAAGGAAAGCTCGGCGAAAGCGATAAGCGAGCTGAAAAAAATGGGGATTGAAGTTTGGATGATGACAGGCGATAACACCCGTACCGCTCAGGCCATCGCCCAAACGGTAGGAATAACTAATGTTATGGCTGAGGTACTGCCAGAACACAAAGCCGAAAAAGTTGAGGCACTTAAAAAAGAAGGCAAGATTGTGGCTATGGTTGGTGATGGTATTAACGATGCCCCAGCGCTGGCGACTGCCGATGTAGGCTTTGCAATCGGAACCGGTACTGATGTTGCTATCGCGGCAGCCGATATTACCCTAATGCGGGGTGAATTAACCGGTATTGTGGCTGCTATTCGTTTAAGTAAGGCAACCATGAGAAATATTAAACAGAATCTCTTCTGGGCGCTTGTGTATAATTCGCTTGGTATTCCGATTGCGGCAGCAGGATTTCTATCACCTGTTTTGGCAGGAGCAGCCATGGCTTTTAGCTCGGTTTCGGTGGTAACCAATGCCCTTAGATTGAAACAGTTTGATCCTTACAGGAACTGAAGGCAAGGTGATGAATGCTTATCTACTAGCTGGTATCGCCATGGTGTTGTGGGGCGTTGCTCCTATATTCGGGAAATTGGGGCTAGGCGGTATGCACCCGTTAGCTGCACTAACTATTCGCAGTGTAATGACGAGTATAATACTGCTCATTATGGTGACTGCTTTAGGTAAATGGGGAAATGTTATGGGAGTAGCAGCAAAGGACGCGATATATATCATGCTTGAAGGCGTTTTCGCTGCCTTATTGGGCCAACTTGCGTACTATTATGCGCTAAAATATGGAGAAGTTGGCCGAGTAGCTCCTATTGTAGCGGCTTTTCCCCTGGTTGCTTTGGTATTAGGCGCTATGTTTCTTGGGGAAGAATTGACTCTAACGAAAGTTGTTGCTGCCACTTTGATTTTTTCAGGCATAGTTCTTTTGAAGTTCTAGCTTTATCGCTAAAACCATTGCATTAACCAAAACTAAAACAGCGGCATCTTACTATGAAGCATACGAGAGGAGGTGAACCTTGTGAGTAAAGCAGCGGAAACAACATTGAAAATTGAGGGTATGTCTTGCGGACATTGCAAAATGAGTGTTGAGAAGGCCCTGCAAGCGATTGCGGGAGTAGTAAGCGTAAGTGTTGACCTAGAGAAGAAAGAAGGCATTGTAATTGGTACTGCTGAGCGGGAGGTACTTGTGAAAGCCATAGAAGATATTGGCTTTGATGTGGTTTCATAAATGTAAGAAGGCAAGCCCTTTTTCTCAGGGCTTGCCTTGAAAAACATACGTGTATACATCACCAACCGCGCTGCGTCCAGCTCGGCTTACTTCAGTATATCAACTTGCTGAAAGTCAGGCAGCGGTACATTGATAATACGCTGCGCCAACCGTTTGGCTCTTGCCGGATCGGCAGAGAAACAGAAACGTCGTACTGCCTGCTGGTCGGCATTTGCTAACAGATCCATACGTTTTAGAGTTTCATAAGCATCACGGGCTGTTTGTTCAGCCGGATCAATTATAGTTACATCAGGTCTCAGAATGTGCTTAATAGTCTCTAATAGGAAGGGATAGTGCGTACAGCCCAAGACTACTGTATCTACGCCAGCATTTTTCATAGGCTGAAAGCATTCGCGACAAGCTGCTTCTGCTGCGGCTCCTTTTAATTCTTCTCGTTCTACAAGCGGAACCAGTGGTGGGCATGCCTGAGGAAACACGCGGGCACTTGCGTCTGCAGCCTTGATTCGGTTGGCATGTTTGCCGCTATTAATGGTAGCTTGTGTGGCTGCAATACCAATATTTTTATTTTTTGTGACGGCTAGTGCCAACTGCTCACCGCTATTTGTGCCAACGATAGGAAAAGAATATCGGCTGCAAGCTTGCTCTAAAGCCCACATCGTCATCGTATTACACGCCATGACCGCGATTTTAACGCCCTGCCTGTTTAGAAAATCGAGAATTTGCTTCGAAAACTCTATGATTTGTTCAACCGGCCGAGAACCGTAAGGAGCCCGACCAGTATCACCAAAATAAACAATGTTTTCATTGGGCATTAACTTAATAATTTCTTTTACTACAGTAAGTCCACCAATACCGGAGTCAAAAACCCCAATGGGTGCATTATTTGACACAACTGACACCTCCGAAGTGTAATATAGTATATGTGACAACAGCTGATTTTATAGGAAACACCTTATCATTATATATAATAAATAAGTAAGGTTCAACTTTCGCAACACACATTAGGCAGGTAAGCCTTGATATAGCGATAGAACCCTAGCCAAAGGCTAGGGTTCGTTGCTTGTTATGAGAGCTGCAAGACAAATAGTTAGAAAATTGATCTGCGAAAGAAGGTATTGGCTTTTTTGTGACGAAATACACAAAATATTAACGAAAAAAGATTTGTATCGTAAACTTATGTCTGCGACGAAAAGACGTAATCGTAGCGGGAGTAGTCTGCGGGCAGTTTTGTTTTTAGGGCGGCACGTAAATAAACAAAAATAGGGCAGCCTCAAACTTATTTTAGGCTACCCTATTTCATCAAAAATGCTTAGTGTAAAATTCTTTACTGCAGAATATATATACGTAAATAAATAGTGGAGGACTGTAATGAAAAACGCTAAAGTAACTTGTCAGGAATTACGCAGATTACTGCCAGTACTAGGTATTATAGTGCTTATCTTGTTAGCAGGAGTCGGTCAAGCAACTACTGAGCGTTACTTACAGTCGCAGTTAAGCAATAAAATCATGCTAGAATCTCAGCAGCGCCTAGCAGCATATCAAGCACTAACGGCCCGGGTGCAGGAGTATAATAGTGCCTTTGTGAATCGGGATTATAATACCCTATATAGGTTATCCTATTTTAAGGGGGTTCCTGAGCCTAGCCTTTTCGAATACCGCCAGCTGCGTGATGCAGGCTACGTCTATAATATCAGCGTAACGGTACAAAATATTGAACTGCAGGGTGATAAAGCCTGGGCAGAGGTTGAACTGATATTGACCCATCCGGCACTTGGGACAAATAAAACTATTCATAAACAGCAATGGGAGTTACTTAACGACCTTTGGTATAAAGTAGACTACGGCAATTAAAAAGGACAGAGTCTGGCGACTCCGTCCTTTTTAATTGCATTTTTTTACCAACACCGGGTTTTCTTTAGCGGAACATTCCGGCCATACCGGTGATAATCAGCGCATTGGCAAAGTCAATCAAGAAGGCTCCTACCAATGATACGATCATGAGGGCCCGAGGGGAGGGACCGTATTTTTCGGTTAATGCAGCCATGTTTACTAATGCATTAGGCGTTGCGCCCATACCGAAACCGACCATACCAACAGACAAGTGTACAGCATCATAGGTGCGACCCATGATAAAGTAAACCGCCAGCCAGCAGAAGAGGGCCATTAGAATAATTTGACCAAGCAAAATTACCAGCAGCGGGAGGGCAAGATTAATGAGCTCCCATAATTTAAGACCATTAATAGCCATGGTTAAATAGACGGCCAATGAAATATCCGAAATGATTTCAAGAGCATTGCCATTGATTTCATAAGACTTGGTAAGATCGCCAAAGTTACGTATCACTGCGGCCATAATCATGGCGCCGATATAACCAGGAAGCGTAATCCCTGCTTTCGTCAAATAAAAACTTAAAATGGAGCCTAAACCCATGGCAGCAAGTATAAAGCCGAGCGTTTTTATTAAGTTATCGCCGCTAATGCCGGTTTCTTGTTCTTCTTCCACTTCAACACCATCTACAGCAATGCCATCTTGTAATGGCGTGGATAATTTGTACTTTTTAATCAGAGCTTCACCAAATGGGCCACCCATCAAGCTGCCTGCAACCATACCGAAGGTTGCGCATGCTACAGCGGCGGCAGTAGCTCCTTGTACACCCCATTCTTCAAAGAGCGGTCCAAAGGCACCACCTGTTCCCAGGCCACCCATCAGTGTAACTGCACCACTTATAATACCAAAGAGAGGATCAATACCGGTAGCCTTAGCAAGAGCAATGCCGAGAACATTTTGCAGCACTGCTAGTACAACAGCTAACAAGAAAAAGATAATTAAGGGCATGCCGCCTTTTTTTAGCAGCGTTACACTAGCGCCCATACCAATTGTGCAAAAGAACATAATCATGAGAGCTGTTTGCATAGATCCATCTAACTCAAACCCGAGGATTCCCTGGGTACGCAGGAAAGTGGATAAACCAGCGAAAATCAAACCGCCAATAACAGGTGCCGGAATGCTGAGACGCATAAATATAGGTATCCGGTGCCTGATAAAAGAACCTAAAAAGTATACTACCAGGGCCAAAGCAACTGTTTGGATCATGTTAAGTTTGAGAATTAAAAGACCTTTTACGATTGTTGATTCCATAATTTCCCTCCACTCCTATTTACTGAATAATGCAAGTAGTGATAATAGTGTTTAGTGTTTCATTATTCTATTTTAATTATAAGCAAGCACTTTGCGAAAACTACAGAAAACAACTGAATATTATATTAGAAAATACTGATTTATCAATAATGCTTTCAGGGGATTCATTTGTATGCATACAAATGAATCATTTTGAAATACTGTTGATCTTTTGGTATAAATGGTGTAAATCATGTAAATGGAAAAAACAAGTAGATTTATATTTATTCCTTTAAGAATAGATGTAGTGCCGCCAAATCCATTGTTTACTAATCATGAAAAATATAGTATTCGGTCATATTAATAATAAGCGATTCGCAATAGCTATCAATGATTAGTACTATTAAGGTTCTTAGGAGGGTAATTTTATGGCTGAAGACAAAACGTTAACTTGCAGGGATTGCAATGCTCCATTCGTTTTTACTGCTTCTGAACAGGATTTTTATGCCGAAAAGGGTTTCACCAATGAACCAGGGCGTTGTCCTGAGTGCCGAGCAGCGCGTAAGCAAAGTAGTGGAGGTTCTAATCGGCGGGATAACAACCGTCCTCAACGTGAAATGCATGCCGTTACTTGTTCTGAATGTGGGAAGCAGACTGAAGTTCCGTTTCGCCCAAGTGGTGACCGGCCGGTTTACTGCCGAGAATGCTTTAACCAAAATAATTCGCGCTACTAATGTAAGAAACTATTGCAGTATTATAAAAAATCAGGTGGTGAGGCGTAATGGGTGGAAAAACCTTCGACCAGTTTACTAGCCGTCAACAGGCTAGAACCAAAAAAACGATGCATACAAAAGATCCTGAGTCAAAGAATCAAGCTGATGAGCAGGACAAAACGAAGGCAAGAGAAACACGGTCGCTGCCAAGCTAAATAGCTAATATGAAATGTAAAATAAAGCCAGCGGTCTATATCTCAGCTTGATATAGACCGCTGGCTTTACTTTTTGTTAAAATAGAAGGACCTTTTTCATTTTGTTTTCAGAATCAGTTGTTATAATTACTAAGACATAATGCAATAGTTGTGATCATTTATACGAGGAGGATTTCGATGAAGTTGGATAAGCATTTTGGGGGCCGATTTTCTGCAGCTATTTCGCTGGGTTTCCTATGGTTTATTTTAGGGGCGATACTGCGCGTAAAGTTGGCACTATTTTCCTATAATCAGATTGCGGCAACGCCTTGGGAGATCTTCAAGGTGTTCGCAGTTGGTGGCATCTTCGATCTCATAGTTATCGGACAGGGTTTATTGCCGTTGCTCTTTTATTTAGCGCTTGTACCGCGCCGCTTTTTTGCGACTAAGGGCAACAAGCTTGTGATTATGGGTTTACTATGGGTTTCAACAGCACTCATACTGTTGTTGTCAGTTACTGAGTTTTATTTTTGGGATGAATTCCAGGCGCGTTTTAATTTTATTGCTGTTGATTATCTTATTTATACCCAAGAAGTGGTGGGGATGATTCGTGAGGGTTACCCGCTCAAGGCGTTATTCAGTGGCATTGGGCTGACTACTAGTGTTTTAACAGTTATTATATGGAAGAAATATTTGTGCTGGGATACCACACTTTCGTTCAAGCGGCGGTTAGGTGTAGTAGCCCTTGCCCTGGTTTTTCCGATTGTTGTATTTTTTTCGGTTACTGGCAATATGAAGAATGTCAGTACGAATATCCTAAATAATGAACTGGCAGGTAATGGAATCTATGAATTTTTATCAGCCTTTCGCAATAATGAGCTTGATTATGTCCGCTATTATAAGACCATTCCTAATGAAGAGCTTGAGCCTAGGCTTAGACAACTGTTGCAGGAACCAAATAGCCAATATGTTAGCACAAATCCGGGAGAATTGACTAAGCTTGTTACCGCGTCAGGCCCGGAAAAGCATCCGAATATTGTAGTTATTACAGTGGAAAGTCTGAGCGCTGATTATATGGGGGCTTTTGGCAATCAAAAAGGGTTGACTCCCAATTTAGATAAACTGGCGCAAGAGTCACTTTTTTTCACTAAGGTATATGCAACAGGGACCCGGACTGTTCGGGGTTTAGAGGCTCTCACTTTATCCATTCCACCGACTCCCGGACAATCCATTGTGCGTCGTCCGGATAATGATGATCTGTTTACGTTAGGTTCAGTATTAAACAGCCGTGATTACAAAAGTTTGTTTGTCTACGGCGGCTACGGTTATTTCGATAATATGAATGATTTTTATGCCAAAAATAACTATCAGGTTCTTGACCGTACCAGTATCCCGAAAGAGAAAATTATGACTGAAACCGTATGGGGCGTGGCCGATGAGGTTATTTTTGGCGAGGCTGTCGAAAATCTTGATAAGGCTTATGCCAGCGGTGAGAAAGTATTTCAGATGATTATGACTACCTCGAACCACCGTCCCTATATTTACCCAGATGGCAGAATTGATATCCCTTCACCTGGCGGCGCAAGCGGCGCTGTTAAATACACCGATTGGGCAATTGGCAATTTTTTGGCTGAGGCCAAAAAGCACCCCTGGTTTCAAGATACGGTGTTTGTTATTGTTGCTGATCATCAGGCAGCAAGCGCCGGAAAAACGGAAGTGCCTATCAAGAAATATCATATTCCGCTTATCGTCTATGCTCCCAATCTTATTGCGCCAGGGCGTGTTGATCGCTTAATGAGTCAAATTGATGTTGCACCAACGCTGTTAGGCTTGCTCAATTTTTCTTATGCCTCGCGGTTTATGGGTTATGATATCATGAAGTTGCCGGTAGGCCAGGAGCGTATTTTTATTAGTACCTATCAGAATATTGCTTATGCCAAAGGCGATAACCTAGTCGTTTTAAAACCTAAAAAACAGGTTTCTTTTTACCAGATTAACTATCAGACCGGGGAATATACGAAACAGGTGCCTGATGCTGATTTAGTGAAAGAGGCCATAAGCTGGTATCAGGGTGCCAGTTCGCTGTATAAAGAGGGTAAATACGGCGCGGTTCATTGAAATAGCCTATGCAGCAATTGGGAACATGATAAATTTGTACTCAGGAAGTGACGTTGTTTTGCAGTTTTCTCAACAATACCGCACTATTTTGGTGATAATGGTGCTATTTATTTTGAATCTGCTGGTTATGCAGTATACTGATTTTGATTTGTTTGTACAGGACTATGTCTATAACTTTCAATCAGGTAAATGGCCCTTGGAAGATGTACATAACCACTATGGTTGGCTGTTATATACAGGAATTAAGGTGGGGCTGGCAGGGTTTGCTATACTGCTTATGGCTCTATTTGCTTTATCCTATAAATCATCGTTTGCTTTTTTGAGACAATACCGCCGTTCGTTTGCCTGTGTGGTCATTAGTATGATGTTTTGCCCGTTGATTGCTAGTATGGGTAAACAGGTGACGAATGTCTATTGTCCGTACCAAATTGAACGCTATGGTGGAACGATGCCATATGTTAAACCTTTGTCTCCTTACCCTGCCAGCTTTAAGCAGGGAAAAAGAGGGATGGGTTTTCCTGCCGGTCATGCGGCAGGTGGGTTTGCCTTGCTGTCTTTGTTTTTTGTTTCAAAACATAGAAAAATACAGCTCTTACTGGGTGGAGCAGGGCTTGCCGTAGGTGTTTTTATGGGTGTGTATCAAATTTTACGGGGCCAGCATTATATTGGCGATACGTTGGTAACAGTGCTAGGGTGCCTACTGTTTAATTTATTATTTTTTCGCCTATTTCCAGGAGACCAGCGTGGACATATGAACTGTAAGACTTCATAAATCGGTTCCGGAGACCGCCTGTTAAATCCTGTTGCGATTTGACAGGCGGTTTTTATTATCCAGATGGAAAGGTTAACTTTCTCTGGATAGAACGACTAAGGCTTCTGTCGGCGTCCTAAAGGACTTGACACAAGCCAAGTCTTTTCTTACAAATAGTAGCAAGAAGATAAAGTGATGGATAGTAACATATACTATCATCACGGCAGTTCATCACACTATATCAAGTTGCAATACGGAAAGTATGCTTGTATGAAATTACTAGGGAGGATGACTATGCGTAAACAGGCGCGAGTGGTTAGCCTGGTTCTATGTTTTCTTATTTTTTTCTTTGTAGTTGTGAGTGCTGATAGGATTAATTTTGAGGAGCTTCCTGATATTTTTGCGCATGAGGATACCGTTATTGCAACCGGTCAGGCAGTTGGTAAGTTGATGGTAGCTGGCGGCAATGTTATGGTAGGCGGCCAAGTGAGCGATGGTATCATAATTGTTGACGGAAATCTGACAGTGGCGCCAGGCGCAACAGTACGTGGTAATATCGTTGTGCTTGGTGGCAGTGCAACAATTGAGGAGGGGGCAACAAGTGAGCACAAGGTGTGGGTACTTGCGCCACACGGTCATCCTTTGGTGCCCATAGTGGTTGCTGCTTTGTTCCTAATGGGTGCCGCTAGCCTGATTTTGTTACCGGCGCTGTTTTGGGTTATGGGCCATTTGTTCAAAAAAAGTCCCTGGTACTTGCCTGCCAGAGAAAAGTTTCTTGAGCTTGAGCGGCGGTGGCCGGTGCTATATATTGCAGCAAGTTTGGGATTTAGCGCGTTGATGTTAGTAAGTTTTGGTGAATTAGCTTGGGAAACGTTATTTCGCCATACTATGGGACTATTTGATGATAGCTTTGTTTGGCTTATTCGCAATTTCGCTAATCCAGCAGTAGATAGGATTATGATAATAATTACAGATATAGGTTTCGGTACTAGCTATATCATCATCGTTGCTGCTGTGTTTTTGTTGCTTACCTATATCAAACGTTGGCGGGAGATGGCCGCACTGGCGATTTGCTTAGCAGGTGGGGCGGTGCTTAGTTTGTTATTAAAAAATTTGTTTCACCGTGCCCGGCCAGACTTGCTGCGGGTTGTGCAGGAGACTAGCTACAGTTTTCCCAGTGGTCATGCTTTGGCAAGTATGTGTTTCTACGGTATGGTAGCATTTTTGCTGATGCGTACTATTGCCAACTGGCGTGGGCGACTAGTCGTCATGATGCTGGCAGTTATCACAATTATTGCTATTGGTATTAGTCGGATCTATTTGGGGGTTCATTACCCGACCGATGTGGTAGCAGGCTATGCGGCCGGTTCCATGTGGCTGGCCTTTTGTATATCGCTCTTGATGTTGTGGGAACAGGAGTGAGCAGCAAAGAGCGTTTATGCCGGCGGCCTAAGCGTCCTAAAGGACTTGGCACAAGCCAAGTCCTTTCTTATCCAGATGGAAAGTATAACTTTCCCTGGATTGAACGACTAAGGCTTCTGCCGGCGTCCTAAAGGACTTGGCACAAGCCAAGTCTTTTCTTATCCCAACAGAATTATAACTTTGTTAAAAGCAAGGTAGCATCGGCTTCCGCTTTCGCGAACGGCTCGGTATACGCCGTGTTTTCTTTACTTCTTCAACTCTCGGATAATTATTTTAGCCGTTTCCTCAGCAACTTCACCGGTAAATGCAATGCATTGATCCATGTGGATAGGAGAACCTAATTCCATATCCCGCGTATGTACGCGACAGCAAAGACAGTTATGCCGCTTGCTAAAGGTGTCATGCAACTCCTTCGAAAGCCGCATTGCGGTAGTTACCCTTTCAGATTTGGCCTCTGTTCTGCCGAAGATCAGACCTAATGCCATTGTTCCGCCAGCAACAGCACCGCACATACAACCAGCGCCACCAAGTCCTACAGGAAATCCAGATGCTGCCGCAATGACGATGTCCGGCATAGTGGGGCAAAATGTATCCCGGATTGTTTTAACAATGGCCTCCGAACAAAAGAAGTCTCCATTCCGGTAATGGTTCTCGGCTTGTTTCCGGATTTTTTGAAGATCTACATTTGACAATAAAATCCCTCCAACCATAGAAGATTTATATCAAGAATATAAATCTTCTATTTGATATAGATAGTGGGATTCCTGCAACAAGGGATCAATATTGTTATGTGTCAGTAATATGGCAATTTGCAAAAAAACGGCATCAGGGTGACTGTTTTAATACGACAAGATTCTTTATGTTGATGTCAAAAAATTCAGAAGGTAGAAACAGTGTTTTTAAGGAATACTATCAAACGTAAAACCTGAATAGCTCATTTATTTGCTGGAGTTGTGTACAACTTCACTGTAAATGTAAATTATGAGGAGGAGGCAAAAAAATCATGAGGAGTCATATTACCACCAAGGGATTAGAACGGGCAACTCATCGTGCATTGTATTATTCGATGGGTTTTTTACCAGAAGACTTGGAAAAACCATTAGTTGCTGTTGTAAATACTCAAAATGAAACTATGCCTGGACACAGGCATTTGGACACTATAGCTAGGGCAGTCAAAGAAGGAATTATTGCTGCAGGCGGCACACCGATAGAGTTTCCAACAATCGGTCTTTGTGACGGGATTGCGCAAGGAAACTATGGCATGCATTATCCTTTGGCAAGCCGGGAATTGATTTGCGATTCGGTAGAATGTATGATGAACGGTCATCAATATGATGCTATGGTGCTTATTACCAATTGTGACAAAATAACGCCAGGACTACTGATGGCGGCTGTTCGCCTCAATCTTCCGGCTATTATGATTAGCGGTGGACCAATGGCCACTGGTTGTGTTGATGATCAGGAAATCGGCTACACCGATTTAATGGCGGCGCAAGGTGATGTTGCCAGAGGTATTATTACTCGCGAAGAATTATCAAGAAGAGAACGAGACGCACTACCTGGTTGTGGCGCCTGTAATTTGCTGGGAACAGCCAATACCATGAACTACCTCACTGAGGCTCTTGGCATGTGCTTGCCTGGTGCAACCAGTCTGGCAGGGACTGGCAGACGATTAGCTTTGGCCAAGCAAACTGGCATGAAGATTATGGAGCTGTATAATAAGTCAATCTTACCACGGCAGATTGTGACTAAAGAATCTATTGAAAATACAATTACCGTAGACTTGGCCATCGGGGGCTCAACCAACACCCTGTTACATTTAACCGCTTTGGCTAAAACGGCAGATATTGAGTTTGATATTAATAGTTTTGCTGAACTAGCCCAAAAAGTTCCTCACCTTGTGAAAATTAGACCTGCCCAAAATGGCCATTATCCTGCTGATGTTCATAATGCTGGCGGTATAACGGCGTTAATGGGTCAGTTATGTAAAAATGGTTTACTGCACAAAGAGTGTTTAACTGTAACTGGTCAAACGGTTGCCGAGAATGTCAGCGACGCTAAGATAATCAACAGCAATGTTATTAGGCCGATGGATAACCCCTATTCAGCCAAAGGCGGCTTGCAGCTGCTGTATGGCAATCTGGCACCTGAAGGGTCAGTATGTAAGAGCGCAGCGGTTGTACCGGAAATGTACCAGCATAAAGGTCCAGCTAGAATTTTTAACCAGGAAGAGCCAGCTGTGGCTGCTATTTACGGCGGACAAATTAAACCAGGTGATGTGGTCGTAGTAAGGTATGAAGGTCCAAAAGGCGGCCCCGGCATGCGGGAAATGCTTACAGCTACTGCTGCTATTGTTGGCATGGGCTTATCCAAAGAAGTAGCATTGGTGACTGATGGTCGTTTCTCTGGTGCTACGGCAGGCGCTGCTATTGGACATGTTTCCCCGGAAGCGGCCGAAGGTGGACCGATTGCCTTGATTGAAGAAGGCGATCTGATTGAAATTGATATCACTAAAGGCACCGTTCATCTCCATGTTAGCGATGAAGAATTGGCTCGCCGTAAAGCGGCCTGGCAGGCTCCCAAGCAAGATCATGTAATTAAAGGCAGTTATCTTGATCGCTATTCTAAGATGGTATCGTCAGCGATGGCTGGTGCGGTATTTAAATAATAAAATAATACAGAAAAATAGGAGGTAGTAAAAATGGCTAAAACTAAAATTACAATTCCTCAGATTCTTGAGAGTAAGCAAAACGGTAAAAAGTTCAAAATGATCACAGTATATGATTATCCGATGGCTGGTATTGTTGACCGCTCGGCTGCCGAACTTATCTTAGTCGGTGATTCACTGGGCATGGTTATCCAGGGTAAGGACAGCACTGTTCCAGTAGAATTTGAAGAAGAACTGTATCACTTAAAGCTTGTCCGCCGGGGAGCACCTAATACCTTTGTTGTTGGCGATATGCCCTTTTTATCCTACCAGGTAAATCGCGATGAAGCCATTCGCAATGCAGGTACTCTGCTAAAAGCCGGTGCTGATTGTGTGAAAATGGAAGGCAACATTAAAATTGCCGACACGGTAAAAGCGGTAGTGGATGCTGGCATCCCAGTTATGGGCCACATTGGCTTAACGCCGCAAACAGCCGCGATGATGGGTGGCTTTAAAGTTCAAGGCAAAAGCTCGGAAGCCGCGGAAAAACTGATGCAAGATGCTATTGCCATTGACAATGCCGGCGTTTTTGCCATGGTGTTAGAATGTATGCCTGCTGCCCTGTGCAAGCTAATCACTGAGCGGGTGAAGTGCGCGACAATCAGTGTTGGCGGCGGCGGAGATTGTAATGGACATAACCTTAACGCCTACGATTTACTCGGCATTTTTGATAAATTTGTGCCTAAATTTGTGAAACAGTATGCGCAAATGGGACAACAAATGGTGGATGTTTTTGACACTTGGTGCCAAGAAATTGATAATGGCACTTTTCCGGAAGAAAAGCATTGCTTTACGATGAACGACGAAGATTTGAAACGTTTATACTAATATTTTATTAGGAGTTGTGATGGATAATGGCTAAAAAAACAATTAATGATTTTAATCAAATGGTAGATAAAGGTGAGAAAATAGTTTATCTTACAGCTTATGATTATCTAACAGCCAAAATGGAAGAAAAAGCTGGCGTGGATATGATCCTGGTTGGCGATTCTCTCGGTATGGTAAGCTTAGGCTATGATACAACTTTTCCGGTAACTATGGATGATATGATTCGCCATTGTTCGGCTGTCCGCCGTGGCGCGCCTAATACCTTTATTGTTGGCGATATGCCATATATGTCTTACCAGACTTCAAATGAGCAAGCTATTGCTAATGCCGGCCGTTTCATAAAAGAAGCCGGTGCCGATTGCATCAAACTTGAAGGCGGCGGCCCGATGATTGCTGAGCGGATTAAAGCCATCCAACAAGCTGGCATTCTGGTTATGGGTCATATTGGCTTAACGCCGCAGCTTATGGGTCAAATCGGTGGTTACAAAGCCCAGGGCCGCAGCTCTGCTGCTGCCATGAAGATTGTGAATGAGGCCAAAGCGGTTGAAGCAGCAGGTGCCTTCAGCATTTTGGTTGAGGGTATTCCTACGGCTGTCGGCAAAGCCATCACCGAAAGAGCCGGGATTCCCATTCTAGGTATTGGTGCCGGTTCGTATACTCATGGCCAACTGCTGATTTATGCAGATATGGTTGGTATGTATGATAACTTTACCCCTAAATTTGTTAAGAAGTATGCTAATGTCGGTGAAGTCTTAACAAATGCTTTCAAAGAATATACCGAGGAAGTCCGCAAAGGGCAATTCCCGGTTGACAGTGAACATACCTATGGTATGAAAGAAGAAGAAGTACAAGAGTTTCTTGCTTTGTTGGATAAATAATCAGCAGATGCTAGAAGGCTGCGAGGAAATATCCTCCAGCCTTTTTTAGCATCATTAATAAGAATGTGTTAAAAAACTATGGCAAATATCACGAAATTTATAAATAATGCAATAAATTAAGGGGGAGTCAACAATGAGTTTTTATTCACAGATGCTGCCAAGTTATACAGTAGGTGATGATGCCTATAAAAATGTTCCTGCAATTTGCGAGCCTTATGGAACAAAGGCAGTTGTTATCGGTGGGAAAAGAGCTATTGAGGCAGCTAAGGATTATTTGCTTGCTGCACTTAAGGATTCAAAAATTGAAATAATCGATTTTATTTGGTATGGCGGCGAGGCATCATTTGAAAACGGCGATGTTCTTATTGCAAATCCTAAAGTTCAGGAGGCCGACATGGTTTTTGCTGTCGGCGGTGGTAAGGCGATTGACTGCTGTAAATATGTAACTTATGTAGCTAAAAAACCATTATTTTCTTTTCCTACAATAGCGGGGACATGTGCACCTGTTTCTTCTGTTGCTGTTATTTACTATCCGACCGGAGTTATTCGTGACACCTGGCAGCGTGCTGACGGAATGCCTCCTATCCATGTTTTCATAAACACAACAGTAATCGCCGAGGCGCCTGAGGTTTACTTATGGACAGGTATGGCTGACACAATGGCTAAGCACTTTGAAACTACACTTGCAAGCCGTGGCAAGGCATTAACGCATGGAGATGCCTTTGGTGTAGCTATGGGTGTTCAGTGCTATAAACCCCTTGTTCAGTACGGAGCAAAAGCACTTGAAGATTGCAGAAATAATACACCTTCCTTTGAGGTTGAGCAGATTTGTCTTTGTATCCTTGTTACAACAGGTATGGTTTCAAATTTCATTGACTTTTCAATCAACAGCAGCATCGCCCATTCTCTATTCTATGGTATGACCGTTCTGCCACAGATCGAAGAAAAACACCTTCATGGAGAAGTTGTTTCCTATGGTGTTCTAGTATTGCTTATGTATGATGGTCAGATGGATAAGCTTGAAGAACTGTACGATTTCTATAAAACAGTTAAGCTGCCAACAAAGCTTGCTGATATAGAGGTTACATACGACGAGCTTGGTCCTGCAATCGAAACAACTCTTACTGTAAGAGATATTAAGAATGCACCTTATGAAGTAACTGCAGAAAAACTTTATCAGGCAATCACCGACCTTGAAGAGTATAATAGAAAAAGAGGATAATCTCTTAGCGGCTGTGTGAAAACTAGTGCCGAAAAAACCCGCTTAAAACGAAATGTTTTAGGCGGGTTTTCAATTTGTTGATTTTGGTTTATCATAGGTTATATGGAAAACGACTCTTCTGTAAGGTAATATTTGTTTATCAACTCCACTCTTATACAAAATAGAAAGAGGTGTCAAACGATGAGAAAATTTTCATTAAAGTACGGCAAAGAAGAAATGAGTTTCTCTGTTTCTGAAGAACAATTGCTACACGAAATTATTGGTAAAGAATATCCGCCTATCAACGATATTCCTCAAGCTGTGCGCGAGGCACTGGCTAAACCAATTGATGCGCCACCGCTTGGCGAATTGGTACGACCTGGTGAAAAAGTTGCTATTGCTGTTAGTGATATTACCCGTGCCTGGCAGCAGATGCCGCTGGTGTTGCCTGAGATTATTGCCACTCTTAACAAAGCTGGTGTACCGGACAGCAATATTACTATTATTATCGCGGTAGGTGGTCATCGCCAAAACACTGAGCAAGAGTTTGTTCAGTTATGTGGCAAAGAAATCTATGAGCGAATTAAAATAGTAAACCATGATGCTTTTGATGCTGATAATATGGTGTATTTTGGCAGGACTAGCCTGGGTACTGAAGTTTCTATTAATAAAATAGCAGCCGAAGCGGACAGGCTAATCCTGACAGGTGGTATTGTGTATCATTATATGGCAGGCTTTGGCGGTGGTCGCAAAAGTATTGTTCCAGGTATTAGTTCCATTAAAACTATTCGCCAGAATCACTTGTGGGGACTTGGACGAGAGGTAGGCGCCGGCTCTAATCCACATGCTGCCTCCAGAAAGACGCAAGGCAACGAGCTGCATGAAGATATGATGGAGGTTGGCGGCTTCATTAATCCTGACTTTATCGTTAATACGGTACCTACTCCTGACGGTCAATTTGGCGGCGTTTTTGCCGGTAATTGGGTTTCCGCCTGGAAAGAAGGCTGTAAACTGGTAGATCAACTTTATGGTGTACAAATCGATAATTTGGCAGATATTGTAGTTACCACAGCTGGCGGATTTCCTAAAGATATTAATCTTTACCAAACAGGTAAGACCATGGATAACGCCTATTATGCTGTGAAAAAAGGCGGTGCGGTAGTACTCTTAAGTGAATGTGCAGACATTTACGAACCAGAGGAATTTTCCCGCTGGTTTCAATATGATGACAAGCTGTCCATGGAAAAAGCGTTGCGCGCAGACTTTGGGATACCAGGCTGGGTGGCGCTAAAAGAAGTGGAATGCAGCAGCCATGCCACTTATGTCATGGTTACGCGTCCTGAAAATGCTGAGTTTGTTCGCAAGACTGGTATGATTTCTACAACTACTATCGAGGACGCGCTCCGAATTGCCAGGGAAAAATGTGGAGTTGATAACCCCACCTATACTGTCATGCCGCAGGGTGCAAATACGCTGCCAATTTTGCGGTAATCTACAGACTTTGAAGTGGCAGTTAAAGTGGTCAAGTCCCTGTTAGACTAAACTTTATAAATTGTATTGAGAATTCCACTAAAGATGTACAAGCATGTTGTTGATATAAATGTATATTAACAATATGCTGATAGGTAAATCTTTAGTGGTTTTTTTCCCAATGGTAACTGCAGGGAGCATTAAAATGATGACACTCATCAATAATAGGACAACCCCTTGAAATGCAATTTGATTCCAGTGGCAACTTAATATAACATATTGCGGTCATCATGTGTGCAATATATTCATGATGGGCATCAATAAAGTCCGGAGGTAATTGAGCGACAATTGGCAAATATATAAACATAGAAAATTTTTAAAAAGGAAAGCTTGTTATGTTATAGAGTAAATACAGGCTTCCCTTCCCTGGCCAGGGGCATACCGAAAAGAGTCTTAATAATCTAATTAATGCGGAAAAGGGGGATATTATGGTAAGTGCAGTTGAAGAAAAAACAATAAGCAAGTTACGTTGGAAGTTACTTCCCTATCTGATGTTACTGTACATCATGGCTATGATTGATAGGGTAAACGTTGGTTTTGCCGCATTGCAAATGAATGCGGACTTGGGTATAAGCCCAAGTATGTTCGGATTTATCGCAGGTATCTTTTTTATCGCATACTTCTTCTTTGAAGTACCTAGTAATGTTATTATGCATAGAGTTGGGGCCCGTATCTGGATTACCCGGATTCTTATCAGCTGGGGTTTGGTAACCGTATTTACAGGCTTTGTTCAAAGTTCAACTCAATTTGGTATTTTACGTGTTTTACTTGGCGTTGCTGAAGCTGGTTTCTATCCCTGTATTATCTTGTATTTGACCTTCTGGTTTCCGGGCAAGTACTTTGCTAGTGCTGTTTCCATCTTTATGTGCGGCATGGCGTTGGCAAACATTATAACAGGGCCGATTTCCACCTGGATTATGGAAAATATTGCGTGGATGGGCTTGACAGGCTGGCGCTGGTTGTTCGTTTTAGAAGGAGCACCTGCGGTACTGCTTGGTTTTGTAACCTATTTCACGATGATTGACCGTCCTGAACAAGCGAAATTCCTGGAAAAAGATGAGAAAGAATGGCTTCTTGCCGAACTGAAAAAGGAACATGAAGCAAAAGCTGCCTTTGTACCTGCTAACAAATGGGATGTATTCAAAATGGGGAAAGTTTGGCATCTGTCTTTCTGCTATCTGTGCTATGTTATTGCCTTATACGGTTTGGGATTATGGATGCCCCAGATTATTAAGGGCTTGTCAAAAGCATTGAGTCTTACCAACATAGGATGGATATCTACCATTCCTTACTTCTTCGCCGTAGTCGCGATGGTGCTTGTCGCCCGTCACTCGGACAAGACTGGGGAACGTAAGTTTCATGGGGCGTTGCCGATCAGTATAGCTTTCTTCGGCCTGATTGGTTTAACAATGACAAATGATTTATGGGTTTCTATGGCGCTTATTTGTATAAGCCAGATGGGCATTTACTGCTTTGTCGGTACATTCTGGTGTTTCCCTAATATGTACCTGACAGAGGCGACGGCGGCAGTTGGTATTGCCATCATCAACTCAACAGCGAACCTTGGCGGCTTCATTGGGCCGTATGTTGTAGGTTTCCTCAAGGACTTGAGCGGCGGTTCTACCACCTTGAGCATGTACTTCCTAGCATCCTTCGCCGTTATGGGGACAATATCGGTATTGGCTCTTGGTAAGCCACCAGCCGAGAAACTAGCTGAGAATCGAACTGGATTAGCGGCAAAATAGTCTTGGAATAGAAGTAAGCAAAAAGGGTTGAGAGGAGATATCCTCACAGCCCTTTTGTTACGACATATTCTGCATTAATATATCAAAACAATGCAGGATTTTTATTAGCGAATGGATAATAGTTAGCGGTAATAATCCTATGTGGAAAGTACGAGGTAATTACAAATGACCGGTGATATTGCTAACAAAATAAAAGAAACTTTTCAAGTAAATATTGTTAGTGATCAGCAGTTTGGCTGGGGAGAACAACATTGGTTGCAATTAGAACCGGATAAGTCGAAAACTCAGCCAACAGTATCTGTATCAACGGTATACCCTGGCGGCTCACAGTCACCGCATGTGCATTCCGGTTATATCGAGATTATCATTGGCCTTGATGGTATGACTACTCATTGGTGCGACGACCGGGAAATCAAACTGGAAGAAGGTAAAATCAGCTATATCAGTGAGGGAAGTAAGCATCGTATTGTGAATAATTCATCAAAGCCGATTTCTTTTCTTAGCATTGTCTACTCAACGATTCCCAAGCCATTAGAAGAGGGGATTATTGGCAAGGATATTGAGCTTAGTGAAGTGGCCAAGCTGATTAACCTGGATTCTATTGTTGAAAAGTTTGCGCAATCAGTCCAAATGACAGTGACACTGATTGATGTAGCTGGTAATTTTCTGACAGATAAGAACAATTTGCCGGAGATCTGTCAATGCTGTATCAATGAACAGTGTGGAAACTGTATTTTGAATACGACAACTGTAACGCCCCCTTATTTAGAACAGAAGATTTTTCATTGCAAATTTGGCGTTTCGGCAATCCAAAGCCCCTTTATTATTAATGACAAGGTATTAGGCTATCTAGGTTGCGGTTACGGAAGAATGTCAACAAACATAACCCAGGCAGAGCCAGCTCCAGGCAATTTTGCAGCCGATAGTGCGCAGGAAGTCTATTTCAAGCTGAACTTTATCCACCGCAATCACCTTAATTCTGTAGCCGAAACATTGTCACTAGTGAGTGCTTCGCTTGTACAGCTAATGGTTAATTCAATGAAAGAAAAAGAATTGAGCGACTACCGGATTAATTTATCGCAAGAACGGGAAAAACAAGCATTGCTGCATCATTCCCTAAGCCAGGCGCGACTCAAATTTTTAGAATCACAAGTTAATCCGCATTTTCTTTTTAACACGCTAAATACCATTGCCCAACAGGCTGAAATGGATGGTGCCGGCACTTTGGCGTCGTTAACGTACTCACTCTCGAATCTACTCAGATTAAGTCTGGGTAAAGCAGATTCGTTAGTTACGATCGAAGAAGAATTGAGTTATATTAAAGACTACTTGTTTATTCAACAGACGCGGTTTCCAGATAAATTTACGGTTGCTATTGACATAGATCCCACGATCTTAGAGATAAAAATTCCTTTCATGACGATCATGGTGCTAATAGAAAATTCTATATTGCACGGATTTAAAAATGTTCGCCAAGAAGGACACCTTTTGGTGCATGGGTATAAGCAAGGAAACTATGGAGTTATTGAGGTTTGTGACAATGGCTGTGGGATACCTGACGCCATTGTTGCGGCAGTTCGGGAATTGCCTAATGCTGATTATGATCCGCCAAGCCTGAAAGGCATCGGGCTCAAAAACATTTTCTTGCGTTTAAAGCATTACTATGAAGAAAAATTTGAACTTACGATCAATCGGTCATCGGCAGGAGGAACGCTAGCTCGGATTGTCTTGCCGTTATAGTTGTCTTCAACGCGAAGCGAGTGGGGGGGAGCAAATGTACAAAATGATTATTGCCGATGACGAGCCTGCGGTGCGCCAATACCTGCGGTATATTGTTAAACAGTACAATTTGCCTTTCCAAATCTGCGGTGAGGCAGAGGATGGAGAACAAGCTGTGCAGTTGGCGGATTTGTATCAGCCGGAGTTTATCATACTCGATATTAATATGCCGCTGATGAATGGTCTTGAGGCGGCCAAGATTATCAGGGAAAGGCACAAAGAGGCAATTATTTATATACTAACTGCCTATAGTCAATTTGAATATGCTCATCAGGCTGTGCAAACTCATGTTGCCGACTATCTGCTAAAGCCTATTAAACCAGCTCAATTGGCAGATACACTTCGCAAAGGTATCGCCAGTGCGTTAAGTCAACGAATAGCGAAACAACGGCTCCAGCGGTTGGAGCAACAAATTGCCAAAGACAGACCTGTTGTGACACAACAGCGGCTGTTTGAATTGTTGAAATCGGACAGTGATAATTCCAGTGCTTTGAAATTACTGCAGTCCATCTCTAAAAAAGAAGATTTCAGTCCGGCTGCCGTCCTTTCTGTTTCGTATTGGCAAAATTCGGATAGGCTCCAGAGTGTTGGGATGGAAGAACGACTGCTGCAGGAAAGTACGGCTCTTTTCGGGGAACATACCATAGTAACCTCATTTAGTGATGAATTAGTGATGATTTTTGATCATTGGGATTATGAGGTACGCTGTGTATTGCAGACTCAATTAGAAGAGTGGGAACGCAAATATGCGATTACAATTTGTGCCGGCCTCAGTTTGGTGGTTAGCCCGTCACGAATTGGCAGGGACTATAAAAATGCTAAGAAGAAACGGGAAGCCGGCTTATTCTGGCATCAGCAGGGACTGCTAGTTATAGACGGTGCCGTAGATGGGCCGCAAGAAATAGAATGTGAAGACGTTCAAAAACAATTACGGGAGTGTTTACTGGAACGTAAATCAGATAAAGCCAAAGAAATTTTCCATCAGTTTTTGAGTGAAGCAAAGCAATGTGTTTGTCAGCCTGAATATGTGTATGCCGCAATTATAAAAATTGCCAATAATCTTATTGAAAAGTATGCTGAGTACATTATTTCGGACAATGATGCAATTTTGATTCGTAAAAATTTCATCAGTCAAGTGAATCAGACAGTTTCAGTATGCGATTTGGAACAATGTTTGTGCAATTTGATTGACACGTTGACGAGTAATGTTGGATCTTTAGAACAAAACCAAGCTGAACAGGCGGTAAAGTGGGCGGTTGAGTATATAAATAGTAATTATAATAAAGAGCTTACGCTGGAACAATTGGCCGAAAAATTATTCATAAGTACAGGCTATTTCTGCCGTATTTTCAAGAAACATGCCGGTGAAGGCTACGCGACCTATTTGACCAATATTCGCTTGAAAAAAGCGAAAGAAATATTGCTGACAGGTAACTACACCGTTAATGAGGTTGCTCGTATGGTGGGATTTCGCGATGCCAGCTATTTTAGCAGCGTTTTTAAAAAACACTACCACCAATCGCCCAGTAATCTTGCTGCATCGATACGAGTAGGCTCTTGATAAAGGGAGATATGTTGGAATTTTAAATAAAACGGAGGGACTAGACATGTTTAGAGGGATATTATCACCAATTATTACTGTTCTTGATGAGCAAGGAAGACTTGATTTCAAGGGAAACGAGTTTCACATCAACAGGCTGATTGACAATGGTATTAACGGGATTCTTTTTCTGGGTAGTATTGGCGAGTTTTTTGCTCTTTCTATGGAAGAAAAAAAGGCGTTTATCACCTTTGCCATAAAAACAGTAAATAAGCGGGTTCCTGTGCTTATTGGTACAGGCGGTACGGTGCAAGAAGAAGTTATTGAACTTACCCGGTTTGCAGAGCAGGCAGGCGCCGATGCGGCGGTAGTTATTTCGCCGTATTATTTCAAACTGGAGACCGAAACCATCTACCGTTATTATGCCAATCTTGCCCGGAGCACTTCGCTGCCGATTATACTATATAATTTTCCTGACAGGACGGCTTCAGACCTTACGCCGGAACTTGTTCTGCGGTTGGTCAAAGAGTTTGACAATATTGTGGGTATCAAAGATACCGTAGATAATATCAGCCATACGAGAAAAGTGATCCAGCTTGTTAAAGCTGAACGTCCGGATTTCAGTGTTCTATCAGGCTTTGATGAATATCTGATACCTAACCTAATGGCAGGTGGCGATGGTGTTTTATGTGGTTTAACCAATATCGTTCCCCAAGTGTTTGCCGATCTTATGAACGCCTATGCTGCAAAAGATTTGGACAAGGTTGCGGCAGCGCAAGCTCAGATTTCCCTATTAATGAACCTATACGATGTGTCTCAACCCTTTGTCGCTGGCATTAAAGGCGCTGTGGCTGCGATGGGAGTTCCGATAGTCCCCGCGGTAAAAGAACCGGCAGCTGAATTGACAACTACGCAATTGCAGACAATTCAGGATTTGCTGAAAAAAGCAGAAGTTATCCGAAGTTAATCTAAAAATATTTTTTGTAGGAATAGCCTAGCGAGCAGGAATAATGCTGGTGAATAGCGAAGTATGCAAAATAATCACGAACAGTGGTTGATAATGTCGAACGGAGGTGAGTCTGCTGGCTGGCAAAGAGGAAGGCGATAGAACCATTCAATCGCTATTTCGCGCACTTAAGATAGTGGAGTATGTAGCAGAGCATGGGAATCTTGCGGGTCTAATGGAAATAAGCAAAGGGCTTGACATAAACAAAAGTACGGCCCATGGTCTTATTGCTACTTTGGAGAAATGCGGCTACATGCGTCAGGACGCCAAGACCGGAAAATATTCTCTCGGGATAAAGGTTTTCGAGTTGGGACAGGCTTATATCACTAATCTTGATTTGCGTCAAATTGCGCTGCCATATCTAAAGGAACTATCACTTACTTATCAGGAAACAACGCACCTGGCGGTACTTTCCGGTGAAGATGTTGTTTATATAGAAAAAGTGGATGGTTTACGTTCGGTTGGCATACGCTCGCAAGTTGGAGGGCGCAACCCGGCCTACTGTACAGGTGTTGGGAAAGTGTTACTGTCCGGGTTGGATAAACAACAAATAGAAAATTTGTATTATGACCATGTATTGCAAGAATACACGAGTAATACAGTGAAAGACTTGCCGGAACTGATTTGTCAGATACAGCAGGTACGCAAACAGGGATATGCTTTTGATAGTCAAGAATTTGAACAAGACCTACAATGTGTTGCCGCGCCGATAAAGGATAGTTCTGGCACAATTATTGCCGCGATTAGTCTTTCGGGACCGGCTAGCAGGCTGTTGGCTTCTCAAATGGATGGGATTGCCATTGAAGTAGTAAGAACTGCCAAGAAGATTTCCCTTCAGTTGGGATTTAGGGACTAAACAAGGGGTGCTTCGAGGCGGTTATTTTTTTAAGTGAAAATGAGAACAGTGTTTGACAATGACGAACTAACGTAGTAAGTGCCACAAGAGAAAGGATGATTGATTTGGAGCAAAAGAAATTGCGGGCAGCCATTATCGGGCCAGGTAATATTGGGATTGACCTAATGATGAAGATTCGACGCAGCGAAAATTTGGAACTGGTAATGATGGCAGGTGTTGTTGCCGCATCGGAAGGGCTGAGAATGGCAAAGGAATTTGGTATCGCCACAAGTGCCGAAAGCATTAATGGAGTGTTGGCATATCATGCTACCAACAAGATCGATTTTGTATTTGATGCTACCGGTGCCAAACCGCATACAATGCATGCGCCGTTGTTAAAAGAAGCAGGGATTTTTGCGATTGATCTAACTCCGGCTGCAGTCGGTCCATATATGGTGCCGGCAGTGAATATGGAGCAGCATATCAATGAATGCAACGTCAATATGGTCACCTGCGGTGGACAGGCAACTGTGCCGATTGTCTATGCGATTAACCGGGTAGCAGCGGTCGAATATGCAGAAATTGTTGCCACACTTAGCAGCCTGAGTGCCGGTCCAGGGACCAGGCAGAATATTGACGAATTTACACAGACTACCCGTGATGCATTGGTGAAGGTCGGCGGGGCAAAAAAAGCCAAGGCAATTATCATTCTCAATCCGGCCGAGCCGCCGATCATGATGCGCAATACGATCTACACCAAGTGTGATACCAGTAAAATCGAGAGCATTGTCGATTCTGTGCAGGCAATGGTAGCGGATTTGAGACAGTATGTACCAGGCTATCATTTGAAAGTGCAGCCGTATGCAGACGGCGATCGAGTGGTTACCATGGTGGAAGTTGAAGGTAGGGGAGATTACCTGCCCAAGTACTCCGGCAATCTTGATATTATTACGTCCGCTGCCGTAGCTGTTGCGGAACATTATGCAAAACTGAAGTCCGGGGAGGTAACAAAATGAAATCAATTCGAATTTTCGATACAACACTGCGCGACGGAATGCACGCCGTCAGTCACCAAATGACGCCAGAACAAATGGCAACCATCGCTGCCCGGCTAGATGCGGCCGGTGTAGATACCATTGAGGTAGGTCACGGCGACGGTATCGGTGGATCTTCCATGCAGTACGGTTTTGCCAGAGCTACAGACGAAGAGTATTTTAAAGCGGTTTCCAAAGTTTTAAAGAAAACGAAGTTTGCTGTTTTGCTAATTCCGGGGATTGGCACAGTAGAAGACTTGGAGGTTGCTATGCAATACGGGTTGAACACCGTACGGGTAGCTACCCATGTTACTGAAGCCGATACAGGTGAACAGCACATTAAATTTGCCAAACAAAATGGGCTGGAAACCATCGGATTTTTGATGATGTCACATATGGCGACACCGGAAAAAGTGGTGGAACAGGCCAAAAAATTTGAAAGCTACGGCGTAGACCGGATCAATATAACCGATTCAGCGGGAGCAATGCTGCCAGTCGAAATCAAAATCAGGATTGAGAGTGTACTGGACGCGGTATCTGTTCCAGTGGGTTTTCATGCGCATAACAATTTGGGCCTGGCAATTGGCAATACGTTGGCGGCGATTGAAGCCGGTGCAACGTCGGTGGATGGCACTGTGCGCGGACTGGGTGCCGGGGCCGGCAATGCCCAATTGGAAGTGCTGACTGCCGCGATGAGCAAGGCCGGTTATGAGACCGGGGTTGATTTTTATAAACTTATGGATCTGGGAAAAGATATTATTGACAATATAATGGACCGTCCCCAGATTATCAGCAATGATGCTCTGGCAATTGGTTATGCTGGCGCCTACGGCAGTTTTATGCTCCATAGCCGGCGGGCAGCTGAGAAGTTCGGGGTAGATGCACGTGATATCTTGTTGGAACTCGGACGTCGAAAAACGGTAGGCGGACAAGAGGATCTGATTATTGACGTAGCCATCGAACTGGCTAAGAAAAAAGCCGCTTTATAAACCACAGCAGAGGGAGGAATAGATGTTATGGGAAATAGAAGTAACGATATTTTAAACAAACCTGATTGGTGTTTCAACCGGAGTGTATTTAAGTCAGTGGGGTTTTCTGATGATGATTTAAATCGGCCTGTTATTGGTATTGCCAACTCCTGGAATGAACTGGTTCCCGGTCATGCCAACCTGCGTCAGGTTGCCGAACATGTGCGCAAAGGTATTTATCGGGCAGGTGGGACAGTTGCTGAATTCGGCGTTATTGGTGCTTGTGACGGTACAGCTCAGGGGCATGCGGGCATGCACTATATTTTACCGTCGCGGGACTTAATTGCTAATGATGTTGAGGTTATGGTTGAGGCGCATCGGTTAGATGGTATTGTTTTGCTGGGATCATGTGACAAGATTGTCCCCGGAATGCTAATGGCGGCTGCCAGACTTAAAATCCCGGCTATTTTCCTGAATGGCGGACCGATGCTTGGTGGTGTAAAATTTGATGGCCGGAAATCTGATTTAACAACAATGTCAGAGGCCTTGGGTATGCTAAAAAGTGACAAAATTAGCGGTGAGAGCTATGAGCAGTTAGAGGAACTATGTGGTCCGACCTGCGGTTCTTGCGCTTTTTATGGTACAGCTAACACCATGTGCTGCATGGCAGAAGCACTGGGAATGTCTCTGCCGGGAGCGGCGCTTGTGCCTGCTGTTTATGCTGATAGGCTGAGACTGGCAGAAAATACGGGTAAGGCTATAGTATCGTTAGTAACTAGCCAAATAACGGCTGACAAAGTCATTACCTATCAGTCACTGGAGAACGCGATCCGGGTATTGATGGCTACCGGCGGCTCGACAAATGCCGTTTTACACTTGTCAGCTATTGCGGCAGAACTAGGAATTGAGGCTGAGACTATGATGGATGCCTATGACCGGCTCAGTCAGTCGACGCCGCAGATCGCTAAGGTAAATCCGGCCTCGCAGTACGATATGGAAGACTTTCATCAGGCGGGAGGAATCCCGAAGGTGATGCAAGAGATTCAGCAATTGCTTAATAATGACAGTCTTACTGTAACTGGTAAAACTGTAGAACAAAACCTGGCAGACTACAAATTTAAATATCCCTTTAATCATAACGTAATCAGTACCCTGGATAAACCTTTCGGCACACAAAAGGGGCTAGCTATCTTAAGGGGTAATCTTGCGCCTGATACAGCGGTGACCAAGCCAGCGGCAATCGACCCTGCTATGCACGTGTTCACAGGCAGTGCTAAGGTGTTTGACTGTGAAGAAACCGCTGAAGCGGCAATATTAAATGGCGATATTACAGCAGGTGATGTTGTTGTAATTCGCTATGAGGGGCCGAAAGGCGGACCTGGTATGCGGGAAATGTATAAAGCAATGAAGTATCTTTATGGCATGGGATTAGCCAAGAAGACGGCATTGATTACCGACGGACGTTTTTCAGGCACAAATAATGGCTGTTTTGTTGGACATATCTCGCCGGAAGCGGCTGAAGGTGGCCCGTTAGCTGCTGTAGAAAATGGTGATAAGATTACCATTGACATTACTAAGGGACTGCTTGAGTTGCATCTTTCAGATGAAGAAATTAGCGCAAGACTGGAAAAATGGCAAAGACCTGAACCTAAATTTACCCGCGGTTATTTGGGAATCTATTCCAAGCTGGCAAGTTCGGCTGCTAAGGGTGCTGTAATTAAGCTTTAAGCAAGAAACGACTGCTGGCAGAACTTTTCCGAGTACCATGTTGGATGGGGAGGATTAACCTTGCAGACAAATAAAATTGCACTTATTGCTCCTAATAAGGATTTTACCTTGCGGGCTCTGGATTTATTTAGTGAATGGGGAGAAAAGATCCATGTGGCAGTGGCCTCACGGGAAGATAGTATTGCCATCGCACAGCAGCTCAGCGAAAGAGGAGCAGATGCACTTATTTGTTATGCGAGCTTTAATGAAACGATAAAAACAACAGTCAATATCCCCACTGTTTCCCTTCGGCCAAGTATGCTGGACATTTTGCGGAGTTTGCAAGGGGTCAAGGAATGGTTGGCAAAAAACGGGAAATGGGCCGGTACTCAGCAGACGGTAGGGTTAATCGGAGATGCCATTATTGCTGAGGCCACAGTTGTGGCTGACATCCTGGGAATTAAGACTACGATCTTGTCTGATATTCGGGCCGGAGAACTATCGGAATTTGCAGCTGTTGTCAAGGAAATTGCGGATATAGCGGACAGTCAGGGCAGTGAACCAATGTCTACTATGAATGACATTCCTTGTTTTCCAATAACCGTAGGGCATGAAACTGTGTTTAAGTCGGTACGTCAGGCGCGCGAGTTGATTTTGGCTGGACGTGTGGACAGGGTAAAACTAGAACAGTTTAAGGCCGTCATGGAGTTTACCGGGGAAGGAATTGTTGCGGTTGACAGCCAACGGCGGATCGCCTACATCAATCATACGGCAGAAAAATTACTCAATAAGAGTAAGGAGCAGGTTGTTGGCTGTCTTGCTGCCACTACTTTTCCGGATGTAAATCTTGATGATACATTGCGGTATGGACAAACGAGAGTTGCGGAAATGAATGATGGCAGTGACCAAGGATTTACCTGCCGGATTGTACCCATGCTTATCAGTGGACAAACAGTAGGTGCTGTTTTAACGATTGCCGAAGCGCCATTTTCTGCTAAGGACAAAGATAAGGCGAGCAGGGCTCTTGCTGAAAGTGGCTATAGGGCTACCTATAATTTTGAGGATTTTATCACTGCGAACACCTTCATGAAGGAGACCCTGGAGGCGGCTAAAAGCTATGCGTGTGTTGACTCAACAATTCTAATTAACGGCGATACTGGTACTGGCAAGGAAATTATTGCGCAAAGTATTCATAACTATAGCCAGCGTTGCCGGGGTCCCTTTGTTGCTGTTAACTGTGCCGCTTTGCCGGAAAGCCTGTTGGAAAGTGAGCTTTTTGGTTATGAGTGCGGAGCTTTCACTGGTGCTCGTAAAAACGGCAAGAAAGGCCTGTTTGAACAAGCTGATAAGGGGACGATTTTTCTTGATGAAATAGGTGAAGTCTCCTTAGGTATGCAGGCCAGATTGCTGCGAGTGCTGCAGCAGCGTGAGATCATGCGGGTGGGCGGTGATAAGGTAATCCCTGTGGATGTGGGTATTATAGCGGCAACGCATAGAAATTTGCCTGACCTAATAGAAAAAGGAGTATTCCGCAGAGATCTTTATTATCGCTTAAGTATTTTACAGTTAAGGCTATTGCCGCTTTCGGCCAGACCGGAAGATATACCTTTATTAGTCGAAAATATTGGTAAAAAACTTTCAGCCAAGCTATTTAAACAATCATTGCAGTTTAGTGCTGGAGCTATAGAGGTTCTGAGGCGTTATCAATGGCCGGGAAATGTAAGAGAATTAGCGGGTGTTATCGAGCGATTAATAATTCTAAAAAAAGATACCAATGTAACTAGTGATGATGTAAAAAAAGTTTTAGATGTAAGCGACTGCCAGGCTGATGGTGTTAGAATGGTGCCGAAAGGAACAATGGAAGAAATAGAATATGCCATAATAATGCAGGTTCTGAAAGAAACAGGCAGTCATGAGCAAACAGCAAAAATTTTAGGGATTAGTACGACGACTATTTGGCGAAAAATAAAACTATTTCAAAATGAAAGAAACGATTTCAATTTGCAACAAATCCAATAAAGCTAATTAAAGCTTAACTATTAAGCCAGGAATATAGTATTAACTATATTCCTGGCTTTCATTTTGTAATGGTTATAATATTGGTGTAAATTCAAATTAGTAGTGCTATTTCGACAATAGTCTGAGATTGCTATGTTTTTGCGAAAATAAAATCGCAATGAAAACTTGGCATGAAAAATGCATATACTAATAGATAGAAATGAGGATGGAGATATATAATGGAGCGGCTAGCGATTATTGCAGATAACCTAACTGGTGCAAATGATGCGGGAGTACAATTTCGAAAATTTGGTTTTAGTACTCAAGTTGTACTCAACCACACAGAGCTAATAAACCACTGTACGGGGAGCGATGTGATTTCGATTAATACTAACTCACGTAAGCTCTCGGCAGAGGTTGCATATGACCGTGTCTATCAGGTCGGGTCTGCGCTTATTAAACTTGGTTTTCGGCGCTTTTATAAAAAAATTGACTCTACCCTGCGTGGAAATATTGCTGAAGAAATAAACGCAACGATGAAATCGCTAGCTCTTACCCTCGCAATTATTGTTCCGTCCTATCCTGCTCATGGCCGAATTGTCGAAAATGGCTATTTGCAGATTGTACAGGCTTGGGGCGATAACAGCAGTTCGCTTCCTATCTGCTATGTTCCCTCAATAATAAAGCCTGCAGCTGAGACTCCTGTAGCGGTCTTACCATTGGCTGACGTACGGCAGGGTGAGAAAAAACTTATGCAAAAATTTACTGAGCTCTACACGGCAGGCATCAGCTTAATTGCGGTTGACGCAGTAACAGATGAAGATTTGCATAATATTGCTATTGCTATCAGTAAACTTGCTATTCCTTGCCTCTCCGTCGGCTCTGCCGGTTTAGCAAGTAAATTACCTATTGCCTGGAAGGTGGCTCAGCAAGAGCATTTGGGATTGCGGCAAGGAACTATGATTGTCGCAGGAACCTTGAATCATGTTACTGCTGAGCAGATAATCAGTGTTTTAGATTATCCCAACACTGAGTTAATTGAGATTCAATCAAATGCAATTTATGATGGCAGCGTAGCGGAAGAATTGCAACAGGTGATAGCCAGGGTGGAGACAGTGTTACATGAAGGAAGGATTCCAGTAGTTGTAACTGATACGCTGCTTAAAAATCGTAATGACGCCGGGGCGCTAAGTTTGTCAATACAAGTGCAAAAGTATGGTCAGGTAGTAACCAACTTTCTGGCAGAGATCACCCAGAAAATTGTTAGGAAGCATGGGTTGCGCAATCTCGTTATCTCCGGTGATGGTACGACCACAAGTATTTGTCATACCCTGGGGATTGGATTAATTGATCTCGAACGGGAAATACTGCCTGGTATACCGGTTGGCAAAATAGTTGGCAGCAGTTGTGATGGCGTGCACTTGGTTACAAAGGCTGGCGGTTTCGGCAAACGAAATTCACTCCGCAAAGTATTGGAATTGCTATAGTGAAAAATTTAGGAGGTTGATTATATGAGTTGTGGTTGTAGTCGGAGTCAAAACTTACGAAAAGTCAATTACCAGGGAGATGGCCTGAGATCAGGGATGCAGTGGGAGGATGCGGATCTAGGGAAACTTCAGATTTTGATTGATACCGTGCATGGTGACAGCCATCCTGGCAGCAGTCACTTAGGTGGACTTGCTGACGAAGCTAAAATTGGTGTTTATGAATCACAAGGTAAACCGGCCGTGTATGCGGTTACCGATATCTGTGATGGTATTGCTATGGCTCATGATGGAATGAATTATTCCTTGGCCAGCCGGGAAATTATGTCATTCATGTTTGAAATACACGCATTAGCGTCACCTTTTGATGGCGGTATTTTCATGGCATCTTGTGATAAATCGGTGCCGGCGCAATTAATGACTATGATGCGTCTGGATATGGCTACTCTCCATGTTACCGGCGGTTCCATGCTCAGCGGCCCTAATTATATGTCTTCCGAAATTCTCTATGGAGCTGGCGATAAGTATGCTAAGGGCGAGATGACAGAGCAGGAATTGATGTATTATTCCCGTAACTGCTGTCCCAGCGCTGGTGCTTGCCAGTTTATTGGCACAGCAAGTACTATGCAATGTATGTCAGAGGCACTTGGCTTAGCCTTGCCGGGCAATGCTCTGGCTGCTGCGTACACTACCCATCTGACCCGTTTTGCCCGTAGAGCCGGACGGCAAATTATTCAAAATGTAAAAGATTCATTGATTCCCCGTAAATTTATCAGCAAAAAGAACTTCATGAATGCATTGATGGTTCACGCGGCGCTAGGCGGCTCAACCAACGCAATGCTGCATTTGCCGGCAATTGCCCGCGAAGTGGGAATTGCTATTGAACAGCAGGAGTTTGATGCTATTAACCGTGAGGTTCCGGTGCTTGTCAGCCTCAAAACAGGTGGGCAGTGGCCGACCGACCTGTTTTGGTATGCAGGCGGCGTACCGGCACTGATGCGTGAGCTGAAAGATATGCTGTATCTTGATGCCATGACTGTTACCGGCAAAACTGTTGGTCAAAACTTGGACGACCTGGAAGCCGTTGGTTGGTTTAATGAAGTAAACAGCTATTTAGCCAACTATAAAGTCCAGGCTGGTGATATTGTAAAAACCCGCAAAAACCCTGTCAAGCCTCAAGGCAATATCAAAGTCCTTAAAGGCAATCTGGCACCAGAAGGGGCAGTCATTAAGTTATCTGGTGTTGATGAGGCCATCCACAACTTTACTGGTACGGCGAGGGTGTTTGACTCTGAAGAAGAGGCTGTCGCTGAGCTGCTGGATGGGAAAATTGGTCCGAAAACAGCGGTATTCATTCGGTTTGAAGGGCCTAAAGGTTCTGGTATGCCTGAAATGCTGCGGACAACAGAAGCATTGTGGAATATGCCGGAACTGTCAAATAGCGTAGCTTTGTTTACTGACGGACGTTTTTCTGGCGCTACCAGAGGCCCGGCTGTAGGTCACATTGCTCCTGAAGCAGTTGAAGGCGGTCCCATTGCTTATCTGGAAGATGGCGATATGATTAAGATGGATGTTGCCGCCCGGAAGCTTGATATTGTCGGTATTAAGGGCAAACCCGCTACTCCGGAAGAGGTAGCGGCAGTGTTGGCAGAACGAAAAAAGACGAAGGTATTCCCGGTGAAAGAAACAACACCATTACTAAGAATGTACAAGAAATTAGCTCGTACCTGTACTGAAGGAGCAGGATTAGATATTTAAGGCAGTATTTGCTTTTTTCGATGACTAAGTCCGACTAACTTTATAGAAAAAATGAAAAGAGGCGGTATTTATGGCAAAGAAGACAATTAATGATTTTGCTCAAATGGTGGAAAAGGGTGAAAAAATCGTATATCTTACGGCTTATGACTATCTCACTGCCAAAATGGAAGAAAAAGCTGGCGTGGATATGATCCTTGTCGGTGATTCTCTCGGTATGGTAAGTTTAGGCTATGATACAACTTTCCCGGTAACTATGGATGACATGATTCGCCATTGTTCGGCTGTCCGTCGCGGCGCACCGAATACCTTTATTGTTGGCGATATGCCATATATGTCTTACCAGACTTCAAATGAGCAAGCTATTGCTAATGCCGGTCGTTTTATAAAAGAAGCCGGTGCCGATTGCATCAAACTTGAAGGCGGCGGCCCGATGATTGCTGAGCGGATTAAAGCCATCCAACAGGCTGGTATCCTGGTTATGGGTCACATCGGCTTGACACCGCAGCTTATGGGGCAAATCGGTGGTTACAGAGCCCAGGGTCGCAGCTCGGCTGCTGCCATGAAGATTGTCAATGAGGCCAAAGCGGTTGAGGCGGCAGGTGCCTTTAGTATTCTAGTGGAGGGTATTCCTACTGCTGTCGGCAAAGCTATCACCGAAAGAGCCGGAATTCCCATCCTGGGCATTGGTGCTGGTTC
Source organism: Sporomusa silvacetica DSM 10669 (assembly GCF_002257705.1). GTDB lineage: Bacteria > Bacillota > Negativicutes > Sporomusales > Sporomusaceae > Sporomusa > Sporomusa silvacetica. Next base: position 59,711 of record NZ_LSLK01000088.1, read on the forward strand.
TTATACTCACGGTCAACTGCTCATTTATGCGGACATGGTCGGCATGTATGATAACTTCACACCGAAATTTGTTAAGAAATATGCCAACGTTGGTGAAGTCCTGATAAATGCATTTAAAGAATATACGGAAGAAGTCAGACAGGGTCAATTTCCGATTGATGATGAACATACCTATAAGATGAGTGATGCCGAAGTCAAAGAATTTTTAGCAGCATTGAATAAATAATAACTAAAACAAAGGAGGCTATTATGGGAACTGCAACAGTTAATGAGGAAAAAGTAATCAGTAAGTTACGCTGGAAATTGTTGCCCTATCTGATGTTATTGTATATTGTGGCTATGATTGACCGGGTAAATATTGGATTCACTGCTTTGCAAATGAATCAAGAATTAGGTATAACCCCAAGTATGTTTGGGTTTATTGCCGGCATCTTCTTTATCGCCTACTTCTTCTTTGAAGTACCTAGTAATGTTATTATGCACAGAGTCGGGGCCCGTATCTGGATTACCCGGATTCTTATTAGCTGGGGTTTAGTAACTGTGTTTACAGGCTTCGTTCAAACTTCAACCCAGTTTGGTATTCTGCGAGTTTTGCTGGGTGTTGCCGAAGCCGGTTTCTATCCCTGTATCATCTTATATATGACATTCTGGTTTCCTGGTAAGTATTTTGCTAGTGCTGTTTCCATCTTTATGTGCGGTATGGCATTGGCGAACATTATAACAGGGCCGCTCTCCAGCTGGATTATGGATAATGTTCAATGGATGAATATGGCTGGTTGGCGTTGGGTGTTCGTTTTAGAAGGAGCACCTGCGGTATTACTTGGATTTTACACCTATTACACGATGATTGACCGTCCGGAGCAAGCAACTTTCCTGGACAAAGATGAGAAAGCATGGCTTATAAACAAACTGAAAGTTGAGTCTGAAGCTAAAGCAGCTACTGCACCTGCTAACAAATGGGATGTATTCAAAATGCCGAAAGTTTGGCATCTGTCCTTCTGTTATCTGTGCTACGTTATTGCCTTATACGGTTTGGGGTTATGGATGCCGCAGATTATTAAGGCCTTATCAAAAGCAATGAGTATCACCAACATCGGTCTTATCTCCACTATTCCTTACTTCTTTGCAGTAATTGCGATGGTGGTTGTCGCCCGTCACTCGGACAAGACCGTGGAACGGCGGTATCATGGATCACTGCCGATCTCAATAGCCTTTTTCGGCCTGATTGGTTTAACCATGACCACTGATTTGTATGTATCGATGGGGCTTCTTTGTGTAAGCATGATGGGCATCTACTCCTTTGTTGGTACTTTCTGGGTTTTCCCCAATATGTACCTGACAGAGGCAACTGCAGCAGTCGGTATTGCCATCATCAACTCGACAGCTAACCTTGGAGGATTCATTGGGCCGTATGTTGTAGGTTTCCTCAAGGACCTGAGTGGCGGTTCTACGACCTTGAGCATGTACTTCCTGGCATCGTTTGCCCTAATGGGAACACTATCAGTACTAGCTCTTGGTAAAGCTCCGATAGAGGAAAAATAGTCTTCAATTAACAGATAAACTAACAAAAGGGTTGCGAGGAGATATCCTCACAACCCTTTGACTAGTAGTGGGGGGAGAAACAATGGATTTACAGCTAACAGGAAAAGTAGTGGTTATTACTGGCGGTGCGGCAGGTATTGGTGCGGCTTGCACAACAGCCTTTCTTCAGGAGGGTTGCCGGGTGGCGGTATGTGGCCGCAGCCTTGAGAAGCTTGATGCCTTCAAAGCTGAAATGGTGGCAGCGGGATATGAACTTTTTGTTTATGTGGCTGATGTTGCTAAACCGCAGGAACTTGAGAGATTTGCCCAACAAGTGTATGATAAGTATGGAAGAATTGATGTTTGGGTGAATAATGCCGGAGTTTCTCATAAAGCGAAACTCCTTGAAATGTCCGCAACTGACTGGGACAATGTCCTGGATATCAATTTGAAGTCGGTATTTTTGGGCGCACAAGTAGCGGCCCGGTATATGCGGCAAGGCGAGGGTGGTGTTATCTTAAACGCATCTTCCTATGCCGCAGTTATTCCGTCAGCAGGTGGTGGGGCTTACGCTGCGTCTAAGGCAGCAGTTTCCAGTTTGACGCGGACGTTGGCTGCTGAGCTGGCACCCTATAACATTCGCGTGAATGGATATATTCCCGGTGTTATTGCTACTCAGATGAATGCCAAGCGTCTTGCCGAACAACCGGAGGCAACATTGGGGCAGATTGCACTCAACCGAGCAGGTGATGCCAAGGAAGTGGCAGCAGGAATCGTCTTTCTCGCATCCGGAGCCGCCGGTTATATTACGGGAATTGATTTGGAAATAAGTGGCGGAAAATTCGCTGTTCAGATTCCGGGTGAGCCCTGGAAGTGGTAAAACAGATCAAAAAACTCGCCATAAAAATCAAAAAATTCTGAAGGGCTATTATCATCTTATGTATAATCTATAAATATAAGTAAATAAATAGTAGTTATGGTATGTATGCTGCATAATGTCATTCAGAAAAGGTATAGATTTAGTGAGGTGACTATATTATGAATATCATTGTTTGTATTAAGCAGGTTCCGGGAACATCTGAAGTGGAAGTAGATCAAGAGACAGGGGTGCTAAAAAGAGAAGGCATTGACTCGAAGATGAATCCCTATGATCTGTATGCTATTGAGACCGCGATTAAGATGAAAGAAGAAAAGGGTGCCAAAATTAGTGTTGTAAGCATGGGCCCACCTCAGGCCGCCGAGATAATTCGGGAAGCCTATATGATGGGTGCAGACGAAGGCGCACTGATTTCGGACAGGGTGTTTGGCGGAGCTGATGTGTTGGCTACTTCTTACACTATTTCCCAGGGAGTACAAAAATTTGGTCTGTATGACCTCATTATTTGCGGCAAACAAACAACAGATGGGGATACGGCCCAGGTAGGTCCGGAATTGGCAGAATTTCTTGGAATACCCCATATTACCAATGTAAAGAAGATTGTAGAAGTGAAAGAACACTCAATTATTGTGGACATGGATATGCCACATGCCGTGCAAACAGTAGAAGTTAACTATCCCTGTCTTATTACCGTGGAAAAAGATATAAACCAGCCGCGCCTGCCTTCATTTAAACGGAAACTGGCGACAAAGAACCAAGCAATACCGATGTATAGTTTTAAGGACTTTACCGATCAGAATGAAAATAATTATGGTATCAACGGTTCACCGACCCGGGTTATAAGAATATTTTCCCCTGAAGCCAACAATGACCGTGAAATGTGGAAAGATACTCCCGACGTATTAGTCGACCGTTTGACCAATAAGTTAAAAGAGCTAAAGTACGTGTAAAGGAGGAAGCAACATTGGCAAAAATAGTTATAGATCAAGATAAAATTACTGAGCCGGAAGCAATACTTGAGCTCTGCCCCTTTGGCGCGCTGGAGTGGGACAACCAGTATTTGAGTATCAATGCTGCTTGCAAAATGTGCAAGCTGTGTGTAAAAAAAGGACCCGCAGGGGTATTTACCTTTATTGAGGATGAAGTCGTTACTGTCGACAAAAGTCAGTGGCAAGGTATTGTAGTATATGTTGATCATATGGAAGGCAATATCCATCCGGTAACACTGGAACTTATTGGCAAAGCCAAAGAGCTTGCCGCGAAAGTCAGCTATCCGGTGTATTGTCTGTTTATGGGGCATAACATAACAGGAAAAGCCCAAGAACTGCTGCAATATGGTATCGATGAAGTATTTGTATATGATGATGAAGAGCTAAAAGATTTTCGCATTGAACCCTATGCGGCCGTTTTTGAAGAATTTATCACTAAGGTGAAACCGTCAATTGTGTTGGTAGGTGGAACTACAGTAGGCAGATCCCTGGCGCCCAGAATGGCAGCAAGGTTTCGTACCGGTTTGACAGCAGACTGCACAGTGCTGGATGTAGATGAAAATACTGATTTAGCCCAAATCAGACCGGCCTTTGGCGGCAACATTATGGCTCATATCGTTACACCCAATACCCGTCCTCAGTTCGCTACTGTTCGGTACAAGGTGTTCTCGCTGGCCGAAAAAACAAACAGTCCTACAGGAAAAGTCACTTTCTGCACTATCTCAAAAGAAAAATTGGTATCGCAAATCCGGGTTTTACAGGTTAAACCCAAGGAAAAAGTGAAAAGCATTGAAGATGCTGAGGTGATTGTAGTCGCCGGCGGTGGCATCAAAAGCGCTAAAGATATGGAGATGCTGCAGGTATTGGCAGATAAACTCGGCGGTATGGTCGCCACTACCAGACCTTTGATTGAAGCAGGCTTTGCCGATGCCAGACTGCAAATCGGCTTAAGTGGCAGAACTGTAAAACCCAAACTGATTATTACCTGTGGTGTTTCCGGAGCGGTGCAGTTCGTCGCAGGCATGGATAGTGCGGATAACATAATTGCTATCAATACCGATGAGAATGCACCTATCTTTAATGTGGCTCATTATGGGATAATTGGCGATCTCTATAAGATTGTGCCAGACTTGATTGAGCGCTTAGCCCAAGGCAATGAGTAATCTCGCAGGGAGCTTCCTTATACAAATTAGTTGCGTTAGAGGTGATAACTATGAATTATAAAAAAATTGACGGTCAGGATATAGCGTTTCTCATATCTGTTTGCGGTAAGGAACGGGTCTTTACCGGAGGAGAAATTCATGAAAGTTACAGCCGGGACGAGTTGGTAAATGAACATTTGTACCCGGAAGTAGTTGCTGAGGTTTTACATACCGAAGAAATTTCACAAATCATGAAATATGCCTATGAAAACAATATTCCAGTCACTCCCCGTGGTCAGGGAACTGGTCTTGCAGGTGGCGCAGTAGCGATTCATGGTGGAATTATGGTAAGCACGGTTCGCATGAATAAGATATTGGAGCTTGATGAGGAAAATCTGACTTTGACCGTGGAACCTGGCGTGCTACTTTTAGATATCGTGAAGTTTGTCCAAAAAAATGACCTGTTCTATCCGCCTGATCCTGGTGAAAAAAGTGCGACAATTGGCGGCAATATCAGCACCAATGCCGGAGGGATGCGAGCTGTCAAATATGGTGTGACCCGGGATTATATCCGTGGTATTGAAGTAGTACTGCCTGATGGTCAGATTATGACAATGGGCGGCAAAACTGTCAAAAACAGTTCAGGTTACGGTTTGAAGGATATTATCATTGGTTCAGAGGGTACACTGGCTATTGTGACAAAGGCAATATTGAAATTATTGCCGCTGCCCAAAAAATCGTTAAGCTTGTTAGTTCCCTTCCCGGATTTGGCACAAGCCATTGAAACAGTGCCCAAAATCATCAAGTCCAAATCCATCCCTACGGCCATTGAGTTTTTGGAACGAGAGATTATCCTGGCTTCGGAAGAGTTCTTAGGCAAACAGTTTCCTGACAAGTCGGCTAACGCTTATTTATTGCTTACTTTTGATGGCAACAGCAAAGAAGAATTGGAAGAAGCCTATGAGAAAGTCGCTCATATTTGTCTAGAGGCAGGCGCAATTGATGCGCTGATTTCGAACACTCAGGAGCGCCAGGACGCAATATGGTCAGCGCGGGGAGCATTTTTAGAGGCAATTAAAGCATCTACCACAGAGCTTGATGAATGTGATGTTGTTGTTCCAAGAGACAGGGTCGCCGATTTTGTTAAATTTAATGATGAGCTCCAACAAAAGATTGGGATTAAAATAAAAGGCTTCGGCCATGCTGGCGACGGCAATTTGCATGTTTATGTGCTGAGAGATCAGCTTGAGGAAAAGGAATGGCAGGATAAATTAGCGCGTGCCATGGACGCTATGTATGCCAAAGCAAAAGAGTTTGGTGGCGATGTTTCTGGCGAACATGGTATCGGCAGTGCCAAAAAACCTTATCTGGAAGCCACCAAGGGTCGCGAATATATGGAACTGCTCAAACGGATTAAATTGGCTTTTGACCCGAAGAATTTATTGAATCCAGGCAAGGTTTGTTAATTTCGCTGTCTTCAAATGGACTGAAACCTGTCAAGTAAATAGCACAATAAATAAAGTAATGTAAGCAGCCTTGGTTCGAACTTTCATCGAACTGAGGCTGTTTATTTTCTTGGCTGGCTAATAGAACGACAAACCAATAGTTACCTTTTGACTATTGAGTAAAATCATTCGATAAAACCATATAAAATTGTAAATTACCCCAAAAGGAGGAAATTAGCGTTTTATAGAGAATAGCAACTTGTATAAAACTGTAAATATTAGGAGAAATTGTGGACTATATATACTTATCCGTAATGGGTTCATTGATTGGTACGTTGGCGATAGTTCTAGTTTCCATATATCTGTATGTATTATACCACGCACGTTATATGGTGATATGGGCTATAAGCTGGCTTGTTCTGCTCTTAAGGAATGCTATTTTTGATTTAGGTGTTCTCCCCTGGAAAGAGTCAATTCTGGGCTTGACTGTTTATTTAATACTGACTTTTGTCTTTGTCTTTATGATTGTATGGAGTACTTATAGCTTTGTAAACAAGCCCCTTAATAAATGGTGGCTTTATGGTGCTGTCAGCATTTTCATCATAAGTACTGTATTAAATTTTCTATCTTTATCCTTGTTTTATAAATTACTACTCTCTGTCTATATCTGCTGCTTGGCAGGCATATGGGTTGGTTTAACTTTTATACGTAATCCTAAAATACCAAAGTTTGGCCGCTTAGTTATCGGCTATGCCTATATCTTATGGAGTCTTCTTAATCTCTCTTTTCCTTTTATTGGGAGTGGTTCGTTGTTCTTTCCCTGGGGTTATGTTCTTGGTGGTACATTGCGAATAATCATTGCTGTTGGCACTTTGATGTTATTCTTAGAAAAAGCTAGAAAAGATTTGATAAAAAAGGAAATTCAATATCGACGATTAGCGGAAAATGCTATTGACGTTATCTATTATTGTCAGTTACTGCCAAAAGCAAAAATCGAGTATATAAATCCTTCTGTATTGGCAGTTACAGGCTATTCTCCTGAGGACTATTACGCCGACAATAAGTTAATTTTCAAGCTAATACATCCTGATGATCATTCGCTGCTTGACAATTTTATTAATAATCTGCCGCACTCAATTGAAGTCCCGTTAACAATACGATTGGTAAAAAAAGATAAAACCCCCCTCTGGCTTGAACAAAAATGTGTTCCTATTTATGATGAAAAAAACCACCTTGTAGCACTGGAAGGCATTATCCGCGATATCACTCACAGAAAAAAGCTAGAACAAATGACCGCCTTATTTGACCGGATGAGTATGGTAGGTAGTATGGCGGCAACTGTCGCCCATGAGATTAGAAATCCTATGACCACTGTGCGCGGTTACTTACAGTTTCTTGGGAAAAAGGAAAAATATCAAACCGATAAAGAAAAATTTGAATTAATGATCGCTGAGTTAGATAGAGCTAATAACATCATTCGTGAATATCTCGCTTTATCCCATGAAAAAATGGTTAATTTGCAGAAATGCTCGTTAAACGATATTATTGAAGCATTATTCCCTTTGATTCAAGCAGATGCTAACTCTTCCCAGGTTGGTGCAAGCTGTGACCTTAGCTTCATTCCCGAATTGCTGCTAGATGAAAATGAAATTCGCCAATTGCTGCTGAATTTAGTGCGAAATGGCATTGAAGCTATGCAAGCAGGGGGGGATCTAATTATTCGCACCGCATTGTTAGAAAGCAAAGTTGTTTTATCCATTAGTGACCAGGGTTCAGGAATACCCTCGCATGTATTAGAACACTTGGGTACACCTTTTTTTACTACTAAAGATACAGGCACAGGGTTGGGGCTTTCAATGTGTTACCAAATAGCTCATCGACACAATGCCAGTATCAAAATTGATACCAGCGAACAAGGAACGACATTTTTTGTTTATTTCAGTCAACCAACACCGTAAGAGCTCCAAATTAGCTTGGCCCTTTTTCAGTGAGTACAGTCTCCTGAAAAAGGGCTTTTTATATGCCGTAATATTATATTTCTACCATATGTATCATTTTTTTACATTATTAGAGGAATTATACTTTTTTTTTCGTAGCCCCTAATTAAGGGGGTGATAGTTATGAAGACGTAACTTATTACAAAGTTTTGTTAAATAACTATTATGAAGGAGAGGAAAAGTATGCTAAACAATTATCGACAACAAATGTCCTGCTCAACAGAAAGTCCCGAAAGTTCAATTAAAATTTGCATTGCCATGACCCCGGAGGAAAAAAGAGAAATATATCGCTTTCGTTATCAAACCTATATAGAAGAAATGTCCAAGCACCCTGAGGAAGTAGATTATGATAGTAAGCTACTATATGATGAAATGGATGAATGGGCAGTGCTGTTATATGCCAAAGTTAACTCAGAGATAATTGCCACCAAGCGAGTTAATATTGGCACCATTGCAGATTTTCCTAAGAAAATATTAGGATTTCTATCTTTGGAAACATTTCAAAATTTCAATACTGAACACGGAGAGCGCAAATTTGCCTATATTACAAAAGTAATGATCGCTCCCGCTCATCGAAGCTCACCGGTACTATATCTACTTATTGCAAAATGTTATGAGATCTGTTGCCATAAACATGTACAATTTATCTTTGGTGCCTGCAACTTTCATTTGCTACATCTCTATGAACACCTAGGCTGTCGCAGATATTGTAAAAATTTCCATCATTCTGGCTATGGTCTATTAGCCCCTATTGTCTTACTTATTGAGGATATTCAATATTTTCGTAAGGTACGTTCTCCATTGTTTCGCATAGCACGAAACAGAGGCGTACTAAACACAAAAGCAATCGAATGGTTTGATACAATGGTTACTAATAATTTACCCAGTATTAATAGTCAGATAATTAAGGAAGAAGAGTTATGGTCTATTTTGTGTAAACGCTTGAATTGTCTCCCTACTGAGGCTATAACTTTACTACATGGATTATCTGAAGCAGCAGCTAAGAAATTTCTTCACAGCTGCGGTATCGTTGTTCAGTGTTATCCAGAAGATCTAATTACCGTCCAGGGTGATGTTAGTTATTCCTATAATATATTAATTTCCGGCAGATTAAAATCATTAACTTTCCATCGTCCAATTAAGGAATACATCACACCTGGACAACACTTTGGGGCAAACGGATTAACTGAGCACAACAAACATAGGGAAGATATTGCTGCTATTAGTTCTGCAGAAATATTGGTGCTATCTGGTATTTGTTTTCAAAAGTTTCACCGCTCGCACCCGGATATCGCCCACAAAATTGTCCAAAACAGCATCAGTTTAACAAGAAAAAGCTATTTAGACTAAATTAAAACATTTTTCTTGTTAGCATAGTTACATGCAACCGCCGTTACGCTTTAGCAAGTGTAGCGGCGGTTGTGTTTCTGGAAATTATTAGCTGCTGTTAAATAATGACATGCCGTAGCAGGAGTTTCCATGAAGTATCGAGAAAATTGCATTCAAGGTAAAAAGGGAGGCAAATAGTATGCCCAAAATTACAGGTATAGCAAAACGTCTGCGGATTTATATCGGGGAACATGACCGGTATGAGGGAAAATCCCTCTACCAGGCTATTGTTGAAAAAGCCAAAGAGCTAGACTTGGCCGGAGCCACTGTATTTCGTGGGTTGATGGGCTACGGAGCCAACAGTCGAATTCATACAGCCAGTATTATCGATTTGTCGAGTGATTTACCGATATTGGTAGAAGTAGTGGACAGTGAAGAGTACATTAACAAATTATTGCCTTATCTTGATGTGATGCTGCAAGAAGGTCTGGTTACTCTTGACGATATAGAAATCATTAAATATGGCAAAAAGAAGTACAAATAGTAGCTATCCCCGTCATAAGGCGCTGAGAAACCCAAGGAAGCAATAGTACTACGTAATTGCTTCTTTTAGTTTTCCAGCAGATGGAAAGTATAACTTTCTCTGGATAGAACGACTAAGGCTTCTGCCGGCGTCCTGACGGACTTGACACAAGTCAAGTCTTTTCTTATCCAGATGGAAAGGTTAACTTTCCCTGGATTGAACGACTAAGGCTTTTGCTGGCGTCCTAAAGGACTTGGCATAAGCCAAGTCTTATCTTATCTAAGGGAATCCTAAAAAACGTAAGCTATAATACAATCATTCACTGTGAAGATAATCTGCAAATTGGGGGGTGAGAGGGTGAAGAAGCTAGTACGACGTTTACTAAGTGGTGTTTTAAGTCTTATTACCACTTGTTTAATTATGGCCTCGCCGGTAGCGGCTATGGTGTATGCAGCAGAGCCTATAGAAGCTGCGGATAGTTTTGGGATAAGGGAAGCTGCTCAGGTTAAATACATTGATACTGGAAAAGATCAACTTGAACTTGCGGTTGAGCGACAATTAGAAAAGTGGGAGCATAAAAAAATCAGTGGTGGTAATGCCTTGACAGGGAAAGAATAATACCATACTCTTTGAGTAAGTAATACTTTGTGTGGAAAAGGGTAGGAGTGGTATAGCGTGAAAATTTTAGTTGTTGAGGATGATGATCCCTTACGGGAGGCCATAATTTCTCTCTTGACTGAGGAAAATTATATTACCAATGAAGCTGCCACCGGTGACGAGGGCTTGTATTTGGCGCAGCAAGGGATCTATGATTTGCTGATATTAGATATTATGTTGCCTGAAATTAGTGGTTTGGAGATTGTCAAGAAGGTCAGGGCTGCTGATAATGCGGTGCCTATCTTATTATTAACAGCCCGCGACAGTGTAGAGGATAAGGTGACTGGTCTGGAGATCGGGGCTGATGATTATCTGGTTAAACCGTTTGCGATTCAGGAACTGTTAGCGCGCATAAAAGCCTTGATTCGCCGCCACGGGTCAATGGCAAATGACGGAAAAATTAGTTATGGCGGTGTTACGGTAGACAGTAAGCTGCATGACGGCTTTGTTGAGAATCAGGCGTTAGGTCTAACTACTAAAGAATATGAGGTATTAGAATTCCTGGTTTTGAATAAAGAGCAGATTTTAACCAGAGAACAGATATTTGATCGTGTGTGGGGTTTTGAGTCCGAAACCACCATTAGTGTGGTTGATTTGTATATTCACTATTTGCGCAAAAAAATGGCTCAATCCGGTTATGACAGTTTGCTGCGCACAGTACGCGGTGCTGGCTTTATGTTTAAGGAGAAATAAGGATGTTTAAACGCACGCTTCGCCGCTTATCGGCGATGAATTCGATCGTGTTTTTATTGATTTTTGTGTTTTTCGGGACTGTTATTTATGGCTTCGTATCATACCGCTTTTTTGATAAGGTGGATGAAGCCATGTTTCTTAAGATCAAGAATTATTCCATTGTGAATGGTAAAATGGTTCCGTATAGCCGAAGCCGGTTTTTGTTCGACCCGCGCATTTTTATCCTGATACGGGACGACTGGGGACAGGTCAGCACTATATTTCCTTATGATCAAGATAATATGGAAAATTTGCTAGAGTTGATAGCCGAAGTTCAGCCATATCAATTTCAAACCAGAACTATTGAAAACCATACTTATAGAATTCTCGATATTCCGTATCGAAATCCGGATAACATCTTAGATACTGAGCGAGGGCCTATTGTTGTTAGGGGCCTTATCGCTGTGAGTATAGTTGATTCGGAAGTGGCTTCCTTGCGTGATTTGCTCATCGTTATCGCCAGTGGGCTTGTTATTGGCATGATCATTATTGTTTTCGCCAGCTATAATCTGGCAAGACGGTCAATGATTCCGATTCAAGCTTCCTGGGAAAAACAACAGCAGTTTGTTGCCGATGCCTCGCATGAACTACGGACGCCGCTTGCTGTGGTTACAAGCAATGCTGAACTTATCTTGCGGCACCCTGCTCATTCCGTGGAAGAAGAAAGCATCCGGGTAACGAACATCATCAGGGAAGTCAGGCGTATGACCAAACTGGTTTCCAACCTGCTTACGCTGGCTAGGTCTGATGCCAATCAAATTGAAATCAAATTAGACCTTGTGAATGGCAAGGAAGTCATTGAGACTGTCACAGAGCTGTTTATACCACTAGCGGAGATGGAAGGTCTTACACTGCAAGTGAACCTTGGTGAACAGCTAGAGCTAATGGCAGACAAAGAGCGGTTGCATCAATTGCTGGTCATTTTGCTGGATAATGCCATAAAATACACACCGCCACCCGGACAACTGCTAATTACCGGCAGTAAGCAGGGGGGGTGCATGGTAATAACTGTTGAAGATTCCGGACCGGGAATACCGACCAAGGATTTGCCACATGTTTTTGACCGGTTTTACCGGGGGGATAAGGCTCGGTCGCGAGAAAAAGGCGGTACAGGTCTGGGCCTCTCTATTGCTAAATGGATTGTGGACCAGCATGGCGGAAAAATTGATGTCGTGAACAAAAGCGGCGGCGGTGCAAAGTTTAGTATTGTATTGCCTGTAAAAATTAATAAATAATAGTAGAAAGAGCACTTGTTATTTTACGAGTGCTCTTTCTACTATTTAACTCTTTTCTAATAGTCAGTGAACCCGTATAATGGGTAATATGGTCACGAATCTTAGAACTAAATAAAATCTAAAGAAAATCAAAAAGACTGTGCTTACAATAAGAACTAAGCTACATTAGAAAAAATTGCGTAGGAGGCTGCTCATACTATGTTAAACTTAAGAAATAAGGCTGCTGTGATTACTGCTGGTTTGATTTTTTTGCAGCAAACCTTTGCTTTTGCTGCACCTGTCGAGCTATCCCTGCAAGACAGTATTGAATATGCATTGAAAAACAACCCATCCATCCAAATCGCCAGCGAAGATAAAAAGAAATCCGAACTCAGTGTTGGGGAAACCAAAGCAGGTAAAATGCCCACAGTTTCTCTGGGCAGTGGCTACACTTACCAAGGCAATTCAGGCGATGACAGTTTTAGCAACAGCTTACGCATGAACTTGCCACTCTATAGCGGCGGCCGGACCGAAGCGCAGATTGAGCAGGCTAAACTTGGCGTACGTACTGCTGACCTCAATGTGGAAAAAAGCAAACAGCAACTGATTCTTGACGCCACATCCAATTATTATAGCGTACTTGAGGCTAAAAACATGCGTGATGTGAATGAGGAAAGTGTCAACAATCTTAAGGCTCATCTAAACATAGTACAAGCAAAATACCAGGAAGGTATTGCTGCTAAATCTGAGGTTTTACGGGCTGAAGTCGAGGTTGCCAACGCTGACCAGAATCTTATTAAAGCGCAAAATCAATATGAATTGGCAGTGTCTGATTTGTTGACTACCATGAATATGGATGCCGGGACCGAGCTACAGTTAAAGGGTGAGCTTGCCTATCAGGCTGATACCAGAACGTTGGCAGAAGCTATCAGCCTGGCTCAGCAAAACCGGCCGGAAATGGCCCAAGCCCAAGTCAGTATCGACAGTGCCCAAAAAGGTATAGAAATTGCTGAAAGCAACAATCGGCCGACCGTCTCCCTGTCAGCCTCAACCGGCTGGAATGATCGTTTGTTGCCTACTAATGATACCAACTGGTCGGTTGGGGCCTCGGCAAGCTGGAATGTTTTTGATGCCGGTGTAACCAAGTCAAAAGTCAGCCAGGCCGAATCTTCGGTAGCCAAAGCCAAGCTGCAGGCTGAGCAGACAACTGATTCCATCGAGCAGGAAGTCCGTCAAAGCTACCTAAATATGAAGGAAGCTGAGAAACGGTTGAGTACAACTCAGGTAACAGTAAACAAGGCCAATGAGGATCTATACATTGCACAAGAAACCTATAGAGCCGGTGTCAGTACCAATCTTGATGTCTTTGATGCTCAATTAGCGCTGACACAAGCCAAAACAAACCATGTGCAGGCTCTGTATGATTACAATGTCAACAAAGCTAAGCTTGATAAAGCCATGGGCGTAAAAGCCACTAGTCTATAGGTGGGGAGAGGTATTTATGAATTTAATGTGGCAGAAAATTGTAAACCAAAAGAAGCTGTTCATCATAGCCATCCTGGTGGTGGCCGCTATCGCTGGCGGTGGCTATTACTATCAAAATAAAAGTAAAGCAACTACAGTGCCCCAACAGACCATTCAGGCCGAGATCCGGGACCTTACCTCGGTGGTAGCGGCAACAGGCACAATCAAGGCCGTAAATTCTGTAGATATCAGCTCTAAGATAACAGCCCATATCAAAGAAATTAAGGTCAAAGAAAATGAGCAGGTTACAGCCGGGCAAGTGCTTGTTATATTGGAAGATACCGCTCTGCAGGCCCAGGTAACCCAGGCGAAAGAACGGCTGGATAATGCAGCTATCAAATACCAGCGGACCTCCCGACTGACTGCAATTGGCGGCACTTCCACAGAGGCACTCGATAATGCCAGCATGGACTATAAGATTGCTCAGGCCAATTATGATGAGGTCATGTCTAAGCTTGATGATACCATTATTGTTTCACCCATGGCTGGCAGTGTCATCGGTAAACCGTTATCAGCAGGGGAGTTGGTAGCCCAAGGGGTAAATAATCCCACCGTTATTTTAACTGTGGCTGATATGTCCAAAATGCAAATCGAAGCAAATATAGATCAAACCGACATTGGTAAAATCGCGCTTGGACAAAAGGTTACTTTTACGGTTGATGCTTATCCTGGTAAAGAGTTTAGCGGTATGGTAACCATCATCTCCCGCAAAGCTGTAGTTTCCGGAAATGTTACCTACTACCCGGTAACCATCGACGTTACTAATGCCGAAAACCTCTTAAACCCTGGTATGGTTGCCAGAGTATCGGTTATTGTCAGTGAAAGCCAAGGCGTGTTGACCCTGCCACTGTCAGCGATCCGTTCAGATAAAACCGGAAAATATGTTGTCGTTGTCGGACCAAACGGTCAGACACAGAATGTGCCTGTTAAGACAGGGAATACCGGCGATGACCGGGTAGAGATTATCAGTGGACTTAGTGAGGGTGACAAGGTTGTTGTATCGCAAGTAAAAACCCAGTCGCAGGCACAAACAAGTAGTAAACAGGGATCAAGCCAGGGCGGCGGGGGACGCCCGATGTTCTAAACTGAGTGTCGGTTAGATAAGGGGGTCATACTATGACAATAGCATTAGCTAATATAATAAAAACCTATCAAATGGGCGATACGGTAGTTGCCGCCCTGGCAGGAGTCAGTCTTGACATCTGTGAAGGTGAATTCACTGCCATCATGGGGCCATCAGGCTCTGGTAAATCGACGTTGATGAATATACTGGGTTGTTTAGACCGTCCAACAAGCGGCTCGTATTTGCTGGATGGCCAGGAGGTTTCGACGTTAACAGATGATGAACTGGCACTAACCAGGAACAAAAAGATCGGGTTTGTTTTTCAGAACTTTAACCTACTGCCGCGTATTACGGCAGTAGAGAATGTTGCTTTGCCATTGGTCTATGCTGGGGTTGCGGCCAAAGACAGGCACCAGCGTTCTGCGGCGGCGCTAGCTTCTGTCGGTCTGGAACAAAGAATGGACCATCTGCCAAACGAATTGTCAGGTGGTCAGCGTCAGCGGGTGGCCATCGCCCGCGCGCTGGTTAATGAGCCTAGTATTATTATGGCTGATGAACCTACCGGTGCGCTTGACACCAAATCAGGCGAGGAAGTTATGGACATCTTTAAAACACTCAATTCCTATGGTCGTACCATTATTTTGGTAACCCATGAGCCTGATATCGCCGCCCATGCCAAGCGAGTCATTCATGTCCGCGATGGACTCATTGTCCGGGACACAGGAAGGGATGAAACATGTGTTTTGGGAAAGTGTTAAGATTGCATTAGATGCATTAGTATCCAACAAGCTCAGGTCCATTCTTACCATGCTTGGTATTATCATTGGCGTGGGTGCGGTTATTGCCATGGTGTCTATTGGTATGGGGGTACGGGATAAGGTATCAAACTCGATTGCCAGCCTGGGCAGCAATCTTATCATTGTAACACCAGGGGCCGCTTCCTCATCCGGTGTACGGCAGGCAGCCGGCACCAATATTACCCTAACCTTGAAGGATGCCGAGGCTTTGGCTCGTGAAGTGAACGGTATCGGCGCGGTCGCCCCTAGTGTTAGTAAGCAATATCAAATGGTTGCCGGTAATATGAACTGGACAACCAGCGTGCAGGGTACGACGCCAGAATATCTGGAGGTGCGTAACCTAAGCGTGCAAGCCGGCAGCTTTATTACCAATGAAGATGTTGAGACCCGCAATCGGGTGGCCGTTATTGGTACTACTGTTGCCAGCAACCTGTTTACCAACATAAACCCGATTGGACAGAGCATCCGTATTAACAATGCTCCTTTTACGATAATCGGCGTGCTTGAGGGCAAAGGCCAGTCAGCCGGGGGGCAGGACCAAGACGATACGGTTATTATTCCACTGACTACGGCTCAGGAACGCATGATGGGTATTACCTACGTTCAGACAATCAGTGTGCAGGCAGCTAATTCTGAAGTTGTTGATGAGGTCCAGGAAGGGATAACCAGCCTCTTGCGGGCGCGGCACGATATCACGGCAGATAAAACTGATGACTTTACCGTACGTAACCTGGCCAGTGTTATGGCGACAGCTCAGGAAACCACAGGAACCATCACCATGCTACTGGGAAGTATTGCGGCCATATCTCTCTTAGTTGGCGGTATCGGTATCATGAATATCATGATGGTATCTGTTACGGAACGGACAAGGGAAATTGGTATTCGCAAAGCGCTGGGAGCCAGATATTCCAATATCCTGATGCAATTCCTCATCGAAGCCATTGTTATCGGCGTCATTGGCGGTGCTATTGGTATTGTAATTGGGATTGGCACTTCCTACGCCATTTCATCCATTGCCGGTTGGAATACGGTGGTCACAGCAACACCGATTTTGGTAGCTTTCGGCTTTTCGGTAGGTATTGGCCTCTTTTTCGGTCTTTACCCGGCCCGCAAAGCGGCGCTTCTTAATCCGATTGATGCCCTGCGGTATGAATAGTGAATAAAAAACCAAAAAGCTGTGCTGAAACTTTTGTTTCAGCACAGCTTTTTGGTAGTTTTCCTATATTCTAATGTCAATAATAGCTGATACTCCAACACCCTGTACCCGACTAAAGTTGACGGGATTGGTACTATCGATAGGTAGTAAGGCTTTTACTCTAAACGTACTGCTGTTAAAATTGCCTTCTAGCTGGAGGACGGCTTCCGTTTGGTCCACTAATTCTTGTGTGCCTGTTACCTGGGCAGCACCTATGTACCCTTTATTGCCAGCAGAAACGATGGGGACTACCTTAGTAGCATAATCACTGCCTGCACTATGTTTAAAGGTCAATGTATTGATGAAATTATTCAGCGGGGTTGAAAACTTATTGATAAGAAAACCTATCCCACCGACTTTAAAAACATCACCAAAGCTAAAAGCTTGCGAAACTGGAACAGCGGTAACTGATAGCAAGGAAACTAGTAACATACCAATCAAAATCTGTTTTCTCATGTAAACTCCTCCAGTATAAATTTAGTGTTTGTACTATAATTTGATTATACTAAAATTGCCTAAATAGTCAACCACAGGTTATGTTTCATATTGTCGACCCATATACCTCTTTTAATAATGTGGGTTTTCGCAAGTCGGCGCATTTACAGACCTGTTTATCGTCAAGCCGTCTGATTGTAGCCAATAGAATATGCCCAATCTTGTCTGCATCTGCATAGAAAATTTGACTGAGCTCATTATGCTCCCAGTCTTTTACAACGCCTTCCCCATAATTCACAACAGTGTACAGGCCTGCATAACAAGCGCCGATTTCCCGGGCAAGATAGACTTCGGGACAGAGACTTTGGCCAACAATATCGGCATGTCCCTTCAACATTGCCACCTCAGCAGGGCTTTCGAAATGTCGCCCATCGGTTACTGCATACACCCCCCGTTGAAAGACCCGGGTCAAGGGTCTTGCTTTTGCCGCACAAATTAACTCTTGCCGAAGGTGCGGGCAAAGGGCTTGCCGCATAATCAACAGATAATGGCCTTCCAGCCCTACATCCTTACGCATGGATTGATCAATATAGTCTGATGCGACAACCATATCCCGGGTATCAAGCAGATGGTTGACTGACCCTACACCGCCTTCGGCCAGTATTTTTTTTACGCCTGCCTCACGGAATAACCAAAAAATTTGCCGTGATGCATCGGCACGGCTGGCCCCGCCGCGCCACCCGTGCATTCGGCAGGTTAGCACCTTTTTATTACCCAGACGAAATAGGAGAAACGGCGGTGTTTGCCCATAGGGTGTGTCAAACACCATATCGCGTTCGATTATTTCCACATCATGACAGCACAGTGCTGCCGGAAAGTCCATTGACAATGTGCCTGACCCGCCAATAATGGCAATACTTGCCTGCGGAATACAGCTCATTATATCCCCTCGCAATCGTTTATTTAAAAGTTTTCAGGATTTCATACTGTGTATTCCGCTGGGCTGGAATTCTGCCTGTGGTGCGGATAAGGTCTGTCATTTTGTCAATTGACATCTGATAGGCAGTACCAGCAGCCCGGACTACGTTTTCTTCCAGCATGATACTGCCTAGATCATCGGCGCCAAAGGCCAGTGTTAACTGGCCGATTGATTGGCCCTGAGTCACCCAGGAGCCCTGCAAATGTGAGATATTATCGAAATACAACCGGGCTACGGCTAAAGTCCGCAGATAATCCCAGGCACTAGCCTTTTCGCCGCCTAATTCTGTGTTGCCAGGCTGGAATGTCCACATGATAAAAGCCCGGAAACCGCCCGTACAATCTTGCAGTTCACGGATGGCCCGGAAATGATTAATGCGTTGCCGGTAGGTTTCCTGCATTCCGATCACCATGGTAGCAGTTGTACCCATCCCTATACGCTGAGCCACTTCCATGACTTCCAGCCATTGCTTTGTCGTAATTTTTAAGGGACTGACCCGGCGGCGTACAGCATCATCTAATATTTCCGCTCCTCCGCCTGGCAGGGAATCCAGACCTGCGGCCTGCAGGCGATGCAGAGCCTTTTGGATGGAGATACCAGCTAGGCTGGCCATATGGACAATCTCCGCCGGAGAAAAAGAATGAATTGTAATAGGAAACTGCTCTTTAATGCCTCGCAACATATTTTCAAAATAAGGGAGAGTTAACTCCGGGTGCAAACCGCCTTGCAGCATGATTTGAGTGCCACCGGCGGCTATCGTTTCTGCAATTTTTTTGTAGAGTTCTGCTGTAGTGAGTACATAAGCGTCCGCGGCATTTTTAGCCCGGTAAAAAGCACAGAATTTGCATTGGCTTTTGCAAACGTTGGTATAGTTGATATTTCGGTCTACAATAAAGGTAGCATAGGGCCCGGGATGTTTCCTTAGCCGGATGACATCTGCCGCTTGTCCCAAAGTGGGCAGATCTCCCCGGGTTAATAGCTCTAGTGCATCATTATCTTGTAAACGGCTGCCCTGAAGTATCTGGTCGATAATCGACTGCCATCTGTCCACTATTGTCATACCTCCAGAAAAGTCAGTTCAGGTGCTTCGGCAATATGCCCCAACGCTTGCGCCCGCCGGTAATATTCCCTCAACCCCTGCTGATGCTCGGCATCAAAACCGAATTGCAGCGTAGAGAAATAGGCTTGCAGAAAACCTGAGTCAAAGCATTCCCAGCGAGCGGCATCGCTGGCTACTTGTTCAACATGCATCAGGCTGTAGGACATGGAATGCACAAAAGACCGCTGCACTTCACGGACAAGTTCCGGGTTATCACCCGCAAAGTTTCGTCGGGCAGCCCAGACGGCAAACACCATTTTGTACCCAGTCAATTCCTTCCATTCACAGCCCAAGTCATAAGCGTATAAGCCATTAGGAACGTGATAGTGAATCTGCAGTGCTTCGTCACCAATCAATAGTGCCGCATCAGCTTCCAGAAGCATTGAGCCTAAATGGGGGGGACACTCAAAATAGGTAGGGTGAATATGATATTTATCCTCAAGAATAATTTTTAATAGCACTTGCGATGTTCGAGAAGTATTTGTCAGTGCAATTTTACGGTTATGCAGTTCAGCGATAGGTACCTTGCTAACCAAGTATATGCTTGCCACCGGTCCATCGCAGCTTACCGACAGACCTGGAAGCAAGATTAGTTCACGCCAATGTCGCGAGTATTCAATGGATGGGATCGGAGAAATGTCAAGCCTGCCTTCTAACAAATGGCGGCTCAATTCCCTGGCCGTATCCTTGCTCAATTCTACATCCCAAAGCACGTCGTTTTTTACCAAACCGTAATAAAGGGGTAAACAATTGATAAACTGAATATGTCCCACTCTGGGTCTCATCACGCTTGGCTCCCCTCATATACTTGCACTTCACGGTAGAGAGTATCCCGTTCGACGGGAATATTCCCTGTTTCGCGGATAAAATCGATAATAGCTTGCTTACTAATACCTACCGCGGTTTTTGCCCCGGCCGCGTGGAGAATTTTTTCTTCCACGACCGTCCCGTCCAGATCGTCGATGCCAAATGCCATTGAAATTTGGGCAATGGGCAATGTTAACATAATCCAAAATGCTTTCACATGATCAAAATTATCCAGCATGAGGCGGCTAATAGCCAGCATTTTTAAATCTTCCCAGGCTGTTGCCCGTTTAATGTCGCTAAGTCCGGTATTCTCCGGATGGAAAGGGAAGGGAATAAAGGCCTGGAATCCACCTGTTTTATCCTGCAATTTACGCAATGTCAGTAAATGGTCAATTCGTTCTTCCTGGGTTTCAACATGCCCATACAACATAGTGGCATTGCTGTGTATACCTAACTGATGCGCTGTCTGCGCCACTTCCAGCCATTCGGCGGCGCTGCACTTGTTCGGACATATAATCTGCCGCACCCTGTCATTTAATATTTCGGCACCGCCACCCGGCAGCGAGCCTAATCCTGCATCCTTGAGAATCGTAAGTACTTCTCGGATTGACCGGTTAGCTATTTTCGCAAAATGGGCAATTTCCACAGCGGTAAACGCTTTTAAATGTAGGTTGGGAAATTCTTGGTGAATACGAGAAATGATATCTGCGTAATAGGTAAAGGGTTTGTCCGGATGCAAAGCGCTGACAATATGCAGTTCGGTCATTTCTGGTGCATCCGCAAGCGCTTGGCGGGCAATAGACAGAGCTTTTTCCGGGTCCATCACATAAGCCTGGGATGCATCGGCATCACAGCCAAAAGCGCATAATTTGCAACGGGATACACAGATATTGGTTAGGTTAATGTGCCGGTTGACATTAAAATAGACTTTGCTGCCGGATTTGCGTTGTTTGGCAAAACGGGCCAGTGCGCCGATCCGCAGTAATTCATCGGATTTTAGTAAAAATAAGCCGTCATCCCGCGTCAAACGTTCCCTGTTATATATCTTTTGTTCAATCAAGCTCAATTGATCTTCCACGTAGTCATCTCCTGTTTTTGTGTCCCGGCAAACTGCCGCCGGACCTCCAATATTGATAAATATAATTACCATTTTCTATAGAGATTGGCCGATACCTGCCAATTAAGAATATGTCACTTCATTATGCTGCGTTTCATCCCGCGGATTAAGCTCTTGGTCGCTTTATCTACACGGAAGGATTCGGTAATTTTTTGTAAGGCTTTGTTATAGGTGAAGTCATCTAGCGTGTTTTCCTGTAAATAGGCCATGGTTTTCTCCGGATATTTGATAAAGCAAAGAGATATGGCCCAGGCTACGGCCATTTTTACATAATAGCCTTCATGCTTAGCTCCATCTAAACGCAGGAGTACCTGCTCGATATACTCATCTTCGATATAGAAACTCAGCAGCATCACAATGCCGAACCGTAGTTCAAATTCTTCCTGTGATAGAAGATAAGGTTGTAAAAACTCCCAAACCTGTGCCCGATATTTCTTAGTGATTTTTAAGCTATTGCAAAAGCTGTCGCATACGCCCCAGTTATTGATCTTAGGTATAAAGGCAGCGGCATAGCACAAAATCTCCTCAATATCAGCCTTGGCGTAGCCGATTACCAGTCCTTGCAGCATAATTTCTTCATTATAGTCAGCTGGTGCCGCCTTTAGATAGCTGCGCCAATCGCCCCTGGCAAGTTCCTTGGCAAGCTCCCGCAAATGTGGTAATCGTACGCCTAAAATATTATCTGCATCTGGCACCAATTTGCTGTGAAACTGCCGGTACTCCTCGTCGACCAGCGCCAAAAGACGCTCTCTTATTGTCTGTTCCATAGTATCCCCCTTATATGGTGATTATTTATTTTAGCATAAGTTGAGCAAGGGAGAAATATAAACGATCTTCCTGTACAGGAAAGAAAACAGAAAGCCAAAGGGAAAAGAACAAATAACTAATTCCGTGAGCAAGGACTGCCTCCGCCACCTGAAAAAACTGGAATTTTAAGGATCATTGTGTTATAATAAAGCTTGTTTGGGGCATTAGCTCAGCGGGAGAGCGCTTGATTCACATTCAAGAGGTCACTGGTTCGAAACCAGTATGCCCCACCATAGAAATGCAGATAGTTCAAGGCTTGAAGGCTTTTGAACTATCTTTTTATTATGTTAAATTGAATTTTTGTCCCTTACGTTGTCCCTTGAAATTTTTTCTGTGGACAAAAATAAACAGTGTACATATGAGAAGGACAGGTCTTAATTGGCCTGTCCTTCTTTTTTTACCTTTTTTAAATTGTCCAGTATATCCTGCATAACGTTTGCAGTTTGCTTTTCAGCCGTTTCTAAGCTATGGATATATGTATTTACAGTAAATGCCTTATTGGAATGTCCTAACTTTTGTGATTACCTGCACAATACTCACAGTAGCAGTCGAGATATAGCCGTCTACCTTCGGGTGGTGTTTTTTATTATTTTTTGCAGGAATATATTAGATTTATATTGAATAATATCCCAGGCGAGCAAAATTCAGAGAGAAATGTAAGGAAACATGGACACTTACAACATCTCTCCTTAGTAGCTCAAAATAAATTTTCCGAAATCTAAGGAGGAAACAACACAATGAAAAGACAAACAGCTATGGCTCTTGCAGCAGTATTTGCAATGAGCGTAGCAGGAACTGCGCTGGCAGCACCTGCTAATCCTTTCGTCGACGTACCTGCAAACCACTGGGCGTATGACTCAATCAACAAGCTTGCTCAAGCTGGCGTAATCTCCGGCTATGGCGATGGCACCTTCAAAGGTGACAAAACCCTTACCCGTTATGAAGTTGCTACTATCGTAGCAAAAGCAATGGCTAACAGCGAAAAAGCTGACGCTGCATCCAAAAAAGAAATTGAAGCTCTGAAAGCTGAATTTGGCACAGAACTCAATAATCTGGGCGTCCGTGTTGATAACCTTGAGAAAAATGCTTCCAAAGTAAAATTCACCGGTGAAGTTCGTACACGGTATAATGATCAAGATAATGTTCAGACCCCTTATGTAAATGGAAAAAGTGGAAACAATAGCACAACTCGTTTTCGTTTAAACATGGAAGCACCGATAGACCAAAATGTAACCTTCCATGGGCGTTATGAGGCTGAAGGTGAATGGGGAACTTCGGCAACTTCAAATCTTACACAAGCCTATATCACCGGCAAAGCCAGCGGTTTAGATTATAGTTTTGGTCGTCAACCCATTTGGCTGGGGCAAGGCCTACTTGCAGATATCGAAGGTAATTGCGATGGTTTATTGGTAAGCGGTGGTAAAGATGTAAAGGTTACTGTAGGAGCTTTTAAGACTTCGGGAACAAATTATTATTGGTATGACGAGGATATAAGTGCAAATTTTCAGGTTGCAAATATTGATGCAAAAGTAACTGATAATCTGCATGTTTCATTGTCTTACCTCAAGATGGATGACGATTATTATGGCAAGAGTGCTTATAAAAGCACATCTGTTGGCTTAAACTATACTGGTATCAAAAATTTTACTGTTAGTGGTGAATACGGCCAAAATGACTCCGATGTTACAAAGGATTGGTATAGCAGCGACGGCGAAAAAGCAAAAGCTTGGATGGCCAAAATCCAATATGCAGGTGCTCAGAAAGACAAAATAGGTTCCTTTGGTGCATGGATTGGTTATAGAAAGGCTGATCTTGGTTTTGATTTATGTCAATTTACTACGCTTGACAGTGGCAGCCAAAAAGACTGGTATTTCGGTAATTTAGATAATGTCAAAGGTGCTGAATTTGGTGTTGAGTACACTGTATTCCGTAACGGTATCTTTACTTTCCAGTACAACGACTTAGAAGCTAAAGATTCTTGGTATAAGGATAAAGACAAGAAGAACTTCTTTGCTCAGTTAGAGTATAGTTTCTAATTAATATCCAGGCGACTTTCCCGATTACTCCAATATAAGTAGTAAAGCCCTCGCTGGCCGGGGGCTTTTTATCTTAGTACGCGAGTCAAGACTCCCGCCTCTACAGGCGGCGTCGGTTCAGGTGGAGTAGACTCTCCACCTGAATTCCCGATGTTTCAGCCTTGCTGAAATGAGTTCACTTAAGTTTAAAGGGAGTTTCGGACTTTTAATATATATAGTTTTAAAGAAATTATCCTTATATAAAGAGGTACACTCCGCTTATAAAAAAGTGGGTGTGCTTCTTTATTCTTATTGACAGCTCCTATTGTTTGAAATATAATGAGTATAAAGTCATTGAGTTGATGGTCATTGAAAGGAGCTGTTCTAATGGTTGATACAAAAAGACAAAAGCAGAAGCAATTAACCAGAAAACATTTAATAGAAATAGCAATTAAGCAGTTTGGTGAAACTGGAATAACAATGACTCGAACTACTGATATTGCCAAAGCTGCAAATGTGGCACACGGAACAATATTTGTACATTTTCCAAAACAAGAAGATTTATTAATAGCTGTAATTGAGGAATTTGGAGATAGAATTGTTAAACGACTTCAAGAATTGATCGATTCAAATCGTAGTCTTTTTGAAGTATTAGAAGCTCATATAGCTGGCTTAGCTGAATTCGAACCCTTTTATACAAGGTTGATTATCGAAAGACGCCTACTGCCTGCTAATGTTCGCGATACATACATTATGATTCAATCTGCCATTTCAATTCACATTGCTGAAACTGCTGAAAAAGAGATAAAACAGGGTGTTATTCGTGAATTTCCGATCCATTTACTCTTTAATACTTGGATAGGTTTAATTCATTATTATTTAACTAATGGCGACTTATTTTGTTGCAGTGATTCTATATTAAAAAAACACGGTCATGAATTACTGCGGCATTTTATTAAATTAATATCTATTGAACAAAAATATAAGGAGGCCGATTAAAATGAAACAATGTATTGCTTGTGGAATGCCAATGAAAAACCCAGAAGATTTCGCTATGGGGGATTCTACAAAGGATTACTGCCGTTATTGTTGTCGTCCAGATGGATCAATGCAATCCTATGAGGAAAAATTATTTTCCTTAACCAACTTTATTATTAAAACTCAAGGGTTGGAAGAAAATGTGGCAGCAACTGCTGCAAAATCAATGATGGCTAAACTACCTGCTTGGAAAGCAAAAGCATCCATCTAGTAACACTGGACCCACCCCTGCCCCCTGTTAATTTTAAAGTTTTATATAGGTAAAAACTACCCATGTTTTTAAAACATAGGTAGCTTTTTTATTTTTTTACCCACGTTCTATTGATGTGAGAAGAATTTACCCATATAATGGAATGAAAGAGGAGGCGATTAGATGCAAGATAGCACATTGAAACTGTTACCGCCTGATATTGACCTTGAAACCAAAAGAGTTTTAAAGCAGCTTGCCAGATCGCACAGAGCGTTGGCTGAGTTAAAAGGCTTTGCCGATACGATGCCTAACAAAAATATTTTATTAAATGCCGTAACCATTAACGAAGCAAAAGACAGCTCGGAAATAGAAAATATCATTACGACACATGATGAATTGTTTAAGGCTATGTCACAGTCCAATTATAATAATCCTGCAGCCAAAGAGGTTGTAAACTACCGGATGGCTCTTTGGAAGGGTTATGAGTTTGTTAAAGCAAAAAGAGTTATGACTATAAATATGATTGTCGAAATCCAACAGGACATAGAGAAAAACCGTGCCGGCATAAGAAAACTGCCGGGGACGGTTTTGCAAAATCAAACGACTGGCGAAGTGGTATATACACCGCCAAGTGGTGAGCGGGAAATACTCGAGCTGATGTCTAATCTGGAACAGTACCTGAATGACGACTACGATGCGGTTGATCCACTGGTGAAACTGGCCGTAATTCATTATCAGTTTGAATCAATACATCCTTTCTATGATGGCAATGGGAGAACCGGGAGAATCATTAATGTCTTATATCTGGTTCTTAAGGAACTGCTGGATAGTCCCATTTTGTATCTTAGTAAATATATCATACGAAACAAAACAGCCTACTATCAGTTGTTGCAGGAAGTCAGGACCAAGGAAGGCTGGGAGGCCTGGGTTCTCTTTATACTGGATGGCATTGAGCAGACAGCTGAAGAAACGCTGTTGCTGGTCAAAAGAATTAATGCAGTGGTGGACAAGACTGCGGAAGACATTAAGGAAGCTTTGCCGCGGGTATATTCTAAAGAGCTGGTTGAATTGCTGTTTTATGAGTTTTATACCAAAACAGCTTACATTGAAACAGGTCTCAGTGTCTCCCGAAAAACAGCCGCAGGCTATTTGGCGGTCCTTGAAGATGCGGGCTTTCTTACATCACAAAAAATTGGCAAAGAGCGTATTTATCTTAATAAACGCTTATTTGGGGTGGTACAGGAAGCGGGATCTTAGTGCTCAAGACAGATGCACATTCAAGAGGTCGCTGGTTCGAAGTCAGCGCCCCACCATATGAAAACATAGACCGTACAAGGCTTTGTAAGCTTTGCACGGTCTTTTATTTTGGTTCCGCTTTCGGAATCTTTTCCTCCGTTCCAATGAGTAGGATAATTACGAAGCCTTCGCCGCTCGACTTGCCCCAATATGTACAGGTTTTGGCAGAAAGAATGAACACAATGCTGCCAGTAGTGCAACCGCTGTAAGAAGTTCCATCGTTGCTGGCAAGCCGTGATTATCCGCAAACCCACCAATCAATGGCACAAACATACCACCCACACTGAAAGTAAGTCCCAGTGTTACTCCGGAAGCAAAACCTATACTACGTGCTAAATAGCTCTGCCCCAAAACAACAACCGAACTGAACGGTGAAAACATAGCAAATCCGATCGGTATCATCAACGCATAACTAATGAACGCATTCGTCGTCTGTGATAATAAACCTACCATCGGTACCAACAGTACATAACTGATCTGCACCACTTTCAAGTAGCCGATTTTGTCTGCCAACAGTCCGCCAATGAGTGTAGTCACTACACCAAACATAAATAGTAATGTTAACGCTGAACCAGCTGCCGCAGTAGAAAGCCCCGTGACATTTACCAAATACAGCGGAATAAAGCTTCGCAACCCGCAACTGACAATCGAACTAAAAACAATTAGCAATGTCAATCGCGCAAAGGATGGCCAATCATTTCTAAGATTGTTTTTTGGTTCTGTGATCTTTCCATCTGCCGATACCTCGGAAACTGAAGTCTGCGCGATATCTGCTTTCATTTTCGGAACAATCACCAATAAAATCATTGCCATGATCAATGCCAACAAACAAAATACCGCTGTCCCTTTCATGCCAAATGCCGTAATAGCAGCCACGGCAATAATCGGTCCGACAGCAAAACCACCGTTCCCGCCTACAGAAAAAATACTCAAGGCCGTACCTCTTCTTGTTCCGGAAAGTTTATGGATCATACGCGCCGCTTCAGGATGAAAAATAGCACTGCCGATTCCACTCACCGTTACCACTGCAAAAATAGCCCAATAATTTTCAAAAAGTCCTGCCAACCCCATTGCTGCACCACCTAAAAAAATTCCCAGCGGCATAAGCCATGTTTTTGACGTACGATCTGCCAGCCAGCCAAAGGTAGGCTGTACAACAGAAGATAAAAAGCAGGATGCAAACATCAAACCCGCTACAGCTTGATAATCCATACCATACTGTAAAATAAAAAACGGCAAAATAGCGGGCAATGCCCCCATGCCAATATCGCAGAAAAAATGACCTACTGCTACTACATATACATATTTTTGATTCAATTCCATATCCTCCTCTTATGTATCCTATTTATATTTCTTCATTTAGTTTTTTATCATACTTCTGGTTTATATCGCTCAAAAACCGTAAGATAATAGACTGTTCATATTCACTATAGGTTGACAAAAGAGCTAATTTTTCTTGCATCGCTTGATTATGACACTTTTTATGTTCGATATATACGTTCTGCCCTTGCTCTGTCAGGCAGAAATAAATCTCTTTATTATTTTCTGGTTTTTGATAGCTGTCAATTAATTTTTTGTTTAGCAATTTTTTACTGATTTTACTTATGGCTCCTCGTGTCATACCCATTTCAGCCGCTACTTTCGTGACATTGGCATAGTCCATCGAACCGATCTTATCAATGCAATGTGCTTCCGCTAAATTAATCCCCGCAAAAATCTCTTCTCGATGATGCTCAAAAATAGTGGAACGTTCTTGTATTCGTGTAAGTGATCTGATAATTTTTATTGCATTATCCACATACATTCCTCCTTTGTTTCCACAGAAACAATATAACAATACCACATTTTTGTTTCTGCGTAAACAAAAATGTGGTCCCTCGGTGTAGTTCAATCAGGACAAAGAGTGTTAAGGTGGCAAAAGCGGTATACTAAGCAAAGAATATAAGTTATGATAAGGAAAGTGGTAAAAACTATAAAAACATAGGGTCAAAAGTTTTGTGGCAAAGGAGGAGTATACGATGTCCCCAAAATGTTCTTTTAGTGAAGCGTTGGCTGACCCTGAACAGCTGTCGATAACCTGGGAACTAGTTCCTGGACGGGGTATGCGGGAAAAGGCTCAGGAGCATCTGCTGAAAATGGCTGAGTTGGCGGCTAAGGACCCCAAAATAAATGCCATTACGATTACAGATAATCCTGGTGGTAAAGCAGCTATTTTGCCGTACTCCATGGCTGTGGAAGCCAAACGGCTGGGTATTGACCCGCTTGTCCATTTTACCAGTAAAGATAAAAACAGAAACGCCCTGGAGAGCGAACTATATGCGTTGGGTAGGGCCGATATTCACAACTTATTGGTTATGACTGGGGATTATCCCACAGAAGGATATGCTGGTCTGGCTAAGCCGGTTTTCGATTTTGATGCAGTCCATGCTCTCCGCATGATTACGAAAATGAATGAAGGTGCCTACACTAACCTCCCTGCTACTCACTTTTTTGCTGGGGCTGTTGTTTCACCGTTTAAAGCTACCGAAGCAGAAACTATGGCTCAATATTACAAGCTGCATAAAAAAATAGCGAATGGTGCCAGGTTTATTATTACCCAACTGGGTTATGATGCCAGAAAGTTTGATGAGTTGCGCAAGTATGCCGATAGTAATCAATTCAACGTGCCACTTATTGGGAATATCTATGTGCTGTCTGTACCTGTGGCTAAACTGATGAATAAGAATCTGATTCCTGGCTGTGTGGTAACAGATAAATTGGTGAAAAAACTGGAAGCAGAGCAGGCAGATGCTGCAAATAAAAAAGAACAGCAATTGCTCAGGGCAGCCAAATTGTATGCAGTACTTAAGGGATTACGTTATGATGGCGTAAATATTGGTGGTCATGGTCTTAGCTATGCCGATGTGCAATATATTATGGAAAAAGGTGAGGAACAAAGTAGTAACTGGCAGGATATTGCAGTAGCCGATTTTGACTATCCGCAGGCTGACGGTTTTTATTTTTTTGAAAAAGATGTAACAACAGGACTCAATACTTGCCAACCCTTTGACCGTAGGCAGACCGGTTCGGGCCATTCCTCATTAAAGCAGTCGGTAATGGACTTGGTCCATGGGGTGGCATTTGACCATAAGGCACCGCTTTACCCGCTAAACAAAGCAGTTGCGAAATTTATTGATAACTCCTGCCTGAAAAAGCCATTTACTATTGCTGAATACACCACCAAGACAATGACAAATGAATGCCGGTTCTGTGGTGATTGTGCCATGCACGAGCTCGGTTTTATTTGTCCAATGTCGCAGTGTCCCAAGCAACAGCGCAATGGTGCTTGCGGCGGCAGCCGCGATGGGTGGTGTGAGGTTTATCCTGAACAACAGAAGTGTATTTATGTAAAAATGTATGAAGGTTTCAAAGGGTGCGGCAAAGAAGAGCGTATGAAAGCCAAGTATATGCCACCCTGTAATTGGGAACTGCACCGTACTTCCTCGTGGCTAAACTATTTTAATGATAGAGACTACAATAATAATAAAGGGTAGAAAGTGAATAATAGTAAATAAGCCGTCCATTTCATTCATGGACGGCTTATTACGTAGAGCCTATATTAATTAGGAATTCTTAGACTCAAAGGTATGACAGTTGGTTTGCTCACTTTGCCGGGCACTTGTGCTGCCGCCATCAACGTTAACCTCAATAGCAGAAGCGTCACATTGTTCACCAGATTTCCAGTACCTGCAGTCTGAGACCTTGCATTTTACACCAGGTAAAGACATCGCTTTTCACCTCGCTTTAGTTGTAATACAGGAGTAGTATAGCCATATTATCCCTCAATATACCAAAAAAATTTCTCAGTTGGTGAAAGGTAACCCTAGGATGCTTTTTCAGCTTTATTCAGGTCAAACCAAAATATAACACCATCGAACACGTTTTTCACTCCATACCCATTCCCGTGCTGTTCCTGAATTGCGCGTACAATCGATAGACCTAGCCCGTACCTGCCGAATTCCCGGGTGCGGGCTTCATCGATTTTATAGAAGCTTGTCCATATTTTCTCCAGGCTGTCAGTAGGGATTGGCTGCCCAGAGTTATAGATACAGACTCTGATTCTATTCTCAGCATCCTCAAGCCAAAGCTTGATACGCTTTTCTCCTTGAACATGGGTGAGGGCATTAGTGAAAAGGTTAAGCAACACCTGTTCAATGCGCCGGGGGTCGCCGTTGACTTTAGGACTGGTTAGTACATTTATTTCCAGGGAAATACTTTTTTCTTTGAGAACCGACATATATTTTTTCGCAATATCCTGCAGTAATGGCAGCAGGACAAAATCAGTCCGTTTCAGTTCAAATAAGCCTGATTCCAGTTGTGAGAGGTTGAGCAAATCTTTGACCAGTTTATCCATTTTTTCCGCCTCGTCAATAATTACCGAGCAATAGAAATCTTTACTCTCCTCATCGCGGGCGACATTCTCTTTTAGTCCTTCGGCGTAGCCTAATAGCAGCGAGAGCGGTGTTTTTAGCTCATGGGAAACATTGGACACAAAAGATTTGCGCATTTTATCTAAAGCCCGTTCTTTTTCCATATCAGCCAATAATTGTTGATTTTTTTGGTTAAGGGCCGAGATGGCAGTGTCCAGTTGGTCTGATAAGTGGTTGATGTTGTTGCCAAGTTCACCAAGCTCATCATCCTGGTTTACCCGGCATTTTTGGGAAAAGTCCAGACGTGCCATGTTTTGGGCGATTTGTTTGAGGTCAAGGATGGGCTGGGTAAAGCGTTTGGAAAATAAGAAGGCCCAGACGCAACCGGCTAATAGGGTTAGGAAGCCAGTTAAAGACATAAACTGAGCCGCGGCAATAGCGCTCTCAGACATAGGGGCCAGCGGCTGTCTGATAATTAGGATATCACCGTTCATTAGCTGTCTTTCTAGAACCATAAAATCAATTTTCAACATTTGGTCAAGCTGCATCTCAAGTACTGTTTGACTATCAATGATTTGGCTGCTTTTGATTAGCTGCATCGAATTAGGCGGGATTCGGAATTGACTGGTAGGCGAAGTTGTAGCGGGTTCAGGTGGCTGCTTGTTCAAAATATGGCTAACAGAGCTGTATTTGATGCTGCCTTCCGGAGTGAAGATAATAATGTGGGCTCCCAGGGTATTGGCTGATCGCTCCAGCTCCAGGGATAATTTTTCAGGGGATCCCTGGTATAGCTGGTCGATGGTGTGACTGGTGGTTATGAGGAGTGCTTTTTTTTGCCAAGTATAGAATTTTTCCAGGCCAAATCCCAGGGAAGCCAGCGATAGTAATACAAACAACAGGACAAAGCCGCTGAGACTAAGAAAGAGTTTTGTGCGAATTGATGCTGTCATTTTTCCGCCTCAAAGCGGTAGCCATAGCCTCTGATGGTATGAATCAGGGTGCTCTTAGCACCAAGCTTGGTTCTAAGCCGGTTAATGTGGGTATCTACCGTGCGCAGCTCACCCAGATAGTCGTACGTCCATACGTGATCAAGGATTTGTGGGCGGCTCAGTGCATTGCCTGTGTTTTCGGCCAAATAATTAAGAAGTTCATATTCTTTGGGACTCAAGTCCAACAGCTGTTCGTCAAGAAATACCTGACGGGCAGCTGTGTCAATAACCAGACCGCCACATAAGGCGGTTTTGTCTTTTTCTTGCTCCATGCGCCGGAATAAGGCATTTACCCGCGCTGTCAGAACCTTGGGGCTAAAGGGCTTGGTAACATACTCGTCGGCCCCTATTTCAAAAGCGTAAAGCTGGTCGGCTTCTTCGCTTTTGGCGGTAAGCATGATAACCGGGATTGTGCCGTTTTTGCGAATCGCCTGGCAGACTGTCCAGCCATTGCGTTCTGGCATCATGACATCAAGGATGACCAGGTCTATCTTTTCTACAGACAAGAGGTGTAAGGCCATTTGGCCGTTGGCAGCTTCAAGAATGTGATAGCCTTCGCGTAGCAGGAAATCGGCAACAAGCTTTCTCATTCGCAGCTCATCATCAACTAGTAAGACAGTTTTAGCCATAAGGTGATCTCCTTTGATGTTTATTGTCGATTGGAGAATAGTACCCTTTTATTTTAATATGAATTAATCAGAATGAAAATCCTATATTGCTGTAACAATTTAGTAACATTGGTATGTTATCATAACAATGTTACTAAGATAGTAAAAATAGTATGAGAACAGCTGTAGCATGATAAGGGGGACTTGAATTTGGTAGGACAATATGTAAGACAGGCAGGTATTTTAGGGCTATGTTTGCTGGCTCAGACCACGATAGGTTTTGCCACACCTCTGACCGTGGAACAAGCAGTAACTATGGCACTGGAAAACCACCTGGATATAAAGAAAGCCATAAATAGTGAAAAACAAGCAGAATATGCATTACAGAGTACACAAGGCAGCAAGGGAATATCGATTGATGCTTCTAATACTTTTTATCTTAAACGGATCAATTATCCGGCAAACAGTAGTACTAGCGCCATTACGTTGTCGTTGCCTTTATACTCTGGCGGCAAGAATGAAGGCAACATCGCGATTGCTAAAACAGATGTGACAATAGCCGGTCTCAGTCTGCTAAAAACCAGGCAGGATGTGAAATTAAACACCTTGTCTGCCTACTATGATGTGATTGAAGCCCGCAAAACGCAGGCTGTTGATCAGGAAACGGTTGATAATTATGTAGCGCATCTTAATGATGTCCAAGCCCAGTATAGTGCTGGCAATGTTGCGAAGTCAGATGTATTGCGATCAGAAGTAGAGCTGGCAGATGCGCAGCAAACGTTGATTAAGGCCAAAAATTCTTATGAAGTTGCGGTTAATGCTTTCAAAAACATGATTCGCTGGAAAAGTTCCGAAGCGATTGAGTTTGTTGAGGATTTCCAATATGTTCCCTTCAAGCAGACAATGGATGAATGTGTGGCTGTGGCCAAAGAGCAGCGTCCGGATGTAAGAAAGTATCAGCTTGCTATTGATGAGGCAGAGAAAACTGTGGATGTTACTAAAGCCGATAAAAAACCAGCGGTGTCGCTTACGGCGGCAACCGGCTGGAGTAGCAGCGTTTTACCTGAGGATGATAATAAGGAAATCTATGTTGGAGTAACAACCAGTTGGAATTTATTTGATAGTCAGGTTACCAATGCCAAGGTCAAAAAAGCGCTAAGTGCAGTTGATACCGCCCGGTTGGAGTTGACAGCGCAGGAGGATTCAGTGGAGCTTGCTGTAAAAGAATATTATCTGGGAGTGAGGGAAGCCGAAAAGCGGATTGAGACAACGAAATTTGCCGTACATAAGGCAGATGAAGATTATTTTATTGCTGAGGCGAAATATCGGGTAGGGGAAGGAGTCATTCTTGATGTGATTGATGCCCAATTGGCATTAACGACAGCAAAGAACAACTATATTACCGCCCAATACGATTATGTGACATATAAGGCAAAATTAGAAAATGCCATGGGAATGGACTAGGAGGCAGTAACATGTGGGAAAAAATAAATAAAAAAATTTTGGCGGCAAGTATTGTCGTTTTGCTGGGGATTGCCGGCGGGGTCTGGTACTACAATCAAGCACAACAAGCTAAGGCGTCGGCTAATCAGGAAACGGTGACAGCAACCAGAGGTAAAATTATCTCTAGCGTATCAGCAACTGGAACTGTCAAGCCAATTGATGCAGTAGATATTTCGGCACAGGTTACAGCGTTGATCAAGGAAATTAAAGTCAAAGAAAATGATTATGTAAAAACCGGTCAAGTTCTGGCGATTTTAGATGCTAAATCCTATGAAACAACAATGCAGAAAGCCAAATATTCAATGGATAATTATGGCGCAATATATAAACGGTATCAATATTTACATTCTATTGGTGCAAAATCCGATGCAGATCTTGAGAATGCGCAGCTTAACTATCAGACGGCTGTAGCTAGTTATGAAGCGGCCAAGTCAGATGTGGAAAAAACTGTACTGGTTTCACCCATGGATGGCGTTGTTCTGGGAGAACCGGTAGCGGTAGGAACTCTGGTGACTGCAGGCGTCAGTGATCCAACGGTTGTTATGATGATTGGTGATGTTTCGCGCAAAAAGGTAAAGGTAAAGGTAGATGAAACAGATATTGGCAAGATTAAAATCGGTCAAGCGGCAACCTTTACTGTGGATGCCTATCAAAATCAGACTTTTACAGGCAGTGTTAGTAAAATAGGAGAAATCTCGACAAGTACCACAAGTACATCTTCTACATCTACATCTTCTACATCCTCCTCATCGTCCTCCTCATCTTCTTCCTCTAGTAGTGTTATATATTATTATGTAACACTCAATGTTGAAGATCCCGGAAATTTGCTAAAGACAGAAATGACGGCAAGAGTCAATATCAAAATTGATGAGAAAGACAATACGTTGTTAATTCCATTGGCGGCATTAAAAACCAGCACCAGTGGGCAATATGTAATGGTATTGCGCGATAACGGAAAAAGTGAAAATGTTCCGGTTGAGGTCGGTCTGACAAGCAGTGATAAAGTTGAAATTATCAGTGGGTTGCAGGATAATGACAAATTAATAATTTCTTATACGAAATCACAAACCCAAAGTTCTTCTACGCAAAAAGATAATGGTCCGCCACCCATGTAGAGGGAGAAGGAGTTGAGTGATCATGGGGATTATGCTGAAAGAAATTACAAAATGCTATAAAATTGGTGAAGAAACAGTAGCAGCACTTGCCGGAATTTCACTAACAATAGAAACCGGAGAATTTGTTGCCATTATGGGGCCATCAGGCTCGGGTAAGTCGACCATGATGAATATCCTGGGATGTCTTGACCGCCCCAGCAGTGGATCTTATTTGCTCGCGGATCAGGAAGTTGCAACTATGAATGATGATGAGTTAGCGAAAACACGCAATAAGCGTATTGGGTTTGTATTTCAAAATTTCAATCTATTATCACGGGTATCGGCTTGGGAAAATGTTGCATTACCCTTAGTCTATGCTAGAGTAGCAGAGAAGGAACGGCTGAACAGAGCAGCTGCAATCCTGGACTCTGTTGGCTTGTCTGCGCGTAAACAGCATATGCCTAACGAATTGTCGGGCGGTCAGCGCCAACGTGTGGCAATTGCCAGAGCACTGATCAATGATCCCAGTATTATTATGGCTGATGAACCTACAGGGAATCTTGACAGCCGGTCCAGTGTTGACATCATGCGGATATTTGGCAATTTAAATGAACAGGGGAAAACCATCATTCTGGTTACTCACGAGCCGGACATTGCTCAATATGCGAAACGCGTTATCACAGTACGTGATGGATTGATTCTAAGTGATGAGATAAAGGAGCAAAGTGCATGTTAAAAGAAAGCATTGCGATTGCCTTGCGAGCTTTGCTGGCTAATAAGCTTCGTTCTATTTTAACGATGCTGGGTATCATTATCGGCGTAGGCGCGGTTATCTCGATGGTATCCATTGGGATGGGCGTTCGGGATAAGGTGCAAAATTCTATTGCCAGTCTCGGCAGCAATATGTTAATCGTGAGTCCGGGAGCGGCCTCTTCCCAGGGGGTACGCTCGGCTTCCGGCAGCAGCATAACTTTATCGCTGGAAGATGCGGAGTATATAAAAAAAATGGTGCAAGGTATCGATTATGTAGCACCTGCCGTTAGCAAGCAATACCAAGTCATTGCCGGAAATCAAAACTGGACAACGACCGTATATGGAATTACGCCCGAATATATGGCCATTAAAAGCCTGACAGTGGGCAGCGGCAGTTTCGTTTCTCAGCAGGATATCAATTCGCGTAATCGGGTGGCCGTTCTGGGGGCCACTGTTGCCGAAAATTTATTTGGGGAGCTGAATCCGACCGGACAAAATATCCGTATCAACAATACTCCTTATCAGATTATTGGTATCCTGGATAGCAAAGGGCAATCAACAATGGGGCAAGATCAGGATGACATCGTTCTGGTGCCGCTAACAACGGCGCAAGAACGCTTGCTGGGCATTACCTATCTTAATTCGATTAGTATTCAAGTTACGAAGCTGGAAGGAATGGACCAGGCGCAGGAACAAATCACCAGTTTGTTACGGCAGCGGCACAAGATCAGCGGTACTAAGGAAGATGATTTTACTGTGCGCAATTTAACCAGTATCATGGCGATGATGACTGAAACGACAGGAACTATTACCCTATTTCTCGGCTGTATTGGGGCCATATCACTACTGGTTGGTGGTATCGGTATTATGAACATCATGATGGTGTCGGTGACTGAACGAACCAGGGAAATCGGCATAAGAAAAGCATTAGGCGCGACATATCGCGATATTATGCTGCAGTTTCTGATAGAATCGGTGGTTATTGGTGTGCTTGGCGGCATTTTTGGCATTGCCCTGGGAGTTTCGGCGGCATTTGCTATTTCGACTTTTGGTAGTTTGAAAACGGTATTATCAGCGATATCGATTCTGGTGCCTTTTGGAGTATCGGTTGCAGTTGGTTTGTTTTTCGGTATCTATCCAGCCAGAAAAGCAGCATTGCTGGATCCTATCGAAGCATTACGTTATGAATGACCGTATTCGTGGTGCGAAAATATCAGAATTTACTTTGGGTGACAATTAGTTTGACTGTATGCTGAAGGTGCTGTCTCAAAAATTTTTGAGGCAGCACCTTTTTACATTGAAGAAATTCTTACAAATAAGTGCTCAATATTTTCTTTATCTTCTTTTCTTAACAAAAAATAAATATATGTTTGCGATACTGACCATAGAAATAGAATATTTATCGAAAATAGGGAGGAAAAGGGAATATGAGTACATCTGCAATTACATCCACGACGTCAACTGCATCAACCACCTCTAGTACCGATTCTACGACTAGTTTGGATTTTGATGAATTTGTCCAAATATTGGCTACAGAATTGAAATACCAGGATCCTGATGATCCGGTCAGCGGCACCGAATATGTGTCTCAGTTGGCCCAAATTAGTTCATTATCGGCGTTATCAGATATCAGCACTTCGGTAACTAATTCTTCAGCATTTAGTCTGATTGGAGAAACGGTAGCGTATTCTACTACTGATACGTCAGGCAGCACTGTTACCGGC
Organism: Sporomusa silvacetica DSM 10669; assembly: GCF_002257705.1. Classification (GTDB taxonomy): domain Bacteria; phylum Bacillota; class Negativicutes; order Sporomusales; family Sporomusaceae; genus Sporomusa; species Sporomusa silvacetica. The sequence goes on from NZ_LSLK01000088.1 coordinate 97,579, forward strand.
TCAGGGACAGTATTATCGGTAACAGTTTCCGGCAGCAACACGTATGTCAATGTTGGCGGCACAACGGTAGACTATAGTTCTATTACGAAGGTGGGAACTGACTCCACTACTACATCTTCAACCTAGTATAAAAGTATTAACAGAGTAAGTATTACTTTTAACCGGACCCAACCAGGGAGGTTATTGCTATTTCTGAACGACTGATGAAATAGTATTTTGAAATAGTAAATTAGGAGGTTTTTCTTATGGCTTTAATGGTCTCAATGTCTACCGCGGTTTCAGGGCTTAAAAGTGAACAGACGGCCCTTGATGTAATCGCAAATAATATTGCCAATGTTAATACTACAGGCTACAAATCACAGACGGTTACGTTTAGTGATATATTGAGTCAGACAATTAGTGCTGCTACTTCAGGTACAGCGACTATCGGCAGCACCAATGCCGCGCAGGTTGGACTTGGTGTCAGTGTTGCTAGTACCAATACCGATACGACGGTAGGCAGCACCTCGACAACCAGCAACTGGACTGATGTGGCGCTTACTGGTAGCGGTTATTATGTTGTCCAGACAGGCACCGATGAGTATGCGTATACCAGAGATGGCAGTATGAGCGTTGACGATGATGGCAACCTGACAATTGATGGTTATATCGTTTGTGGGTGGGAAGATTATACGACTGATGCAGACGGTAACATAGTTTACACGACTAGCAGTGAACCGGAAGCTATTAATCTTTATAGTGATTCTTACGCCGGAAATAAGTATACACTGACTCCGGAAGTTACCACTGCTTCCGCCATTTCAGGAAATCTTGACAGTGATGATGATGTGGCGGATACTGCCACCGGACTAACCACGATCGGCGATACAACTGATCTGGATTATGACGCGACAACCGAAATTACGGTGTATGATTCGCAAGGTAACGACTATGATGTTACAGTCAGTATGAAGAAATGTGCTGTCGAGGGTAATATAACTACCTGGTATTATGAACTTAGCGCTGATGATACAACGATAAGCCCTTCCAGCGGGTATCTTGCTTTTGATGCAGACGGCAATTTGGTTACTTCTACCACCAGTCTTTCGGCAGCAGTTGAGGATACTGCTGGTTATGCCAGTTCGAATATTTCAGTGGGAACGGCCGTAGCAACTGGTACTTACTCTGTCGCGGTAACAGGTACAAGTGGAGCTTATACAGTTACGCTGACTTATCCGGACGGAACGACTTCATCGGTTTCCTCTACAACTGGCGCGGCTACATTTGGTAGCGGTACATCTGCGATTACTATCAAAGCGCCAACAACGATTTCAACAGGAACTAGTACTTTTACGGTGACAGGTAGCACCACCACTGCTGCGACAGCCAGTTCTACTAGCAACACCGCAGGTTACGCCACTTCGAATATAACTCCGAGTTCTGATGTTGCGGCTGCTAGTTATGTTATTAAAACGACGACTGCAGCAACTGGTAGTGGTTATGACATTACTATATATGCTAGTGATGGCACTACTTCTCTGGGTTCAACAGCTAACTCAACTGATGGCTCAGGTACAATCACGCTGTCAACAGGCGGAACGATTACCTTGACTGCTCCTACTTCATTTTCGACAGGTTCGACGACGATTACGACCACCTCGACCACTACGCGGACGGCAGCAGTTGCTGACGCGGGTTATGCGTATTCCAATGTTGCTATTGGAACCGGTTCGGCAGAGGGTGATTATACCATTACTGTAGCGCAGAATTCTGATGGTTCAACCTGGGACATTACTCTCGCTTATCCGGACGGAACAACCAAAACGGTAACTGGTTCGAAAGACGGGTCAGGTACATTTACTACAACGGCTGGCACAATCACCTTGACGGCACCAGATAGTATTCAAGCTGGCACAACAACCTTTACAGTTGACTCAACTTCCTATACTTTCGCTGATAGTACAACTATTACAGTAACAACGCCGACATCTGCCGGTACGGATGATATTACCATCGATCTCGACTTTACAGATCTTACAACCTCCAATGCCACCGACTCACTGACTGATGATACTGACGGATATGCGGCGGGTACAGCAGAAAGTTATAGCATTTCTTCTGATGGTACTATTAATTGCACCTACGATAATGGAGAAACAATCTCAATCGGGCAAATCGCCTTGGCTACATTTACTAATGCGGAAGGCTTGACGAAATCCGGGGACAATCTCTATACAGAAAGCCTCAGTTCAGGTGACCTCAACTATGTTGTTGCAGGTGAAGGCGGCACAGGTGCGATGACCTCCTATGCACTGGAATTGTCTAATGTCGATTTGGCAGAACAGTTTAGTGCGATGCTGGTCAGTCAGCGGTCCTATCAGGCTAATTCTAAAATTATTTCCGCTTCCGATGAGATGATTCAGTCGCTTATCAATATGGTAGGTTAACGCAAATAAACTAACCGGATGATCTACCGGCTGTTAGAATATGTGCAACGCGGCCGGTATAATCGGTTAGTGAAGGCAGGAGGTACAATATGTCAACTTTTGGCACCTATAGCGTCGCTTATTCGGGAATGTATACGAACCAGGCCGCTCTGACAACAACAAGCACAAATCTTGCCAATGTGGATACAACCGGCGCCTCTAAGGTGCAATTGACTAGCGCGGATTCATCTACTACCCAGTCAGACGGGACAACTTCAGTAAATGGTGTTACCGTGGAAACCATTACACGTTCACGCGATATCTATCTTGACAGCACCTACCGGACGGAGAATGCCGATTCCACTTATTTGGCGGTAAAAAGCGGCAATCTGGAATACATGGATACACTTTTGAGCGAATATAGCACAACTACTACTGACGACGATGGAAATACCACTACCACCGATGGTTTGGAGGCGTCAATTACTGATTTTTTCTCTGCCTGGGAAACTCTGTGTACGTCGACAACTTCATCTAGCGAAACTGATCGTACGGCTGTTGTAACAGCCGCGACTGACTTGCTTAGCAAGTTAGTTTCTATTGATGAGGATTTACAGCAACTGCAGGCAGATGCTGTGACCGGGGTACAGGATGGTGTAGACAGCCTGAATGATTATGCCGGGCAGGTGGCAGAGTTAAATGCGCAAATTACGCTGGCAGAGGCAGGCGGCGGCGAAGCCAGTTACCTGCGGGACCAGCGTGACGCCTTGCTGGATGAGATGTCGTCTTTGGCAAATATAACGGTTAGCGAAGAATCCAATGGGTCGGTAACTGTTACGATTGATGGCGAGACGCTGGTCGAGGGCGACAGCACGAATACGCTGACTGTCGAAGGCACTGGAACAACCGATGACCCACTGAAGGTGGTATGGGCTGATTCCGATTCTGACAATGAAGCTGATATTACCAGCGGGAGCATTGGGGCTTATTTGGAAGACGCCGATCAAACCGGCTACGAATCCATTGATACAAGCGACCTTCCTTATAGTTTTTCAACCGACGCAACCAGTTCTATCAGTACTATGCGGCAGGCGATCAATGATTTGATTACTACGCTGGCAACAGAAATCAATTCCCTGTGCACTTCGGGGGTTGACCTTAATGGGGATGCCGGTCTGGACTTTTTTACGACTATTGATTCCAGCGAGCCGCTAAGTATCACCAATATTCAGGTCAATCCGGAGCTGAGTGATCCGGACAAAGTAGTTACTTCTTCCAGCGGGGAAGATGGTGATTATAGTATCGCGGATGCGATTTACGATCTTGAAAGCGATACCTCCTGCTATGAGAGCGAAGACTCAGCGCTTGATATTATCGACTTCTATACAGCGTTGACTACCTGGCTAGGGACTGAAGGCGATACAGCGTCAAGCGACTATGAAACACAGGCCGCCCTGGTCTCACAGTTAGACTACCAGCGACAGGCTGTTTCTGCTATTTCCATTGATGAGGAAATGTCAAATATGATCAAGTTTCAAACAGCCTATGCCGCCAGTGCGAAGGTTATGAGCACGATTGATAGCATGATAGCTGGATTGATCGATGCAGTTTAATTATATAAGGGGGGAGTGAAATGGCTTCAACTTTTGCGGGACTTAGTATTGCCAACCGGGGATTAAGTGCTGCTCAGGTCGGACTGACAGTGACCACAAATAATATGAGCAATATTGATACAGACGGCTACTCTCGGCAAGTGGTAAGTCAGTCATCTATTGGTCCGGCTGCGGTTTACAGCAGCAGTTTAGTTGGTTCGGGGGTAGAGGTAACTTCTGTTGACAGGGTGAACAGTTTTCGCCTTAATCAAAAATATTGGCAGGAAAATAGCGCAGCAAGTGAACTGGAAGTTGATTCTACATACATGGAACAAATTGAGGAGGTTTTCGGTACTACGGAGACCAGTGATATTTCTTCGAAGCTGGATAGTCTGGAAGCAGAATTGGAAACGCTGGCTGACGACCCGACAGATACATCAGTCAGAGCTATAGTGTTGTCTGATGCTGAAAGTTTCTGCGATACTCTTAATACCGCTGCGGAAGATTTGGAATCAATACGCAGCGATCTTAACACCGAAGTGTATACAGCCGTCGAAGAAATCAATTCCTATGCTTCGCAAATTGCCGAACTGAACAGCCAGATTTCCACAGCTTCAGCGTCCGGCGCTTCTACGAATGAGTTGGAAGATTCACGAGATTTACTTGTTGATGAACTTTCCAGTCTGGTTGGCATTGACGTAACGGAAGCCGATGACAGCTCATATACAATCACCGTGGACGGAGTTACGCTGGTAAAAGGTGACGAGGCTAATGAGCTGGAGTGCTATACCGTCACCGATTCCAGCAGTGATGCGGATGGCATGTACGGCATCCGCTGGGCCGAAAGTGGCGATGACTTTGATAGCGGTGATTCCGGAGCGCTCACCGGGTACCTGCAGATGCGTGATGGCAGCACATCCGATAGTAAAGGTATTGTCTATTATATGAACCAGTTGGATGAATTTGCGCAGACATTTGCGCAGGCCTTCAATGAAGGGGTTACTGTTACTTCCGACTCAGAAACTACTACCTATAGCGGTCATGCCGACGGGGTAGGTATTGACAGTGATGAAACCACCGGTATTCGTTTCTTTACCTATGACGGTTTATCATCAGAAGAGTTTGTGAATAGTGGCTCAGACCTGGAGGATGCCTACAGTAATATTACGGCTGCTACTATCTCTGTATCCAAGGATATTCAGGACGATACCAACAAGATTGCCGCCTCCTCCACTGCCGGCGATGAAAGCAATGCGGATGTTCTTGACGATATTATTGACATCTGTTCTGATGTCAATATTTCCGGTAACTCCACAGCTACTGAAATGTATAATGTGATTGTTGCCACTGTTGCGGGCGACAGCGCTTCTGCCGCATCTAGCTATTCCAGCAAAAGCGCGACCGCAACCTATATCAACACCAGCCGGACTTCCGTGTCCGGGGTTTCCAGCGACGAGGAAACGGTTAACTTGACTACCTATCAGTCGGCTTATGCGGCGTCGGCTTCTATGGTGAGTGCCTGGAATGAATTGTATGATACTACCCTTGCTATGGTAGACGATTAGAAAGGAGGGGCTTTTTATGTATAGGATAACAAATGGGATGATTGCTGCGAATACTTTGCGGAATATTAGTGCTGCCGCTGTCCGGCTGGCAGCAGCGAATGAAGCGGTGTCCTCCAATATGAAAATTCAATTGGCTTCTGATGACCCGACGGTGGCTACGCGGGCGGTAACCTATCGCAGTTATGTTGCCCAAATAGAACAATATCAAGATAACGCTAATCTCGCTGACGCTTGGCAGACGACTACAGATAATGCGTTATCATCATTAAACAAAGCGGTTACATCGCTGAAGGAACTAGCCACTGCGGCATCTTCTAACACAGTTACTACTGACGATCTGGAAAATTACGCGACAGAGGCCGAAACGTATCTGCAAAATATTGTTACGTACATGAATGCGGATGAATCCGGCAGTTATGTTTTTGGCGGTTATAGTACCAGCGAGGAACCTTATGAAGTAGTGACTACCGATATTGGTGATACTGTGACTTTTAAAGGCCAATATTTGAGTTTGGGTGGAGTAATATCTTCAGAAGTATCAGATGATGATATCAAGTCGTTTATTACCGCCAGTACCAGCAGCAGTACCAGCAAGATCTACAATTCCTTAACTGAAGCGGCTGAGGATGCCTATACGGCTTACACTACTGCACAGACTGCAGCCGCTGCTGATTCTTCTGATATTGTTTTAGCAGCTAAGGTAGCCTCGACGCTAGCTACTTACAATACATTGCAGGAGGCTGTTTCCACTTATGGCGGTACTACCAATTTAGCAGATGCAGCGGCTGATGCGGAGAATACGGCTGACACATTGACAACAGCTATTACTACTTATGGTGGCACTACCACCTTAGCCACCGCGGCCGCCGATGCATTGTCAACTTCTGACACCATAGCGGCAGAGGTTACTACGTATGGGTCTTATACCTTAACGGCAGCGGCAGCGGCAGTGTATAGTGAATATGAGACTGCGTACGCCGCTGATCCTACCAGTTCTACTACTACTTCGACGTTAGCTTCTTACAATACCTTAACGGCGGCCATTACTACTTATGGTAGCACGACAACCGTTTCGGAAGCGGCAGAGTCGGCGGAAGCTACTTCCGATACGTTAGCGGCGGCAGTTACTACTTATGGTGGTTCGAATACGTTAACAGCTGCAGCGTCCTTAGCAGAGAATACTTCCGATGTTTTAGCAGCGGTTGTTGCTGATTCAGATCAGGATATTACCTACAATGTCGGTTTTAGCTCTGAAGTTACCGTAAATATTGAAGGCCAGGACGTTACCGGTGAAGGTACCGACAATCTTTTTGATACGGTTGAAAAACTACTGCTCGCACTGAATGGTGATACCACCTATAAGTCTGCTACAATAGACTCGTCCGGCGCTGTGACAATTACCACAAATACGCTTGATATAAGCGACTTAATTGATGAGTTGGGCGATGCTCTTGATCGGGTAACAGATGCGCAAGGTACGTTAGGTGCCAGCATGGAAAATGTAACCACAATAATTTCCGATCTTGGCGATGCCGATACAGCCTATAGTGATCTTATGACCGACAATGAGAATATTGATACGGCGACAGCGACTACAGAATTAACCAGCGCCGAGTATACATATGAAGCAGCTCTTGCCATCGGTGCGAAGGTAATCTCCAAGTCGCTGATTGATTATATTGCCTAATTAAGATGAAGGGAGGCGGCGTACATGTCTTCAAGCAGTAGCATAACCACAAGTACGGTTAATGGAGTAACCCGGATTACCGGTTTGGCTTCCGGTATTGATGTAGATGGCATTGTTGAAAGCCTGGTATCGGCGGAAAAGGCAAAAAAGTTAAATAAATTGGAACAAAAGGTACAAACCGCAGAATGGAAGCAGGAAGCATACCAGAGTATTATTACTGATGTGACAGATTTTGCAGATACCTATTTTAGTACGACTGGGTCCAGCAGTATCATGAAAGCCAGTAATTTTTTACAGTATGCTGCCACCAGCGATGATGATGTCGTTACGGTGTCGGCAGCTAGTACTGCGTCAGCTGGCAGCCACACTGTCTCTGTCAGTCAGCTGGCTACAGAGGCCACTTACTCCAGCAGCGCCAGTGTTTCCAAAGAGGTGCAGGGTTCAGCGGCCGCCACTTATTCCAGCCTGACCGACGAAAGCTTTGTCATTACTCTTGATGGTACCGACTATACGGTCGATTTGGATAGTGTAACTGGCGTTGATTCACTGCAAACTGCGATTGATGACGCAGTCGGTTCAACAACTAAGGTTACAGTTAGCACCAATTCCAGCGGCTATTTGGAAATCACCGCCCAGGATGATTCAGGTGTACAAGCCATTACCATTAGTGCTACCAGTACTACTGATTCAGGCTTAAGTGAGCTCTTCGGTTCTGATCCCGTCCTTTCCAACCGCTTGGACACCTCTGATACATTAGCGGTAATTTCCACGCAGTTAAATACCGCATTGACATTTGATACTGACGGGCAGTTCGCAATCACGATCAACGGCACTACCACAGAGTTTGACAAAAGTACTACGCTGGCGACGATGATTTCCACAATCAACAGTGCTGATTTAGGAGCTACGCTAGCTTATGATTCGCTGACCGGTGAACTGACATTAACGGCTGACGCTACCGGTGCCGGCTCTACATTGACTGCGGCCGACTCGACAGGCAACTTTGTCAGTACATTATTGAATGTTGAGACAGACGGTACAGATGCCATAATTACGATTGACGATGTGAAAATGACTCGTAGCACCAACTCTGTTACCGTTGACGGCGTGACCTATACCGCAACTGCATTGACGGGGACTGCTACTACCACAACTTCTGCGACAGTCAGCTCTACTAGCAATACTGCAGGATATAGTTCTATTACTACTGGATCAGGTGTATCGACAGGTGACTATACTGTTAGCGTAGCACAGAATGCAGACGGCGTCACCTGGGATATCACACTGACCTATCCGGATAATTCGACCGAGACGGTAACTGGTTCAACCGATGGCTCAGCAACGTTCGGTTCAGGTACCGACGCGATCACCCTAGCTGCACCAACAACGGTTACGGCTGGCACAACGACAGCATTTACTGTCACATCTACCACTACCTTCACTAATGATGACCCTGCCACAGTAACGGTAACGCAAGATTCGGATAGTATTTATGATCTGATCTCAAATTTTGCGGATGCGTATAACGAGTTGATTGCGACTATTAACGATGCAATTGATGAGGATGCTGATTCGGACTATCCACCACTTACCGACGAGGAAAAAGAAGATATGACTGATGACGAGATTACTGCCTGGGAAGCAAAGGCCAAAGTGGGGTTATTGGAAAGTGACTCAACATTGGAAGATCTTTTGAGCGATTTGCGGACAGCGCTGTACGATTCTGTTTCCGGTTCGTCGATTACCCTTGCCGATCTTGGTATAACCACCTCTAGCGATTATAGCGACCAAGGTACGCTCGAGATTGATGAAGATACCCTGACCGCGGCTATTACCAGTGATCCGGAAGCTATTATGGAACTGTTTACCCAGACGGCTACCTCCACGGCTACCACTTCATCTGTTTCCGGGAAGTCACTGGGCAATAACTCAATTTTGTATTCGATAAACGCGACTGACCTGAACACCAGGTACGAGGAAGAAGGCATTGCCTATCGTTTTTTTGACATTCTGGAGCAGAATATCTCGACAAGTACCTTTAGTTCTGGCAGTGAAGGAGCGCTTTTAGAAATAGCCGGTATTGATGGTGACACCAGTGAAACGGATAACACGCTAACCTCTTTGATTGAAAAGTACGAAGATGAAATTTCAGAAGAAGAAGACCGGATTGATGACTATGAGGATACGATGTACGACAAATATACAACCTTAGAAACATACATAAGTACCATGAATTCACAGCTTTCCGCCATATCATCACTGACAAGCAGCTCATAGAACTTTCTTAGGAGGTGGGTAGTATGGGGCAAGGAGAAGAAGCATGTAGTTGTTTGCAGCGCAAGCTGCAAATTCTTGAACAAATTGCTGCCAAAACCGAAACCCTATGCCGTTTTATTCCTGACCGCAAGATGACAGGCATCAGGCGGGTGCTGGGAGAAAGAAATGCACTAATTGATGAACTTGCAGCAGTTAATGAGGAGATAGCAGGTAACCCCGCATGGAAAAGTGCGCCAGGCATAGAACCGTTGCGGCAGGCAGCTGCCAGTAAGCGGCGGGAAATACTGGAACGCAGTCGTCAAGTGTTGCAGCAGGCTATCGAGGAAAAAGCCTGTATTGCTGCTGAATTAAAAAATAGCAGGATTCATCGTCAAGTCAGAAATCAGTATGTGACTCCCTATAAGGTTATGTTGCCGGGCTGCCGCTTTAATAAAAAAGGCTAACTAATCTTACCGTAATATCTAAGATTGTGGTATATGAATCGAACTATCAGGAAGACAGGGGGGCTGGTTATGAATGCAGCAAACATGGCCAATGCTTATAAGCGACAACAAGTTTTGACAGCATCACCAGCAGAGTTGACGCTAATGCTATATAACGGAGCTATCCGTTTTGTCACAGAAAGTATACAAGCTATTGAGAAAAAAGATATAAACAAGGCACACGCGTCCAATATGCGAGCGCAGAAGATTGTTCGTGAATTGATGCTGGCAACTGATATGAAGCAGGAAATATCACAGAAATGGATATTAATCGACGAATATATATTACATTGCTTAGTTCAGGGCAATATAAAAAAGGATAAGAGCCGCCTGGAAGAAGCCAAGAAATTCCTGCTGGAATTTCGCGACACATGGTCTCAGGCAATGAAACTGGTGCGTACGGATAAAGGTACAGATAAAGCTTTAGACAGTAAGTTTGAAGCATAAGGAATGTTAAGGGATTGGCTCAAAATGGATTATATTGTGAGGTGACGCATTATGCTGGTATTAGGACGAAAACCTGGCGAATATGTTATGATCGGTAAAGACATCATGGTTAAGGTCGTCAAAAGTGATGACGGTCACTTAAGACTGGGAATTGATGCGCCAAAATCTACAAATATTATCCGCGGGGAGATATACGAAGAACAATTAAATAATAGGCAAAGAAATCAATCTATAGATATTTCGCAGCGAGTTTTGTGAAAATTAAGCATGCAGGATACTCCTTTAATAACGCGAAAACCCGCTAATTACCTGACTTTGTTAGGTCGTTAGCGGGTTCTTGTTGTTTTAGGGTTTTCTTTCCCTGATAATGAGGTTTGTTCACTCTTCAACGTCATTAAGCTATTTTGCAGTATCGATTGCTGTGCTAGTAGAGTTAGCAGTTTCGGTTTCTTGTTTTTCTTGTGCTTTTTCTTGTTCACGTTTGGTGATTTCTGCAGAGTATTCACTCTGCGTGATTTCACCGTTACTCAACATCTCTTTTAGTTGAGATGTGCTGTATTGTGAGAGATTATCACTAGCGGTAGAATCATCATCGCTGCTATCACTGCTTGCGGGTACACTACTTGTGGTTGCACTGCTTGCGTCACCGCTGGGAGCAGCAGTACTGGATGTTTTAGCAGCATCACCAAGAGACGCGGTTGCGATGGCTGTATCAGAATTGGATGAGGCTGTTGAAGAATTGAGTGAATTCAACAGCGCACCTTCCTGGCTGATTTCAACCGAGTATGCAGGCGAAATACTCGGTTGTGCACTAACTTCAGTTTGTTGAGCTTGAAGGGAAGAACTCGTTCCCGTTGCAGCTTGACTTATTTTGGCAGTATCTTCGTCGACATTCGTAGCAAGGGTGGTTACATCAGTTGCGGCAGTCTGTGATGTTACAGATGATACACTTTGAGTTCCATACTGAGTTGATGAGAGCCAGTCGTTGTTTTGAATACGCATGTTAGATTCCTCCATATTGTAATTTTTTATTTATTGTTACGCTGTTTCAAATTTAATTAAGGTAGTTTACCTGCAATTTTTTGCAATTCATTGATAGCATTAATTAAACGCTGAACTTCTTGGTCATCCAAGTGCCCAACTTTTTCCGTTAACATTGTAAATGTTTTTTCTTTCAGCAGCTCAATAATGTTTAACCCAGACGGAGTTATACTTATCTTAATGATTCTCCTATCGGTATTATCGTATTCTCTTTGGACAAAACCCTGTGAAACCAGCTTGTCAATAATAGGTGTCATTTGCTGCTTAGATATGAGCATTTCACTAGAAAGTTCGGTCATGGTAGCTTTTCTTTCTTTCAAAATTGCTAATACATTAGCTTGTATTGGACTAAGAACTGGTTTAAATTGATTTTCGAAAGGTCTTACAAACTTTTTATCGAGAAGAGGAATTAAATCGAATATCAGTTCAGTAGCTTTTAGTCTATTCAAAAAGAAACCTCCCCAATTTCATTGACACTATGCCACGATACGATTAACATGCTTACATGGTAATTTATTATTTACTATATAAACATATTAATAATAAATAAGTATTAACTATAAATATAATTTTATTATATCATGCTTGCTAGTAAATTCCAAGATAGTAAAAGAAAGTATTCAAGCCAATCTGGTGTAAGTCAAATAAATAGAGCTATTTAATGAAGAAATCGACAATAAATAAATACTTAATAAATTATTAAATATTTATCAAAGAAACATTTCCGAATTCTATAGTAGATGAATAGAAAGGAGGAATTTTCCGAAAGACTTTCCATTAGAGAGTCGTTCATTTGAGCAAAGGGTAACAAAATGGTGCATGGAAGCTAAATTTTTAAAAACAGGAAAATCAAGGAGGAATTTATTATGGCAATGGTAATTAGTACCAACATGTCCGCGTTAAACACCACGAACCAATTAAACAAAAACTCTAATCTCATGAATTCAGCGCTGGAAAAACTGTCATCCGGTTATTCCATCAACAGTGCTGCTGATGATGCCGCAGGTCTTGCTATTTCCGAAAAGATGCGCGCTCAGATTCAAGGTTTAGATCAAGCAAGTGACAACTCCCAAGACGCAATATCGCTGGCTCAAACTGCAGACGGCGCACTTGATGAAACTAACGAAATTTTAAAACGTATGCGCGAGTTGGCTGTACAAGCTTCTTCCGATACCTTGACAGATTCTGACAGGACTTCTATCCAGGATGAAGTTGACACACTCCGTCAGGAAATCGACCGCATTTCTGATGACACCGAATATAACACCATAAATCTGCTCAATGGTGATAGCGGTACAGCAACTGCCGTGTCTGGTACAGATGCAGCTAAAATTGTTGCAGCTTCGACTTCTGCCGGCAATAATACAACATCAGGTACTTATACAGTAGTTTATAACACGGTTGCAACACAGGCAGTGACAGGGCAGGATGCTACAGCCAGTTCTGGTATTACAGCTTCGACTGCTTCTGCAGCTAGTTATGTTGGCGATGTTACCATTAATGGAACAACAATAAGCATCGCGTCTGGTGACACCATAGAAGGTGTTTTGGAAAAGATTAATGCCGAAACGACAACTACTGGCGTAACTGCCACCTTGAATACAGATGATGCCGCTAACAACTATATTGAATTAACCAACTCGACCTATGGCAGCAGTTCTTCAGTTACTGTAGCAGCTGATAATACAACATTAACAGAACTATTTAATGCAACAACAAGCACTTCAGCTACCAGTGTTACTGTGTATGGAACAGATGCATCAGGCACCATTAATGGCGCAGTAGCGGCGGCAGACGGTAACACATTGACCGCTTTTGACCTTACAGTTGCCGGTGATGATACAGCGTTAACTTCAACTGCTAATGCTAATACTGCTTATCTAGCTGCTGTAGATACTCTCGATACCGATCTGGATGCTTTGGTTACAGCCATGTCTGCATCTACCGGAACATCAGCAACCGCAGATGCAGCAGCAGCAAGTGCTTATACTGATGCTATTGCAGCCGGTAATTCTATTACCATTGCTAGTACTAAACAAGCATTACTTGTTCAAGCAGCAGCTTCTGCTAACACAACAGTTACAGGCGATTTATCCACATATAATACTGCTTTAACTGCTTTAACAACTGCTATAGGCACGGATGGTCTTGCTACGGCTGATATTACTGTAGATTCTACCAGTAACCTGACTTTCCAGGTCGGCGCCAACTCCGATCAGACCATGACATTGTCCATCGGCGATATGGATGCAAACTCTCTGGGAGTTGCTGGCAGTGACTCTGACTCAGGTATTGACTTAAGCTCCGCTTCAGTCGCTACTGATGCGATCACCACCATTGACGCAGCTATTAGTAAAGTAGCTTCTGAACGCTCTAATCTTGGTGCTGTTCAAAACAGCTTAGAGAGCAACATCAATAACTTGGATACTGAAAGTGAAAACTTAACTTCTGCCGAATCCAATATCCGCGACACTGATATGGCTTCAGTAATGGCAGAATACACCAAACTGAGTGTTATTACCCAGGCAGCCACCGCAATGCTGGCTAAAGCCAACTCTCAGCCACAACAAGTATTGACTTTGTTACAAGGTTAATAGAATAAAGAAAACATTTTTAAAAAGCACAAAAGCTCTGTTGATCAGAGTTTTTGTGCTTTTTTATATATAGATTTCAGGAACAGGTGACAGTTATTTAATAAAATTCAAAGAATATTTTCGATATAATTACTAGATGACGATTTTTGTAGAAATAAGTGGAAAGTGTTTGAATATTATTAGGAGAGAAAAATGTGACTAAGATTTCAGCATGTATCATAACCAAAAATGAAGCAATGTGCATTAGTCGTTGTCTGCAAAGCGTAAAAGATATTGTTGATGAAATTATTGTTGTAGATACTGGGTCTACAGATGCTACGGTAACTATTGCCGAACAATTTGGCACTAAGGTTTTTCACTATTCATGGGGTAATGATTTTGCTGCAGTGCGAAATTATGCGTTAGATCAGGCCAAAGGTGACTGGATTATTTTTTTGGATGCCGATGAGTATATTGCCGCAGAAAGAATAAAAAATGTTCGACCAATTATTGAAAAAGTTCATGGTAACCGAAAAATTGATGCTGTAAGATGTCAGATGAAAAATTTAGAAGGCGTTAATGGCTCACTCAGAAGCTCCAATCCGAGTATGAGGATATTTCGTAGTTCCAAAGCTATTCGTTATATAGGAAAGGTACATGAATATATTTTGAAACGTGAAAAGCCTGTCAGTGCAATAAATGTTGATAGTCAAATGCTTGTTATCTATCATACAGGCTATTCAAAAACAACAATAACCGAAAAAATACGACGTAATACGGCTTTATTGGAAGAAGAATTAAAGCAAGGAATTGTACGCAGACTCACTTATTACTATCTAAGTGATGGTTACTTTCAGGCTGGAGAATATGAAAAAGCAATAGATTTTGCACAAAAAGCAATCAAAGATATGGCGCAGATGAACAGAGATTGTGATTATAAGCCATATGGAATTTTAATAGAGAGTATAACCCATTTAAAAACCTTTAGTGAACAAGAAGCTATTGCAATCTGTAATGAGGCGCTAGGAAGATTTCCACATCACCCGGAGATTTGGCTGCATCAGGCTTATTATTACCGAAGTATTGGGTGGTACGAAAAATCACTGACATCATTACTAAAGGCAGTCGAAACTAACGCTTGTTATAACGATTTTAATAGAAGTAATGATTTTTATCAATGTAGCTCGATGGCTTATTTTGATATTGCTCAAATATATGAAATGAAGAATCAATCAGCCCAGGCCCTTGATTATTATGTTAAAGCGTTGCAACAGGAAAAATCTAATCAAGCAGCGTTTGGCGGGCTTATTTCCATAATTAGAAACCAAGAACCGGCTCATGTTATTTACTTTTTGAATACGTTATATGAAATTGCTGATGAAAGGGACATTAGATTTCTGGTGGAGAATTTGTCCCGCTTAAAAGTAAAAATAGTATTGGATTATTATCATAAAATTTTGCGGGATAAATTTGATGATAAACAACTTAATGGTTTGATGCTGTTAAGTAATTGCAAGTCTGATGAGGTATTCCCGATTTTCGCCGAGTTATTCCGTAAGCATGGTAACTATGGTATGGAATTATTGGCTGTGATAGCATTGCTTATTAGCGAAAAGCCACAATGGGTGGATTTGTTAGAAGCGAATTTGCAGCATTCCTGTCGAAAAGTTGTTGCCGCTTATTTTCAAACAGAGCAGGATATCCAATTGTCAGCAGATGAATTTCCGCTGTTTTGTGATTTGCTCAGGGAACTGGTTTACTTGGGCAGTTCTAAACAGACGGAAACATTTCTACAAATAGGGAAATGTTTTTTTTCGGAGAAAGCCTGTACCAAAATTGCCACTATTCTTTTAGAGCACGGCTCTTTTTTCTGTGCCTTGGATATGTATTTACACTGTATAAACAAAACAAGTTCGGAAGCAAAGCAATTAAGTGATCTTTACTGTGATGCAGGTTATTGCTGTTATAGATTGAAAGATTTTGCTGGAGCAGCTAGTTATTTTTCGCAAGCTTTGAAGTTCGGATTTAATCAAAATCGTATTTTTGATTTTTTGGAGTGGTCCTATCAGCAATGTCCTGAGGAAGCGATTAAAGAAAAATTCAAAATGATGAAGGCCTTACACCGTAATTAGAAATGTTTAATTTATACTTTAGGAGAGAATGCTATGGCTAAAATTTCGGCATGCGTGATAACTAAAAATGAAGCAAAATGTATTAGTCGTTGCCTGCAAAGCGTAAGGGATATTGTTGATGAAATTATTGTTGTTGATACTGGTTCCACTGATGCAACGGTAACTATTGCTGAACAAGTAGGGGCCAAAGTTTTCCACTATCAATGGGGTAATGATTTTGCAGCCGCGCGAAATTATGCGTTGGCGCAGGCTAAAGGCGATTGGATTATTTTTTTGGATGCCGATGAGTATATTGCAGCTGACAAAATAGAAAATGTTCGCCCGGTTATTGAAAAAATTCATGGTAATCGGAAGATTGAAGCTGCAAGGTGCCAGATGAATAATCTAGAAGGGGTTAATGGTTCGCATAGAGGCTCTAATCCGACTATAAGGATATTTCGTAACTCACAGGTTATTCGTTACCAGGGGAGCGTTCATGAAAATGTTTATAAACGCGGGAAACCTCTCAAAATGACAAATGTTAATAACCAATTGATTGTTATTTATCATACAGGTTATACAAAAGGAACAATACTCGAAAAGATACGACGTAATACAGCTCTGGTGGAAGAAGAATTGAAACACGGCATTGTTCGCGATTTGACATATTTTTATCTAAGTGATGGCTATTGGCGGGATGGAGAATATGAAAAAGCAATAGATTTTGCACAAAAAGCAATCAAACATTTGGGGCGGTTAAACAGCGAGTTGGATTATAAACCCTATGTGGTTTTAATAAGTAGTATGACCCGTTTAAAAAAATTTAGTGAAGAAGCCGTTGCTGCAATTTGTAACGAGGCAATAGAACGATTTCCGCATCATCCGGAGATCTGGCTGCTTCAGGGTCTTTATTACCAGAGTGTTGGGCGGTGCGAAAAATCGTTAACATCATTACTGAAGGCAGTTGAAACGAACGCCTGTTATAATGATTTTAATAGAAATAATGAATTTTACGCTTCTAGCTCGATAGCTTATTTTAACATTGCTAAAATTTATGATATGAAGAATCAGTCAGGTCAGGCACTTGATTATTATGTTAAAACATTACAAGGGGAAAAATCAAATCAGGCAGCATTTACCAGGCTGATGTCATTAATCAGAAACCAAGATCCGGCTGATGTCATTTATTTTTTGAATACACTATATAATACTGCGGATGAAGGGGACCTTAGATTTCTGGTAGCGAACTTATCGCATCTAAAGGTAAAAAAAGTACTCAATTATTATCACAAAATTTTGCTGGATAAATTTGATGATAAAAAACTTAATGGTATGGTGCTACTAACTAATTGTAAGTTTACTGAAGTTTTCCCAGTCCTCGCCGATTCTTTTCGCAAGCATGGGGACTATGATATAGAATTGTTGGCAGTGGTAGCATTGCTTATTGGTGGGAGCCCTGATTTGGTGGATTTATTAGGGCCGCGACTGCAACCTTTGTTTAAAAAGATTATTGCCGCTTATTTTCAAACAGAACAGGATATTCGATTATCAGCCGATGATTTTCCGTTTTTTTGTGATTTGGCCAGGGAAATGGTTTATTTGGGTAACCAGAAGCAGACGGAAACATTTTTAAAATTGGGAAAAAGGTTTATTTCAGAAGAAGCCTGTGGCCAAATTGGCACGATTCTTCTAAATCAGGGTTTTTTTGGTTATGCATTGGATATGTTTTTGTACTATATAAGCAGTGCAAGTTCGATAGCAGAGATACCAAAGCATTATTACTGTGAGGCCGGTTATTGCTGTTATAAATTGAAAGATTTTACCGGAGCGGCCCATTATTTTTCGCAAGCATTGAAATTTGGCTTTAGACGACACTATATTTTTGATTTTCTGGAGTGGTCATATCAGCAATGTCCTGATGAAAAAATAAAAGAAAAACTTAGAATGATGAAAGAAGGACCGTTTCAATCGCAATTGGGCGTGTTAAAGCAAATGGAATGTAACGAAGTCATAGAAGTCAATATTGATGATAAAATACAACCCCAACCTGGTGACATTAGTTACTCAGCGAGAAATACGTTGCTCTGACTAAGACTGATAAAGAGGGATTGCTTGCTACTCAACTTTTGCAGGACAAATTTTACAATTTGACAGGTAAACCTTGATATCAACTTCATCACATAAATCCAGAAATAAAACACCTAACGCACGGTGGTCTGCATTTTGGCGATGTTGCCAGGCAAGTAGAATATACCGGCAAAAGACAATGTCTTGACAAAAAGAGGCACTACAAATTTGAACAATGTAAATATACATCTACTGCTCTAATAAATGAGGGAGTGACTTGATGGCTTCTGAAATAAAACCGCTATATGGACTTGAACGGGTAAAGCTTGCCAATGCGGTGCCGCTTCCGGCTCCGTT
This sequence comes from Sporomusa silvacetica DSM 10669, assembly GCF_002257705.1. Taxonomy (GTDB): domain Bacteria; phylum Bacillota; class Negativicutes; order Sporomusales; family Sporomusaceae; genus Sporomusa; species Sporomusa silvacetica. The sequence continues at coordinate 116,183 of NZ_LSLK01000088.1, forward strand.
TACCTTATTTGTTTTTCCCACAACGTATTGTAATTTTAAATGTCAATATTGTGGACATTCACTTGGTTACGAACAGATGAAAGAAAAATATAATTTTGAGCCGGAAAATATGTCTAGGCAGACTTATAGTCGTATTATTGAGCAATCGAAAGAGTTTTCCACTAAATACAAAATGCTGTCTTTAACTGGTCACGGTGAGCCGCTTCTCAATAAAGAGCTGCCATTCATGATTGAGCTTGCTAAAAAAGCAAATGTGACAGAAAGAATTGAAATCATATCGAATGCTTCTTTGTTAAGTCGCGAGCGGTCACAAGCATTAATTGAAGCCGGGCTTGATACATTAAGAATATCCCTCCAAGGCCTTTCAAGTCGCAAATACGAGCAAGTTTGTGGCTTTAAGCTTGATTTTGATGAATTTATAGATAATATTCGTTACTTCTATCACAACAAAAAGCAATGCAAAGTATTTGTAAAAATTATGGATATCGCTTTAGAACAGGGAGAAGAAGAACGCTTTTATCATCTTTTTTCAGATATAAGTGACCGGATGTATATTGAACAGTGCCGGCCTGTTTATGATGGGGTCGATTATTCACAAAGCACGGCACAGGTGGTGGTTGACCGTTATGGCCGTATTCACGCTAAACGGATGGTTTGTCCGTTGCCTTTTTATATGTTAGGTATCTTTCCTAACGGCGATGTAGAGCCGTGTGATACCATTTATAAGCCTGTGGTTGTCGGTAATGTCCACCAGGAAAGCCTGTATAACATATGGAATGGCGCTAAGCTGCGACAGTTTCAGAGGCTGCAACTGGAAAAACAACGTGAGAATAATCCTAAATGCAGGGTATGCTGTGCTCCTGATGATGTAGCACAGCCGGAGGATGCTCTGGATGATACCGCTGATACTATCGTAAAAAGGTTCAAATTCTAATGCTTCGCACCTTCGACAGGAGAGATAGGATTGTCAGATAAAGTGATTACCAGGATTACCCCCAGTGGTAAACGAACAGTTTTAGGGACTGTGCTTCCGCTCGATACTCCCTTTTTGGTGCAGATGTTTCCTGTTTATGCCTGTAATTTTCAATGCGGTTACTGTTTGCATGCCTTGCCGCGTGAGCAGCATGGCTACATAGCGGACAAGTCTTTTATGGATATGGACTTATATAGGCAATGTATCGATGATATGCTGCATTTTAAAAACAGATTAAAAATGCTACGATTTGCAGGTATTGGTGAACCTCTTTTACACAAACATATTGCTGATATGGTCGCTTTCGCAAAGACAAAGAATGTTGCGGAAAGTGTAGAGATTGTCACAAACGGAGCTCTGCTTACCGATAAGTTGTCCCTGGAACTTATTCAGGCAGGGTTGGATAAATTGAGAATCTCAGTACAGGGGATTTCGGCAGAAAAATACAAGGTAGTTTCCCATGTAACTATAGATATGGATGAATTCATAAATAAATTGCGGTTTTTTTATCAAAACCGCGGTAATACAAAAATCTATATTAAAATCATTGACTGTGCACTTTCGGACAAGAACGAAGAACTTCAATTTTTCAAAATGTTTGAAGCTGTATGTGACTCTATTGCCATCGAACATTTGACACCTACGGTAAAAGGCATTGACTACACTAATCTATCAGGCGGCAAAGCGTTAGCGGTCACGCAAAGCGGTAATCCTCTGATTGAAACCTCCATATGTCCGCAACCTTTTTATATGATGCAGATTAATCCTGATGGCGCGGTTGTTCCCTGCTGTTCTATGGCGTATCCTGTTGTTTTTCGAGAGAGGAATATGATGATACCGGAAATTTGGAACAGTGAAGCATTTTTGGAATTCCGCAGACAATTGCTTGATGGAACGGAAAATGTAGGTGGTGTCTGTGCTTCGTGCTCTTTATATAAATACGGTTTATTTCCTGAAGATAGGCTTGAACCATATGTAGAGCAATTAAAAAAATTAATATCTAAAAAATAAACTGGTACTGAAACTGGTGTAGATATGAAATTATTTCTATTCGATGAGCTTATTTGAAAAATTTAATTTGTAAGGGAGGAGAGTAATTATGAAGGTTGTTATTCTCGCCGGAGGATATGGGACCCGTATTAGTGAGGAATCACATCTGAAACCTAAACCGATGATTGAGATCGGGGAACGTCCTATACTATGGCATATTATGAAACTGTATTCCCACTACCAATTTAATGATTTCATTATTTGTTTAGGCTATAAAGGGCATATGATTAAAGAGTATTTTGCCAATTATTTTTTGTATGGTTCGGATGTTACTTTTGATTTAGCCAACAATAGCACATGTACTCATTCCAGCGCGGAAGTGGAGCCCTGGAAAGTTACGCTTGCCAATACCGGATTGGATACCCTGACTGGCGGTCGGATAAAGCGGATAAAAAAATATATTGGTGACGAGACTTTTCTGCTTACTTATGGTGACGGGGTTGCTAATATCAATATAGAAGAACTTGTTGCCTTTCATAAGTCTCACGGAAAGCTTGCCACGGTAACCGCCATCCAGCCCAGCGGCAGATACGGAGTTTTAGGGCTTAACGATGATGCTAGCGTTCTGGAGTTTATTGAGAAGCCTAAGACGTTAGATGCATGGGTGAACGGTGGTTTTTTTGTCTTAGAGCCAGGGATTTTCGAGTATATTGAAGGCGATCATACTTCCTTTGAAGGCCATCCTCTCACAGAACTGGCAGAGGATGGGCAAATTATGGCCTATAATCATAGCGGATTTTGGAGGTGCATGGATACGCAAAGAGATAAGCTTATCTTGGAAAATTTATGGGCGAGCGGCCAGGCTCCCTGGAAGGTATGGATTTAGTTGAGTTTTGAACGGTTTAAAAGAGCCTATTGTGGGCAAACGGTATTAGTTACAGGCTGCAGTGGATTCAAAGGCTCTTGGCTATCTGTATGGCTGCATACACTAGGGGCCAGGGTCGTTGGGTATGCGCTGCAACCGCCGACAGAGCCATCTATGTTTCGCGCTTGCAGCCTGGACAAACATATAATCAGTATGGAAGCCGATATTTGCGACGATGCTGCCTTGACGGAAGTATTCAAAACCTATAAGCCGGATATCGTTTTTCATTTAGCTGCTCAACCGCTGGTGCGTTACTCGTATCTGCAGCCTAAGGAGACTTTCGAGACAAATGTAATGGGCACTGTTAATGTATTAGAAGCAGCTAGGAATACCGGGACGGTTAAGTCTATCGTTGTTATTACAACTGACAAATGCTATGAAAACCGGGAATGGGTTTACGGTTATCGTGAAACAGACCCTATCGGCGGCTATGATCCCTATAGTGCCAGTAAAGGCTGCGCTGAACTTGTTGTGTCAGCATTTCGCAACAGTTTTCTTATGAGTCGCGGAGTAGGCTTGGCTTCCGCCAGGGCTGGGAATGTAATTGGCGGCGGTGACTGGGCAGTTGATAGATTGTTGCCTGATTTTGTCCGGGCAGTCGTAGACAACAAGCCTATTCGGATAAGAAACCCGTTGGCTACCCGCCCTTGGCAGCATGTGCTGGAACCATTGTCCGGTTATCTATTGCTGGGAGCGCTATTGCTGGCTGAGCCGGAAAAGTACAGCAGCGCCTGGAATTTCGGCCCCAGAGATACCGATGTTTTGCCTGTAGAGGAGATTCTCAATCTGGCAATTGCGGAGTGGGGAGCGGGAAGAGTAGAAAAAGAAGCTGTTAAGCAGCCGCACGAAGCTACTTTGCTGAAACTTGATATTAGCAAGGCCGAGGCCTATTTACGATGGCATCCGATTTTTTCATGCCGTGAGGCAATAAAGAGAACTGTTGAATGGTACAAAAAGTATTATGAAGAATTTCCTAGTGATATGTTTTCATTTACTATTGAGCAGATTAGGGAGTACGAACATGTACTGCAATTTCGGAGTTGAAATGAAATGAATAAGGTACTTGTAACCGGGGCTACCGGTTATATTGGCTCAAATTTGGTAAAACGATTTATAAAAAATGATGTTGAAGTCCACATTATTACCCGTGTCACTTCCCTGGTAGAGCAATCTGATATTAGCGGTCTTCCTGTTGTGATTCATCAGCATGACGGTACAACGGCAGGAATGATAGAAATTTTTCAATTGGCACGGCCTGAGGCGGTATTTCATTTAGCGGCTAAATTTGTGGCCGAGCATGAGAGCAGGGATATAGCGGAATTAGTGGGCAGCAACCTGCTGTTTGGCCTGCAGCTTTTGGAAGCCATGGCGGCAACGCAGGTTCGGCATCTAATAAATACAGGGACTGCTTGGCAGCATTATGAGCAGGAGGCCTATAATCCGGTTAATCTGTATGCGGCAACCAAGCAGGCTTTCGAAACATTGGCCGCTTATTATGTCCGGGCCGGTTTGTTAAAAATGATTACGTTAAAGCTGCTGGATACCTACGGCCCCAATGATCCAAGGCCTAAATTATTCACTTTATTTAAGCGTGTAAGCTCCAGTGGGGAATGGCTGAAGATGTCTTACGGCGAACAGCGGTTGGGGTTGGTCTATATTGATGATGTGGTAAATGCCTTTTTAACGGCGGGGCAATATATTGAAACATTGTCGGATTGTGAAATGCCGTCGTATAGTATTGTTCCTGGCCAATTGTATTCTTTACGGGAAATCGCGGCCATGTATGAGGTGGCTAGCGGTAACCGGCTGAATATTGCCTGGGGGGAACGGCCATACCGGATCAGGGAAGTCATGCAGCCGTATGTTGGTACAAGGCTTCCCAACTGGGAGGCAAAAGTTGCTTTGGCAGATGGGATAAAGAGATGTTTGGAAGTCTGAGGAATGCGCTTTCCTAATAGAGAAGTTAATTCATCAATTTTTTAGCGGTTTCATAACTTTTTCAGGATAAAAGGGAGAGCACCGTGAAAGATGTAATGGGAGTGATTATGGCGAAATTATGGTCGGATTTGTACGACGTATCGGATGAGCCGGTATTTAGGGAGGAATTATAATAGTGATGAACGACTACTATATTGAACCAATTGTCATAAATTCGGATACACTTATCCCGCGGTTACCGTCTGTCCATATGTGGGAAAACCGTAAAAACGCATATTTTATGTACGACACGCCGGATGTTCCGACATGCTCCATTGTTGTGACGGGGTATAACCGTCTGGACAAGACTAAATATTGCGTCGAATGTATTTTAAAATATACGCAAGACGTAGATTACGAACTCATTCTCGTCGATAATGGCAGCGATGACGGGACTTTGGAGTTTTTCCAGTCGGTACAATACAAAAATAAGAAAATTATTCGTGTGACACAGAACCGCGGAGCATTTTTGCCCTTTAGATATTATGCCAATATTTTCAAAGGCAAATATCTTGTTAATATATCCAATGATGTTTATGTAACCCAGAATTGGTTAAGCAATCTGCTTAAGTGCTACCGATCCGACCCGAAAATCGGTTTTATCGAGCCGGTTTCTTCAAATGTATCAAATCTGCAGGAAGTAGATCTTGATTTCTCTAATTTTGATGATATGCAGAAAAAGGCCGCTGAGTTCAATAAAAGCGCCCCATCAAAATGGGAGGAGCGTATGCGGCTTATAAGTACAATTAATTTTTTTTCACGAGATGTTTTAGATAATATAGGTATAAACGATGCCGCTTACCTCCATGATTTTGCGGAGGATGACCTGTGCATCCGCATACGGCGCATGGGTTACAAACTTGTTCTTTGCCGCGATACATGGATTTGTCATGATCATGATTTCCGAAATATGGAAGATAAAGACCCCGGTGCGTTTCAGGCAAGCCTGGAAAGAGGACGCGCCGTTTACCGCGAAAAATATCACGGTATCGATCCGTGGGACGATATAAACAACTTCGAGATGGCGCTTCTCGCTCCGCTTGACTCTGCTAGGCTTCTAAAATCGATAAACGCGCTGACAGTTGATATACGTTGCGGAACCCCTGCCTTGGAGATACGCAACCGCCTGAAACGACGCAGGATTACAGACGTTACGTCACATGCATTCACAACGGATGCGAAGTATTTTCTCGATTTACAGACGGTATGTGCGGGAGTCAAGTATGATAGAATTGACTTCATACAGCAGCATTATGCCAACGATACATTTGATATTGTCGCAATTGGTGAACCAATCAATACCTATCCCATGCCGATTAGGCTTTTACAAAATCTATACGGTTTTCTCAAATCAGGTGGTATGCTGTTGTTCAAAGTCCGTAACACGGATAATTATCGTGCATTTTTGCGCTCTATAGGGATGGATGTGCCATCTGACTCCGATTTGCCTTCGAGCACGCCGTTAAACGAAGTCCTTGAGTGCCTGAAACTTTTTGGCGCGAATGACTGTGCTATTTCCGCTGAGCTTGATGACCTATCGGAAGCCGATCAAAAATTCTTGTTCGATAAGCTAAAAGCAGCGAATCCGAACGCCAATCAGAAAACACTGAATCGTCTGTGCATCAAGAATTATTGCGTTAGGGCAATCAGGAGGTAGCGTGTGAATATCACATTGACAAAAATATCAGGTGTATATATTGTAAAACGCGAGCCGTTTTCCGATGAGCGAGGGACATTTTCACGCATGTTTTGCCGCCGCGAACTGGAGGCGGCGGGACTATGCGGCGAAATCGCGCAAATGAACCTATCAACCAATCGAAAAAAAGGTACACTCCGAGGACTGCACTCTCAATCCGGCAATGCGGCGGAAGATAAACTTGTAACGTGTGTTCAAGGTGCGATATTCGATGTGTGTGTGGATGTTCGAAAAGACTCACCTACGTATTTGCAGTGGGTCGGTGAAACCCTTTCAGAGGAGAATGGGTTTGGTCTCTATGTTCCGAAAGGCTGTGCTCATGGGTATCTGACGCTGACGGACGATACGCAAGTGTTATATCTTGTAACGCAATATTACACGCCGAATACGGAAGTTGGATACAGGTTCGACGATCCTGCTTTTGGAATAACATGGCCAATTGTGGCGCCATATATAATGAGTGAAAAGGATAAGAGTTGGGAGTATTATAGGTTCGGGCCGGTCGATGCCGCTCAAAAATTGGCTCAAACAGACACATGAAGCATTGAAATTAGATGCACCTATAAAAATTGGTGCGAAACCCGACGACGGACTGCGGTTCGAACGTGAATGGTTGATACTGCGCCGTTCACGAGTGAAACGAGTTATGCACCGAGCATCAATTTTGCGGATGCGGTGAGAAAAGTCGCGAAATGGGTAAATAAATAGGAGTAGTTGGAGGATTACAGCATGAATATGCCGGAACATATCACACAGGAGTTTCTTGACCTAATTAAACTCCCAAACCCAAACCCAAACGCGAAACGACTGAACTACCTACTTGTTATGCCGCGTATCGCGATGAATGACGATACTATATATATGATGCCATACGGGTTCTGCCTGGTTTCATCCGCGCTCAAAGCCTCCGGTCGTAATGTGTTTACATTAAATCTGAACTACAAAACGAACCCTTATGAGCTTTTACGACAGGTGATAGTTAACAATTCAATTGATGTTGTTGCAACGGGTGGTTTGAGCGGTCAGTTTTCTTTGCTTAAAGAAATACTTGGTACAGCGAAATCTGTAAACCAGAACATCATCACAATTGCCGGGGGCGGGATAATTACAGCCGACCCGAATGTTGCGATGGAGGCTCTTGGAACGGCTGATTATGGCATAATCGGTGAGGGCGAGATTGCTATAAATGACCTTGCCTATGCATTGGAAAACAATGAAGATATTAATAGTGTCGCGGGGCTTGTACTACCTGACGGTACCATAACTGTGCAGCGTCCTGAAATCGCTAACCTTGATATATTGCCGTTTCCGGACTATGATGGGCTCGAATTAGCGATGTTACTGCGGGATAATTTGCACGCACAGTCTTGGTTTGAGAATAATGCCGTTAGTATCACCCTAAGCCGTTCCTGCCCATATAATTGCACATTTTGTTTTCATTCAAGCGGAAAAAAATATCGAAGGCGGTCACTTGACAATATCTTTGAGGAATTGGACTGGATTACTGAAAAATACGGGGGTTCATTCTTCATAATAAATGACGAGTTGTTTATTGCCAATAAGCGGTTTTTAACTGCTTTTTGCAGTCGCATCAAGAAATATAACATAAGATATTGGGTACAAACACGAGTAGATACAGTTTCAAAAGAAATATTGCAGCTATTGAAAGACAGCGGTTGTAGTGTAATCAGTTACGGTGTTGAAAGCGCGGATAACAGGATACTAAAGTCTATGAGAAAAAATATTACCGTAGAGCAAATTGAACGAGCATTTGATTTGGCGCTTGAAGTCGGACTGCCTGCGTACGGCAATTTGATTTTCGGTGATTTGGAGGAAACTCCAGAAACTATTGGCAATTGCCTAAACTGGTGGAAAAATCATCCGCAATACAACATTTTTATATTATACATACTTACATTTCCTGGAACACATCTATATAAAGTTGCTTACGAACGCGGTATAATAAAAGACCGTGTAAAATATTTGATAGATAATGACACGCAAATAAATGTTACAAAAATGTCTGATGAAGAATACTGGGATATCATCAAGAAGGTTGAACTGTTTCAGATAATGACAGCTAATGGAGTAGATGTTGATTTTGCAGATATCAGCGAAAAAATCAGTGTACTCCGCAGTAACATGGAAAAGCTTGTTACTAAACACAAAATCGCGATTTGGCCAACGATATTCTCAACTATCAATCTTCTGAACAGTATATCTGAAATGTTTGTGAATGCAGACAATGTGTTTTTTGTGAATAGTGCACCTAAAGATACGCGCCTTCAGGGAATCGAACGCTTTGGCAAGTCAGTATTTGAACCCGATATTATTTTGGAACATAATATTGATATTGTGCTGTATGCGTATACCCAAGCAGCCAGTGCCGAACGAATATATGAAAGAATTTGTACGGTGATTCGCGACCAATATCCGCAGATTAAACGAGTCATAAGGCTTTCTGAACTGCTTGATAAAAATTTTGTTTGCTGAGATAGTCCAGGAGTGCGCAGACACAAGTATTAACATAGCTTGCTGCTCGTTGAAATCATATGGGCGTACAAGTAAGGAGGGGCATACAATGCCGGAACATATTACGCAGGAGTTTCTTGACTTAATAAAGCTCCCAAATACTAACGCGAAACGGCTTAACTACCTGTTTGTTATGCCGCGTATTGTTACAAGAGATGATATGACGTATCAGCTGCCTTATGGCTTTTGCATGGTTTCATCCGCGCTAAAAGCTTCAGGGCGCAGTGTGTTTACATTAAATTTGAACTATAAGGCGAATCCATATGATCTGTTGCGTCAGACCATTATTGACAATTCAATTGATGTTGTTGCCACTGGCGGACTGAGTGGTCAGTATTCTCTGCTGAAGGAGATAACCGATACGGCGAAATCTGCAAACCCTGACGTAATCACGATTGTCGGCGGCGGAATTATAACGGCGGAGCCCGATGTCGCAATGGAAGCTCTTGGAACAGCAGATTACGGTATTACAGGCGAAGGTGAAATCACTATTAATGCGCTTGCGTATGCGCTGGAAAACGATGGGGATGTCGGACAGGTTGAAGGTGTTGTACTACGTGAGGGTACAGTTTCTCCGTTGCGTCCCGAAATTGCCAACCTAGATATTCTGCCGTTTCCGGACTATGACGGGTTTGAGTACAATTTGCTGTTGAGGGATAAAATGTTTAGCAGCTCAGGTGTGAATGAAAAAACCGCAGTAGTTACCACAGGGCGTTCCTGTCCGTTTAATTGCACGTTTTGTTTTCATTCAAGTGGTAAAAAATATCGCAGACGTTCAATTGATAATATATTTCAGGAAATCGATTGGATCATATCTAATTACGACATCAAGTACATAATGTTTGTCGATGAATTGTTCGTAAAAGACAAAAAATTTGTTAAAGAAATAACGGATCGTATTAAGAAACTCAATGTTAAGTATTGGGTTCAGACGCGCGTGGATATGATTACAAAAGAAATATTACAGATGCTAAAAGACAGCGGCTGCTATGAAATAACTTATGGTGTTGAAAGTGCGGATAATAATATCCTGAAGAGTATGCAGAAGAATATTACGGTGGAGCAGATTGAACGAGCATTTAATCTGTCTTGCGAAGTCGGACTTCCCGCAAAGGGATATATCATCTTCGGCGACTTGGAGGAAACCGTTGAAACGATTAACAATTCCCTGAACTGGTGGAGAGCGCATCCTGAGTTTGACATAAGGTTATGGTGGATTTTAACGTTCCCAGGATCATATTTATACAAAGTAGCTTGTAGGCGCGGCCTAATATCTGATCGTGTTCAGTACTTGAAGAATAACGATACACAATTGAACATATCCAAAATGTCCGATGAACAATATTGGGAAATGGTCAAGAGAGTTGAATTGTTCCAAACGCTGTCGACAGATGGCGTTGATATTAATTTTGATGATATTGACGATGTTATAGGTGCAATCGGCGAAAACCTCGATTACTTGCTCAAAGAACATGAAATCGCGATTTGGCCGGCAACACTTGACATAATTACAGTGCTTGACTATATATCATCAACATTTGTCAGCAGTGATAAAGTGGTCTTTATCAACGCAAACCCGTACGATTCATATGTCTTGGGTACTGAACGCTTTGGCAAAAGGGTATATACGCCCGATGAAATTTTGGCTAACAGTGACGTTGACACAGTGCTCTACGCTTTTGGTCATAGAAGCTCACGTAAGGTTCATGCCCAGATTAGTAAAATGATAAAAACCCAATACCCAAATGTAAAACAAATGATAAATATTTCTGAATTGTTGAAGAAGGTTATATGAATATACTTCACTTAGCTGCGCATATGGGAGATGGCGCAGGAAAGGCAATTGGTGGGCTGGCGATCCTCGGGAACAAATCAGGCAAAGACACTCACCGCATTCTTCTCTTGGATGAACCACGTAAAACAAACCATATTGACCGCTGCTGTGCTGCTGGGATTGAAGTCTTACCAGGGGATTCGGCGGAGTTTGCAATAAATGAAGCTGACGTTGTAGTGCCTAGTTGGTGGGGCAGCCCAACTATGGACATGTTTCTGCGCGAATTCCCGAATATTCCATGCCGAGTTATGCTTTGGACGCATAAGAACGGCTTTTATGATCCGCCGTTGCCGGATGCGCTTGTCCGCTCGTGTGACAAATTGCTTGTCACTTCGCCGCTGACGTTAGAAAATCCTGCATGGAGCGATGGCACCTTAGTGTATGGTTTCGGTGATTTCGATTCAGAAAAAGTTTCGCTTAAAACTGACTATTCGCTCAATAACGATTCGTTTGTAATCGGTTATGTTGGAATGCCGAGTTACAAACGCTTTCCGCATAATGCTCTCGATTATATGAGCAAGACTATATCACTGATTCCGGATGCTATTTTCGTCCTGGCCGGTGAGTATTCTGACGAATTTAAGTCCGATGTTACATTGGCGGGGCTGGCAGATAAAGTACAATTACTCGGGTGGACGAACGCTGTCCCTGGCTTACTTCGAACATTTGACGTTTTCGGGTATCTTCTGCGTTCAGATTCATCGGCAACGACGGAAAACTCTGTGTTGGAAGCTATGGCGGCGGGATTGCCTGTCGTGATGGCTCGCAAACCGGTTGGGAAGTATCTAATTAGGGATGGGGCGGGCTTTCTTGCGGATTCTCCCGAAGAGTATGCGAAGAATCTGCTGCGGCTTTATAAAAATGAGGGCTTGCGGCGTACTGTCGGACAAGCTGCGAGAAAACACATTTTAGCGAGTTGTGACGCTTTGGAAAACTTGAATCGCTTTCATGAAGAGTGTCTTAAGGTTGTCGCACAGCAAAAATATATTCACAAATTTGGAGGATTTTAAAATGACGGTTATCGCGCCAAGCTATGATAAAAATAGAACGAACCTTAGGGATGTTATACCGCTTGCAAGCCCATATACCGTCCAAATTGAACCTACGCGTATGTGTAATCTCAGATGCTTTTTCTGTATGCATCATAGCCGTGGTACAAGCAATGATCTTTTGAAAGAAAGCGGCTTCAAGCTTGCACATATGGATATGGATTTATACGATAAAATTGTGCGTGATATCATGTGCTTTTCCGAACAACCGAAAATGATCAATTTTTGCGGAATCGGGGAACCGCTTATGAATCCGCGATTTGGTGAGATGATTAGACGCATGCGAGCGGCTGGATACTCAGGACGTATCATCACCTACACAAACGGTGTGCTGTTGACACCGGCAGTTGTAGACGAGTTGACGAGCAGCGGCTTATCCGAGATTCGTATTTCTTTGAACGGCTTGACGGCGGAAAAGTACAAGCAGGTGACCGGGGTTAAATTAAGTATGGAGGAATACGTAGAAAATATACGTTACTTATATAAGCATAAAAAAGACACGAAAATATATATAAAAATAATAGAAAATCTGTTTGAACAGGACGACGACAGAGAAAAGTTTTACCAGATGTTCGGTGGCAGTTCTGATGTAATGTATGTGGAAAACATTATACAACTGCAGCGTCAAATGAAAGATTACGGCGGCATAACGGAAGAAAACTACAAGAATGTATTCAACGAACCGATGACGCGTGACTGGAAAACCTGTGCGTGCATGTTTTATCAAACGCATATAGACGCGGACGGCTATGTATTCTTTTGTGTATCGCTGGGTAATCCAAGTAAATACGCAATCGGCAACATCAAAGACGATTCTCTTGTTGAAATATGGAATGGCAGGAATCGCTTAAAATTGCTCTGCACGAACTTGCGTAACGGGTCGGATAGTATACCTATGTGCGTTAATTGCGAAGGAAAATACGATATCATTTCAGACGAAGAATATCTTGACGACAGCAGCGAAATGTTGCTTGACCGTCTGCCGGGTTGTGACTGATTAAAATGAAAGGAGGGCTTTAACAATGGCAATAATTCAGCCGAGCTTTGATAATAAGCGTCAGAATTTGCGAGATATTATTCCGCTGAGTGCTCCGTTCCACATAGGGATTGAACCGACACGATTTTGCAACTCTAAATGTTTTTTTTGTCAGCATTCAACTAGAGGTGATGCGGATGACCTGTTTGTCAAAAAAGGACAGGCGATTCAGCATATGAACTTTGAGTTGTACAAGAAAATTATCAACGATATTATGGATTTTCCTGAGCAGCCGAAAAAAATACAGCTTGCGGGAATGGGTGAACCAATCCTCAATCCTGAATTGGGTAAGATGATAAGGTATCTCCGGTCTGCGGGCTTTACCGGACGTATAAGCACATACACCAATGGCATGGCTTTAACACCGCAAATAGCCGACGAATTAGCCGACAGCGGTCTAACCAGCCTGCAAGTGTCGGTGTACGGTATAATGGCAGAGGATTTCAAAAACCTTGCGGGCACTTCGGTTGATGTGGATCAGTATGTCGAAAACATTCGATATATGTTTGAACATAAAAAATCTGTCCAAATCCGCCTGAAAACAACGGATGACGTTGTGACGACAGAGGCCAAACGCAAAGCGTTTTTTGATATGTTTGATGGCGTTTGTGACCAGATATTCGTGGAACATATTATCAATATTCCCAACCAGATGGGAAGGGTACGAGTTAAAGCACGCAACATTACACAGTATAGCGAAAAAGTTGAAAGCTACCGCGCTATATGTCCCTGGATGTTCTATCAATCGCATATCAATATCGATGGAGATGTGTTCTTTTGTGATATTCTTGCTAAGCCTAAAGAATATGCGATTGGCAATATAAAAGACAGTTCGTTTGTAAGCATTTGGAATGGTGCACAGAGAAATGAATTGCTTTGCACGGGGTTAAAATGTGGTCAGAATACCATCACGCAGTGCATTGACTGCGATGACAGATTTTCTATGACTGCTCCCGAGGAGTACCTTGATGATTGCCGTGAAGAACTATTGGAGAGGTTGCAGCAACAATAGATGTGTATGAAGGCTGTATACGGCAACAAAACAGGCTCTCGAATCACTGTCTCGTTACTATACGCAAACAACGTCTATGCGGATGATTACATTAAAACTGCTTGATACTTATGGGCCTAACGATCCTCGGCCCAAACTATTTTCCCTACTGAACCGGATTGCGCAGACGGGTGAAACGTTAGATATGTCCGGAGGGCAGATGGTCGATGGCGTAGATGGAACGGGTTGACTTGTTATTACGAAACAAACTGGTGAGGAGAATGCAGGTTTGTTAGTCTGAAAAATTTTTTTAGCAGCTGTGCTAGATGAAGCAGGATTTCGATCATCTGGACCGATTACAGTCGCAATAATAACCCCTGTACTTCAGTGTCGGGTAGTTGATTCAGTCGGGATTAATTTAAACCAATGGAGAAAATTTTATGATTGTAAATTTTAATATAAATCCACAAAAGATAAAAGAAACCAGTATTGTTACTGTAAATTATGACAATGTGCAGCAGTTCCCATTAATGGTTATAGGACTTGACAGTTATATAGTCTCATCTGAGATTCAAAGCGGCATTAATTTTGATAAAGAACACCTCGCACACAATTTACAGATTGGTAAATACTGTTCTCTTGCAGACAAGATTAAATTTATGATTGGGCTTAACCATGATTATAAAAGCATAACAACAGGAGTATGCAGTTTTTTAGATGGTGCAGTAAGACCTTGGCGAATCAAGCAAAAAAATCAAATCATTATTCAGAGCGATGTTTGGATAGGTAGCGGTGCAACGATTATGAGTGGGGTTACTATCCGTAATGGAGCTGTTGTTGCGGCAGGCTCACATGTTACAAAAGATGTACCAGCTTATGCGATAGTGGGGGGGAATCCGGCCAAAATAATTAACTATCGTTTTGATGAACAGCAAATTAAAAAGTTGTTAAAAATATCCTGGTGGAACTGGGATATTAAAAAACTTACAGACAACAAAATGTTTTTTTCAAAAAGCATTGATGAATTTATTGATAAATTCTATGAAAAGTCTTTGCATGAACAAATTATGGACCTTCCCTATAAGCAGGAAAAACCGATTTGCCTGTTTTTTCCTGATTTTAATGAAAATTACCCGGTTACAGAATATGTTGTTAAAAGTTATTGTGATCACTACGGTGATAACGGAGAAGTTGTATTGTTCATGTATTTACAGTCTAATAATGTTGAAGAAATTATAAATAAAATAAATTGTATATTGAAAAAATACAATTGTGATCAAAACGATAATATTGTATTGTTGAATATTAATAATTTACCTAATGAAAAACCTCTTTTTAAGATCTCCGACTATTATATTACAACACGCGCCAAAGAGACCGTTTTAAGAACATGTTATGCAGATGAATTTGGGGTAGAGGTTCTTTCTGGTGTTGATCGGCCAGTGTTTGGTTGAGCTTTTGCAAATTTGAAAACTCTTGACTAAAAGATAAGGTGACGGCAGACCAATGTCATAAAGCTTAACTTACATAATTTTACACGGAACGTTTTTTGTTAATCGGATATTTATTTTTTCTTGAAGGCTCTCTTCGAGGAAAGCTCCTGTCTGGTCGTACGGGGACAAGATTCTTGG
>NZ_LSLK01000089.1 GCF_002257705.1 Sporomusa silvacetica DSM 10669
GGGAACTCAAGGGAGACTGCCGCAGACAATGCGGAGGAAGGCGGGGATGACGTCAAGTCATCATGCCCCTTATGTCCTGGGCTACACACGTACTACAATGGGCTTAAACAAAGCGAAGCAAGACCGCGAGGTTAAGCAAAACGCATAAACAAGCTCTCAGTTCGGATCGGAGGCTGCAACTCGCCTCCGTGAAGTCGGAATCGCTAGTAATCGCAGGTCAGCATACTGCGGTGAATACGTTCCCGGGCCTTGTACACACCGCCCGTCACACCACGAAAGTTGACAACACCCGAAGCCGGTGGGGTAACCAGCAATGGAACTAGCCGTCTAAGGTGGGGCCGATGATTGGGGTGAAGTCGTAACAAGGTAGCCGTATCGGAAGGTGCGGCTGGATCACCTCCTTTCTAGGGAGAACCGTTTAGTGTAACAACTGAACTACTTCCAGGTCGGTACATTTGGCAAGCATTACGATACTAGACGGAGCTTATGTGCTCGCTGTAGTATCACTTACATTGTTTAGTTTTGAGGGAATGTCAAACGTGATACTAAATATTGTAAAAAGGCAAAAGCCTGCAGGACTTTTCTGCAGGCTTTTGCCTTTTTCTTTACGTTCTTCATTTTGTTTTCAGAATCAATTGCTATAATTACTAAGAAATAAGCAGTCGTTATTGTTTATGTGATTGGAAGGGGAAATACTAACACCGAGGACAAAATTTTATTAGTACGTAAAGGTAACAATTAACTATTCAAGGGGGAATTTTGGTGGCCGCTTCAATATCTATCGCAGCCGTTCGCTCTAGGCAGATTTGCTTAGGATTGTTTTTAGTTTCGCTTGTTTCCTATTTGTTGTTTAGCCACCTTGTGCCGATTACAGATCCTGTAGAATCAAATTATGTGCTTACCGCAAAAGAAATGGTCAAAAGTGGAGATTGGCTTTCGCCCCAAATATATGGCCACGTATGGTTTGATAAACCGATATTTTTTTATTGGCTTACCGCTTTGGCCTTTAAATGTTTTGGATTTTCCGACCTGGCGGCACGTCTTGCTCCGGCTTTGTTTGCCGGATTAGGGGTGGTATTAATATATTGGTTTTTGAACAAGACATCCAGTCAAGCAGTAGCATTATTATCGGCTCTCGTTATGGGAACGTCGTTAGAGTATGTGCTTCTCGCAAAATTCGTCATTACTGATATGGTGCTGTTTGTATTTAATAGTGCGGCACTTGTATTTTTTTACCTTGGGTATACCAAGGTGGAGGGGACCAAACGGTGGTATTTGCTTATGTATGCAAGTATGGCCTTGGCTGTTTTAACTAAGGGGCCTGTTGGTTTGTTTCTGCCTGGTCTTGTGATGGCCATTTTTATCGCCATACAGCGTAATTGGACAGAACTTAGAAAAATGTCAATACCGACAGGTTTAGTATTGTTTGCGGTGATTGCATTTCCCTGGTATATTGCCATGTATTATGTTCATGGGTCCGAGTTTATTGATACCTTTTTTGGAGTGCATAATTATCTGCGCGCGACAGTTTCAGAGCATCCAAAAGATAATGTAATCTATTACTATCTTGTGGTATTTTTGCTCAGTATGCTGCCTTGGGCTCCGCTGGCGCTGAAGGCAATGGTTGCTACCTGGAAAGACCAATCGTTGCGCAAATCACCGCTATGGTTATTTAGTTTCATCTGGACAGGAGTATATTTCATTTTTTACTCGCTTATGGCTACAAAATATCTTACCTATACATTTCCTACGCTTTTTCCACTGGCGATGCTGACAGGGAATTACCTGGAACAGCTTTTGCATCAGAATAAGAAAAGCACAATTATCTATTGGGTAGGCATTCCCATGATAGTTTCGACGCTAGCCTATATAGTTGCAGTTCAGAGTTATCTTGAAAACCTGTGGATTGTTGTCGCAGGGGGTAGTCTGATGCTGATAATAGTATTTGCTTGGTGGAGAATAAAGAAACAACGTCCAAAATATGTTTTGGAGTTACTTTGTATATACCAAGTTGCAGTGTATATGATGCTGTCCCTTTTTATCCTTCCTGTAATGGCTGATACTAGATCTGAAAAAAAGCTTGCGCAAGACATGCTAAATTATAGTGATCACCACCTAGGTCTTTACGAGTTTTATAGTACGTCGGCAGTTTATTACAGTGGTAAAACGGCAGTGAAACTTACCTACTCAGAACCCGTGGTATCATCTCAGACCGAATTAAGTTGGTCAAGCAAATACACGATGCCTACTGAATCATTAGTCAGCTTCGTGACGAATTCTAAAAAAAATAGTATAGTGGTTATAGTACCTGAACAGAAAAGAAAACAGTTTTTGGAAGAGATAAAAGATAGCAATCCTCAACTATTGAAGACGACTGAGAAATTTAGCTATTATCATTTTGGAGACTGACGGATTATTGCTCTAGGCTCGGGGTGGAGGGGGATACAGATGCGTATATTATTAGCTGAAGATGATACTAAACTTGGTAATTTAATTAAACGAATGTTAGAAAAGGCCGAAGTATCGGTTGATTGGGTAATACGAGGGGATACCGCATTTGAGTACGCAACAAACTCTTATTATGACGTAATTGTTTTAGACTGGATGATGCCAGGGCAGACGGGCATCGAAGTGTGTGCTCAGCTGCGTAAAGATGGCTATCAAGGCGCCATTTTGATGCTTACAGCCAAAGACGATATTACTGATCGGGTGTTAGGGCTGGATACAGGAGCCGACGACTACCTTGTAAAACCGTTTGAGTTTGTAGAATTGCTTGCCAGACTCCGGGCTTTATCGCGCCGGAGCAGTGCTAAGCTGAAAGAAGATATCGTGCAAATAGGCGATCTTATTTTAGATCGCTCGACCCGCAGTGTTCGTGTTGACGAAACCGAGGTACAGCTTACCAGTCGTGAATTTCAACTGTTAGATTTGCTTGTACAAAATAAAGGACAGGTGGTACCACGGGAAGTCATACTAGATCGGGTTTGGGGGTTAGATGCCGACGTATCAACTAATAACCTTGATGCTTATGTGCGTTTGTTGCGGAGAAAAATTAACCTGCCTGAGGGCGATGTAGTAATCCAAAATGTCAGAGGGATAGGGTTTAAGTTAGAGGCTCATCATGTTTGCTAAAATTCGCAACCATTTGACTATGGTTTACTCTGCGGTTATGGTGTGTTTTCTAATATCATTCGTAGTGTCAAGCTATACAGGGCTGGTTTGGGTACTGTACCGGGAAGAACAAAAAGATATCGAGGCGTTCGCCAAAGAAGAAGCTCGCGAACACATTACCCTGCTTCGACAAATACAATTGTCGGGAAATTTGCCTTTGGGGGAAGACGATGAACAAAATGATGGGAAACTCTTCCATTATGCATTTGATCTAAAAGGGCAACAGGTTTCCTCAAGTGAGCCAGCTCGCGAAGTACGTGCTCTTGTTCTGGATAACATCCGTAGTTGGCAAGGTGCTGACGGGGAAGCAATATTAACCAAACTGCATCTTCCGGGTGACAGAAAAAAATACTTCATGCTATGCAGTGTGAAAGTTTATGAGGGTGAAAAGGCGCTCGGTACGGTTTTCGTGGGCAAAGATATTACGTCCTACTACGTGATGTTAAAAAGGCTATTGTTAGTTCTTAGCCTGGGATGCTTATTATTTCTTGTTATTGCAGCTTTTGCTGGCCATCTACTGGCGGGCCGGGCAATTGTCCCTATTAAAAACTCTTTTGCTAGGCAACGTGAGTTCGTTGCTGATGCATCTCATGAACTTCGTACCCCTCTTAGTGTTATGTTGACTTCTGTAGAGGCAATTCGAACAGATGACGAAAATAGATTTTCGCCATTTTCCGTGCAGGTGCTTGATGATATGAAAGGTGAAATCAAGAGAATGACTAAAATTGTCTCCGATTTATTGACTCTTGCCAGAGCTGATGCCGGCGCGACTGCGATCATCAAAGAAAGATTTGATATCAATATGATTGCTGAGAAGGTCATCCGCTCCTTTCAACCGATAGCAATTGAAAAGGGGATTAAGCTTGAGCTTGCCGGGACAAGCAATCTTTTTATTCAAGCAGACAAAGAAAGAATTAGTCAGATGTTGTTGATTTTAATTGACAATGCATTGAAGTTTGTGCAGCACGAAGGGGAGGTAATCCTCACTGTCAAACAGCTGGCTGGTTCGAAGGGGACTATCAATATCATTGTGCAAGATAATGGGATAGGTATTCTCCCCCAAGAGCAACAACTTATTTTTGAACGATTTTATAGAATAGATAAAGTAAGATCCAGGGAAGCGGGTGGTACAGGCCTTGGGTTATCTATTGCCAAATGGATAGTAGAAGCTCATGGAGGGACAATTAGAGTGGAGAGTGCTATTGGCGTTGGTAGTACTTTTATTGTAACCTTACCTAGCTAAGTGAGTTGCAGGTCCATTTATAACTATGTCACATAAGAAGATGCACAAAATGACATGAAGTATAGAATGTCTATTGCAAAACAGTTAATTTCAGTATATAATCACCTATGTGCCTGAAACTAGATACTCTACACAGGTAAAACAGTACAGGAATACGAATTGGTCAAAATTGGTCATTGTAATATATGATTAATTATGATAACATAATACTCCTGATGTTCCTTGAAAACTGCACAGAAGAAAGCAAAAGTAAAGAATGCCTCATATGCAAATATGAAGAGCAAACTTAACGAAGCGCAATTAGGACGAACTGAAGGCAAACGTAAGCTAAACCATCGGCACAGTAAGATGTAGCCGAGAGGCTGTAGCGTGCATCAGATGCTAGGCGCGGCGAGCACTGAAGCGGAGGCGTACTGGAAAGTACGTTGAGCATCGGAGCGCAGCCTGCAACAACGGTCGATCATTATGCCGTCCATGGCATGATCGACACTAGAACCATCCATGGTTCGTCGCAGATGATGTGCGATAGACAGCCGACAACTGATCATAAGTCAAGTTGCTAAGGGCATACGGCGGATGCCTAGGCGCCAAGAGCCGACGAAGGACGGGGTAAGCTCCGATATGCCAGGAAGAGCTGCAAGCAAGCATTGACTCCTGGATTTCCGAATGGGGGAACCCGGCGGTGGTAATGCACCGTCACCTAACTTAGGTTAGGAGGGCACCCGGGGAACTGAAACATCTAAGTACCCGGAGGAAAAGTAATCAATTGAGATTCCCTAAGTAGCGGCGAGCGAACGGGGAAGAGCCCAAACCAGAGAGCTTTGCTCTTTGGGGTT
>NZ_LSLK01000090.1 GCF_002257705.1 Sporomusa silvacetica DSM 10669
GGGGGACGAGGGGACAGGTTCATCGTCCCTCTATACTCTATCAATCACACTTTTAGATATTCCTGTCATCCTGGCTAATTGCCTTATCGTAATGCCTTCTATTTCTTTCATCTTTCGGATTACATCATCCCGCTGATCTTTGCTTAGTCGTTGTAATTGACTAATGGTTGTAATACCCATTTCGTTTAAATAATCCATTACCACCTTATCAAATACACCCACGCTTTCCGTATAGTCTAAACATTTATCAGTATTGTTCTCATTGGTATAATCTATAAACAATTTTACGGCTTTTGTCCTATCATTCGAAAAACCATCTAATGCAAAATCTATATCAGTAATACCGGGATTCCCGGCATAATCCTGATAACTGCTCCACAAATACTTACTTATATCTTTTGTAATTCCCGCTTTTAATGGGTTTTGATGAATATACTGCAAAACTATAAGAAAATACGCATCTGTTTCTACTGCTTCACTTTTAAATCGCTCCTGAAACAAATGCCCGCATCACTCATGTCTTTGATTGTACCAATATACATAGCTACTACTGATTCGCTTTATCACTTGAGATATTGATTCATTCATCCCTTTTATTATTAAATGAATGTGGTTACCCATCAGACAATAGCCATATAACAAATAACTGCTTAACGTTATATAATATCCGAGCGTTTCGAGAAATCTTTGCCTATCGTCTTCGTCCTCAAATATATTTTGCTTATTAATACCCCTAATCATTAGATGATATATTCCAGTACTTCACTCTTGAGTCGTTCTAGAATAAATGACTATATTGGTAATATTTTGGTATTTCCACCACTTTGACTAGCGGTGGAAAGTAGCTGCCAAGCTTATACCGGCCAAACAGCATTAATCAGACCGCGCCGAGTATAGAATTAACCCCCTGCATTTTACAAGGGGTTAGTAACTTAACTATACTTGATTACTCACACCCACACTTATGTCCATGCCAAACATGTTTCGCCTTGCACATCCACTCTTGCACATCATTCAAAGTCTCGCCAAACCATTGGAAGTGGATGACTTCCCGCTACCATAGAAAACGTAATGTATCTTTTACACAAGGGTCTTCCGTACAGGCGATTAAATGTTCATAGGTAACCCGTGCTTTTTGCTCGGCAGCCATATCCTCAGTCAAATCGGCAATAGGATCGCCAAGGCAGGCAATGTATTTAGCGCTCCACGGTACACCGTTGGCATCGGTCCAAAAGAGTCCATGATTATGCTGGACATATTGCCCTTCCCACCCGGCTTCTTTGAAGTCTTCGCAACTGGCACCATCTACAAGCTTATATACTAAGGCCGCAATCATTTCCCTATGGGCCAGTTCTTCGGTACCGATGTCAGTTAGCAACGCTTTAGCGATATGTACGTGTAGGCATTGTAATTCATTAGCACCTAACTGCATATATTGTATCATGAAAAAGCCTTTAAATCCTAAGATTTTGGCAGCTTTGCGGATAATGGCTAATGCGGTACTAAGAGAAAATGAAAAACTTAAAAGGGAGGTCGAAAACCAAAAGCCTCGGCCATAGCGGTCGAGGCTTTTGCGAAAACCTGTGAAGAAGATTCAAAAAATCTA
>NZ_LSLK01000091.1 GCF_002257705.1 Sporomusa silvacetica DSM 10669
AGACTCCAGACAACAACGTTGAAGACCAAGAGATCTAATATTCTTATCGGGGTGGCTCAATTCTTGAGCATCAAAAGTGGCTCACTTTCTGAATGTCAAATGGCTCACTTTTCTATTGCTTTTCACATCCATCTCCTCAATAATTTTCTCAGCAGCCTAACAGAGTCGTCATGGGGAATGATGTATTCAATATTTAGCGGAAGTTTTAATTGATAAACGTTTCCGAAAGCTATATAATTTTTGTGTGTTAAATTGTTTATTTGCATAAATATAAATAAATTTTACACCTTTCCCCGGACTTTTCGAAGTCCGGGGATTGTTTTTTATTACATCTGATTTTACAATAATTCATTATTGAGGCAGCCCCTTTTCAGACGTACACTCAGCACCGCTCCGACTACAGATAAGCAGCTAATCTTTGCTTTTCTCATATATAATAAAAAAATATTGCGATTAACTGTGCTAATATATCGTAAAATACAATTTATTAGCATAAAATAGCTATTTTCACGTGTAATCTAACATTTTTTTAAAAAATTCAAACTAATATTTATTAAACTAAGATCCCCTACATTTAATCTCTTTTTATTGAGAGGAAGGATATTTCTATGACTTATCAATTGGTGAGATGTATCAGCTGGATTTTTTTCCGTCTTTCTCGCTCTACACAACTCTATATTTCCCACATCTTAGGAAATATCTTTTGGCGTTTTCTTTCCAATAAAAGGAAACTTAGTGTCACCGAAAACATTAGCGCAACACTAACCATGCCTGAGCAAGAAGCAAAAAAGATTGCGCGAAAAAACATCTCACATTTCAGCAAAATGTTTATGGACATGCTCTGTTATCCCCTGCTTTCCAAGCATAACATCAACCAAATTCTAAGAATTCATGGTGCCGAAAATATAGATAACGCCCTCGCTCTTGGTACCGGCGTTGTTATGGCTACCGGACATTACGGAAACTGGAAATTGCTTGGAACTGGTTTGGCTTTTTACGGCTATCCGATGGTTTCCATAGCAAGAAGGCAACAGCAAACTAACGGATTTGAGCGCTTTTTATGTGAGTATCTCACCCTGTCTGGCGGCAAAAGCCTTTATACGACAGAAGTTCGGGACATCGTGAGAATTCTGGGCGAAAATCAAATTCCACTCATCCTAATCGATCATGATGTGCAACCAAACGGAGTTTGGGTGGATTTTCTAGGCCGTAAGACTTCAATGCTTCCTGGAGCGGCTATTTTGGCAAGAATAAAGAACGCTCCTATTGTCCCTGCTTTTATTACAGAAGCACCTGATGAAATCTATGACTTATATATTTATCCGCCGCTAACTGTAGATAAAACTCAAGATAAATGCACGTGCATAAAAGAAACAATGCAAACACTTTCTCATATCCTCGAAGAACAAATCCGCAAGCAGCCCCACGAATGGTTCTGGTTTCATAATCGCTAGCAGACTTCTAAAGCCTTAAAAATCGTCTGAAAAATTTCTTTCGTTGTTTTGGCAAAGAATTAATATTTCACGATTATCAACGCTGGACTGTTAAATTAGTTACTAGAAATCATATGGTTGGAAATCCACTTAATAGAATCATTAGAGCATTTACATGAGATGCAAACTAATTGGTTAAGATTGAATCATGCAATAGATGAGATGATTTTGGTCATGCATCAACTTTAGTGTCAATGATTTCGAGAGACCAGAATATTATATTTTGATTTAAAGTTTATTACAACAAATATAATGTAGTCTTTTATCAATAATAAAATTATCTAAAAAGAGAAATGGAGGAATAGTTATGTATCATATCACCATCCTAAAAAAAAGACGTAACAAGGACAGCTAATCAATCTAGCGATATAAACACAAGTTATAATAACAGGTATCTTTCGGGTGGGCAACTTTTAATTTGTATAGTTAGACTATAATTATTAAAGAAATGAATTTAAAAATAATAAAATTATAATGTTTTTTTGAAAACCGAGGAGGATTTTAAATGAAAAAATTAATATTTCTAACTTTGATATTCGTTTTTGTAATGTCGTCAATCGGAATGTGTGCAGTACCAGATCCAAATGCGGGGATGGGAGATATCCAGTTTGGATACAATTATTATAATCTAAAGAAGACGACCAGTGGAATTGATCAGGGAAATACTGGATTTAATGAAATATATGGAAGTGTTGGCATTGGATTTGGATACGGGGTTTATATAAACCATCTCCAGGCAGATGAAACATCCTATACCGATTTTGGTCTTAATACTACGCCATTGCTACCAAATATATCGTTGATGGTTGGCCAACGGCAAATGAAATCGGATAATGCGGACAGTGCCAACAAGCTATTTTGCGGTGCATCGATTAAACAAGATCTTGCTGCCGGAGTTGCTGCATATGCGACTTATCAGAAAGGCACGCACTTTAAGGATGAAGTCATCGGTTTTACATATGACATGGAAAATACCCGAATGAATCTGAGCTGGAAGAATTATGATGATAATAACGGTACGACTTTCAAGGGGATAGGTGGAGGTGTTAATTTTCAATTCTAAATCTAAAATAGCGCTGTATTAAAACACCGGACTTTGGTGCAAAAATACAACCATTGATATATAATTACAGAATTTATAGAAGTAAGGAAACTTTATTGGCACATAATCTAGTTAATGCGTTTGCTAGTACTTGAAGATTGAACCATATTGAGCTACGCAGACAGCTTATATGAGTGGTTTCTTTTGCTTTCGTACATTAGCGTTGAAATACCACCTAAAGCTCTCTGATGCCCCGAAAACCAAACTTTTTTTATAAGCTCAAAACAGCCTGTTCAATAGTAGCCTGAGCATGTTTATAAACATACTCAGGCTGTTGAGAAAGTCCAAAAGCAGTAATACAGAAAATGGATTTAGGAGGCCTATGTAGAATATCTATATAGGCCCTTTTCATATGGGAGTGAGGATAATGTATCAGAAAAAAATAGCGCAACAATTGCAATAGAATTTTGTTTGTATTGATGAGTTGATACCGCAAGATCACTTTCTGCGCAAAAGCCCTTAAAACCAGGTCCCAATTTCGGTAACACTGAGTCCATTTTTAAATGATATTATCCGAAACTAGATATAGCATATTACGTAGCGCATCTTCATTAGGGAATACCGCTAAGTTGTTGCTATTAAATGTAATACGCTTATGGGATCTTGTCTGCTGTGTAACGCAAGAAGCTGAGTGCTTTTAGTAATGTTGTTTTTGATGGTTGCGGATATATTTGTGACTAGTGTACCGAGTAGAGTATTAATATAAATTTGTCCTTTTGAAATATATGACATGGCGTTGTCTAAAGAAATGATTGCTTTATCAGATGCATTTACTAAATCCACATTATTTAAGTTCAAGACTTTGCTGTCGATTTTAAACCTAGTATAATTCAATGTACCACTTTCCGTGGTCGTTAGTGGAATCGATGTTTTGATTTGGTTATCTTGAGTTGGCCAAATTACATTAAAATGTTTTAGAGGTTTTTCATTTGGATAATAAATATCTGGAACCACAGATTTTGCTGTTCGTACGGGTCCACCGTCTACACTTGATCCACCAATCCCTCCAGTATCCCCGCCTAGTAGTGTTTTGGTAAGTTCGCAAGACTGTTCAAGTTTATGGATAAAGGAGGCTCCATTACCATTAGCAACAAAGTCATTAACGAAGGCTCGGGTATCAGCGTAATTTGAGACATGGCTCAAGGCTTGATCGAGATCTTCTGTTGGGTTGTTTTTTAAATCGTTCAATAAATCTTTTATTCCGCCACTATGTCCATCGGCTTGAATCTGTTCATGCAAGTAACGTACAGCCATTGCTGAGCTCGAATATTGAATGCTATTTCCAACCCAGGTATCATTGGTTCCATCACCTAATGCGTTTTGAATTGCCTGTGCTCCTTCTATGCCTCCACCATTACGTGCTAGATCGGTAGCAACCCTTTCATTGGCTCCATGAATGAATTCAGCAGTTCCTTCTTTGAACCAGTTAGGTAAACTGGAAAAATTCATAGTGCGCCCCATAATCGCATGTACCATTTCATGAGCTATAACGCGATCATCATAGTATGGATGTTCTCCACCATCTGGTAAGTTAGCTGGAAGGGCGGTGTCGATAGCAATATGCAGAATTTGATTGGTTGCTTTTCCATCAGTTCCGTAGTGATATTCTATAGCAGCTAAATACTGCTGTGGTGTTTCATCTAATACTATCTTTAAATTTGCTCCATCTGCACTTAATCCATAGCGATCTAATACTAATTTTTCAGCTTCTTCTAACCAATCGCTTTTTAAACACTGTATGATTTTTTTGTCATTTACACTTAATTCGTTAGAATCTACAAAAAGATTGGTATTTTTATACTCTGTAGAATGACTAATATTGTCAATCTTTTCCGAAATTCTAGTTAATTCGTTTTGGAGAAATTGTTTGGTGTCAGTGCTTTCAGTTTGCGTTGCCTGTATGGCTAATGCTTTACCGTACTGTAGTAATGACTGAATCTCATTTAAGGAATCGTTAGCTGTTTTTAATAGTGACATATCATCGGTTTGATAACTTGTAGGTAAAGTTAGCTTCTTTTTTTGTTGAATTGCGCGTTCTGATAGATTTATAGTAATACCATTGTCATCAAGGGAAGCGACCTTGTTTGAAATACTTTCTAAAGGCTCAGTAGTTTCTGTTTGTGCTTTTATCTTGTTAATCTCATTATCTTGTGAATTTGTAAAACTCGTGTCCAATCTTGAAAGCCAACTCATAATTTGTCACTCCTTCAAAAATATTATTCATTAAATCATATAAATATATTATTTAAAGTACCTTAATTTTTTAGTAATTTTAAATCATTAGCTTATGCATTTTATCCAAAATATTGAATTAACTGCCATAAACTTACTAAATAAAATAATCAGGCACCATTCCTATAGGAAAGTGCCTGATCTTACAAATTTCACACCCTTGCGAAAGTGAAACAATGATATATGAACAAAAGCCGGGAAATTTCGCGGCGAATTATCTTTTCACAAAATACAGATCTTTATACAGTGGGGGTAGTACCATGCAGTTGAAACAAAACATATACCTATCTTACCCCGCGTTACAATTTCTGAAACTTTTTTGTCTACCAAGAGCAAATACTATATAACGAATAAATTTTTCATGTAATATATATCTAATTACAAATTAGTAGGAGAGTGAAAAATGGCCAACTGGCTTACCAAAACCGAACCGGAAAGTTTTAGCTACGCTGATCTTCAACACTTGGGGCGTGATCGCTGGAATGGTGTAAAAATTTTTACCGCTGTTTATTGTAAAATGAAAATGGACAAAGTTGCAAAATAAATTCCTCACTTTTGCAACAGCAAAATCCCTATAAATGCAAAAGGCCATCGTAGGCACCACACCGAAATTAACTCCTTGTAATTGCGACCAAACGATTACAAGGAGGCGCGGAGGATGCTAACAATGACCCAAGTACATGATATCAGAAAAATGTTCTTTGAGGAAGGCAAAAACATTAGTGAGATAGCACGTGAAACCAAGCGTGATCGCAAGACCATTCGGTTTTACCTAGAAAAAGACGATTGGAACCAAGCAATCCCAGCGGCCGAGACCGCAGCCAGTTATCCCAAACTTACTCCATATAAGACTGAAATTGATTTTTGGCTAATGGAGGATAAGAAAGCTAAGCATAAGCAAAGGCATACCGCCAAACGAGTGTATGACCGGTTAGTTGATAAGTATCAAAGCGAATTCGACTGCTCTTACCGGACGGTAGCCGGATACGTAGCCATGAAAAAGAAAGAAATCTTTGGCAAAAAGCAAGCGGGTCGTCTGCCGTTAGAGCATATTCCTGGTGAAGCGCAGCTAGATTTCGGGTCTGCCGATTTTTATGAAAATGGCACAATATATAGCGGTAAATATTTGAATTTATCATTTCCTTACAGTAATCAAGGATACACTCAGTTGTTCAAAGGCGAGAATCAAGAATGTCTTTTTGAAGGTATGAAGACAATTTTCGAACACATCGGCGGCGTCCCAACCCGAATATGGTTTGACAATACCAGTACTATCGTGACCAAAGTCATGAAAAACGGCGAACGTAACCTGACAAGTGATTTCATACGCTTTATGGAGCACTATCGGTTTGAAGCAGCCTTTTGCAATGTCAACGCTGGGCATGAAAAAGGAAACGTTGAAGGAAAAGTCGGATACCATCGAAGAAATATGTTGGTACCTATCCCCCGATTCCAGGAACTTAAGGAGTTCAACAAAAATTTACTCAAGCAGTGTGAACAAGACGCGGCAAGAGACCATTACCGAAAAGAAGGAACCATTAAAGACCTTCACCAACAAGATAGACAAGCTCTGCTAGAGCTACCATCCGCAGCGTTTGAGGCTTGCCGCTATATAACCGTTAGAACCAATGGATATGGACGATTACTGCTAAATAACGGTCTGCACGAGTATTCTGTTTCTCCCAAATATGCAAATTGTCAAGTTCTCGTCAAGGTAACCGCCTTTGATGTCACCGCATTGGATGAAAGCCATCGCGAAATTGTGAGACATGACCGATTGTACGGCGATCATAAGCAGCAAAGCATGCAGTGGCTACCATACTTAACGCAGCTCTCGCGCTTCCCCGCAGCACTAAAATATACGGGTATATATCAGATGTTACCGGAGCCCGTCCAGCACTATCTGAACAAATGCAGCAAAAGTGACAAAGGAAAAGTACTTGCAGCTATTGCATCATTAACAACAGCAAGCGGCTTTGCAAAGGCCGTGGAAACAGTCAGTACTGCACTCTCCTATGAAGCAACAGACGTGGACAGCTTGGTCAATCTGCACAACCGGTTACATAGCAAAGTACTACAATTAGAGCCTGTCAAACTTCCGGCCTATTTACCTCAACTAGATAAATACATACCGAATTTAGCGGCTTATGATAAGGGCCTCATGAGAGCCGGTGAACGAGAATGTTGACTGTAGCCATTGCCAAGTGCAGCAAGGAATTACGCTTAAGCCGCAATATTGCCGATATGTCAACACGTATACAAGCTGAGAGTCATCAAGAATATCTGCTGAAATTGCTACAGTCGGAGCTTCAGCACCGTGACGCAGCAAGAAAAGAAAAGCTGCTAAAAAATGCTGGGTTTTATGCCGTAAAAACATTTGAAACCTTCCGGTTTGACGAAGTGACACTCCCCAGTGCCATAGATGCGCAGTACTTGAAGAGCTTAGAATTTATGGAGAGCAAAACTAATCTGGTAATGTACGGTAATGTCGGAACCGGTAAAACGCACCTATCAATTGCTCTTGGCGTAGAAGCATGTAAGAAGGGGCTGGATGTCAAGTTTTTTAGGACTTCCACCTTAGTTAACAGGCTGGCAGAAGCAAAGAAACGTGGAGCATTGTCGGCCTTCGTCAAACAGCTGAATAAATCTGATTTACTGATTTGCGATGAGTGGGGCTATGTACCACTTGATCGGACAGGTGCACAATTATTATTTGAGGTTATTTCAGAATGCTATGAGAAGAAGTCCGTCATCATCAATACGAACATCGAGTTTTCCAGATGGGTCAATGTCTTTTATGATGAGCAGATGACAGGGGCAATGATAGATAGAATTCTTCACCATTGCCATCTGCTAATGTTTCCAGGACAAAGCAATCGGATGAGAGAATCATCACTTAGCCAGTGAGTAGACACAAAAAAATTCCCCACCGGTGCCTGGGGAAAATATTTTACAATAGTGGGGAATTTTCTCTTGCAAAAAACATACCGCAATAAAACATATAAAAAACATGAGACCAGGTGACCAGATCTTTATTTATCACACTGGCAAGGAAAGAAGTAATTCTCTGCATTAACTTGCATAAAAAAGACCCGAAGGCTCAATTTTTTTTGCGTTCTTGTCGATAGATAACCGTATAACCGACTATTGTTGCGCCTGTAAATAACACCAAGATCCCAATTGTTAAATAGTACAGCATCTTTAACACTTCCATTCAAGGCATTAATAATATTTATCAACCAACCCCTGTAATGCATAATTTTTCTTTTTGCAGATCCAAAAGTTTGCCATTTCGTGTACAGACAACTGGCTTGGTAAAACATCTGTCTCTGGCATAAAAGGCAATAATTTTTGCTTTTTTTCCATTGCTTAAGATCACACTGCTCCCGATAAGATAATCCCGCATATTATCCATGAAGGTCAAACAGGAAACAGGCTCCAGCTTTTCAAACAAGTCATCTGCCAATATGTCAAGCGCCTCAAACGGCGTCATTTTACGACGGTATACCCGATCGGATGTTATCGCATCGTAGACATCAGCAATGGAAATAATTTTTGCCTCAGCACAAATTTCATCGCCGATAAGTCCAAGGGGATATCCGCTACCATCCAGCCGTTCATGGTGCTGCCAAATTCCGAGTTTAATATTCTCAGGAATCCGAGCATCTTTAAGCACTTGATAGCCGTCCTGAGGATGCTTTTTAATGGCGGCAAATTCTTCATCAGATAAACGTCCTGGTTTATTTAGTATGGACAAAGGAACAACCAGTTTGCCGATATCATGGAGCAGGCCGGTTAAAATTAGTTTTTTCAACTCAGTACCTTTGTAGTTGCACCATTTACCCAAAATTCCGGTAATTATAGCAACATTTAAGGAGTGATTAAATGTATTCTCACTATAACACCGTATATCATGCAAATGCTCCAAAACTCCAATTGTTTCTGCTAAAAGGATAATCTTTTGATCGACGAGTTCCTGCATTTCGGCAATTGGAACCTCTCCAAATTTCTTAACATGTCTAAATGCATGAACAATTTTATCAATCGTTTCATTATAGCCCTTTGTAAACTCAGTCTTGGTCATATGAACAGCAATTACTTTCTCCTGCATTTTATCAGTGGTATCATCAATATTAATAGATGGCAACCCCCAATTTTTAAGGCTGTCTATTTGCGATTGATTGATAACAGCTCCCTGGGTCAATAGTTTTATAAACCCATCCCCAGCTATCACATCCCCACCGATGCACATACCAGGAACTAAATCTTGTGTAAAAATTAAATTCATGCGCAGACCTACCTCCTAGTAGAACATAGAATATTAACAATCAATATAGATAATTATTTAAGATCAGAGTTAGCTGGTCTCTGTTTCTAGCAAAGGCTATTTTTTCCTCCAAGTTCGTATTTCGACATAGTCTGCTGAATTTTGGAATATACTTTTTTGGGGATAAGCCTTCGAATAAAAATATGATAATATCAGACAAAATACAACCAATCCTAATAAAATGATATATAGATTTTCCATTAATATATTCATGCATTCCTCCTTGTAATTAGTAGTCACGAGAAACCTGTGACGTTAATAGAGCATATTTTTCTACCAAAAGGTTTTACCTGATTCTGCTGACCACCAACTACTCATCTTTCGAACCGTTGTTCCATATATATTCTGTTGGGCAAATAGGGGGGTTTGTTTGAATAGAAATGATTAGTTTACGATTCTGTGCCCAAAATATGAATAGTCTTTGCTAAATTTGTTGATTTTTAAGGCCTTCTGCTGTAGGGCTACTATTTTTTATTAATCAAAATCTTCTATGGCAATTTGGCAAGTTAGTATCCAACATTTCCAAATTAGTTAATTAGACAATACTCATTTTGGAAAAATAAATGGCACCAATCTATAAACAGATTGATGCCAACATGTACAATTCTTTACGAATCGGCAACCTGGCAGTCATAGACCAATCTGTCCTTAGACCCATAGCTTTGCGTCCTCATCTTTCGATAAGTTTGCCTAGAAAATTATGTATGATTATGCATATTAAACGAATTTCAGTTGCAATCTTACATCAAGATAAACTAATAGTCAATGTAATAATTAGGACTAAAATCTCTTTTAAAAGCACTTTTTAGCCCTCAAACAATGCTAATTTTTTGTTTTTCTACAAAATAGCAATATATATAACATAAACTTATCACAAGCGCCAATAAATGTCAATTATCTAATTAGATAATTGCTCTCTGTATAAAGCTATTTCGCATATGCCTTTCATTTTTAGCAATAATTTGCAGGATGTCGCAAATACGCTGTTTATCAAAGGATCTGTCATGGGGACACCTGTCAGACCTGTCATGGGGACAGGTCCTTTGACACACTATTGGTAATATATTGCTTCCTCGTAGTGTCTGCCGCTCTTTTATCTCAGTTTAGTAAATAATTTGCAAATAAGTCAATTTATTTATAACACGACCAATATTTTGAAAGAATGAGAGCCTGAAGGCTCATATAGTTGCGTTACTTCTTGGCAATCACCAAGCTTACGCTGACGAAAAAGCTTAATTGTCGGATAGCCCTTTCCTAAACAAACCACGTAATTGCTAGGTTTCTATATTGTCGAAAGGGGTTTTGTTGTCAAATTTGCAACCGAAAAATTCCATAAACTTGTAGTACTTGTATCGGCACCTACTGCGCCTGCCTTGAGTATTTGTTTAATATCCTGAGTGCTTTTGATTAAACCGGCGGCAATTATTGGTTGCTGAAAATGCTTTCTGATTTGTTCATATACCTTCAACACCGCTACCCCTGGCATAATTTCTATAAAGTCTGGTTTAGACTGACGCAAAGCATTAATTCCACTGATTACCGATGGCGTATCATGAGCAAAAATTCGTTGAGCTGTCACAAGACCTTCTTTATGACCTGTCGCTACTAGTTGACCATTAGGAGTAACAATGCCATCTACGTCGGCTTTCTCTTTTAGATACTTGATGGCAACCTTATCTCTAGCCATGCCGCCAATCATATCAACATGAACCAATACTATTTTCTTATGTTTACGCAATTGCTGACTTATTTCAACAATATTGAAAATATCGCCTGATGAAATCATTACTATTCGGACATTACTATTGATTACAGTAGGAAGCATTTCCGGTTTTTGCAGTGAAGCAACAATCGGGCATATTTGTAGTGCAGCCAAAACTTTATCTTGAGGAAGCATATCATCTCTTCCTTTCTCAAATTCAATCGCTTACTATGTCTTAATTCCGGGATACTAATTAATACTCCTTTAAATTAAGAGAAAAGAATGTTAGCAACTCAAAATATACTTTTCAATTATGTCTGCTACACCATCATCATCATTAGTGCCTGTTACCAAACGGGCGGCACTTTTTACCGTTAACGGGGCATTGCCTACAGCTACCCCAAAACCAGCGTAACTAAGCATCGGAATATCATTATGGCCATTACCCACAGCCATAATCTCCCGCTGGTCAATATGCAGCCTGTCTGCAATAAACTTCAGGGCAATTCCTTTATTTACTGCAGGATTGGTAATCTCCAGATAGTTAGGTTTGGACTCAGCTATTGACAGAGTGTTTTTCCCTAACCGGCTTTGAAATACTTCTAGCATCTGCCGAATTTTTGTTGGTTCCGCAATAGCCAGCATTTTCGTCGGCGCTCCCCGCATAGTATACAACTGTTCTCCCACCGGAATCGGCTTAGCTCCTGTAATTTCGGCATATAGTTTCGCCTGTTTATTCAGTTCCCGCACATACAATTCATCGTTTATATAACTTTGGATATACCACTGCCGCTGTTGGCACAATTGCAAAACCTGTGTAGCTGCTTGCGGATTAATTGGCGAATGAAAAAGCACCTTACCTGACGGGTAGTCGTTAATCATAGCCCCATTGTAAGTAATTAACGGCATTTTGAGTTCAAGCTTGCGGGCAAAAAGAATAGTCGAACAATACATTCGTCCGGTAGCCAAAGTTACTTTTATCCCTTGATTCATTGCTTGCCGAATAGCTTGCTGCGTCCGCTGCGATATTGATATATTATTATTCAGCAAAGTGTCATCAAGATCAAAAACCATCAGTTTGATGCCCGCCTTTTTAAGCGCCTGCATAGTACCTCCTTATCCACATATGGCGCCAAATCAGGCGGAGAGTTTACTCCGCCTGATTTGCTATGTTTCAGCTTAGCTGCAAAAAATTTGAGCAAATACCTCTACTGGATGTAAAGCCTTATACTTAGTGCCATGCTGAATCTGCAAGCGGCAGGTAGCGCACTCGGTAATAACCATATCCGGCTTGCATTCATTGATGCCATCAAACAGAGCCTGACCTATTTTCATTGAGATATCATATTTTTCTTTTTTAAAGCCGTAAGTACCCGACATTCCGCAGCACCCATTATCCACATCGATAATCTCCAGACAGGGATTACTTTTCAATAATTTCACCCATGGTTTTCCAATACCTTGGGCTTTAAGATGACAAGGCGCATGATAAGCTAACTTTCGAAAAACAGTGGGTTGTCTTTGTTCCATTCTGTCCTGCGAAGCTACCAAAAGTTCACCCAAATCGTACGTACTGGCTGCTACCATCTGAGCCAATTTAGCCAGCTGCTCATCCTCGCTAAAAAGGCCAGCATACCGGGATTTAAGTGTATGACCGCAGCTCGTACAAGCCGTAACTATCTTCCAGCCCTTCATCACAGCATCCTTCATCGCCAAAATGTTGTTGCGGGCATCAGCTAATGCCTCCTCTTTGTCGCTAGCGGCAGGAAGACCACAACAGCCTGTTTGCGCAATTTCCACAGCGTAACCGGCCTTTTCCAAAACTTTTACCGCAGCTGCTCCTATGTCTGAATCATTATACTTAATGAAACAACCAGGAAATAGAAGTATTTGCTCCTTTTCCCCTTTCTGCCGACTGCTTCCGTCTGTACCAAGCAGTGGTTTTGCCGTATAGGCCGGCAAATTCCGTTTAGCAGTAATACCTCCCAGCGGCATAAATGGACTGGCCGCTTTGAGAGCACAATTACTCACCGGAGTCACAATTGTGCTCATTTTACCCAGCAATGCGGGACGGGCAAAGAAGTAGTCGCGAATTTTTTCCACGCCCGTTTTTTTTCGCTGCGCCTTGGCTTCGGCAATGTACTCAGACACATTAACCTGATTAGGGCATATCAAGTCGCATTGTCCACACCCCAGACAATAATCCACCCAATCTAAGCTACAATCCAGGCCTTCACGCCGAAAACGTTCAATATCTGAGCCCAACTTTTTAGGTCCTGGATAATCAGGGCATACCTTCAACAAGGGACATACGGTATTGCAGTAGGAACATTTTAAACAATAATCAATAGTTAGCTTTTCTTTCTCCATACTACCTTGTCACCCCCGCTGCCAGCATTCCCGCCCGGTAACCTGTTACTATCGCCATAGCATTACCACTTTTACACTCATAAGTCTCTAGAATATTGCCGGCACCATATACATTCGTTGCAACAGGAAAGTTGTTTTTATTTACTAATTGCATCTGTTCGTTAACCCTGGCATCTTCCTGCAGAAATGTTTCGTTATCTTTACCTGCTATAGTAATAGCAATACTATTTTTATTGATTCTACCTGTAGCCACAATAATGCTCTGGGCTTTAATTACACGTTTCCTGCCAGGAGTATCTATGATTACCGCTGTACAAAGTCCGTCCTCCAACCGTAAGGCTTGCACTGGATAACCTGGATTACTATCTACACCAGCTTGGGTTAAATATCTCTGTAAACATTGGAAAACCCTCAGCCCTACCATTGATGGCGGTACTGTAACAAGCTCACCCACAGAACATCCTACCTGCTTTATGAACTCAGCGAATTCCTTTTCCTTCATTTTCGATCCGAAAATGGCTGGCAATAACAGCAAATCGTTATCCCCCACCAATGGTTGAACAAGCTCAGCCAGTTGCTTCTGATTCTGCTTGCCTTCCAGATAGTTAGCTAGATCCAGGCTGGTAAAGGAATGACCTTGCAAACCGGGTATTTCGATATTGGCTGCGCTATATTTTACCTGCAAACCTCGCCTTTTGACAGATGCAGAGAGCAATTCAGCTGTTAACTGTGCACTGAAGCCGCTCAAACCATGAATCCCCGCTACTATTACTTTGCTGCCGTTGACCGGCCTGCCAGCCCAGATGGAGGAGGGGGCTAGCAGTACCTCCTGAAAGCCCCCCATTATATTGGGAATTAACGTACGCTCGTTAAAAGCACCTTTATATTCGCAGCCGGCTGCCGCTGTCATGGCGCTAAAGAAATCTATGGCTTCTTCCAGATAAGGCTGTTCACTGCTCATACCCTGAATACTTACCGTTCCTCCGCCCAGAGCAAAGGTACCCGGCCCGCTGGTTACTAATGTTACCTGGGCGCCGTTTTTTGCCGCCGCTAACGCGGCAGTAATTCCGGCCAAGCCGCCGCCAATAACTAAAACATTCTTTCGGGTATTATCCATTTTTTATCACCTAACCCACCAAGGTTTCAATCCATCCACCATTGGTAAACATCACTATAAAATCCCCATTCCCTTGCCAATTACAAATGATAGTGCGCCACCGATAAACGGACCTACAACAGGAATCCAAGAATACCCCCAGTCGGAACCACCTTTGCCAGCGATAGGTAAAATTGCATGAGCAATACGCGGTCCAAGGTCACGGGCCGGGTTGAGGGCATACCCGGTAGGACCGCCAAAGCTAAGCCCCAAGCCCCAAATCAGAATAGCAACTATATATGGACCAAAACCAGCAGCAAATTTGGCACCGCCACTACTGACTTCTTGAGAAAAGATCACAAAGACCATGAGTATCAAAAAAGTAGTGGCCAGCACTTCACAAATCAGATTAGCCGTTGTATTGCGGATAGCCGGGGCAGTGCAAAATATACTCAGTTTGCTGGCTTTGTCTTCGGTAACTTCCCAATGAGGAAGAAACATCAGCCAGGTTATGCAACCACCGGCAAAACCCCCGGCCACTTGGGCCAACATAGTCATCACCGCATGTCCAGGAGCATAGATACCTACCATCATTTTGGCCAATGTAATGGCCGGATTCAAGTCCGCTTGAGGCGCACCGGTAGCAATGGCACTAAATACACCCAACAGCACACCAAAAGCCCAACCCGCCGTGACCGCAATCCAGGCACCGCCACCACCGCCGCCAACTGCCTTTGAACGTGCCAGGGTCAAATTGGCGCATGCGCCACAACCAAAACTAAGTAAAACTAAGGTTCCGAAAAATTCGCCAAACAAATTTGTCATAAACAAATACCCCCCAGCCAATCAAACTTTAACTTTTTTGGCCCAGCCCATACAAAGTTGTACGGCTTCCTGCCATCCATGATAGAGATTATCACGGTATTCAGCCGACATTTCAGGCTTAAAGGTTTGATCAATACCCCATTGAGAGGCAATTTCATCAGTGCTTTGCCACAGTCCACTGCCCAAACCAGCTAAGTAAGCTGCTCCCAATGCCGTCATTTCAGTAATTTTGGGCCTGATAACCGGAATTCCCAAAATATCAGCCTGAAACTGACAGAGCAAGCTATTCTTAACAGCTCCTCCATCTACTCTCAATTCAGACACTTCGATGGTACCGTCTTTTATTACAGCATTAATAATATCTTTCGTCTGATAGGCTAATGCCTCAAGACCTGCACGAATCAAATGGTTTCTGGTAGTACCCCTGGTAATGCCGATTATCATTCCGCGTGCATACATATCCCAATAGGGAGCACATAAGCCAACAAAAGCCGGAACCAAATAAACACCGCCGGTATCAGGTACCATAAAGCCATACCATTCCGTATCCGCCGCCGTATAAATAATTTTAGCCTCATCACGCAACCATTGAATGGTCGCACCTGAAATAAAGATAACTCCCTCCAAAGCATAACTGACTTTTCCGTCAATTCCCCAGGCGATAGTAGTGGTCAAACCATCTTTAAATACCGGCTTATTGCCGGTATTCATGACATACACACCAGCTGTACCAAAAGTATTCTTAGCCATACCGGGTTTGAAACAAGCCTGACCAAAAAGAGCGGCTTGTTGGTCGCCAGCATCCCCTCTAATCGATATCTCAGCTCCAAAAAACGATGCACCAGCTACCCCATAGTCACCGTTTGAATCAATAACTTCGGGAAGAAGCGCCATCGGTATGTCCATCTTCTGGCAAAGTTGCTCATCCCACTCCATCTTCATAATATTGTAGAGCATGGTCCGGGAGGCATTGGAGTAATCAGTCTTATGGCTTTTACCGCCTGTAAGATTCCAGATCAGCCAGGTGTCAATGGTCCCAAACAAAAGCTCTCCCTGCTCGGCTCGTTGTCGTGCGCCAGGTATTTTGTCCAAAATCCAGGGGATTTTGGACGCCGAGAAATAAGCGTCAATGACTAGACCGGTTTTTTCTCTGATCTCTTCCGTTAATCCGTCCTCAACCCACTTTTCGACAATCTCTGCTGTTTGGCGTGACTGCCAGCAAATCGCGTTATAAATGGGTTTTCCTGTGGTTTTATCCCAGATAACCGAAGTTTCTCTTTGATTTGTTACACCAATTGCGCATATTTCCTCCGGAGATATTTTTGCTTTATTAATGGCCTTACGAGCTACTTCGATCTGAGCCTCGAGTATTTCCACCGCATTATGTTCGACCCAACCCGGAGTAGGAAAGATTTGAGTAAATTCCCGGGAACAATCACCGATAATACACCCACTCTTGTCGAAAATGATTGCCCGCACGCCGGTAGTACCTTCATCAAGTGCCATAACATACTGTTTTTCCATACTCATTCCCCCCGTTCAATTTTCGAGAAGTTCGTAGGCAACAAGCTAACACGCATCAACAGGCGGCCTGGAAGTCCAGTTGATGCTTCGTTACGCTAATCCGACTAGCGCCATGTATGCTGCTACCGCTTACAAAGCAAAGCACACATGGCAATCAGCTAGTGGATACACAAAGCTTGTAGCTTTATGCTTCAATATCATAAAGCTTATTATAGTCGTCTACACCATAGATGCCCCAGGTCTTGATAGCCGCAGCCAATTCAGGCTGCTTCTTGGACGCTTCAGTAATATCAATGCCTTTCATCACAGCATCAATGGCTTGACGGAATGCAATTGATCCGGCTTTCGGCCCCATAGGATGTCCGTGGATACCAGCGCCAACCCCAATAATAATGTCGTTGCCGAGGTTATCCATCAAATAGGGTACCATTCCAGGTGTTACACCACCGCCGACATGGGTAAAGGTTTGTTTAATGTGATACATTTTCGAATAACCAACATGCCATGTGCGAACGAATTTTTCCTTAAGAGCGTTAAACTTAGCAGATGGAGCAACATTTAGCGACATATCGCCACCACAAATCCGGATAAGTTTTTGGGCTACCTCGGTGCTCATTCCCTGATAAGGAGATACGGTCTGAGCTCCGCCGTAGCAAGTGTGGACACAAATAGGAACATTAATGTTCGGATCTTCTGCCAGCATACGCAGTCCTGAGTAGCCTACGCCAAACACATTTACCATGATGGCATTTGCACCGGCCTCAATTGCCCGGTACGCATTGTCACGGAGACGGACTACCTCATCGGTAACATTTACTGTAAACAAGGTCATTTCGCCTTTTTCCTTGTCTGCGCGTTTCGCAGCCGCCATGTACGCCTTGACCCGTTCTTTCAATGGTGAAAAAGCAGGACTACCGGCAATCAGTTCGTCATCCTTAATCCAATCGGTGCCACCAACGGCTGCATTGTAGAAAAGTTCAGCTCCTTCCTGAGGAGTAATGCCGGTGCAAGGTTTGATCATGTTATTAACAATAGGCCGCTGCGGAATATTCAATAGCTTCCGCAAGCCGGAAATACCAAATTTCGGACCTTTAAATTGCTTTAAGAAGCTTTCTGGAAATTCCAAGTCGACTAATTTTAGATTTGGCATGGACGATATATTGCCAATAACGGTAGATAGCATTAAAGGAATATTATCATAAAAATTGATCCATGGATAAGCGCACCGTAAAATAAAATACCGCGTCTGATCCTTCGGCATTTGGGCAATCAACTCATAGTTGGGAACACTGTAGATACCGATTATTTTTGCAGCGCTTCTGGCTCTAATAGCCTCCGTTTCTCCTGGAACAGCAAACCATGATCCGGAAGACTGTTCAATGGCCAAAGCAGCCGATTTAGCTACTAAATCAGCCTGGGCAGCTCCCCCTACTAAATAGGTTGCTACTACATAATCATTGCTGTCAATACCTTCATTTAGAGGAAACAAACTGGGATTGTATAAATCTTTCATTTTGTCAACAACTCCTTCTTTAAATTAAGTTCGTCAATACACAACTCTTTCTTTATAGAACTGATTCCCTCATCACCTCCCAAAAGTATTTTTATAATTAAAAAAGCAAGGCTATCTTGCCGTGCCTTCCCCTAAATGGGCACCGCTCAGTGCTTCGTCATATAAGTGGTGGCTTAGAAACAATTGTTGAGTTTGTTTGCCTTGCGCCACCACTTCCTGTCCCTTCCAACGATCCCTGAGAAACTTCTTCAATTCTGATTTGGCCTGCTCTCCCTGCCAAATTCCCTTTTCATATACTGTAATCATGGCTTTATAACCACAAAAATTCCCCTGGCACGTTCCCAGTCCAAGCCGCGTACGGCGAGCCAAATCGCTGATCGTGCGGGCAGGTATTGTAATAACCCCTTCTAAAGCCAATTCCAGCTCTGCTCTGGTTACAAACTCACATTCACATAAAATTTCTGCTTGAAGCGGGTCTTTTTTTATTCGTTCCAGTAACAAGGACAAGTCATTTCCCAGACGATGTTTGACTTTTTCCAAGGCTGGTAAAGGGAGAAGGTTTTGTCCTTCTACTAAGCTGCTGTTTTCCGCCGCCGCTCTCAAAGGCAGCTTAGCGGTAGTACATTCCTTATCCACGCCCAGCTTACGACAAACCAAATCGGTAGTTACCTCAGCCATTAGCCGATAAGTAGTTAATTTTCCACCAAGAATAGAGACAAATCCCCCTATTTTATCTTCGCACTCATGATCCAACAACACGTAGTTACGACTAATCTCCCTACCGCCGCCCACAGCAGCTGCTTTAGGACTATACAAAGGACGCACACCGGAAAAGGCTCTAATGATTCTTGCCTGGCTTAGTCCCGGGAAAGTCACGCCCGCCAATCCCAGCATGTGATCAATTTCGCCTGGATTAATAGCCAAATTCTCTGGATGCGAAACATTAATGGACGTGGTTCCCAATATAGAAACCGGTCCGCCTGGTACGATAAGATCACAGTCTCCTGGCACTTTAAGCCTGTTTACTACACCGCGAGTGATCCGTTGATTAAAAATAACCAGACTACCTCGATTACAAACAAGATTCACCTCTATTCCCAACTGTGCCGCCACTAGAGCACCCCACGGACCTGCGGCATTAACTACAACATCACAAGCCACGTAGTCTTCTTCACCTGTCAGGTTATCTATGAAATGTATTCCTTGTACTTTGCGGTTTTTAACCTCAACGTTAGTAACTTGGGTGTACGTTTTAACGGTTGCACCCAAACGTACGGCATCTTGAGCATTCGCTGTGGTAAGTTGGAAAACATCAATATAGGCATCAGGAACGGTAAAGGCC
The DNA here is from genome assembly GCF_002257705.1 of Sporomusa silvacetica DSM 10669. Lineage (GTDB taxonomy): Bacteria > Bacillota > Negativicutes > Sporomusales > Sporomusaceae > Sporomusa > Sporomusa silvacetica. The sequence goes on from NZ_LSLK01000091.1 coordinate 19,527, forward strand.
CGGGTTATTTTGGTGGTAACGTTAGGCTCTCGCTCTAACACTTGCTGCGGTGACAATTCTTCAGTTTCAATTCCGGCTTTTTTGCAACCGCTGACAAATTGCTTAACATATTCAGCATCATCTTCCTGCAAGTGAACAAACATGCCGCCGGTATCTTCAATACAATTAGCGGCTATCTTTTTGAGGACGGTATTCTCTGCAATACACTCTTTTGCCGCCTCTAAATCTTTGACCGAGTACCGCGCTCCACTATGCAATAATCCATGGCATCTACCAGTAGTACCATATGCCAAGTCCTGTTTTTCAAACAGAACGGCAGGAATACCGCGTAAAGCCAAGTCCCGCAAAATACCGGTACCAGTACATCCCCCGCCAATCACTACCACCTGGGTTCTCTCCACTTCTTTCTTCCCTCCTAATAAGATAAGACTTGGCTTTTGCCAAGTCCTTTAGGACGCCGGCAGAAACCTTAGTCGTTCAATCCAGGGAAAGTTAACCTTTCCATCTGAAAAAAATAAGATCCCTATATAGACATAAGGGATTATCCTTACGTCTATATAGGGATCTTACATATCCTCTTGATCCCGAGTACATTGGGGTCAGACCCACTGAGGAATCTATTATAACCCAAATCTACCTTTAATTTATTAAATTGTATGGTTTATGAATTTAATTATAAAATATCTTTTCAATTATTGCAAGACATAATTTTCTAAATATTCTTTTTTAGGGGAACTATAATAAATGAGAAAACAATCCACCATCAGTATTTTCTTGATACTTCTTATCTCTATTTTTATATTCTGTTTTCAACTTTTTGTCGTTGTCATGGGCGTATTTTAAAATAGAGGTGTACCATTTTTCAGTTTCAGTTTCAGGTACAATTTGAGTCCATAGGTTCATATCATAGGTATTGGATAGTTGGCGTATTATTGTCCCAGCTGAATTAAGATGAATTTGATCCAAAAGCATTAATTCTCGATCTTTTAGGCGAAATAAATAGTGATTCAGATAGTAATCGCTCCTATTTATTTCAGTAGTTTTAATCCAGACACTAAGTAACAATTCATCTCTATAGCAGTCTTTTTCATATCTGAGTGTTTTTGTGTCAAATTGGCCGAATGCATCATTACCAACTTCTACAAACCTTTGTGGCTCAGCCACCGGCGCGTTCGCTGCAGCATTTGCACATCCGAAGTTAAATAAAAATATTGTCGTAAGAATTAACATAAATTTTTTCAAAGTCATGACATCACCTTTCTATAATGCTGATAAAATATATAATCATTCTCCTGAAAAGGAGATTGTTTTTTATTTTTGCCAATTCTAGACTACTTTCCTTTTATAACTTTGACATAAAGCATAAAGTCCCTGCCAAATTAGGCACAGAATTAGGTTAAATAACACCTCCAGTTTTTATTGCACCTTTCGGTGCAGATTGTCTGGAACAACTCGCGCTCTAACTACGTCCAGGGAAACATATACCATATTTTCCCGCAGCCCATGAACCCAGGCGCCACCTGGCTTCACGGGCTGTGTTTTCTTTTCAGCCAAACGCAACACTCCACGTGTGTCTTGGGTATTGTCGAAAGCAAGATCATGGGAAAAGTGCTTAGTTATCTCGCTTAGGCGGATGCAAATCTTCTTCCCATTGTAAAAGCTTTTTCACAATCTATTAGAAATATTTCGTTTCTCCTTTTAACTTTATCTGCTTCATTAAATGCCGTTGCAATATATTGGGAATAATCGACAAACTGGTACGTATCATTCACATACAATGTTTCAGCGCTGCCGAAGATTCTTGCCAAAAAATACTTCCTTCCATGTATCTGACCTTTATACTTTCCCTTTAAACCTCGAACTTACTAACAGCTTCCCTAAGATCCATGGCCAGTTTGGCCAATACTTGACTTGAAGAGGAGATTTCTTCCATGGATGCCGATTGTTCTTCGGTCGCCGCAGATACGGTCTGTGCTTCTCCTGATGCCTTTTTACTCAAATCATCAATCCGCTTTACAGAACTGACAATTTGCTGACTGCCGATAGCCATTTGCTCGATGGCAGAAGAAATTTCACTTATTTGACCTGAAACTTGGGTTACCAAAATAGTGATTTCCTGAAAGGCTTCTCCTGATGCGTTGACTACTTCTGCTCCCAGCTTCACTTCCCGCGTTCCTGCGTCCATAGCTATGACAGCTTTATTGGTATCCCCCTGAATCTCACTAATCAGTACGGCAATTTTCTTGGCCGCTTCCTGGGACTGCTCGGCTAATTTACGGACTTCTTCTGCCACTACGGCAAAACCTCGTCCCTGTTCACCAGCCCTAGCTGCTTCGATGGCAGCATTGAGCGCCAATAGGTTGGTCTGTCCGGCAATACCAGAGATCGTATCGACAATCTGACCTATTTCCTTAGATCGTTCGCCCAAATTAGCTACAACGCCAGCTGAACTAATAACAGTCTGTTCAATGTGAGCCATTTGGCTTACCGCCTTATCGACTGATTTATTACCTTCATTGGCCTTAGTCGCAGCCTGTGCCGATTGCTCAGCTACATCATTGACATTAGCGACAATCTGCTGGATGCTGGCTGACATCTGTTGTACTACTGCCAAAGCATCATCTGCCGCAGTCAACTGCTCTTCCATACCTTTTGAAACATCGGAAATGGAACCCGCCACCTGATTTGCGGCTTGAGATGATTGATCCGCGCTGGCAGTCAGTTCCTCAGCCGATGCCGCTACCAGCTCTGATGACGAGCTAATCTGACGTACGAGATTGCGCAGATTACCGACCATTGCTTCAAAGGCCCGTGCTAAACGCCCCAGTTCATCCTGTGAAGTCACATCAATGCTAGTTATACTAAGATCACCACCAGCAATACGACCAGCCACTCCTTCTAATATCTGTAGTGGCTTTGCAATATGCGCTGCTGCCCACAAGATAACAAAAGTAGCTAAAATAAGTACTGCACAAATAGTTATGAGTGAACGCCAGGCAAATGTTTTCAGTTCCGCCCTTGCTTCACTAGCAGGCACACTGACTCCGATGGACCAAGGCGTCCCTGTAATCGGCGCGTATGCTAAGTACTTTTCCACATCCCCATATTGGTAATCAGTACTCCCAGTTTCACCTTTCAGCATCTTTTCAACAGCAGCCTTCAGAGCAGGGGATGCCTTAGGATCGTTGTTCATATTGGCTTTGTTCACTAATTCTTTATTAGGATGAACGATTATCGTGCCATCTGCCCGCAAAACACTGGCATAACCTGTCTGAAACACCTTTATGCCAAGAACGCGTTTTTCCACCTCTTCAATCTTAATCGATCCTGCTAAAATCCCGATAACGCGCCCCTCAGCCTTGATGGGAGTAGCGATTGCTACAACCAACTTGCCGCTAACCGGGGATAGTATCGGATCTGTGATGACGGTATTCCCCGCTATTGCACCTGCAAAGTAGGGTCGGTTCGCTGAGCTCCCGACTAGGCCGCGAGTATCAAAATAGTTACCTTGAGCATCAGTCCAAAAAATATTTTCATAAATCTTGTTATTGTTTATTTCTGAGCTAATATAGGACACCATGGCTTCACGGTTTCCGCTGGTCATAATCGGCGACCGCGCGATCGCCTCCAATTCTGTCTTATGTCCCGCAAGCCACACGCCGACTGCTTCTCCGTTGGTTTGTGCCACAAGGGCAAGTTCCTTATCAACATCCTGGGTTAGTATTTTTTGTGATTGCCAATAGTTTAGCCCAGCCAGTACACCCAGCGCTACCACAAATAAAGTGATTACTATTACCGAAAGTTTTGCTCTTATACTTTTCACAATCATCTCTCCATTCACTGTTTCACTGGAAACTTCACCGCTAATCGCGGCTCATATATTCAGCGATATTTAATAATTATCCTAAATGCACTCAACATTCTTGTTTTTCGCTTTTGGGCTTCCTCCCCTCTATTTTAAAATCCTCGATTCACCTCATAAAGATTGATACTAATCTTTTATTCCCTAGTTATGGCTGTAGCAACAATTTCTTAGCACACCTGCTATATACTCCCACATAATAGCACAAGGATGCGCTGTAAAAATACCCGACCTGTCTATGGCAGGTCGGGTATTATCAATGTATTAAAATCGAATTTGCGACCTGGCAATCATAGGCGTTAACGGCCTTTAGACCCATAGCTTTGCGTCGTTGCCTTTCGGCAAGTATGCCTAAATATTCTACTGTTTGGGTAATTGAAAAATTCGCTTTACAACCTACGGTCACGTAAAAACGATAACTCCTAGCCTTTATTTCCGAATGTGCTCTTCGTTCTGGTACTCAGGCATCTCACGTGTTGATGGATAGCTGGTTTACATATGCATCGCTTATTCAAGAGTTGGTTGATCGCGGTCTAGATGTCATTGGTATGGTAAAAGCAACAAATCAACGCTACTTAGTAGGAAACTGCAGGCTATCTCTATCTGAACTTTACAAGGCCGCTCCCATTGTACTTGGTTCTAAAAGAACGATATTGCAATCCATTCTTACACAGCTGGCACCTGGTATTCCAATTAAAGTGGTGTTCTTAGACATCGCAATCATAAAAAAGAATGGTTAGCTATTTTATCTACCGATTGTACATTGACTGAAGAAAAGATCATTCGTATTTATGGCATTGGTTGGGATATTGAAACCTTCTTTAGAAGTACCAAATCACTGCTTCGTCTACAAAAAGAATTTCAAGGTCGTTCTTACGATTCTTTGATTAGCCATACAACTATAGTATTTGCACGGTATATTTTGTTGGCTTGGCAACATCGGCAAAACACAGATGAGCGCACCTTAGGCGGCTTATTTCTCGCTTTATGTGATGAAGTCAATGCACTAGACTGGGCTGGTGCCTTACAGCAACTTTTAGAAATCTTACAAAGCGTCTCTACAGCGGAATGGGTTAAAAGTCGCTTTTCCATATCTTACAGGGGATGGGGGTGTCGACACCCTAAAATTTTGTTGTTTCGGCCAGACCAATGCGTCAAATAGCTGGCCGACCAGGTATGCTGGCTTTTTCTATCAATCCAGCTTTGCTATAAAAATTATGATTTTTTCATTGTCGGTACTTCGTATTCTGTCAGTTCACAAATTTCTTTTGCAATCGAGGTTATCCGCCCAATAATCTTCACGATTTCCGTTGGGGGATTGTCAGAATCGCCTATTTTTTTGTATCCTTGCTTATTAATTCCTCTTATCATAATATGGGTATATCCTCAAATTAACTTAATGGAAATGTAAGATTGGCCAAAAACCTATTTTGAAAATCATGCTGCGCTGCCAATTCTATGTAGTTGACTTTGCTTGCAATAGCAATGCATCTTTGCATTTTCGCTGCAGATAGTAACGCCTGAACTGCCCCTGTACCAGCCGCATTGCCGACAGAGCATATGACTCCTTGGTTACCTGGCAGCATTCCAATGGTTAATGCACTGTCAATATCAATATAATTGCCAAAGGCGCCAGCTAAACATACTGTTAGCCCGCTTTCACTATGCAGCCTTTCCATTAAAAATTGGATGCCTGTACATATTGAAGATTTCACCAGTTGAATCTGACGTACATCGGCTTGAGTAATCGAGATGTCAGCCCCACTAGCGCTATCTTTCCCTTCTACGAGGACAAACTCCCATTGCCCCCCCTGCTTCTTCAAGCGGTGTTGCAGGGGTATCGGCAATTTAGCGGCTGCTGATTTCGTAAACCGTCCGCTTGCCTCTAATATGCCAGCTTTCAATAGCTCTGCAACTGCTTTTACAATACCTGATCCGCATATACCGGCAGGCTTGCCTCTGCCAATTACCTGTACCAATACATTCTGCTCTGTCACAGCAACGTCTGTGATCGCACCATCAATAGCGCGCATGCCATCCCGTATATGAGCCCCCTCAAAGGCAGGTCCGGCAGCGGTCGAACAGGCATACAGCATATTGCCATAGCCGATAACCATCTCGCCGTTTGTCCCTAAATCTACCAATAACATAGGGTTCTCCGAAATATCTTGGTCTACAGCCATAATCGCGGCCGTTGTATCTGAGCCAACGAAACTTGCAATATTAGGCAATACCATGATTTCTCCTTGAGGGTTTATCTCCAGTTCAATATCCTGCGGGTTGAGCGGCGACATATACTTAAATAAAGCGGCATAAGGCTTACGTACCAGCGTTGACGGTGAAATCTCCAATACCAAATGAGACATAGTGGCATTACCGGCAATAGTCACGGCATACACATGGCTTGAAGCAACTCCTACCGAACTGCATAATTCAGCAATGATTTGATTTAAACAACGCCGGATGAGCTGTGACAGCCCCTCCAGTCCACCGAGCAGTTCGTGGGTTGCTTGAATCCGGGAAATAACATCTGCCCCCATCGACGCTTGCGGGTTATTTTTCGAGCACACGGCAACGACTTTTCTCGCATTAATATCTACCAGCATGCCGACGACTGTAGTTGTACCAATATCAAACGCCACACCATACAGCACGCTTGATGTATCATTTGCTTCAACCGCTATGGCTTGATTATCCAATAGCGTAATCGTGATAAGCTCGGGTTTTGTTTCTACCACTTCACTTAACCGTCGCAGCATGGCTGCATTATCGATGAGCCCAGTGCTAACCAAACTACTGCCTGCTGTTGTCTGTGCAGCCAGTGCTTGCCGAATCATCTCCTGCAAAGAATAATGATTATCTACTGTAGGATAGGCAGGAGCTAAAACCACTTTCTTTACAAGCGGCAGACTATCATCAACAATTATTTCGGTGGCTTGACCTTTTTGACTGGCTTGCTCCTTCTTCAGTACAATCGTGATGTCCCCCTGAGGATAAACCTGGCATGCCAAATAAGTATTATCGTTGCCGGGTTGAACTTGAAGTCCGTTTTTACCTATAACCTGACCTTTAAGCACCTGTATCTTACACTTACCACACGTACCCCTGCCGCCACAGTTTGCTTCCAGAAACACGCCTCCATCAATGAGTGAACGCAAAATGGTTTTTTCCTGTGAACACGGCAGACACCTATCATCACCTTCAATGAGTAAAGTATAGGTTAAGGATGCTTCAATCATCTGTAAAACCTCTTTCCTATTGATCATTATATAGAAACCAAAAAGAAGAACTACTATTATATTGCCTCAACACCAAAAACAACACAATTGGTATTGATGATTTTGCCATACGCAAGGGTCACAGTTATAACTGCAACCATTACCGGCTGTTAAAAAGCAATACAATCAAAGCAATACAATCAAAGCAATACAACGTCGTTGTTACTTCACTCGGAATAAACGTTACTATCTGCTTCGTATAAAAACCGAGTGCAATATCCATATGTTGGATATTTAGTTGTCAAGTGTACATTCTGATGTTGAGCCTTAATTATTGCTTCTTCACTGAGAATTTCGGCACTACTGTCTAAAATTAAAGCTACGCCATGCTCTCCTGCAGTCATTGGACCGCTCCCTGCGTTGACATCAATGAGCGCATTGCAATCAATCATTGACTTGAGCGCCCCGTTTCCTTGTTCACCGATCAGCTTAGCATAGACTGTTCTATTTTTTCTATATAATTGTGCACGCAAGAACCTTCGCTGCGGGCTTGATTTATAAAAGCCGTTTGCAAGTACCACAGGTACTGTAAGCGGCAGATGCCGATCTTGTCCCATCATCTTTTTAATCAACGGTACAACTACCAAATCAAAGGTTATCAGTGCGGCTGCGGGGTTGCCTGAAAGACCAATAATCAACTTATTATTATGGACGGCGGCTACTACTGGCGAACCTGGTTTCATCTCTATCTTCCAAAAGAGCAGGTCTGCCGATAACTCTTTTAGCGCATCTGGTACAGCGTCATAATCACCTACCGACACGCCCCCGGTAGTAATAACAATGTCTGCCTGCCCTAATGCATGAGAAATTTTTTCAGCGATTAACTGCTTGTTGTCAGGTACAATGCCCATAGGCAAAGGATCGGCTCCGAGCGCTATACAGGATGCACATAAGCTATGCATATTACTGTTATATATTTTCCCTGGATGTAATGCTTCTGACGGGTCAATCACTTCATCACCTGTACTCAAAATCGCTACTTTGGGCTTTCTGACAACCGGGACATAGGCAAAGCCCTGGGCTGCTAATACTCCTACCAAGGGGGGCGTCAGCCTACTGCCCTGTTTAGCAATTATTTCACCTTTGGCCACATCTTCTCCAGCTAACACAATATTGCTGCCGGCTTTTAACTTATGAAATAATTTTACCGTATTTTGCTCCCATTCCACATCCTCGTATTTGATTACAACATCTGCACCTTCAGGTATAGGAGCGCCTGTCATTATTTTAATTGCTGTTCCAGCAGTTACTTTTTGACGCGGCATGTAACCTGCCGGTACCTCTTCAATAACAGCAAGCGATACAGGGCTCAAAGTGTCAGCTTCTGCGGTGTCTCTCGCCTGCAACGCATAGCCATCTAGCGGGGATCTGTTAAAGGGCGGCAAATCGGTCGCAGCCTGAATATCCTTGCTAAGAATCCGGCCAACCGCCTCAAATAAAGTTACACAACTCGTTTGCAATGAATGGACTTTCGCTAATAATATCTGTTGCGCTTCCTCTAATAGAATTCCTGTTCTCATCTTGTCCCCCACGCCTTTCTTACTAATTCCGCTACGCGCCAGTCCCGAAAGAACAGGCCGGATAGTGGCAAACCTCGCATTTGAGACACAAACCACCCATGCCTAACCTTACTATCATTGACCGGTCAATAGCCTCTCCTGCCAGGACCTGTGGCAAGATTAAATCAAAAACGGTAACACGGTTATACATTACACACCCAGGAAGTCCTAAAACCGGCACCTTGCCCAGATAAGCAACCATAAACATTGAACCTGGCAATACCGGCGCACCATAAGATATTATTTTCGCTCCGGCTTTTTTAATGCCGCTTGGAGTTACATCATCAGGATCAACGGACATACCACCGGTTGTTAATATCAGGTCAGCACCATGGTTAATTAGAGTATTAGCAGCTCGCGCTATTAATTCGACATCATCGGGGACTATGATTTGCTCAATAACCTTACAGCCATATGCTTCGGCTTTCGCTGTAACTACTGGGCCAAATTTATCTTGAATCCGTCCGTGATAAACCTCACTGCCTGTAGTAATTATACCCACCTTGCAGAAGTTAAAGGGCTTAACCGAAATGATGTTGGGTTCATAGCCAATATCTTCTACCAATTTTATTTTACGTTCATCAATCACCAACGGTACCACCCGCACACCGGCAATAACTTCACCTTTTTTTACCGGGCGTTTATTGCTGCGGGTTGCAACTACTATTTCTTCGATCATGTTAATTTTCAGTAAGCAATCTTCATCTATCATGCACATACCATCAGTTGCTGCTACCAGATTAACTTTACCTTCATTAGGTGCAGTAAGTATAAGTCCTAAGCCTCGTATTGCCCGGGCAATACGTAGTCCAGCCTCATTTTCATGCACAAAACCTTTTTTAAATTCCCATACGTAAATATGTTCTTTTCCTAGTTTTAAAAGTTCAGGAATATCACCTTTGGTAACAATATGCCCTTTTTTAAAGGCTGTTCCTTTAAATTCTCCCGGAACAATTTTGGTTATATCATGACATAATATATTGCCAACAGCCTCTTCTACTCTTATTGCTCGCATATGTTATACTCCTTTTATCATCAAACAAACTTACGACAAAATCGCCACGTCGCACCTCTCACAATGACGCTGGAGAGAAAAACCGTCTCCCCAACGGTCATTGGTAGCGACAGCGTGGCAATCTTCCCCGTTTTACAAGCAGACAGTTCCGATATTCTGGCTCGTAGTAACTTCAACAAAGGCCCTTGCTTTCTGATAACCGGTCATCTCAATCTCAATAGTATAATTACCGCTGTTTTCAGGCAGGTTGTCGATCTTGAAATCGCCGAAGTTGTCGGTAACGGCCTCGGCTAATTTTCGGTATTCGGCTTACGCAAAAAACGCGGACTGATATTGAAATACTATATCAGCCCGCGTTTATCTCGGTATGAACATTGCGCTGCCATTGGCCGCCTTTCATAAGGAATTCGCAGTCTGCAACGATACCTCGAAGAACCTTTCGCTGCCGCTGTATATATAGCCCGAATCGCTTATGGCATAACCAAGAAGCGTGATATTATACTGATTGGCAAGTTTGACGGCCGTAGCTGACGGCGTCGACTTGGAGACAATGACAGGTGCCCCGAACCTAATGCACTTCGTCATGATTTCAGAGGTTACCCTGCCGCTGATAAATACAATACCGTCTTCTGCCAGCGCCATCTTTCCCTCTTTTAAGAGGGCCCCGGCCACCTTGTCAAAGCAGTTGTGCCTACCGATATCTTCGCTGAACACAGAATCTTGGGGTGTATAGAAGAGTAGACTGTGTACCCCACCGATCAATCTGTAGACATCAGATTTCCCGGTGAAGTATTTCATCCGGTCCATGATCTCCTTAAGTGAAAATTTTCTTGAACGTTCCGCTTTTCTAAATTGACTCTGCTTCAGAGGGTTAATGTATGTGAAGCACTTGCCACAGCCAGCGGTAATGCTTCTAAGGCTCTCCTGCCTTTTGAAGGAGATACCCTCTTTCAGTGTGACGATGACGGCGATTGCCCTTTCGTGGTAATAGTACTCTTCAATGTCCTCAAAGCTGTTGATCACACCTTCGCTGTACAGAAAACCAATAGCAAGCTCCTCTTGCTGCTGATTTAGACAGATCAAAGACGCTATTTCCATGTTGTTGACGTAAATTTTTAGAGTGACTTCGAAAATTACAGGCTTACTGACTTTTTCCAGAGCATAACCAATGTCTCCTCTGTTGATTTTTAGTACTTCAAATTCTTCAAAAATTGTATCTTCCATTAATCTATACCTTGTATTTCAATGTTATTAAATCCTGTCATAGTCAGCCATGTTCTCCACAGCCGTCAGTTCCGGACTTGCGCCGTGCTCAGTTCAACTCGCACTACTTGTGTGCATTCAGTTTAATCCACCGGATATGTCTTGATCGTTTAAATATAAAACATCCCGCCCCGGCAACATTTGTACTTTAAATTCTCAGGTATATTCGCCTGGCGCATCAAATTCGTAAATACCGCGATCTGCTTCCGATTACAAGCCTGCGCGTTTTGCAAACTCTTTAGGATAGCGTTCTCCCACGATTTTGATCTTTCCAAGAGTGTCTTTAATCCGCAACAAGTCCTCTGCGGTTAGGGAGACATCCACGCTTTTTAGGTTTTCCTCAAGACGTTCCAGCCTTTTTGTTCCCGGAATTGGGACGATCCATGGCTTTTGCGCTAATATCCAAGCCAAAGCGATTTGTGCGGGAGTCGCGTTCTTTTCTTGCGCTATCTCTTTCACAAAATCGACCAACACTTGATTTGCCTCCATTGCTTCCGACGTAAAACGCGGGTATTTCGAGCGCATGTCGCCTTCCGAGAAAGTCATATTTTTGTTTAAGCTTCCGGTCAAATAGCCCTTGCCGAGAGGTGAGAACGGCATAAAGCCGATGCCCAAGTCCTCTAGCGTCGAAAAAAGTTCCTCTTCCGGCTGCCTCCACCAAATAGAGTACTGGCTTTCGACGACAGCAACATGACAAACTGCGTGGGCGCGGCGAATAGTGTTGACTCCGGCCTCCGACAGCCCCCAATAACGAATCTTTCCTTCTTTGATGAGGCGCTTCATCGTTTCGGCGACCTCCTCTATTGGGACATCCGGATCGACGCGGTGCAGAAAGTATAGGTCAATATAGTCTGTCCGTAACCGTTTCAGTGACCCTTCAACAGAACGGCGTATCACTTCCGGTTTTCCGTCCACTACCTGCTTGCCGTCCACCATTTTTATGCCACATTTTGTTGAGATTATAAGCTGAGAGCGATACGGTTCCAATGCTTCGCCGACCAATTCCTCATTAATGTACGGTCCGTAAACCTCCGCTGTGTCAAATAATGTGACTCCACGCTCCACTGCGGCGTGAATCAACGAAATCATTTCTTTTTTGTCTGCAGGAGCACCATAGCCGTGACTCATACCCATACAGCCCAGTCCGATAGAAGATACCTCAAGGCCACTTTTTCCCAGTACGCGCTTTTTCATTTTGTTTTCCTCCAATCAATACTTTGGCTGATGTACTACCGCTGGGAGGACGAAAGATTTATCACTTTAGTCATCCTTATCGCTTCAAGAATTTCAAACTCAGTTTCCGCCTTGAATTTAGAAACCGAGCCGCACTCCGGGCAGACCTTGTTTTGCCCATTAAGTTCAGCAACAAGCGCCTCCGCTTCTTCAAACGAACCGCACTCCAGCGCGATTTTATACTCGCACATATGCAGGACGCTTGTCACAAAAGCACCACGGTCGATAAATTCGGGCCAGAAGTATGAGCACTTCGCGTAAAACTCGGGGGTTATCTCTGCACAAGGCGTTTCCAAAGACTTGTCATTATCCTGTATGCTATCCATTTGCGTCCTTCCTCTGATTCAGTTTCTCAGCACAATCATCAAGACCAAGCCGGAGCAATGTCTCTGTTGTGGGAACTCCATCCTCGTCCCAGCCAACGAGCTTATAATATCTGTCAAGCATCGCCGAAAACCTAACCGGGTCGATTTTCTTCCCCGTCGTCCAGTCACCATCGCGCCCTTCGTGGCAGTTATAGCAGATCTGCATATCCTGTTCTTTGTTTCTGCCGACCTCTAAAACATTGTAGCAGCGTTCAAGATTCCATATACGTTCTGCGAGTTTCTCCAACCGCTCGTTTGTGTATTTTACACCTGTGACTGCTGTAAGGAGCTTAGCCTGCATTTCCCAATCGCCTTTATACCCGTTATTCGCGTCGCCCGGGGCGAGCGTTTCCGGGTATAGAGTATCACAAAATACACCGCATCCAGTAACAACCCCGTAAAGCTCTTGCTTCCTCGCGACAAATTCCTTAGCACTATACGCGATGTCATCGAACTCGTCATCGCTCATTGTATCTTTCAGCGCGGGGTCGGGATCAATCGTGCCGTCAACACCATAGAATTCCTTCGCGAGCTCGGGAAGGCGCTTAAATGGTATACGCCTTCCGGCGAAGTCCGGGTATTTGTGCCCCTCGTCGCTCATCGGGTCGCGGGTGCTAACGGCAGCCATCAAAGCAGGCGCGATCCAATAGGGATATTTCAAGGCATACCATGTACCCGTCCCCAGCGAATGGTTGCACATTCCCTGTGTCGCGTGGTCGCTGTATTTCTTGTAAATGCCGCCAAGCGTTTCGCCACACCGAGCCATGCCTTCTGCGAGCATATCGCCGAAGCCTTGGCGGTACGTAAGCATTTCTATCACTCGTGGCAGCAGCGTGGGGTTGTCAACGTCCCAGTGTACCCCAACTAACTTATCTAAATCCTCACCCGCCGACTCCAACTCAGTCAACCATTGGAACAGCGAAACAATCTCCCATGAGTTGAGACCGTAGTTATTTATCATAAACATACATTCAGCGCCGCGTCTAAAATCCATCGGCCAGCGGTAGTTCCTGCCGAGACTGCTCTCTAGCCACTCCAATTCCATCGGGCACAGCGCCATCCAGCCATAGATGGCTTTACCTACGCATTTTGAGCTGTTTACAGTCTCCGTCGTCGTGTGATACACACCATTTGACCCACGTACGAAAGTGTAGCCGGTCAAGTGACACGGAACGCCGCAAGCTTGGCAGGCGTTACCCTTTTGCGTTATGTACGATGCCTCTTTTTTTTCAAGAATATCCTTCGAATGCAGGCGGCCATTTGTATACTTAACATTTCCCACACCATCTACCCCGATACCGATGGTGTTAGGGAGTTCGTCCGGCTTTTTGGGAATAGTTTTTAATTCCATACACTTGTCGCGAAGCTCAAGGATTGTGCCAAGATCGGCGACCTTTACCGGACGGTTACCCTTGAATACAACTGCTTTAAGCTGCTTGTCTCCCATTACGGCCCCGAAGCCAGCTTGGGCGGCGGTATTGTCACGGTCGCAGAATATGCCAGCGATACGCACCTTGTTCTCTCCGGCGGGGCCGATGACGAAGCTCTCAGCTTCTTCTCCGAAGTTCTGTTTTATCATCTTTTGCGTGTCTACACATAATCTACCCCAATACACCGTTCCATCGTGGAACACTGCCCCGTCTTCGGTAACTTCAACGATGACGGGAGACGCGGACTTGTTTTTTATGATAATGCCGTCATAGCCGCAACCTTTCATCGCGGCGTTGCATCTGCCGCCAATTGACGAGCGCGTATAGTGCTCAGGATAGCACTGAGGTCCGACACCGAAGAAATACCCCCGGCTTCCAGCCAAGACCGGCGTGCCACAGCACGGGCCGACCATATAGATTAAGTGGTTGCCGTCCTCAAAAGCGCCGGTTCCCGGCTTCAAATGCTGCCACGCAAGCTTTGCGGCAACGCCTCGGCAACCGATATATTCCTCGCACAGATCGGAAACATCTTCTACCCATGACGTCCGCCCGGCGAGATCAATACACAGTACTTTCCCAGTCCATCCGTATTCAAGATTTTTCATAACATACCTCCTACTCCTACTGCACGCTGAGTGCTGCTTTCGGGCATATCGCCACGCAGAGCGGGCCACCCTCATAGCCACGGCATAGGTCGCACTTTATAACCTTCGGCTTGCCGTGGAACATAACTCGTTTTATCGGCGACATTTTTTCGTTTGCGAAGGGGCACGCCTTGACGCACAGCCCGCAGTTGACGCATTTTTCCTTGTCTATGTACCTCGCGTTGGTGTTTTCGTCAAACTTCATCGCCCCAAGCCTGCACGCCGCGACGCATGACGCTGATTTACACTGGCGGCAAACGGAAAGCGAAAAGCTGTAATCAAGCATATCTGCGTCAATTCGGATAGCGGATAGATTTTTATGGCATTCCCCGTCAAAGTGCCGCCCAGAACACACAAGCTCGCAAGTCAGGCATCCGCCACAAGCCTCAGTGTTAAGCACGACGCGCTTCGATGGAGGCATGATGTCAAATTCAGAATTGCCACTCACAATAAATTGCCTCCTAATATATGATATTTATGGAAATAAACACGCTTACATTATATTAAGCGCAAGTTTTTTATCCAATCACTCAGGTCTCCGCGGTCTGTATGTAGGAGTAAGCAGTACTGAAATGTCACTCATATCGTGGATATGACGCAACGCACTCAGCAGCCGCTCGGCCTCCTCGCGTCCCCGCACTCCTGACACTTGACGGAGAAACTTCGCCTTAATCTCTTCTGTACTAGGCAACTTCCCAGGCGCACCGGGTGCAACGTCGCAGCGAATCTCGCATTCGGTGCCGTCTTCAAAAGTGGCGAGGCATCGGGCCTGTTCGTTACACAGAGACTCGTCTCTCTCGACAGTCACATACCGGGCAATCTCCGCTATCTCCTCACTTATCGAGAAATCCTCATCCACAGGTTCAAAGGCGCGTGTCGGATTTGAGAGTACCCTGGCAGCAATGTAGCGCAGTGAGACCTGCGCCCCGTAGACGGTCTTGGGCTCAGGATTGCCCCCGAGATTCGCGGAGGTTGGCGAAACATACACGACCAGTTTGTGCAGGCTACGCTCCTCTTGTCGTATTTTCTTATGGAGGTCTTGGCAGCACTTTACTACGGCGTGGGCGATGAAGCCGAAGGGATAGGGCTTGCAGGCCGTTGTTTCACAGACGTAACGCGAACCGAGCCCGTCGAGAACCGCCTCGACATTGGGTCTTAACGCAACTTGCCTGATGAGACCGTTTGCACCGGTCAGAGAGGCTATCCCACAGGAAAAACCAGCTTCAGCAAGGCGTGCAGAAATATAACCCGCCTCAGCTGCGATAGCCGGTACCCAATAGGCGGCCATTGACCCGTGCGTGCCGCGTGTACCCGAGGCGCGGGCGGCCGCAAGACCAAGAGCTGTCTCCATCTGCGCCTCGTTGAATCCGAGCAGGCGGCCTACTGCGGCGGCGGCTCCAATGCCGCCCGCAATGCCCGTCGGATACCATCCCTTTGCAGCGCCTGTATCCGGTCCGAACATAGCCAACGCCACGCGGCACTCAATCTCCATACCAACGCGGAGTGCGTGGAGCGCGTCGGCACCTGAGACCGGATGACAGCGTGAAAGCCCCAGAATGGCCGAGGCTATCGGTCCGGCCGGGTGGAGAGTCGTCTCGAAATGAATATCGTCATAGGCAAGACAGGCAGAGCTGAGACAATCTACAGCGATGCTCGCCGAGACGCTCAGACGCTCTGTTCTCCCGATCGGGGGCGGAAGTTCGCTCGACACATCCATCCGGTAGAATGCGATCGCCCGCTCAACCGTTTTCTGCTGCGAACCCGCGAGTGCGCACCCATACCAGTTGAGGAATGCATCGGCGTAGTATAGCGGCGTCTTGCTCTGCGCTTTTTCTACTGCAAAGGCGGCAAGCGCATGTCCAAAGTCTTCAATATGCCCCATAATTATATTCACGCCTTTCGACGCGTTCAAGGCACAAAACCTTATGAAAGTTTGTGCCGGAACGCCTTATTATTTCTATACTCTGGCTTATTCTCCTCCGCACGTTTGGAAAGGCGCGCTCCCGAAATTTTCACCGAGCGCGCCTCTCGTGCTTAAAATCGCCGCTATTAAAAGACAAGGGTGTAGCTCAATTATTGCTTCACGGATTCTGCATTTTCCGTCGTCCACGCTTCTTTTGTCTTTTGGGTTGTGGTCTTGGAAGTCATAATGATAATCAACACAAGAAGTACTACAAGAGCTAGCAACGCCATGGAAAAACCAGTTCTGTAGCTGGTAGATTCTATAATCAATCCCCATACCGATGAGCCAAACGCACCAGCTAAGGTTACGACACCTGTTACCCTGGCCCATATTTTTGTAAAATCTTTGAGCCCGAAGACATATTTAACTAGTACCGGCCCATACAAGTTCGTCGCTGAGTAGATCCCCCCAAACAGGAAGCTCGCAATTGCAATCGCCATCTCGTTGCTGCCAGCAAAAATCAGGAGAATACACGTAACACATGCTGCGCTCACATAATAGATCCCGCCGAGGCGAACGCTCTTGTCGGATACAATCCCTAATGTCAGCTTAAAAAACATTGTCCCGGCTTGTATGATGCTTGCTATTGCACCCGCAAAGACAACCGAAAAACCAATTGACTGGGAATAGGCATTAAAGAAGAAGGATATACCGGCTATAAACGCGGTAAGCGGTATAGCGATTATTACTAGGTAGAATGGCAGCATTCGCATCGCTTTCTCCGCCGAAATCCCACCAAGCACCGTTGCGGCCTCTGTTTTCCCGGAATCGGACTGCATTTTCTCAAACCCGAACGGCTTCAGCCCCTTTTCAGCGGGAGTGGCGCGGATAAAGAGCAGAGCAATGGGGATGAACACCAGGCATATTCCTCCAAATACCCAGAAGCAGGTTCTCCAACCGTAGTCCGCGATAATTACGCTGCCGACGGAACTGAAAAACATTCCACCGAGGCCTTGCGCGGCTGCGACGATCCCGATCATAGTGCCTGTTTTCCATGGGAACCACGAATTCATAAGCAGAGGAATCGAAAAGCTGAAGAAAATTGACATTGGAAACGCTATCAGAGCGGAGGTTATATAGATTACCCAAATATTCCCCGCCATAGCCCGTGCTGCAAAGCTCAAGGCTTCAACAAGCAGGCAGACGCCCAGCACCCAGCGCATATTAAACTGTCTGCATATCTTGGAAAAAAGCGTCGGCGCACAGAAAGCCATGGTTAACTGTATAATGGACGTCGTTACAGCGTAGGCTGTGACGGACACTCCTAAGTCGCGGCTTACAGGTACATAAAAAATGCTTGCAACGTTCATTATAAGGCTTGCGGGAAGCATAAGAACGAACAATGCGGCAGCGACTATGAAGCCGTAATGGAATTTTTTATTGCCGGTTTCTAATGTAGGAGTTGTCATGATATTTCCTCCCGAATTTATATTATCGCCGCTTATGACAGCAGCATAGAGCGCACAAAAGCGCGCACTGTGGCTTCTCTAGCGTCCTCCGGTAGAAATGTAAGAAGCTCTGCTACTTCCTGAATGCCGTCAGGGTATGTTTCGCGGACAGGCTGTCTAAGCGTTTCAGCGTTCAGCTCCATAGTCGCTTTTTCGCGTTTTGCCTTATTTTCGCTGTTATCGAATTTCATAGTTCGTTCCTCCCTAACACCTATAATTTTGCACGAATTCGGCGACTGCGAGAAGGTTTTCGCGCTTGCAGTCGTTCCGGAAGGAAATCATCTTATCCTGACTTAGGATAAACCCATCGCCCATCTCGCCGACAAGGCGCTTGGCATACTCGACGCACTGCTCTGGAGTGCCGTGTCCTAATAGTGACGCGGGCATTCCACCACTCAGGCAGACGTTCGGAAGCGCCTTACGCAGTTCAACTGGGTCATCAAGCTCAATCGTGAAAAGCAAATGCCCCTTAGGATATTCCTTGAAGTAATCGGCAAAGCGCAGGATGCTGCCCTCGCAGAACACAGAAATTGTCTTACCTGCTTCCACAACCGCATCTAAATACTGCTTTAGGTATGGCCAGTACAACTCATCCCATTGAGCGCGGCTCAGCGTCGTATGAGCGAGCAGTGCTGTAAACATATCAGTAATATACGCGGAATTGTCAATCTTGAGCCCGGCTTTAAGGCCTGGGAGCATCTCCTCTTCGTGGATGGCGTCACACGCTTTTAGAAGCTCTTTTTTGTGGCGCCGAAGATCAAGCGAAATCTCGCGTATGCCGCGATAATACTTGTGAAAACGCTCAATTGGGCTCATCATAACGCCGGCGACGCTGCCGTTGTATCCGGCGGGTACGTTATAAACGGTGTTCATTTTCTTTGTCATGTACCCTATAAATTCTCCACACTCAATGAACTTACTGATGGCGGCTACCATCTGCCCTTTGGTGAGGTTCGGATGCTTGCGGTGGAACATGCGCCAATGTACCCGCTCGCGGTCGACGGCATACTCTTCATACTCCGTGGCTTCCATGATTACACGGTCGGTAAAATTGATCGTCTCCAACTCATCGTCAATGATGTAGTGAGTGGAACCGAGCGCGCGGACCGGTCCGATTGTCAGATTGCGCGTACCAAGGTCGCTGTGCCCATCAAAGCGGTACCTTTCGTGAAACTCACATTGGATTTGCTCTATGAGATCGAAGTCAGATATGGCGTCGCTTAATTTGGGCTTTATATCAGAGTCGAGCGCCTTCCATGTGTAGACGTTGCTGTAGTGGAGAACACGGTCAATGGGCTTAAAATTAATGCAATCCTTAAACCGCTGAAGATTCGCCATATATTCTGAGCTGTATTCCATGATATACCCTCCTTACGCTTCCGCCGCCCAGGATTTGCACGTCTGAACGGCGATCTGCGGATTAATTGTCCAAGCATCCGCCCCAACAATCTTGCAATACCCCTCCGTTACCGGTGCCCCGCCGATGATGACTTTTACGGAATCCCTAAGCCCTGCCGCTTTCAGCGCCTCAACCGTCATCTTCATCGACTCAATCGCTAGTGTTAGCACGCCAGCAAGAGCAACGATCCTTACCCCAGTCTTTTTCACCTCATCAATGATCTTTTCGGGCGGCACGTCTATGCCGAGATCGATTACGTCAAAGCCGCCTGCCTCAAGCATAGCCTTAACGATGTTCTTGCCGATGTCATGTAAGTCATCTTTCACAGTACAGATAATCATCTGCGTCTTAGTGCCACCTGCGTCCCCGGTTATCAACGCGTCTTTTAGGATTTCTACCGCTTGCTTCATGAGATCTCCGGCAAAAATCAAATCGGAAACAAAGTAGTCGCCACTTTCAAAATTTGTTCCCACGATGTCCATGCCTTTCTGACACGCCTCCATCGCCTGAGGTGCCTCACTTCCGCCATCAGCCATAACTCCCCTTAGGATTGAGATCACCTCATCTTCTTCAAGGTTTCCCATAGCCTCGGATAGTTTCGCAAAATCTGCCATTTTATTGCTCCTTTCAGTTGTTTTATATATTTTTCTCTTTTTAAGCATTTTGCACTATTTTTGCTTTCCAATTTTCCCGCTTCGATACGCATTGTTGTACTTGCGGCAGAATTTGTCCCTGCCGAGAAGCGCGTTAGCCGCATAAACCGTTTCCATCATCGTGCGGTTTAAGGGATCCATAATTGCAGAGTCCATTCCGGCCGACAACGCGAGCGTTAGGAAATTACGGTTAATAAGTCCGCGAACTGGCATCCCGTATGAAATATTCGACAAACCCGACGTGAAGTGCACGCTGGGGTACTCCGCCTTAATTCTACGAATCGCCTCCAAAAACTGAAGCAGTGCGTCATTTATTGCCGAGAGCGCCAGGACAAGCGGATCTATGTAGATTCTATCCGGTGAGATACCGTACTCTGCCGCTTTTTTAATAAGTCCAATGCCTATTTCTGTTTTCTTCTCCGCTTCCGCAGGGATGCCCTTGTCGTCGCAGGTGAGCGCGATTACCTGCCATTCGGGGTTTTTCGCGAGGAAAGGGAACAAAGTTTCGCACTTACTGCCTTCTCCTGAAACGGAGTTGATAATACCGGGCTTTGGGATAAGGGGCATAACTTTCAGAATCATGTTTGCGTCAGGGCTGTCGATGCAAATCGGCAGCTTGCTTACGCCTTGAACCTGTTCAAGCAGGAACGCTAACGTGTCATACTCCTCCTCCGGATCGCCGCCGGCGCAGATGTCCAGATATGCCGCTCCCGCTTCCTCTTGCGCAAGAGCGAGTTCTTTAATTTTCCCTTTGTCCCTATCGCGGATTGCCGCGGCAACAGACGGTATTGCGCCATTGATTTTCTCTCCGATGATTAACATTTCAGTGTGTCTTCCCTTCTGGCTTTTTATAATTTAAAAATGTTCTGCAAATTCTGCATGGCTTGACACGGTTTATATTCTTACATACAATTACCATCTACTTAGATATCTAATGAAACTAGAAATTATACATAAGCTGCACAAACAAGTTTTGCTTATCCCTATTACCTTTTTTGGCTTCCAAATCATTGTACTGAATGGTCATAATTCCATTTTTGAACAATCCATACTCAAAGCCGTATTCCATACCCTTTACATTGTCATTTTCTCTCAAACTAATATCCATGCCGTTGCCCATCTCAAGAATACTAAGGCTTCTATAATCGAAACCTTCATCCGCTGATCGATAACCAACCCATACGCCATAGGATTTAGCTTGGTCGTATGCAGCGCCACGGTATCTAATTTTACTAAACCATGATTTTGCTGAATCGTTATTGTTTTTAGACTTAGCGTAGTCAGAATCATTTTTACCATATTCACCAAATACGGTGAAGTTTTTCAAACCAGTATATTTGAAACCAACAGATTTGCTGTCATACAGATTACCATTTGTAGCCGAACCGTCTTCACTATCGCTTAAATACGAAGCGTTAACCTTAAGGTTGTCACTAAGTTTGAAATCAACATTGCCAATCGTATAATTCCACTTTGACTGTTTGAAAGCACCTGCAGTAACTTTTATGTTATTGCCGGTAGTTACTAATAGTCCTTCATTACCTGGGGTACTGGCAAACAATAGTCCTTGACCAAAGTAAACAGGCTGGCGACCAAATTTGTAAGTCAGACCGCCATTAAAAGCTTTACCGGTAATATATGCCTGGTCCAAAACCGTATTGTTAGTATCAACACCATTAGGATTACCACTAGCACCGACAGGAACACCGGAAACGCCCCACGAAGATTCACTATGCAACCGGCCTGTAAAAGTTAGATTCTCATCAAGTGGTGCGGTCATCGTAATACGAACACGAGTCTGTTCATAATCTTTCTTGTTAGTAATGGAATTATCAGAGTAATCATAACGAACACGAACCTCACCAGTGAATTTTACTTTGGAAGCGTTTTTCTCGAGATTGTCAACACGAACACCGAGGTTAGTCAGTTCGGAACCGAACTCAGCTTTCAGGACTTCGATTTGTTTTTTAGCTGCGGCATCTGCTTTGTCGCTGTTAGCCATGGCTTTTGCTACGATAGTAGCCATTTCATAACGGGTAAGGGTTCTGTCACCTTTGTAGGTGCCATCGCCGTAGCCGGAGATTACGCCAGCCTGAACTAATTGATTGATGGAGGCGTAGGACCAGTGTTTCGCCGGTACATCGGCAAAAGGATTTGCAGGAGCTGCCAGGGCGGTTCCTGCCATACAGGCAAACCCAATTAGCGCAGAGGTTACCTTTACTGTTAGGCTGTTATTCATTGACACATTCTCCTTTTTTAGCTGATCAATAGATTTAGTCCAGATTTGCCACTTGTTACCCCACCCATAACCTAAACCATTTCTTTCACCCACTTTCATTGTTTACTTGTAATTACATGTATATAATCTCACATTTCATTATAAAAGTCAATATTATAACATTCCGATTTTTATGTAAAAAGATCACAGATAACAAAATGTACGAACCATCCACATTATAGATTGGATGATTCGTACATTTTCATTAACATACTATTACGAATTGAATAATCTCTTTTTTATTTGTATATTCCATACTCTTTTACAAATTCCGGCATAGTGCGCAATCCAAGTTAGACATATCTATTCTGAGATCAATTAGATTACTTTATACTCCTGCCGCTTTTAATATACGACTTTTGTTCACTAACAAAAAAAGAGAGATTACTTCATCATCTCTTTTTAGCTTGAACAAGCCTTTATTTTCCCATATTCACTTTTATAATAAGTTTTTCCCCAGCCGATGGGCTGGTTCTGTTGATCAAATAGTCGCTGATCAACAACTAGCATCGGTCGGCTTTCTTTTAAATATAGTGATTTTTCGATGATTGGCTGAGAATATTCTATGGATATGCAGAGTTCTTTTTTGATAGCAAATGCAGAGTCTTTCTGTGCCACCATTTCTGGAAAGGTTGCATATTGTATTTCTTTTTCAACAATCGGCTTACCTCGATAATAAGGTAAATATTTCACATCATAAGCTACCGGTTCTTCGGTTACACTTAATAGCCGACGTATTATTATAACCTTTCTCTGTAGCGGTACTTGTAAAACGCGTGCAATTTCTTCATCAGCCACAATAACATTAACCTCTAAGAGTTTACTTTCATTGATGCTATAATCGCCACTATGTAATTCATTAAACACAAGCGTATATTTATTATGATCCGGCACAGCCACATAATAACCCTTACCCGGATAAGAATAGATATACCCTTCGTTCTCAATCATAGACAGGCTTTTCCTAACGGTTGGCCTGCTAGTACTATATTGCTGGGCCAGCTCATTTTCTGACAATAACATGTCCCCCGGTTTTAATTGACCCAATACTATTTTTTCTTTTAAAACCTTATAAATCTGGATATATATAGGCGAACTCATTTTTATTCTCCTTATATTAACCCTGTGTCTGAAACCCTTTTTTACTCATCCAGGACAAACACCGTTTTACCCCTTCCGAGACGTCCCTGGTATACGCATCGGCACCTAGGTGTTTACCCACACCATGGCTTATGCAATGTCCGCCCAGGATGACTTTAACCTTATTTCTTAACCCGGCTGCCTCTAGCGCAGTAATAACCTTTTTCATACTGTCGATCGCCAGAGTCAGAACGCCATAAATGAATACAATATCCGGTTGGAATTTGATCACAGCATTACAAAAGTTCTCTGTTGATACATCAGTTCCTAAATCATGCACCACAAATCCTGATCCTTTCATCAAACTGGAAAAAATATTCTTTCCAATATCATGCAAGTCACCAGGAGCAGTTCCAATAACTAGAGTACCGGCCACCTGATTATCCGGTAAGCTAAGGCAGGGCAACATTCCGTCTATTTCGAGGACTTCGACAAAAAGAATGCCAGCCATAATCAAATCAGCGATAAAGTATTCCCCTTGTTCGTAAAGAATGCCTACCTTCTCCATTCCTATCCGAACTTGTTCTTGTATGTAAAAGGGATCTATTCCCTCACGAAGCCGCATTTTTACCAATTCATGTACCTGATTTTCATCCAATTCTTCTACGGCACGAATTAACGCCTCGTCCATTTTTCTGCCTCCATTTTACACTACAATGTCTGAGCAATTACCTATAATAGGAAGAAAGGCCATTCTTCGCAACTTAATTCCCCAATTTGCTATTAAAGCTAGTATACCACCTCGGTAAATACATGTAAATCATAACATAGCACTTAGTATAATTGCTTGTCCTGGCTCAAGCACCAGAAATTCCCTGTCCCACTGTCCTTGAAGAAGCTTAGTAATAATACGGAGCGAGCCGTCGGTAACCTCATGCTTTAACCCCAGTTTTCTAGCAAAACATTCGGTCTTTGGCGTAATAGCATCAATCGGGTAAACCCCAGTATCTATAATCATCAATCGTTTATATCCGTTCAACATGACCTTCATGATTTGCAAGGCCCTCGAGTACCCATATCGTTTAACACAATAATCAAATTCATTCAACAAGTTCTTCTCGCCGTCTAGCCAGCCTTTCGTAAGAAAATACGTTCCCACTTCTTGAGAAATTCTTTTTTTTGCATCACAAGATCCCAATAATAGTGGAATACAATCATCAACTTTGGGAATAACCAGTTTGGCCTTGTCAGATTTAATTCCAGACAAACCATGACCACAGTACCCAAACAGTAATAAGATTACACTGACATTGTCAAGCCGATCAATCTCCTGCTGAATTCTTTGTCTTAAACACTCAGGCTTATTGTGCAGCCCGGACTCAATATATAAAACTGGATAATCGACCTTAGTATTCTTGATCGCCTGCTGTAGTTCACCCTGGAGTGTCTGACAAGCCAGAATTGCCATACCCATTATGTCTACCTCCATCAATTTCTTGGAGTATTGAATGCCACAAAATCAACCGCACACTGTTTCCTTATTAAACATGAAAAATAGGTCTTCAAAATAATAAATTGAACACGCGCTTGTAATTACAGGTGTATCTTATCATCCAATCTTTATTATGTCAATAGTTTCCAGAAAATCAGTGCACAAAAGCCTTCAGCATTTATACTTCGTATCACGTTTCTTCCACATGCTTCAGTAGCTGCAACGGAAAGATACTTAAGATTAACCGAAGAAGCATATCCGGAAATACCAGATACCTTAAGCCGAACATTTGCCTATATTGTCCCGGAAGTTTGTGCCTTTTAGAAAAATATCCCGGCAGAAAAGCTGACCCTTCATCAATTGAGCAGAAAAATGATCGAAGATTTCTTGAACTGGTTAGAAACGGAAAGAAAATGCAGCGTTTCAACAGGAAATCAATCAACTACTTGACCCTTGATGCCATTAAAATTTATTGGATATGCTGGATAAAACAACGAAAAGTGGAAGACAAGATTTAGTACTGTTAAGTCTGATATATGATAGCGGTGCTAGAGTGCAGGAAAATTGTCGATGTACTAGTAGCGGATGTCAGAATCCATTCACTAGCAACTATTAAGCTTACGGGAAAAGGTAACAAAACTCGGATTGTTCCCCTCATGGAGCCCATGGCAAAATTAATCGAACAGTACATTAAAGAGAATAAACTAAACGGGCGTCGCAATGTCCTTGCGACGCCCGTTTAGTTTTATACGATGGATGGTCTTCGTGGATTTACCGATTGTTTGCCAGGGACTATAGATCAGAGGGCTTATCTATGGTGCTGGCGCATGGTAAAAAGGTGATATCCAAGGAAACAAAGCAATGAAATTGGCATTGGATAAGGGAATGGGGATTTGATTCATGTGAATTATCTTTGGCCTTGGGGCCGAAGCAATTTAGAAACATAATAACCTATGCAGGCAAACAATCCCATTATAGCAAGATAGTCTGCGAAAAAGGCATTTAACGGTTCGTTAAAATCAAAGAATACAAACTGATTCTGTAAAAAAAGATATGAGCCGATTTGCCGCTGAAAAAAAGCGTACATACCATAAGCGGCAATCAGCAAACCAGTTGTTCGTAAAAATATGGTTCGAGGCATGGACGGTTTGGAGATATGTATGACCTTCCTCATGACACCCATCAACATGTTTAAATGAAGGCCCATGTGTACCGACATTAGCACAAAGCCCCAATAAGCGCAGAGCATATGCAGCGTTCTTGCAAAAGATTGGCCGTCGCTTATGGGCAGAAAATCAAACACATGGCGGGATAGAATAATGCCGCTTATCATAAGCCCAACTATAGACAAAAAAACGAAGGCAGTTACTATTGTTTGCGAAATGCGATATGCGGTATATCTGCCTTTTAGTAAATGGCTGATCCAATTCCAATTCAGGATATGGTGCATGATGCACAGCAAGAACATACCTGCGCCGACCCATTCATGGGCGGCTTCTCCTATAAGCTCGTATGTCATAAGTAACAACAAGCCTACTGTCAAAAAGAAATCAATTGCAATTATACAGATTGTTTTTGGCTTCATCTTTACAGTTTCTCCTTGAACCTACTCTTTTGAGAAAGCCTGCCGTATCTTTTGCGGCAGGCTTTTTATATGGACGGTGGGTTCTCGTTGGAAAGGCTCTCTTTTCTATCTCACTGCTCCTCCGGTTCAGCTTGCACAGGTACTTCGTTTGCCAACTCAACCAGAATATCTCCGGTATAGTTTTGGAAGTGCTCAACACCTGACTCAAGCATACCGATATGGATAATGTCAACGACGGTCTGCGGCAAATGATCGCTGTAACAAAAGGCCACCTCCGGACCTTCTGGCCAATAGAATATGGAGCCGAGAGCGTACTTCCTGGTGCGTTCGCCATCCTCAGAAATTGAGTGTGGCAGCACAGTGGATTTTACAAGGCCAATACGGTCAAAGGCTTTCAACGTCAGTGGCAACAATTCGACAAATTCCTGCGCTGTCCGGTTGTCTTTCATCGTGGCGTACATAACAGTATTTCCGGCCGTGATCTTAATTCGTATCGGAACTGTGGAAGCATCACTCTTGGTGGTATTCGAGATGCCGGGAGTTTCTTGGGTCGTTGCAGACACATCAAAAGACGGACTTGCCGGCGGAATAGTATTTGATGGGGTATTAGCCGCCAAGCCACAGGCGGCTAGCAAGCACGTTAGTCCCAGCACCAGCATGAATACCAAGGCTTTTCTCATGGCATTAATACCCTAATTCCTTCACCCATGCAGCAACATCATCCGCACAATTCTGCACGGTATCTCTGGAAACAGTAAAGCCGTTTTTAATAACACTGGCATTCGGCTGTAATGCGGCAATGGTGTTAATAGTATTAGAAAAACCGCTGCCTCCGTGGGTATTGAACGGAATAATGGTTTTGCCGGACAGATTATGGCTTTCAAGGAAAGAGTACAAAATCATCGGCATGTCGCCCCACCAATTGGGGTATCCCAGAAAAATCACATCATACTTTCCCAGGTTCTCTACTGTTGCCGCAAGCTCCGGTCTTGCTTTATTATTCTGTTCTGTTTTGGCCAAATCTACCAGTGTTCTGTGATTAGTGGGATACGGCGTTTTTGGTTCAATACGGAAGATATCGGCGCCGGTATTTTTCTGAATCAAATGCGCCACATATTGTGTGTTGCCTAAAACCTCACCATTGATGACTACCGCGCTATTTGCCTCTTCCTTGTTCATATTATTGGGATTAGTCGTTTCCGGCAGGGAAAAGTACACTACCAGAGTTTTCTTGCCTTCTTTATTTGCGGCTGAGGCTTCGGCAGGGGGAAGGATTGTCTTGCTTTGCTCGGTACTGGAAGGCTGCGGCTGTGAATTATTGTTAGACTGATTTTTACTGCTGCCGCATCCCGCCAAACTGGCTAACACAATAACCAAAGCTAAAACAAGAGTTAAAGTTTTCTTCATTTATATTTCCTCCTTAATTTATGCAGATGCGTCTCATTATTTTGAGCGGTTTCACTCAACCTTATTATGCCCCACATGGAATAGAAACTGCTATCCCATTTCTCTCAAATGATTGCCTGATTATCTCAATCATTAAATATCATTCAGCGGAGTACGCATAATAAGTGTGAGAGGATTAGGTGATAGGTTTAACGGCTTTGACCTTGTCATTATGGAAAACGGTCAATATGACAAAGGTTGGCCATATATTCATATGATGCCCGAAGAAGTTGCGAAAGCTGCCGAAGAACTAAAAGCCAAGACACTATTACCAGTGCATTCAGGAAAATTTGCAATTGCGAATCATTCCTGGGATGAGCCGTTTAAGCGCATCACCGAGGCGAGCCAGAATAGGAGCTACAGGCTTCTTACTCCAGTGATCGGGGAGCAAATAGAAATTGGAAATCAGGAACAGCGATCAGCACACTGGTGGGAAGGGGTCAATTAATCGGATGGGGATAAGACCTTTTAGATGGGAAATAATATTCACGTGCTGAAATGTTGTTGTGATGATGTAGTTTACGAAATTAAGGGAGGATTATAATGCAAAAAGTAGTTTTGAACAATGGTGTTGAGATGCCAATACTCGGTTTTGGCGTTTTTCAGATTCAGGATGAAAAGGAATGCGAACAGTGTGTTTATGACGCAATAATGGCAGGCTACCGCCTGATTGATACCGCTTCCTCTTATTTAAATGAAGAAGCAGTCGGCAGAGCAATCGAACGGAGTGGTGTGTCAAGACAGGAATTGTTTATTACCACTAAGTTCTGGGTTCAGGATGCTGGTTATGAGAGTACAAAGAAAGCATTTGCAAAATCTCTTGACAAATTGCAATTGGACTATCTGGATTTATATTTAATTCACCAGCCCTTTGGCGATGTTTATGGTTCTTGGCGCGCTATGGAAGAGTTGTATCGCGAGGGGAAAACCAGGGCAATCGGAGTTAGTAACTTCCAGATGGATCGTCTGGTAGACTTAATTGTTCACAACGAAGTAATCCCTGCAGTAAACCAGGTTGAAACGCATCCTTACAACCAACAAGTAGAAAGTGCCAAACTCATGAAAGAGTACAATGTTCAAATTGAAGCTTGGGCACCTTTTGCAGAAGGTAAGAACAACTTATTCCAGAATGAGGTATTGCTTTCGGTGGCGGAAAGATATAACAAATCTGTTGCTCAGGTGGTTTTACGGTGGTTGACACAAAGAGGAGCAGTTGTGATTGCTAAATCTGTTCGAAAGGAAAGAATCATCGAGAACTTTAATATTTTTGACTTTGAATTAAGTCAACAGGATATGAAAGTCATTGCTACGCTAGATATGAAAAAGAGCCTGTTCTTTTCACACAGTGATCCGGAAATGGTGAAAATGCTCGGCACCCTTAAACTTGATATTTAACGCACTACAGAAAGGGAGAATACATTGATTAAACTCATTCGTTCAGCAGTGGAGCGTGGAGTTACATTCTATAATACCTCAGAAATTTACGGACTTTATATAAATGAAGAATTGGTGGGCGAAGCATGAGCCGTATAAGGGAAAAGTCGTGATTGTAGGAGGTGTATTTCTATGATAATACGAAGATTAAGTGTCATGCTTTTAATAGGAGCATTGGTAATTTCTATGCTCGGTGGCTGCAATAGAGCAAATTCTACAGGTCCGCTCATCATAAAGGAACAGGGCAGTTTTTCTGCCGGTGGAACCGTTATCAGTCAGAAAGGATCTTATGACCCGAAAAATCCCTTTACTCCGGACGGACAGACACTCCATGGGGATCATGCCGATGTGTTTTATCAGATCCCGGAAAATGCAAAAAAGTATCCCCTTGTTTTCCTTCATGGCGCAGGTCAATCTAAAAGATCATGGGAGACGACTCCAGACGGGCGGGAAGGCTTTCAGAATATTTTCCTGAGAAGAGGCTTTGGAGTGTACCTTGTAGATCAGCCTCGCCGCGGGGCTGCAGGCCAGAGTACTGTGCCTGAGCAAATTGCGCCATTGCCACAGGATCAAATGTGGGCTACACAGTTCCGTATCGGACGTATGCCTGCTTTCTATGATGGGGTTCAGTTTCCACAGGATGAAAAGTCTATGGATCAGTTTTACCGTTGGATGACCCCGAATACAGGTGCTTATGATGAAGAGGTAATTTCAAATGCCATGTCAGCCGTATTTGATAAGTCCGGACCTGGTATCCTGGTTACCCATTCTCAGGGCGGTTCTCCAGGTTGGAAAACTGCTATGAAGAACGATAATGTCCGTGCAGTTGTTGCTTATGAGCCTGCTGCGTTTATCTTCCCAGAAGGAGAAGCGCCGGATCCGATTCCAAATAAATTTTCTGGGGTATTGCCAGCAGCCACTGCACCTATGGATAATTTCATGAAGCTGACAAAGATTCCGATAGTGGTGTATTATGGGGACAATATTCCGGAAAAACT
Organism: Sporomusa silvacetica DSM 10669; assembly: GCF_002257705.1. Taxonomy (GTDB): domain Bacteria; phylum Bacillota; class Negativicutes; order Sporomusales; family Sporomusaceae; genus Sporomusa; species Sporomusa silvacetica. Next base: position 49,952 of record NZ_LSLK01000091.1, read on the forward strand.
GTCGGATGTCCCTGCGGAGGATTTCTGGCGTGCGGGTCTTGAGATGGCAAACAAGTGGGCCAAGGTGGTAAACAGCCATGGAGGTGATGTTACCATCGTTCATCTGCCTGCTGAGGGTATTCATGGAAACACTCATTTTCTTTTTTCAGATTTAAATAATGTGCAGGTTGCCGATCATCTATCATCATGGCTTGCAAAAAAAGGGTTTGATGTTAAAAAGCAGGAGTTAGTATTCCAATCAAATTTCTATCAGATTATTCCCGACCACCCATGCCCAATGTCTCCATATATTCGAGCTGATGTAGGCTGAGGCGGGATTCAATGCGTTCGACGATATCGCGGCGTTGATCAGCAGGCAATAGATAAATCAAGTCTACGCACGCCTGGTCAGCCGCCAGAATATCTGTCGAGCCAATAATACCAATATCATCTTTACCGGTAATGCCATATAAAAACGCCTGCTTTAACAACAATTTATTTTGCTGCTTCATTCACGCAGCGTAATGCATTCAAACTGCGTGGATAACCAATAAAAGGCAAACACTGCGAAATAATTTTAATAAGAAATGCTTTGTCATTTCCCAGCCCCATATTCGCTTTAGCATGTGAAATCAGCTGAGGTTCACAGCCTCCTTGAGCCGCAAGGAAGCAGAATGTTATCATTTCACGCTGTTTATAATCTAATCCCCTACGTGTATAGTAATCACCAAAACAATTATCCGCAAGCCAATAATTAATATGACGACTTTCTTCCGGTCCGGATTTATAAAAATCTTTCATATGATCACCGAAAATGTCAACCTGTGCCTGTATACCTGCCTTTAATCTTGTTTCCATTGACGTTGTTGACTGCCCCTCTAAAGGCAATTTTACACCTCGCGCTTCTAATACCTCATTTATTCCTTTCAGAAATGGAAACACTCGGCCAATCCCTAAGTAAGCAACAGACTGATAAACGATTTCTTTTGCCTCAACTGGTGTCACGCCAAAATTCAACGCAGCCGGAAGAAACGCTTTAAATTCATCAATGCCTTGGCAGCCAAGAAGTGTTGCTAAAATAGCCATCATACGAGTACGATCATCTAAGTCATCCTGATTTACAACTTCATCAAATGCAAAATTATCAAAGCGCTCAATAAATTCTGGATCCGTTTCTTTAAACTTCGAAACATAGCCGGGAAACATTTTTTCATGATACTGTTCTGCATTTTTTGCAAATGCCATTTTTATCAAATCCTTTCAGTTATGAAGCAAACTTCTGTTGCTTCATTTTGTTATGAAAGCAAGATGGACAAACAATCTTAAATTTTATAACAAGCTATGATTAAATTTTTACTATAATTGCAATTAAATGGCAAATCTAGTCATTCCTAGTCTTTGAACAGTCTCCGGCAAATTATAATTGATAAAGATACTCTGTCGAGTATCGAAATGCATCATTTGCAGCAGTTCTTTATCCGTAAGTTCAAAATCAAGGATATCTATATTTTTCTTTAAATGTTCCATTGAAACTGCCTTAAACACGGATACTATTCTCCTTTGCAACATCCAACGAAGAATGACCTGCGCTGCTGTCTTCTTATACTTTTTACCCAGCCGTACCAACTCATCATTTTTGAGCAAGCAGCTCTTCCCACCAGCAAAAACACCCCAGGCTTCTGTCTGCACATTCACAGCCTGCATATATTGGTGTATTTCATTGGCTTGACAGTATGGATGAACTTCAATTTGATTGATTGCTGGCTTCACTTTATGAAATAACATCAAATCTGCTAAGCGGTCTGAAGAAAAATTTGATACACCGATTGCTTTAATTTCTCCAGCTTCATACAACTCTTCCATAGCCCGCCATGATCCGTAAATATCGCCAATAGGCTGATGAATAAGATACAAATCGATATAGTCAACACCCAAGCGTTTTTTCGAACGATCAAATGCCTGTTTCGTTTCTTTATAACCACTGTCTTGAATCCAAAGTTTTGTAGTTAGAAAAAGTTCGTTACGTTGAATACCACTTGCTTTGATAGCCCTACCAACAGCTTCCTCATTTTGGTATGCTGCTGCTGTATCGATCAAACGATACCCAGCAGCAATCGCTCTCTGTACATATTGCTCACATTGATCTGCTGTATCTATTTGTGCAGTACCAATCCCCATCAACGGCATTTTTAGCCCATTATTCAATACTGCATATTCCAAAATTCTCCCCTTCTTCCCCATCGTTTGATAGTTGTCAATAAATCTGCAGCTTCCAAATATGTTCGTTATTTTATTGGTTATCTATGGATTTTGAGTCAATTTTCATAACAAAAGGCATCTTCAAAATTGAAAATGCCCTTTGCAATTATTTTTATTCGCGAATAAAGTTTGTAAAAATCCCTTGCTCTTTTTCTGGTAAAGCTACACCATTTTTCAAACCAGCTTCCGTACATTTAAGGAAAAATGCCATATTTCTTCCAAGAGTACGCATGGTCTGCAACCCTTCCAAATCTTGTTTAACTTCCTCAGGTTTTGTACCATGTACCATATTCCAGTACTGTGAGGAAATAATCGGCATTTGAGAAAGTCCGAAATACTTGTTTATCTGGTCATAAGTCACAGTTGTACCAGCACGGCGAGCTGAAATAACGCAAGCAGCCGGTTTTAGATAAAATTTGCGGTTACCGCTGCAGATATCCACATAAAAAGCACGATCCATAAAGGATGTCATCGCGCCACTAGCAGCAGCCCAATGTACTGGCGTTCCAAAAATAAAACCATCATAATCACCAATGACATCCAAAAACTCATTCACACAATCATCAAACACACACTTTTTATTCGTCGCACAAGAATGACAGGCAATACAGCCATTTAGCGCCTTATTACGAATCCAAAAAAACTCTGTTTCAACTCCATTTGCATTCAGTGTGTCCGCCACTTCACTAAGTGCTGTATAGGTACATCCTTTCTCATGCGGACTTCCATTAACCAATAATACTTTCATTCTAAAAATCCCCCTTAATTTTTCTGATTATTACAAATTGTGCTTTATTACATCCAAAATTATTCCTATCGACCTGCTCTCTTTCTCTTATAACACCTCAATCCAAGCCCTTATCCTTCAGCCATTTTGATAGCAAATCTGCAATCTGCACATTATTCAGATCGGAGAACATAAAATGTGTATTTCCATAAATACCCACTTCCGGCAAGTGAACTAGGGTTGCATCTCCACCATGACGGTTAATCGTATCTGCCCAGATTCTTGCCATTTTCAAACGTACACGCCAATTATCCTGTCCTGGATTATCAGAGATCTCTGTAGGTATATTATCGCCATAGTAAACAATAATCGGCATCTTAGTAAGCTGCATGAAGTCTTTTAATGGTACTGGATATCCTTTTAAAGTACCTGTGCCACTTGGCATGTCTTCAGGAACCTCGCCTTCCGGAAAAACGAACTGACTGCCTGGCTCATAAGCAACAACGGCCTTAACATTTTTACTTTTCATCGCTGTAAGCCAGCCGGGGCCACCCCCCTGTGAATGTGTTACCAAAATACTTGGCCCAATTTTATCTAAAGCTGCGGTGAGGGCATTCGAAACAACATCCGAGTCATATGCTGCTGTATTAGGTGTCATCTGACGAAAATATTGATTTAAAGATTCATCGTCTTTCGGAAATTGCACGCCCGAAAAGAAATTCGGCCATTCGCCCAGCCGGAACATATCAAACCACATCTGATCATCGGTTGTTGCAGAAATTGTACCTGCTACCGTACTTCGGCCAGCCTGACCACGGCGTGGCTGGTCAATAAGATACACGCTGTAGTTGCGACGCAGAAAAATATTTTGGAATCCTTCCCGTCCATCTGGTGTTGTCTGCCAAGTTCTCGCTGACTGCCCAGCACCATGCAGAAATACTAGCGGATATTTACGAGCTTTCGCCGGGATCTGATAAAATACAGAAGCATGATCTCCATGAAGTGTCTGTCCTTTTGGATCTGCTATTTTTGTGGGATCAAAAGTTCCTGGTGTTGTTATCACACTGCCACCGGCCGAAAAAGCACCTTGCTCCTGAATGACGATAGGTTTTTGTGTCTGCATTCCTGTCTTTTCCGCCGCGAATGCACTGCCGGAAAAAATACCTAAGAGAAGAACCGCTGCAGAAAGTGCTTTTAAAGGCTTAAGATTCATAAACATTCTCCTTTTTCTTTTAAATACTCAGTTTTTCAAAATTTTTAAAATGTTTTCACGCGAAGTAAATATGCTATCAGTAAGCTAGTAATCACAAATAATTCGTGAACTTTTCAGATTTGAATTAAGTTATAATCCGTATTCCCCATTCCCAACGTCTTCATATAACTAATTTGATGGCGGCCACTGCGAGTTTCTATGCGTTCAATAATATCATGATTCTGTTCTTCAGGAAGTACATATACCAAATCCAGCGAAGCTTTATCTATTGCTACGATATCTGTCGATGCAAGGATTCCTATATCCTGACATTTTGGAGGTGCTCCATGGGCATCACAATCACAATCAACAGAAATATTTTTCAAAACATTAATGTACGTAACATGCCCCTTGAAATGTTCTATAATAGCTTTCCCGGATTCAGCCATTCTTTCCAAAAATTCTGGGCCAATATAATCCATAATCTTCACATTAGGTTGGCTAAAATCAAAACCGTGAACCATTGCTTTTCCCGCATGACCAGATGCAATACCGATACCTATATTTTTTAAAGAACCACCAAATCCCCCCATGGCATGACCTTTAAAATGCGTATAAGCCAAAAGAGAATCATAATTCAAAAGATGTCTCCCTACCGCTACTTCCGTAAGATGCTTGCCTTTGGTAAATCCCTCTCCCTTCGCTAAAAACTCCTGCATACCAGGAACCGGCAACATAACATCGCCATCCTCATCCATGATATCTACAGGACAAAAATCAAACCCATTAGTCTTTATTACCTCACGATGCGTGGCTGTTTCACGACGTGGACTTGGATACATTACGTTACATTCAACAATAGAACTGTTAGGAATATCTGCCTGAAGCCCTTTAATTAACTCGATTGGTAAGAGATTTGGCCCATGTGGCTCACCAGTATGCAACTTTATGGCAACTTTTCTATTTATCCCTTTATTAACATGTGAATAAATTTTTTTTAATCCCTCAACACTAATATCATTGGTAAAAAACACATTCGATTTAGCAGGATTTATAACTGTATCCTTTAATTTACTAGCCTCACTAACATTACTACTCATGCCATAAGAAGCCATTCCCAGCACTGCACCGCCAGCAAGTTGTAAAAAATTACGTCTCGACAGATTCTTCACAGTTTATATTACCCCTTTCGCTTTCCATAATAATTGCCTAGACTAAAGCAGCAGCCTTTTACCCCATAACTTTTACTTACCTGCACGTTTTGCAAAATCAGATCCAACAGGATATCGCTCCCCAACAATTTTTATCTGAGATAAGGCACGATTCAGCTTTTCAAGCTCGTCTACGGTAAGACTTACTTCTGCAGCACCAAGATTTTCTTCTAAGCGATTTAGTTTACGTGTCCCTGGAATTGGTACAATCCACGGTTTCTGTGCAGATACCCATGCTAGTGCAATTTGGGCTGGCGTTACCTCTTTATCTGCCGCAGTTTTCTCGATAAGGTCAACCAGTACTTGGTTGGCTTCGATATTTTCAGCAGTAAAACGCGGTACAATATTGCGGAAATCGGATTTTTCAAATTGGACATCCTTCTTAATTTTCGCTGTAAGAAATCCTTTACCTAAAGGACTGAATGGAACAAAACCAATATTCAGCTCCTCTAAGGTAGGAAAAATAGTTTCTTCCGGCTGACGCCACATCATAGAATATTCACTCTGTACAGCTGTCAATGGACAAATTGCATGTGCTTTGCGAACAATATCTTCCCCAACTTCCGACAATCCCCAGCGAAGAATCTTCCCTTCCTTGATGAGCTCTTTCATTGTCTCAGCTGCTACTTCAATGGGTATCTTGGGATCTACACGATGCAGATAATAGAGGTCAATGACATCTACGCCAAGTCGTTTCAGTGACATCTCTGCCGATTTTTTGACAACTTCAGGGCGTGCATCTAAAAGCTGTTTACCATCTACAACCTGAATACCACATTTAGTTGCTATATGAACCTCGCCTTTATATGGTGCCAGTGCTTCAGCTACAAGTTTTTCGTTCTCGTATGGACCATAGCACTCTGCCGTATCAAAAAAGGTCACCCCCAATTCAACAGCCCGGCGAATCAATTTCACTGCTTCATCATAATCCGCTACTGCACCATACCCAAAACTCATACCCATGCAACCTAAGCCAAGCTTCGATACTTCCAAATCTTTTCCTAATATACGCTTTTCCATTATTTTTCCTCTTTTCTATCTTGTTTCATATTCAATTGTACTATATTGACACCGCAATTTTTATACGACTACACATAAACAAGAGGTATGATATGGTTTGTTTATAACCAATTTTCCTGGTAATAAAATCACTCGTAAGTACAGCAACCATAAGAAAGAGCGATGGGATTGTTATTAACATCTCCACCATCGCCAGTGATTGTTCTGGCATAGCCTGTGCCATACCTGGAATGTTCGCATTAATTGCTGCTGCAGTTGCCACCAATATAGAGCCTGATAAAATAGCCATTTTCAAAATAGCTTTATTTTGTTTCATTTCATTCGTTCTCCCTTTTCCAACTTCTTGATTAACGTTTCATCTCTATATTGGTAGTATACTAAAACCTCTGTTGTACCACGACTACACAGCATCCTTCCTTGTGACATACACCACGTCTCATGCTAAATTGTGCATTATCTTTGTAAAAACAAACTTATTTTCCTGCAAAAACAAGCAGAATTCCATCAACATACACAATATATTCAATGGTTATTGAATCACTTTGAAAATTCCAATACTTCTTAACATATTATTTGCAAATCCGGCAGACACAGTGTCTTCTATTTTTTATGCCCACCAAACACTTCGGACATCTCCATATTATTTAGCGCCTCGTCTAGTTTACGCACTTCATCCTGTGTAAGTTCAAGGTCTGATGCACCGGCATTTTCTAACAGACGATTCAGCTTCCTTGTCCCCGGAATAGGCACAATCCAAGGCTTCTTACAAATCATCCATGCCAATGAAATCTGGGCCTGGGTTGCATTTTTAGCTTCAGCCGTTGCTTGCAAAAGTTCCAACAATTCGCGATTCTTGTCCATGCCTTCTGCCGTAAACTGCGGCATTTCACTGCGATAGTCTATGCCTTTTTCAAATTTAGAACTTTTATCATATTTGCCTGTCAAAAAACCATTGGCCATCGGTGAAAATGGTACAAAACCTATACCAAGTTCTTCAAGGACCGGGAACAGCTCTTCATAGCTGCGTGCCATCATAGAATAACGGTTCTCTATCGCCGTCAATGAACAAACCTTATGCGCACGGCGGATAGTATCTTCCATCGCCTCAGAGATACCCCAATGCGTAATTTTCCCTTCGTCCATAAGATCCTGCATAACACCGGCAACTTCTTCTACCGGAACCTTCGAATCTAATCGATGTTGATAATAGAGGTCAATGTGATCTGTTTGCAGACGCCTCAGAGAACCTTCTACTGACTTACGGATAACCTCTGGCCTTGCATCGGGAATTGGCGCTCCCGTAGACCCATTCTCTAAACGCACACCGAATTTCGTAGCCAAAACCACTTTATTACGAAATGACTTCAGTGCCTCGCCGACAAGTTCTTCATTCTCATATGGACCATAACATTCTGCTGTATCAAAAAACGTATAGCCTATATCTACGGCTTGTGCTATAAGCTCTATCATTTCTGTTTTATTGGCTGGGGCACCGTAAGCATGACTCATCCCCATACAGCCAAGTCCTACTGACGACACCTTGAGATTTTTCCCTAATACACGGTATTTCATTTCTATCTTCTCCTCAATTCATATGTAATTATCCCTCAATGATTTATATGAAAAAGAGTATGCTTTCGGACTAACTCGCATACTCTCTAATCTATTATTTTACCATCCCCAACTTCTTCTGCCATGGATCAACTTTATTCATATCTGCTTCACTTTTTATCGTGATACCATCCATGACCTTCTTAGCTCCCAACTGATTCATTGCCGGTATACTTTCCTCTATATCACTGCCGCCACTCGTGCAAAACGGAATATTTCTTAGTTACTTATTGACAGCAGCATCTGGCTTAAGCCGGAAAATCGGTGGTAATGCTGTCCTTTTTCCAAGCCTCCACTTCAGCACGGTCTGCATCAAGCGCACCACTGACCACTTGAACGGCATCGCTTCCTAATAACAGCAAAGAAGGTGGATTCGAAGCTTCAACAGCCTTGATAATGAGCTGCGCCCCCCTCGCGGGATCGCCAATCTGGTGGCCGTCGGTGGTGTCATTCCCGATTCGACGACGTCCGGCAGTTGCGTCGTAATCAGCAATGACGGTTCGGGACTGTTGCAATGAGCGGCCAGAAAAATCGGTCCTGAATGCACCCGGCTCAACCATGATCACCGACAGACCAAGAGGACTGACTTCTTTCTGAAGACCTCTTGACAGTCCCTCAAGGGCGCATTTTGTTGCCGAGTAGTAGCCGGATCCCGGCGCAGTAATGCGGGCGGCAATCGAAGAGACGTTTACAATTGTACCGTGGTGTCTTTCCCGCATCCCGGGCAAAACAGCCTTGATCAGTGCGACAGGGCCGAAGAAGTTGGTGGCGAAAAGTTCAGCCACTTCGGCTTCATCTGCTTCTTCCACAGCAGCACGGTAACCATGTCCTGCATTATTAACGAGAACATCCACTCCACCAAAGCGAACCTCTGCTTGTTGCACCACCTGAGTTACCTGCGCACGGTTAGTCACATCCAATGGAAGCGCAATTGCTGTATCAGGATAGGAAGTCACAATATCTTGAATAGCGGAAAGCTTTCTCGCAGTAATGACTGCGTTATCCCCACGTTTCAGCACAGCCTGAGCAAGATGGCGGCCAAGGCCGCTCGAACAACCAGTAATCAACCATGTAGACATGTCATTCCCTCTCTTCCTTCAGATCAGTTATGGTTTTTTTATTTTTGAGACCTTCTATTGGTGATTGGTATCAATTTTTACAGTCTTTTAGTGTCGCCGTTAGTTTCCAAACCGTGGTAAGACTTAAGCTGAGGATAGAGGATGGCCATAAAAAAGATTAATGAAAGGACCATAAAGATAGTCAATCCGGCAAATGCTGTGGCATACCCTAAGTATTTAATTCCCATACCCAAGATCACGGCTCCCAGTCCATATGCCAAGTCCGCGGTGGCAAAAAGCGTCGCGCTGGCAACACCGCGCCGGTCGTCCGGGCAAAACGTATAGGCTGTCGCTTGCAACAGCGGGAAAACCACACCGAAGCCAAAACCGAACAGTACCGCCGACGTCATGAAAACCGCCAGGTTAGCCGCCCAATTCAGTACAACCAAGCCACCCATCATCAGTATCATGCCGGGAATGATAATCACCGTGACGCCGTGGCGGTCTGACAGTCGGCCGACCATTAAGCGCACCACAAACAGCGACAAAGCAAATACAGAGAAATACAAACCAATGTCTCCGACCCCCTGGTCAATGCCGTAGCTGGCGATGTAGCCCATGATAGCGCCATAGGGCATAACTGCGAATAAGAGTACCAGGCAGGTGGGTAAAACACTTTTTTCAAACAACATGGTCCATTTGGAGGATAGCTTACCAGGCCTGGACGATGCGGCGGTATCCCGGATAATCTCATGTGTTGCAATAGAACCAGACTGGGCCAAGCGGCGTTTTTTTTCGTAATTCAAAAACATGCCGATTCCTAAACTGGCTATCCCAGCCAGCACACCTGTTCCAAATAGCCACCATGCACCATGTTGCTGCAGCATATATAGGCCTAAATCTGGCCCCAGAGCCATACCGACAGTATTGGCCAGGGTGTAAAAGCCGATACCTTCTGTCCGCCGGGAAGCGGGCACCAGGTCTGCCGCCATAGTGCTGGCAGCGGTAGAAGAGGCGCTGAAGCCAACACCTTGAAGCAAGCGTATGACCAAAATTCCGGGCACTGACACAAACAGGCCAAAAAGAGGGGAAGCTGCGGTCATTATCAAGGTTCCTATGAGATAGACCGCTTTACGTTCCCAACTATCAGCCAGATTCCCCCAGATTGTCCGTGGAACAAGGGAACCCATGGTATAGACTAAGATGATAAAACCACCCACCGCAGGATCAACAGCCCCGATACTCTGTGCGAACAATGGCAAAGTCGGAGTAAACATAAATGTTGCAATGTACATGAAAACGGCGCTAGTCAAAAGTAAAATGAAATTCTTTGTCCATAATGGCTCTATATGAGATTGCTTTTTCAATACATCTCGAATCCTCTTTTCTTTATTTGTAAGATTTCTCATAGATTGCTATGCAATCTTCTTTGGTCAAGTGCACACGATCACAGGCAAAAAGCCCTCCCATTGGTCCCATCGCATTATCTGCCATCTTATCAAATTCTTCTGGCCGAATACCATAATCACTCATCTTGAGATCGGCTACACCGCAATCCTCAAGAAGTTTTTGCAATACATTAAGGAAGTCCTCTGGTTTTTCAGCATTTTCCATTCCCATAGCCTGTGCCATACGAACAAATCGTTCGTCACAAACATGGTGCTTGATAATATTACCGAAATAAGCTCTGCAAAGCATGATAAGCCCCGCTCCATGTGGCAGATTTTCATGATAGGCAGATAGTGCATGCTCCAAAGAATGCTGGCTGGAAGTTGTACCTACGCACATAACCGTCCCGGAAAGAATATTACCAAACGCTACATGCTCACGTGCTTCTAAATCATTACCATTCTTGACCGCGCGTGCCAAGTTACGCCCTACATGTTCAATCGCTGTAATTGCATACATATCACTCATCAGATTAGCAAATTTTGAAACATATCCTTCTAAACTATGGCTCAATGCATCAAACCCCTGATAAGCTGTAAATGCTGGTGGTACAGATTTCATAAGTTCTACATCTTCAATACAAAGTACGGGGAAAATCTGTGGTGTTTTAATACCAAGTTTCTCATTTGTTTCCGGGTTTGTTACCACACAACCGGCATCAGCTTCTGATCCTGTTCCCGCAGTTGTACTTACTGCTACCACAGGCAATGGCTGTTTTTTAATTGGCTGCTTTTTCCCCGTACCACTGCCAACATAATCCCAAAGATCTCCATCGTTTGTTGCCATAATAGCAATGGCCTTAGCCGAATCTATGACACTACCACCGCCAAGAGCAACCACGAAATCACACGCGGCTTCACGCGCCACAGCTGCACCAGCCATAACGTCCTTCTTCAATGGATTGGACTGAATTTTGTCAAATACTACATGCTCAATACCAGCCAATCTTAGTTCATTTTCCAAACGTTCCAAATAACCATGAACTCGAACAGATTTGCCCTTAGAAATAACAAGCAATGCTTTTTTCCCGGGAAGATTCTGTTCATGCAAATGAGATAACTGTCCCTCTCCAAATAAGATACGAGTTGGAACATACATATTAAAACTCATTTTTCAAAACCTCTTTTTCTATTATAAATTACAGAATACTTCGGATTCCTATAACTTGAATCCTAGCTCAATTTCCTTTTATTATGTCATATTTCCATTTGCTAACGGTATACTATTCTTCTCAAACTCTTGCCTGATTCTTTCACGTTTCAGAGAAATGTCTTTTCCAAAAATCAACAGCCTTTTTTGTCCATCCTTCCGCTGAAGTCCCTACCCCCAGTCCAAAGCCATGTCCAAGTCCCGGATATTCATGAAACTCAACATCAATTCCAGCCTTTTGCATAGCATCCAGACGTTTCTTCATCACATAAGGTGGTGCAATCCCATCGTTTGAACCTACAACTACAAAAGTCGGTGGATCTTGCTTTGTATAGGATGAGTGACCCGTATATGCCATGATAACCGCTGTCGGCTTTGAAAGTTTCTGACCACCAAAAGCAGCTACACCGAATGAACCAATATCAGCTGCCATGCGTGCACCAGCGGAACTTCCCCAAAGAGAATACCCGGTTGTACTCACGCCTAACTCTTCTGCATGAGCAAAAATATAGAAAATTGCTGCAGCCAAATCCTCTACAGCCCGTTGTTCACTCCCCACACGATACTGAATAACAAACGCATTATACCCTTGCTCACTGATCTCCAATGCATAAGGAAATCCCTCATGAATAGAGCCCACATACGAAAATCCGCCTCCCGGGCAAACGACTGCAAAAGGTGCTCCTGGTTTACCCCGAAAGAAAAAAAGTCCCGTATTTCTTTTCTTGGCATCCTGCTGCTTTTGTTCCTCTGTATAAAAATCATAAAAAATTCGCTTGCCCGCAGAAGCTTCATCAATCATATGATTCAATACACGCACGGTTGTATTTACTTCAATATGACTATGATATGGTAATAACGCAGCAATCTCACGAAGCTTCATTCCAGCATTCGGCCATCCTGTTTCTTCCGGTAATAAGAAACGTGAAAAACCTGCAAAAGTAGGATGATCCATGATTTCACCTACTGTACTGTCCACGTTAAGATGTAAAACTCCATGTTGTTCTCTCTGTATTCCACCAGCTGAAGAATTTCTACATTCGATTGATTTTTCCTGAAAAAAAAGCATACTTCCCAAAATACCTCCAGCCAGTAAGATAACTGCCAATAACTTTTTCATACAAATCTCCGATTCATGCATATATTCCTTGCATCTGAAAAAATATTGCTCTCCGAACATTATGTGATGAAAAATTTTATAAACCAGCAAATTACGCTCTTCTTCCCATTTCAAAGGCTTCCTGCATAGCCTTTGTCTTCTGAATCTCTCCTTTATTCCATGCACCAACACCATATACAATTCCCTTTTCCTGACTGCCGCCAAGACAATCAGCAAAACCACGGAAACATTCAATGGATCGCTGCATCATCGGAATGCTTGTATCTGCTGCTGTAATGATATAATAAAGCTCTTTATTGCGAATTTCTGTATAACGGGCAACTGTACGATCAATAAGTATTTTTATTTGACCATTGATCGAATAAAAATACACTGGTGAAGCTAAAACAATTACATCTGCCTGCACCATTTTCTCCAAGATTTCTGCCATGTCATCCTTAAATGCACACGTACCATTTCCTCTGCAAGCATAGCAAGCCACACATGCATGAATTTTTTTGTCATTGATAAAAATTTTTTCTACTTTATGCCCAGCTTCCTGTGCGCCTTGTTTAAACTGTTCACAAAGAACATCAGAATTCCCCTCTTCACGCGGACTACCGGAAAGAATTAATATTTTTTTACTCATAATAAACGTCTCCTCTTTTCTGATACATTAAAACAGGTCTGCAAAATTCGTTTAATACTTAAAGTAAATTCTAAACAACTTCACTTGCTATCCCGTATTATAGAAAATTATTTATTTTACTGCGACTACATTTTAAGCTATAATGCGGTATATACCACATTGTATGAGACTTTGTGTATTTTCTTTTGCGATACACAAAGTGTATTATAAGAAAAACACTTCAACATCTACGAGGTGATGATTATGGCTGAGCCAATAAAAAACGATCTCCGTATCCTACGCACCCAAAAAGCCATTCGCCAAACTTTTCATGAAATGCTTAGTGAAATGGATTATGAAAAAATCAACATCAAAGAACTCACGGAACGCGCCTGCATCAACCGTCGCACCTTTTACCTTCACTATTCTTCCTTAGATGAATTATTAGAAGAGTTTATGGATGAACTTGTTGAAAATTATGTTAGTCGTACACATAACATGAACGGCTTGTCTGAACTACCAGAAATTGCCCGGCAATTTTTGCTTTTTTTTGCGCAACAAGATTCGCTACATGAAAAAATTATTTGTTCCCCAAATTTCCGTTATATTAGTGACAGAATTAATCGAAAAATTATCGAACACAATGAATCTCATATCGATAACTTTGGCTCAATGGATAGCTATACAAAAAATATTATTGTTACCTATCTAAATACCACTGCCTTGGAAATTTATCGCCGGTGGGTTAGTGATAAAAAACGGATTCCTTTGGACGAACTCATCCAGCTTGCTATTCAATTAATCTGCCATGGTGCTATGAGCCTGCCTGAATATCTAAAGGAAAAGACCAACTTCCCCATTTAGTTTTACAGAAAAATATTCCCAAGCTTGTTTTGTATGTAACATGCTTGGGAATATTTTTATTACCTCACTATGCCGATTTTCTTCAACCAAGGTTCAACCTTACTCACGTTCTCTCCATCAACACCTTTAATCGTAAGGCCATCAAGAATTTTGGAATTGGCTGCAAGTCCATGGATAGCAGGCATACTTTTTGCAATATCATTCGAATAGCTTGTGCAGAAGGGAATTACCGTTTTCCCAGACAAGTCATAGGCTTCCATAAAACTATAAATTGCCATAGGTGTTGTATGCCACCAGATTGGGTAACCGATAAAAACTATATCGTAATCGGCCATATTTTCTACCTTTCCGGTAAGCTGCGGACGTGCATTATTCTCCAACTCCGCTTTAGCTGCTGCTACACAAGCATCATATTCTTCTGGATAGGGATTAACCGTCTTAATTTCAAATAGGTCTCCGCCTACCTGTTCATGAATAGACTCTGCCGCCTTGCGCGTATTACCACCATGAGAAAAATATGCCACAAGAATTTTAGAATGCTTCTTTGTTGATGCAGCATTATCCCCCGGGGAAATTTTCCCTGACGATACAGATCCAGCATTAAATGTAGCCCCTGTGCTTCCACAGCCTGCAGCCGTTAGCAACATCACTATTGCCAAAACCAATGTAATAATTTTTTTCATCGTACAACACCCCCATATACTTTATATTCTCATTGTATCCGAGAATTTTATGAATACGGCTACACATCAATCGTTCACATGACATATATACCACGCTCAAAGTTGAAATGTGCATTTAAATGTCTTATAATTTTAAAAATAATATTCTGGATCTGAGAGATTACCATCCACTTTTCAACGATTGAATCTGTTTCTGCTTATTTATTTTACTGGAATCACATCATTTATGCAGCGTAATGCATTCAATGTACGTGGAAATCCAATATATGGCATAACCTGTGTAATCGCACCAATGATGGTTTCTCGATCATTTCCCACATTAATATTCCCCTGAATATGACCTTTTAATTGCGGTTCTGCCCCACCTAAAGCGGCAATAACCGAAAGCGTCAATAATTCACGCATCTTAAGATCCAATGACCCTCTGGTATACGTATCACCAAAACAAAATGCCGCCAAATCATCCTGAATATGCATCTGATCCTTCGGCGAGTCTGCGCGTGACTTATTTATGCGTTCACCATATATGCTCTTTTGTACTTCCAGCCCTTTATCAAAACGGTTCTCTTCCGTAACAGTACCCTGCTTTGGCAATGGCAATTTTATACCTTCTTGCTTAAAAACACCATTCATCACTTCAAGTGCCTCAAAGGCTTTTGGAAAACCAATATAAGGTGCAACCTGATAAATTGCTTCACGAAGTTCCAAAGGAGTTACGCCTATGTGAAGTGAGCCTTTGACATTTTCCTTTAACAGCTTTTCATTCTGATTCGTTGCCAACACTACCAGTGTAACCAATTGTCGCTGTTTATCTGTAAGCTTTGCTTGTTCAACTACATCGCCATAAACAAACCGTTTCATCGTTTCGGCAAGTTCCGGATCATTCTGTGCTCCAGGCAATACCTCATCACCAAACAATCGCTCATAATTTGCGTTGCTTACTTTTACTCTGTCATAATTATCCATAGTATTTTCTTGCGCTGAAACTATATTCGGCATTTGTGAAGCAGAAATTATTCCTGCACATAAAACTCCAATGGTCATGCTTTTTTTCCATGATAATTTTTTCATACTATCATCCTTTCCGTTTAAACATATCGTAACTTCAAATGTTGAATGTCTTTTACAGGAGGAGAGCCAAACAACCGTGAATATTCCCGGCTAAATTGAGAGGGACTTTCATAGCCAACTTGAAAAGCTGCTGAAGCAGCGTCCATAGATTCCACTAACATCAACTGCCGTGCCTGTCGCAAGCGAAGATGTTTCTGAAACTGCAACGGACTCATAGAGGTAACTTCTTTAAATTGCCTATGCAGTGTTGGTACACTGATATTTATTTTTTGGGCCAATTCACACACATGCAAAACCTGATTGTAATTTTCTGTAATTGCTTTTACAACCTCACGAATTTTATAGGAACAACTGTCTTTGATTGCAAATTGCCGCAACGCCTCTCCATATCTCCCCATTAAAACACGATAAAAAATCTCCCGCGTATAAACAGGTGCTAAAATAGCTATATCCTCCGGTGTATCTACTAATTGAACCAAACGATAAATTGCTTCCATAAGCCGCAATTCAATAGATCCTACATACATAGCACGATTTTTCTTCTTCGAAACCCGTTCTTCTTTATCGATATCATAGACAAGGTCAGTAATTTGATTTGGTTCAAACTCCAACTTAAGTGAAAGATATGGGTTTTCTTTCGAAGCTTGTGTTACTTGCCCTGTAACAGGAAGGCCAATTGAAGATATAAGATAATCTGCCTGTCCATAACGAAAATAGTTTTCAGCTAAACAAATCTCTTTTTCTCCCTGCACAATAACACAAAGTGACGGACGAAAAAAAAGATACTGCGGCTCATTAATATAAGATTGCCGTAAAAAAAACAGGGAGGGTACAGATGTCGATTTCGCTCCATCATTCTCCATATGACGGCTAATAATGTCAACGATTTTTTGCTGATACTCCGCTATCTTTTCCACAAAAGCCCCCCCCTTTCACTTATATCTACTTTTTCTTGTATGTTCATACTAATAAAAACTTTGTTTCCTTACTACAACATTTTATTACTTCGTGTAACATATACCACAGTAACAGCTTAAATGTGCATTATTGTTCTCATAAAGCTTGGTTATTTTCTTCATCAAGAACTGCCTGTTGATATGTTGCATCGCTAACTTCTTCAAGCCAGGTAACAGCTTTCCCCTCTTTATCTCCTGTCAGTGCAACGTGCACCATCTCACCATTCTTATCCGCACCATGCCAATGCTTAACATTCGGAGGACACCAGAGTACATCACCTGTATGAAGGACAATCGTTTTGCCTCCCCATTCTTGTACCAGTGCTGTTCCCGACTGAACAATCAATAATTGTCCTGCAGGGTGTGTATGCCAATGTGTCCTTGCTCCCGGTTCAAAAGCAACTACACCTCCTGAAAATCTTGTCATTTCATTTCCACTAAAAATACGAGTTACAATTGCGCTTCCTGAAAAATAGGATGCCGGAGCTTCATAGCTTTTTAAATTTGCATTATGATAAATAACTATATGCTGCTGATCATTCGCATCTATGGTATCGGCTGCATTTACAATTCCATATCCCATGCTTATCATTACTACTAAAAAAGCTCCTACTATTTTAATTAAATTTTTCATATTGCCCTCTTCCTTTTAAATAATAAACTAATAAGTAATTTGTTATATTTCGTTAAAACATATGTTACTACATAATAAAACACAGCATTTCCATATTATTGTTATATTTCTCTGCTGTGTTTATCCCTTATTTTAATTACTGAAACTTTCCCTTAAATCCAGATTCTATTGTGCAGCCGATGTTTTTCTACCAACTGCACAATAGAAATATACCGAAGATACAATTACAAATGTTTTCCATAGAAATCAGTCAATTTATCTACGGCCTGATTCACATAGTTCGGCACCCAATACGTTTGAATATGGGTTGCGCCCTTGATCAGGAACAATTCCTTGTCATTTGTGCCAGTTGCTGCTGCAAAGGCCTGTTCGGTCATATAGAAGGTATCCGCATTGCTGCCGGCCATCATCAGTAACGGCTGGCCGATCAAATCCATATTATTGGCCGCATCAAACCTGAATAAGTCAAGATTGCTGCTCACCGTATAGCGGAACGTGGAATTCGGATATGCGTGCGTCTTACCATAGTACTCATAACCGTCACGATACAAATCCGGCATTTTTGCAAGCTGTTCCTCACTCAGGTCCAAATCCAGCATGTCCGGAGTATATTGTACTTCACCGCCAGCAACTTCCTGAGCTCTGGCCGCCGAGGCTTGCTGCAAACGCTTTTGAATGGTAGCCGTCTGAGAGTCCAAGAAACCGTTACGGCGGACAATACCCGTATTGAACATGCTGAGCGTTGCCACCGCCTTAAAACGCTTGTCAGTTTGCACTGCCTTCAGCGTGTAGCCGCCACCGCCGCAGATTCCCAGGATTCCCAGGCGCTCTGCGTCAACTCCCTGGTAAGTAGAAATGACATCAGCCATACCATGAATGTCTTCAACACGATAGGACGGTTTATCAACATTGCGCGGATACCCGCCGCTTGCCCCTTGGAAAGAGGCATCTGCCGCAATGGTGATATATCCTTTTTCGGCCATACGCTGTGCATATAAGCCCGCTACCTGTTCCTTGACTCCGCCATTAGGATGCGCGACAACAAGTGCCGGATATTTTTTCTTGCTTGCCATATCATAGCCTGCCGGCGTATACACATTGGCCGAAATCTTTATGCCATTCAAATCATAAGTGATTGGATGAATATTCACCTGACCTTGGACATTCTGGGTAATTGCTCCCTGATAAACCAGCCCAAACGGATTTTCATTCGGGCTTTCGATTGTGCTTGGATCTACTTCCTGAACGGCTCTTTTTTCCATTGTCACAGCTGGATGACTGCCTCGCTGCACCTGCTGTGCACTGACTTCCTGCCCTCCACCCCCAATGCCCAGCAACCCTAATGTTAGCATTGCGATACTTACCTTTAATTTCAGACTCATAAAAATTCCTCCTTATTATATAAATTTTATTTATTTTAAATCTCCATCTATTTCATTACTTCTAACCTTTGAAAAAGAAAGAGAGATATTAACCTCCTCTACAACAGGTCAACGAATTATTCTTACTATTTTTATTCAACATTAAAATATTCTTTGTTGTTGAATTTATTTTAAAACAAAGTTCAACGGCATTGGGGACCTTAGCTGATGGTCTGGGCTGTTTCCCTTTTGACTACGGATCTTATCACTCGCAGTCTGACTCCCAGGTTAAAATATATCCATTCGTAGTTTGACAAGGTTCAGTAATCTATAAGACCCCTAGCCCTATCAGTGCTCTACCGTCTATACTCATTACCTGAGGCTAGCCCTAGAAGTTAGATGTTAGAGGTGCGCTCTTGTTAGAATTTGCTCTGCAAATTTTTTCATTTAAATCACACTTCCAACTTCCCGCCTCTCACCACTCAACCGGTTTGGGCTCTTCCCCGTTCGTTCGCCGCTACTTAGGGAATCTCAATTGATTACTTTTCCTCCGGGTACTTAGATGTTTCAGTTCCCCGGGTGCCCTCCTAACTTACGTTAGGTGACGGTGCATTACCACCGCCGGGTTCCCCCATTCGGAAATCCAGGAGTCAAAGCTTGCTTGCAGCTCTTCCTGGCATATCGGAGCTTACCCCGTCCTTCGTCGGCTCTTGGCGCCTAGGCATCCGCCGTATGCCCTTAACAACTTGACTTAATTAAGTCTTGTTACTGCATACTTTGCCGACTGTCTATAAACGGCCATCTGCGTTGTTGCTACTGTGCTCCGGTGCTCAACGTACAATTTGTACGCCTCCGCTCCGGTGCTCGCTGCGCCTAGCATCTGTCCATTTCTAGCCAGTCTCTCGGCTATATTTTACTATGCCGATAGTTTGCTTACGTTTTGCCTTCAGTTAAATCCTAATTGCGCCC
>NZ_LSLK01000092.1 GCF_002257705.1 Sporomusa silvacetica DSM 10669
CGTCAGACTTTCGTCCATTGCGGAAGATTCCCCACTGCTGCCTCCCGTAGGAGTCTGGGCCGTGTCTCAGTCCCAGTGTGGCCGTTCATCCTCTCAGACCGGCTACTGATCGTCGCCTTGGTGAGCCGTTACCTCACCAACTAGCTAATCAGACGCAGACCCATCTCTAATCGGTAGCATATTCAGAGGCCACCTTTCTTATCTTAGTCATGCGACCAAGATACCACATTCGGTATTAGCACCACTTTCGCGGTGTTGTCCCCAGTTTAGAGGCAGGTTGTCTACGCGTTACTCACCCGTTCGCCACTAGGAGTTATAAATAACTCCCCGTTCGACTTGCATGTGTTAGGCACGCCGCCAGCGTTCGTCCTGAGCCAGGATCAAACTCTCCATAAAATTTTTATGAAAAGCCAATTGGCTCTAAATGATTAATTGATGTTAGATGCAAAGCACCTAACTAAGCGACCACATCGAAATCATAGATTTCGTGTGTCTGCTTAAGAACTTGTTTTTGGTTTTGTATGTCGCAAACGACATACAACCGCACATCTGGCTTTTTTGATGCATTACTTACATTGTTCAGTTTTCAGGGAACGACGTGCACGGATGCACTAGTGTCGAGGGCGTATCATGGACGATACGCTTTGCCCGAGACCGACGCACATGGATGTGCTAGTGTCGACCACTTTTCATTCATTTCATTATAGCGACGACATTTACATATGATATCACGTTGCACCTACTATGTCAATACACCACCCGCCTGCGCTGCAAACTTATTTAATGCCGAATATATAGTGTCGTCAGTAAGAACAGGATTAATTCTTAGCACCGCCGTTATTGCTACCCGCATTATTTCCATTTAGGAGGTCACTATCAAGCGGGAATGGAAATTGAACATACGTATTTGGTACTTCACCAACGACAACGTATTCTGCGATAGGAACCTGTGTGTTGACGCTAACACTTTGACTTACTAGTGGAACTACAATACGGATTTGCGTGGTAGCAGCCAAGTAGACCATATGCCTGGTCTGATTAATACCAGCTTGTTCAAATTTATCAACTACTTTAACCTGGACTGTGCCTACAGGGATAATGGTAACCGTAATTTTAGGTCCCATACTGGCTAGCATCTGACTGCCTAATACCTGACCAATCGGAATATTGATTTTCTCTTCAGTTATCTCTTCCAACGCATCCTGTACCTTCATGGTAGTGTCTGCGGCTAATCGGTTGAACTCCATAGTATTTGGTTGAATAAGTACCACTCGTCCATGTTCATCCAATGTAATATTTACCAATGTTTTAGGATCAACAGTAAGACTTACTCGATTATTAATAACATTGTTAATGGCTTGGGTTGCGATCCGAGTTGCCCTTGTTTCAGCAATGGCCATGAGAGTTGGTTTTAAGTGGGTTTCCATCCTCCAGAAAAAGAACACCGTTAGAATTGTCAAAACAGCTGCTACTAATGGAAAGAGTGGTATTACGCGTCTGCGTCGAACAGAAAACCGCATTTCTCCCCCTCCTCCTGATTACTCTTTCTCTGGTTGATTATATATATGGTGAAAGATGGTTATTGGTTACTAAATATTTGCATTCATTATAATTTAAATTGTTGGAAATGCTATATGAAATCTTTAGTGGATATTATATAAAAATTGCGAGGTGATTGGTACATGGATGGCTTAGAAAAACTGAAATTGCGTGTTGCCAATGAGACTCTCGGCCAGGAAATGAAAAAGGAAATAAACGCAGCTAACTATGAACGTGTTCTTGACGAAAAAAAGTTGGAAGTTGCTGAAGAATTGGGTCTTAAAGAAAAAATTGAGAATGTTGGTTGGGAAAACATGACAACCAAAGAAGTCGGTAAAATCGGCGGGCGAATGGGAGGTCAGATTGGCGGTCAAATGGTTAAAAAATTAGTAGCCATGGCGGAAAACCAGATGGCTACTGCAGATGATACTACTATTCCAGCTAATAAAGAGCAGTTGGAAGAAACTCGTTGGAAATAAAAATTGGGTCGCAGGTGCGACCCAGTTTTTATTCTATGATAATACGATGATAATTCTTTTTACCTTTACGGATAAGGAGATTATTATTTTCAAATAAAGTAGCTGTCAAGAGCAAGTCGGGATCAGATACCTTGGTATCACCAATATAGAGTCCACCTTGCTGAATCAGTCGCCGCCCTTCGCTTTTAGATGAAACAATTCCTGTACTTGCAAGAACATCTAGTAGTTTTATGCCCAGACTATCAGTAGTTATCGATACAGTTGGTACATTATCCAAATTTCCTGTTCCGCCAAACAATGCTTTTGCAGCCTGCTCAGCCTTCTCGGCCTCATCCTGGCCATGAATTAGTTTAGTCACTTCGAAGGCCAGTGTCTTTTTGGCGATATTAATTTCTTTATCTTTAAGAGCACCCAGTCGCCGAACTTCTTCCATCGGCAAGAAAGTTAGCAAGGCCAGGCATTTTTCTACATCGGCATCATCAACATTGCGCCAGTATTGGTAAAAATCATAGGGGGAAGTCTTTTCAGCATCCAGCCAGAGCGCGCCTTTTTCTGTCTTACCCATCTTGCGCCCATCACTGGTGGTCAATAAAGTAAAGGTCAGCCCATAGGCTGGTTTGGCTTCCTTACGTCTGATAAGGTCTGCACCGGACAAGATGTTGGACCACTGGTCGTCACCGCCCATTTGCATGATACAGTTGCATTGACGGTTAAGTTCCAGAAAATCATAGCTCTGCATCAGCATATAGTTAAATTCTAGGAATGACAAGCCCTTTTCCATCCGCTGTTTGAAGCATTCGGCAGTTAACATGCGATTAACGGAGAAGTGCACGCCGATATCTCGCAGAAACTCTACATAATTAAGTCCTAGTAGCCAGTCAGCATTATTCAGCATTAATGCTTTGCCATTGGAAAAGTCAATAAACCGCTGCATTTGCCTTTTAAACCGCTCGCCGTTATGGTTGATAATTTCTGCGGTCAACATTTTTCGCATGTCAGCTTTACCAGAAGGATCTCCTACCATCGCCGTCCCACCACCGATGAGGCAAATCGGACGGTGTCCGGCCTGCTGCATATGAGCCATTACCATCATTCCCAAAAAATGCCCGACATGTAGGCTATCAGCAGTGGGATCAAAACCGATATAAAAAGTAATGTTTTCTTTATCCAACAACTCCGCGATTTCTTTTTCGTGCGTTAGTTGTTGAATAAATCCTCGTTCCCTGAGTACATCTAATACAGACATTGTTAAAATCCTCCTCATTGGCGGGGTTCAAGCATTGGTAAATAGAGATAAGACAAGCCCTAGTCGTTCAATCCAGGGAAAGTTATACTTTCCATCTGGATAAAGAAAACACGGCTTGCGCCGAGCCTTTGGCGACAGCGGAAGCCGATGTTGCCCTTATCCTGCTTTTAAGAAAGTAGGTACTTTCTGTTAGGATAAATAAAACCGTCCCTAGTTCGGGGACGGGAGTAAACCCGCAATACTTTTCCCATTATTACATTTCTATATGATGTATTATTTTAATATATTTGTGACCACATTGTCAATTTCAGCCACCTATCAATAGCTAGAAACATACGTTAATTTCAATAGGAAAAATTACCATTTTTAGCTGCATTATAACATAACAAATTTAATATTGCAAACTGTTGACAAAGAAATACCTATCATTAGATTTTTTATGATATAATGGTTAGCGAATCAAATCCTTTAAATCTGCTCAAAACATTTTTATGTCATTATGATTGAATCTGTAAGGGGATGAAAGTATGCAAGATAAAAATAATGAAAACCAAGAAAATAGTCGGCGACGCCCCAAGAAAAATTCACGAAGATTTGCGATTATTGCAACTCTCGTGTTCTTGGTTATGGTGATGGGGGCCGGATTGGGTTTTTTAACTGCTAGTATTCATACCATGCCCAGCTTAAAAGGCGACATACGCCCCGCCGTTTCTTCCCAAATTTTTGATGCTAATGGAAAACTCATTACCACAATTCACTCGGTTGAGAATCGTCTACCGGCAACTATTAATAAAGTACCGAAAAATCTACAGCATGCTTTTATTGCTGCTGAAGATGCCCGTTTTTATCAACATAGTGGTATTGATCCTCGCGGTATTTTGCGTGCTATCTGGTCTAATATGACAGACAGAGGAATCTCTGAAGGCGGCAGTACTATAACCCAGCAGCTCGCCAGAAATGCCTTACTTTCTCAAGACCAAACAATTAAGCGTAAAATTCAGGAAGCGTTTTTATCGTTGCAAATTGAGCGGCAATATAGTAAAGACGAAATACTTGAAATGTATATGAACCACATCTATTTTGGGCAAGGCGCTTATGGGGTTCAGACAGCAGCGCAAGTATACTTTGGCAAGAATGTCGAAGATTTAAACTTAGCAGAATGTGCTATGATTGCCGGTATACCGAAAAGTCCTAACTATTATTCACCTACAAGCAATTTAAAAGCAGCTAAAGAACGACAAGGTGTTGTGCTCGAACAAATGGTCAAATATGGCTATATTGATTCACTTTCGGCTGCTAAAGCAAGAACTACTGAAATTAAACTAGCTGCCCGTCCAACAACCACTACTACACCTGCTGCGTATTTTACTGACTATGTAATACAACTTCTTATTGATAAATATGGTGCTGATGCCGTATATAAAGATGGTCTTAAAGTGTATACAACATTAGATCTTGAAATGCAAAACAAAGCAGAAGAAGCCATGAAGAAGCTTCCGACATTTAAAACAGATGATAATGGTATTAAACAACCGCAGGGAGCACTTGTCGCCATTGAGCCACATAATGGTCATATAAAAGCAATGGTTGGTGGTCGCGGCAATGATCAATTTAACCGGGCCGTTTTAGCAGAACGTCAACCAGGTTCGGCGTTTAAACCATTTGTTTATTTAGCAGCTATTGAAAGTGGATATACACCTGCGAGTGTTATTGCGGATAGCCCTGTTAGCTTTGGTAACTGGTCGCCTGTGAATTATGATCGGAGTTTTCGTGGTTCGGTAACAATGCGGACTGCACTTGAACAATCGTTGAATGTAGTTACTGTCAAACTGGCGCAACAAGCTGGTATTGATAAAACGTTATACTATGCGCAGCAGATGGGGATCTCTACGCTAGTACTTAATGGTGATACTAATGACCGAAATTTAGCCATGTCATTAGGTGGTCTTACCAGGGGAGTTACCCCGCTAGAAATTGCCAGCGCCTATGGGGTACTGGCAAATAACGGCGTTCGGGTTGAGCCTACTGCCATTGTCAAAATAATTGATCGCAATGGCAAAGTACTTGAGGAAGATGTTCCGAAAGAAAAAGTAGTTGTTAATGAGCGCAGTGCGTTTTTGCTTACTGATATGATGAAGGGGGTTATCACTAACGGTACAGGTACAGGAGCTTACTTTGGACGTCCGGTTGCTGGCAAAACAGGCACCACCAGTGATTATAGGGATGCTTGGTTTGTGGGCTTTACTCCTGATTTAGTGGCCGCTGTCTGGCTGGGCTGTGATAATCCGGATTATCTAAACGGGATTACTGGTGGTACAGTCCCCGCTAGTATTTGGAAAAGTTTTATGAGTGGTGTTGCAGACAAATATGTGGCGCGTGATTTTGTCAGACCTTCCGGCATCATAGCTGCCAGAGTCTCAGATAAAGATGGTCTGCTAGTAAACGATCCTAATAATAAGGACGGCCGCAGTGAGATTTTCGTTGATGGCACTCAGCCTACTAAAGTATCAACGGTTCCTGCTTCAAAAGATAGTAAGGATAATAAAGACGGCAAAGGTAAAGATGGTAAAAATTCGAATACCGACAGCACGGCTGCAGGTGAGCAAACTTTGCCACCACCGCCCGCAAGAGGCGATAATACTACTATAGCACCCCCACCCCCTCCTAAACCTAATGATGCTACGAAAAAGAATTAAAAAAAAACACGCGTAAAAATTACGCGTGTTTTTTTCTGTTTGCGCATATACATTACCATAGTTTTTATTAACCAGTAATCCCAGTATCCTCATCAATCATAAAGAATAGTAAAATGATAATAATTATGATAATTATCCAACTGCTTCCAAATCCACCACAACCGCCAAATCCTCGAGCCATTTTTATTTCCTCCTTCCCATCATAGTTAAAGAGATCCTTCTCTTTAATGCAATATATGAACTTTGCTTTTTTTTGGTCACTCTCCTTGGGAGCCAACAATAATGGTTCTTACTACCTCATTAAAAAGCAGCATCCAATAAGATAAGACTTGGCTTGTGCCAAGTCCTTTCGGGACGGCCGAATTGCTATGCCATCCGGGCGCGTCGCCGGCAGAAGCCGCCTATGCTCTTTAGGGGTATAGGCGTTCAATCCAGGGAAAGTTAACCTTTCCATCTGGATAAAGCAAACACGGCTTGCGCCGAGCCTTTAACAACAGCGGAACCCGATGTTTCTCTCATCCTGCTTTTAAGGAAGGTAAGCTTTTGTTAGGGTAAGAAAAGACTTGGCTTGTGCCAAGTCCCTTAGGACGCCAGCAGAAGCCGCCTGTGCCCTTTAGGGGTATAGTCGTTCAATCCAGGGAAAGGTTAACCTTTCCATCTGGAGAACTAGAAATACACTTTGTAGCGTGTCCCTAGATGTAACTAGAAAAATTATAAAGTAGTGTCATCACCTTCGAAGAAGAACAGTAGTATAATAATGATGATAATCCAAATACCACCAAATCCACGACCGCCAAATCCACAATGAGACATTTAAACTACCTCCTTACTTATCATTAAATTAATAAGAGCGAAGTACGGCCCGCCCTTCTACTTCAATATATACATTTTACCGGCAAAGTGTTACTGGCCTAGATTAAGATTTTGCTTACTAAGGTTCCCTTGTTTCAAATAGCCTTCTAATTTGTTTAGGCGCATCGGTAGCCACTTTAACTGATTGCATCGTATTGTTTATTACGTCGGTCATATTGCGGATTTTATCGACAGTCGATGACATGGAAGTAATACCTCTATCCATTGGAAAATTGTCTGATGCCAAAGTTAAAACGATTATCATAAGCTGAACATTTAGATTGGGATTTTTCATTATTTTTCTAAATAATGCGGCAGGCCCTCGCTGGTTCATTTTCTGTGAGTCTTTTTTAGTCGGAACTGTAGGTGTCTTTTCGATTATAGGTTCCTCAAAATCCGTTTCTTGCTTTACATCGTGAACTGGTTTTTCTATAAAAGATTTTTCGGTGTTTCGGTGATATTTCCGCACACGCATATGTCCATCACCTTTCAAAAAAACATTTTTCTACTCTAATATATGAAATACATCTAGATTTGCTCTCTCTTGTTTGTCTGGACACTCACAAATTTTGGGCAATTGAATAAATTAGATAAAGAAATATAGGAGGTGCATAACAGTGTTTGAACAGTTTGGTAATATTATGGAAATGGTAAAAAAAGTTCAGCAAAATGTTGATATGGCACAGGAGCAACTCAAACAAGAAAAAATCGAAGTGTCTAGTGGCGATGTTATTAAAATAATCGTTAATGGACAGCAAGAACTTATCGCTATTCAATTAAATAGCAAATATTTAACTGCTGATAATGCCGCTCTGCTACAAGATTTATTACTAGCTACAATAAATAACGCCTTGGCAAAATCCCGCGATTTAAATCAAGCTGCAATGGGCAAACTTGCCACCGATTTAAATCTACCTAAAATCCCTGGCGTTTTTTAAGGAGGAGGTTCTATGTCGAATGACACCGATAACAACGGGTCTTCGTCACTACTGAGTTCAATAACCAGAATGCTGGACACTAGTGTTACTACTGGTACAGGACTGGACAGTATCATAACTATAGTATCACTGTTATGCCTATTTTCGATAATGAACCGTACCCAAGCTATTAGAGAGCCACAGCAAATCAAGCCGGCAACAAATAGTAATCCTCTACATAAACTGCTGGGTGATTTAACCAAAGGCGGTGATGGCGGTGGTTTTTCTCCTGATACCTTAATGTCTTTGCTGCCGCTATTAAATAACCCCCAGCTTAAATCAAAGCTTAATCCCAGCACTATTGGAACTGTTATGGGATTAATAAACAATCTCGGTGGCCTTGGTGGCGGCAGTCCGCCGCATGAAAAGGGGGAACCTGAGACTAAAGGCGAGCCGCACACGAAAACTTCAAAGCAGCCAACAGAATCAGAATCTCCTCCACCAGAGGTTGCTGTACAGCAACCTCCACTTAAAAAACAGCCTCCTCCCCAGCCAAGTGAAGACACAGAAGAAACGGAAGAAAAAAACTATGGGCGATATTTAAACTGGAAAAATAATTTTTAAACAAAAAACAAGGGCTCCGAGGAACCCTTGTTTTTTGTTTAAAAATTTTATAACCCTAACAGAAAGTTAAAACTTTCTTAAAAGCAGGATAAGGGCAACTAGCCTGATAGCTCTATCCTAAGCTAATCTGACTACAGTAGCGCCTGTGCCACCTTCATTAAGATCGGCAATGCGTATTCCCTTAATATGCGAATGAGTTTCCAGATATGTCTTTACCCCTTTGCGCAAAGCACCTGTTCCTTTACCGTGGATTATAAGTACCTCATTTAATCCTGATAGGATTGCATCATCAATATATTTATCCAGTATAATTTCTGCTTCCTCAATTGTCATGCCCCGAATATCAATTTGTCTTGCTACAGAATCTCTTATAGTTATGTTAACGTGTTTGGTTGCTGGTTGTTCTTTGGGTCTACCTGATTCAGACAGTATCCGGCAGGCAGCAGCAGCAACTGTCATTTTCAAAATTCCCAGCTGTACAGTTACGGTTGTGCCATTTACGGTTAGCACTTGGCCTTTTTGTTTTACTGTCGTAACATAAACATTCATCCCTGGTTTAATTTCGTCTGCTGACAATTCAGCTGAATTGTCCTGACCATCGATACCAAATCCGTTAATTTCCGTACTGCTTGCCCTTAGCTTCCGACGAGCAGTTTCAATAGCATGCTGTCTTTCCCGACCACTGTGCTCAGAAAACTGGGCTTTTAGTTCGCCAATTATCTCTTCCGCATTGCGCCTGGCCTGGCGAATAACGGCAGCAGCTTCTTCCTGAGCTTTAGCTAATACGGTATTCTTTTTTTCAGCAATAGCCTGTTCTCCCGCAGCGATTTTTGCTTTTACTATCCCCATTTCCTGCTCCAAACGGGTTAGTTCATCCAGTTTTATGCTATATGACTTCTTCTGCTCTTCTAGCGCATGGAGAACGGTTTCAAAATCGGTATGCTCTTTATGAATTAACTCTTTAGCACGGGCGATAATTTTGTCTGATAACCCCAGACGTTGACTGATGGCAAAGGCATTACTGCTGCCAGGGATGCCGATCAGGAGCCGATAGGTTGGCCGCAGGGTTTGGATATCAAACTCTACACTGGCATTTTCTATTCCCTGTCTGGTATAAGCAAATGTTTTTAACTCACTATAATGGGTAGTTGCAATGGTTTTGGCACCAATTCTATGGAGATATTCCAAAATTGACATAGCCAGAGCCGCGCCCTCACTCGGGTCAGTTCCGGCTCCAATTTCATCAATCAGTACCAAATCATCAGCGCTTATCTTTTGTAGTATTCCAACCAAATTGGTCATATGGCCGGAAAATGTGCTCAAACTTTGCTCAATGCTCTGTTCATCGCCGATGTCGGCAAAAATATTTCCGATAATCGGCATCTCAGAATCAGGCGCAGCCGGAATAAACAAGCCAGCTTGCGTCATAAGCGCAAACAAACCTACTGTTTTAAGTGTTACTGTTTTACCACCGGTGTTAGGGCCGGTAATAAGTAAAGTAGTAAAATGGCGGCCAAGCTGTACGTCAATTGGTACCACGTGTTCTACAGCTATCAAAGGATGCCGGGCCTGGATGAGATTAACATAGCCTTGCTGATTGATAATTGGCTGAATGGCCCGCATATCAATACTCAGCTTAGCCTTAGCAAAAACGAAGTCTAGGTGAGCTAAAATTGCAAGATTTTCTTCGAGGCTCCCGGCAACTTTAGCTATTTGCCCGGTTACTACTGTTAAAATTCGTTCAATTTCAGTCTTTTCAGCAGATAGAAGTTGTTTTATGTCATTATTTAAGTTAACGATGGCGATTGGTTCGATAAATAAAGTAGCCCCACTGGATGATTGATCATGGACAATACCCGGGAAATTGTTGCGAAATTCGTGCTTAATTGGAATAACATACCTGTCACCACGCATGGTGACTAACGCATCTTGAAAATACTTCTGGTACTCACCGGAGCGCAAAATACTATCCAATTTTTCTTTTACCCGGCTTTGGGCTTGTTTTACTTCCCGCCTTAGCTTCAAAAGTTCACTGCTGGCATCGTCGCGAATTAAGCCTTGTTCAGTAACTGTAGCCTCAATTATGGTTTCGATGTTTCGCAAGACGATGATTTGACTGGCCTGCAAACTCAAAAGAGGTGTTTCAACCGGCAGATCGGTAAAAAAACCTTTTATCCGTCTGGCGGCATACAGCATGCTGCCTACAGCTAAGAGTTCATGCGGCTCTAAAATAGCACCAAGTTCAGCTCTTTTTATTGTGGCCCGCACATCGCGAATCCCCCCTAGCGGTACAGTGGGGACATTGTTCATAATCTCGCGGGCTTCGGCTGTTTCGGCAAGACGATCTTGTACTTGCAACGCATCCTTCACAGGTACCAGTTCTTGGGCAAGTTCCCGTCCCATAATGGAACCTGTACGTTCGGCAAGCATATTCCGGATTTTGTTATATTCTAATGTTGACAATACGGCTGCTTCCATATAAATTCTCCTCTAACTAACTATAATACCCCCCGGAAATAATGTCCCCGGGTGATATTTTCATGTTCGGCACTGGAAATTTTATCTTCCACAAGTAGCGGATGATTCTCTCCGAGGTCAATTAATGCGCGATACAAGCCAGTAATTCTGGCAACTTCGTTAACCGGACTATATTTAGCCTCAAACCTGAGCCGGCTAAGACCGGCCCGTAGAAATCTGGGGATATGTGGCAGCATGGATAATTCCTTGGCATTTAAAATATGCATCCGGCAAAATTGGTCGGTAACTATCGGGAATACTTCTTCTTTTCTATCCTTTAACCAATACTGATTACGCAAACAGGCGTGATTACAATTCCTACGATCAGGGCCGCCTAAAAAACTGCCAGGCATACAATATTCGGAAATCATCAGTGTCAAATGACCATGCACTAAACATTCCAGCTGAGCCAGTTTTTTTCCAGCTAACTCCTCAACTTGGGCAAAGGTAAGCTCTGGTGAAAGAGTCAGACTGGTTAACCCTAATTTAGTTAAATAGTTAGCGGCAATACTATTATAGATATTTAAAGGATAATCACCATGCAAGGGGATAGTAGAAAGTTCTTGAAGCAGCTGGATGGTACCAATATTACCTACACTGATTGCCTCCGGCTTAAGCTCATTAAACAGCATGATATTCTCTTTTAGTTCAACCAGTTGACCTTGCTGCACTAAACGTGGCGTATTAAAGATAATCTTACGGCCATGCTGCCTGGCATAAGCTGCTGCCTGGCGATAATCTTCGCCAGTTAATGAGCGGTTCCCAAAACATTCGCCGCCAAACATAATAATATCGGCGCCATTATCTACGGCTGCTTTAGCTTTATCCACACTATCAACATTTACCACAAGTGCAGGTTGGTTTTTACTTGGTATTGTTCGGGCTTGCGGCCATAATTCGCCAATAGATTTATCGTTAGCAAGTGGTGCTCGTGCAAACTTAACCAGTCGGGCAGCTTCAACTTTTTCGATTGCCCGGCGTCTGGCATCATTAATCTCACTGATAGGCACCATTACTTGGCCCTCAATCTGGCAGTCCAATGTATTAAGTGCAAAAATGGTAGTCCCTAGCCGTTCAATTTGTTTTGCTACAGAGTCTGGTGTAAGTGGTCTTTTTAATGCCTTTTCGGCAATGAAAGTGGTTTGGGCCTGACCAGTGAAGCCCTCGATGTCTTTTATGCTAATTGCCAGCGGCTTGCCTTCGGCAACAGTTACGGTAATATCAACAGGTATCCGGCGTACGGCCTCTGCTCTGTTAAAGTAAGCTCTGGCTCGCTCCATCAGCTTAGCATCAAATACCTTAAATACCCGGTCATTCACCCGAACCGGTGAACTTACTGAAATGGCCACAGCAGTATGAGCCTGCGCTTCAGTAACCGGATTACCGTCAACAGTCATAGTGTGAACAGTGACATTCACCCTGCCGCCTACCTTAACCCAAAATTCAATAATATCTCCGATGGCAAGTGGTTCATCCAGTTTTATAACAGCTATTTTACCGCTATGCTGATAAGTAAGTACCCGCCCAACCCGTACACCACGGTTATTGGGGCGCCGGTCGCTCATCATCAACCGTCCGTTTTTGCCATAAAGGTGTGCGGTAGTAAAATCGCGGTTGAAGATTTGCGCTAAATCCTTTTGATCTTGCTCACTAATATTATATTCATCACAGTTAAGCAGGTAATTATCAATTGCCCGCCGGTAAGCATCAACAACAACGGCAACATATTCCGGACGTTTCATCCGTCCCTCAATTTTAAAAGAAGTGACACCAGCTTGAATCAGTTCAGGAAGTGCTGCTATTGTGTTAAAATCTTTGGGGCTAAGCAAATATTCGCCGGCATCTGCTTCCCTTAATAGATCATTACCAGCAGCATCAACAAGCGTATACGGCAGGCGACACGGTTGAGCACAGCGCCCACGGTTGCCGCTGCGGCCACCAATCATGCTACTCATTAGACATTGGCCTGAATAGGAAACACATAGTGCACCATGTATAAATGTCTCTATTTCTACTGTGGAGTTTTTACATATATATTCAATATCTGTAAGCGGTAATTCACGTGCCAGCACCACGCGTTTAAAGCCCATAGCAGCTAAAAAGGTAACCCCTGCTAAATTGTGAGCCGTCATCTGAGTACTGGCATGAAGCGGTAAGTTAGGCACTATCTTTTTAGCGATTGCGGCAACTGCCAGATCTTGCACAATAATGGCGTCTACACCTATCTCATATAAATGCCGTAAATAATCGACCAAAACAGGGAGTTCCTTATCATCAACAAGAGTATTCACTGTAACTAATACCGATACCCCACGTAAATGAGCAAAACGTACGGCCTCTGCCAATTCTTCATCCGTAAAATTGGGGGCGTAATGTCTGGCACCAAACATCCTCCCCCCAAGATAAACGGCATCTGCACCACTTTCTACTGCTGCAATCAAAGCCTCTTTGCTGCCAACGGGTGCGAGTAATTCAATCACATGATTCATCCTTTCCCAAAGCCTCTATTATTGCAGGCGTAATACCAGTAATAGGGTAAAGAAAGAAGAAGGGGCATCCCTTCCTCTCGTTAATGGAACTCTTTTTCTTTATCAACAATTGGTTGCCCGGCAGTCGTATTTAATCCTTGTTGTTCACGTAAATGAGTAGCTAGAAATTGAACATCATCCATAAATTGTTCAAATTTTGTCCATTTTTCACCAGCCAGACTTAGCGGGTTATCGTAGATACTCTTAATATAACTTTCAAACTCATTCTTAGTTAATGGTTCATTTTCAGGTGTACGAACCATAGTAAACTCACCGCAACTTTCCAAGCGAGCCGTTTCAATCATATTCAAGTCAGACATATCAAGGCCTTTTTTATGAAGCTCCTGGCGTAAGTCATCATAGTTAAAATGGGTTTTAGAAAAATTCTCTTTAATAAGGCGGCCTCTTTGCACTAAGGTCACAGGTGTACCTTCAAACCATGTGCGCAAAGTCTTATTTTTCAAGGCCAAATACCCGATCAACTGCTGCAGTGCAAGCAATATTACTAAACTCTCAATGCCTGACTGTATTGTAGGATTTTGATCCATAGTGCCTGCGACAATAATATCCCCAATACCGACCATAATAACAAAGTCAAAGGGCGATAGTTGACCGACCGTACGGTTACCCATCAATCTGACAACAAGTAAAGCGACAGTGCATAGTAATAGCAGGCGAAATAAAACCTGACTTATTGAGGTGCTGTCAAACACGGTACCACTCCTTTTCTGTCTGTATTATTAACCTGACAGAAAAGTGTTATACCGAAATAACGACAAAGTGCTATTTGTCTTCTTTTATCAGATCAATAAGCTCCAGGTAATCTTGCTCTAATCGCAAGAAATCATCGGCGATATTTAATGCTGTCAATACAGCTATTTTGGTTGGCGATAACCTGAGATTGGCTTTAGCTGTCTTATTCATGCGCTCATCCAGCATAGCAGCTAAACGCATAATACGTTCTGGCTCTATATTGCCTTTTAGAGCGTAGCTTTCGCCATATATCTGAACAGTTACCTTGTTTTTTTTATCTGACATAGTCCACCTAAAACGATATATTTTCTAAAGAATATACTTCTCCCAACCAAAAACTAATTCCTGCATAAAAAAAGAAAAAGCGGAATAAACCGCTTATAAGTGAGTAAATTACGTTAGTCCCGAAGTTTGGCTGCAAACGTTTTTTCTAAATAGGCAACTATATTTTTGTAGTGTTCATCAATTTCAATATCAGTCAACGTACGGTCACTAGCCTGGAAAGTAAGTGAAAATGCTAAGCTGCGCAATCCCTTTTCCACTTGCTGCCCGGTATATACATCAAATAATTGAACCTGAGTAAGTAGTGTACCAGCATTTGCCTTGATAGCCTCAGTCACAGTGGAGGCCGCAATAGTTTCAGGCAAAAGAACAGCTAAGTCACGTGTAATTGTCGGAAACTTAGGTAGCGATCGATAGCTGGGGTTAATGGCCGCATACTTAACTAATGCTCCTACAGTTAACTCAAATACATAAATTTTCTTGCTAATTCCATAAGCATCAAGTACCTGAGGATGTACTTCACCAATACTGCCTAATAACTCGCCGTCTTTTTTTACTACTGCTGTTTTGCCAGGATGTAATGTTGAATTTTCTCCTGCTTCCACGATATAATCACTAATTCCCAGTCCTGCCAAAATGGCTTCAACGGCTCCCTTGGCATCATAAAAATCTACCATATCTCTTGATTGATTCCAAGCAAGGGTATGGCGCTTGCCAATCATGGCACCACACAACATAACTGGTTCTTGGGGTAAATCCTTGAGTGGTAATTCTTCCGGCAAATATACTGCACCAATTTCAAATATCTTTAAATCCTCATTTTTGCGGGAAAGATTGCGGACAATAGTATCCATTATTCCCCCCAGCAAGGTAGTACGTAAATGAGGAAAATCGTCGGTAATCGGGTTTAAAACTTCAATAGCATGGCGCAGCGTACTTTCAGACGCAATATTGAGTTTATCCAAGGAATCCGGATGGAAAAAACTCAAAGAAAGGATTTCTGAAAAGCCACTGCTTGTCAGCAGATTTTTAATTTTGTCAATAGTATTCTGGGTATTACTTTGTCTACCTTGCGCCATGCTGCCACCAGGTGTAGTCGAAGGAACTTTGTCATAGCCATAAATTCTGGCAATTTCTTCGCAAATATCGGCTGGCAAGGTAACATCGCCCCGCCAAGTAGGTACTGTCACCGTAATTTTCTCCGAACCTGCTTCAACATCAAATTCAAGGCGTTTTAATATAGCAGTCATCGTTTCAGCCGGTATATCGGTCCCTAGATAATTATTTATTTGTTTCGGTGTAAACACAACTTGTTTCGGTAGCTGCATATCAGGGTAAACATCAACAATACCGGGGGAAACTTCACCAGCGCCCATATTTTCAAGCAGACTGGCGGCTCTGTCAAGTGCTCTAATAATATTCATAGTATCTACCCCGCGCTCAAACCGGCCGGAGGCCTCTGAACGAAGTCCCAGGGCACGCGAAGTCCGGCGAATACTTGAGCCTTTAAATGCGGCTGCCTCCAGTAAGACATTTTGTGTGCTGGCGGTAACTTCAGTGGCTAGCCCCCCCATGACTCCGGCAATACCAACAGCCTGAACGGCATCAGCAATAACCAGCATATCTGGTTCAAGCTCTCGTTTAATGCCATCAAGCGTAGTCAACTTTTCGCCAGGGTTAGGTTTGCGTACAACCAGACTGTGACGGGCAAGCAGGTTATAGTCATAGGCATGCATGGGCTGACCAAATTCCAGCATAACAAAGTTGGTAACATCAACAATATTGTTAATTGGCCGCATACCGGCCGCCTGAATACGCTGTTGCATCCAGACAGGTGATGGTCCAACTTTTATATTTTTTATAATTCTTGCAGCAAATCGTGAGCAAAGCTCTGAGTCAACAATCTGGATATTTGTCAGTGAGGCAGCTTTCTCTGTGCCGGTTTCTTTTAAATTAAGCATCGGTTTTTTTAGGGAAGCACCTGTTAGTACAGCAATCTCCCGGGCAATACCAATCATGCTAAAACAGTCTGCCCTATTGGCAGTGAGCTCGAATGCAAGCACAACATCATCAAGCCCCAGTGCCACGCGAATATCAATACCCACGGTGGTATCAGCAGGCAAAATATAAATACCATTTCTTGCCTCAGGCGCAACCAGTTTGCTATCAATGGCAAGCTCTTCTGTCGAGCATAGCATACCACTTGATAGTAATCCCCTCAGTTTTGTTGGCTGAATACTCATTCCGTTAGGAAGCTCAGCACCAACGGTAGCTACAGGCACAATATGTCCCTTGCGGACATTGGTTGCCCCAGTAACAATTGTTAGCAGATCGGTGCCGATATCAATTTTGCATACCGACAATTTATCCGCATTAGGATGTGGGGCAATCTCAACTACCTTACCTGTGACTACACCAGAGATATTTTGCCCTAACGTTTCCACCGCTTCTACCGGAATACCGGCCATTGTCAGCATATCTGCCAGTTTTTCAGGTGTTTCATTTATTTCAACATAATCGTTAAGCCATTTAATTGACGCTCTCATAACCTTCCCCTTTCACTATATACAACGTGTTAAATTTTTGCAGGCGAGTACACTACCCGCCTGTGCCTGCAAACTTTTTTAATGCGGAATATATAGCTTTAGAATTGGCGCAAAAACCGCATATCATTGTCAAAAAACAATCTGAGGTCATCAATACCGTAAGTTAGCATCGCAATCCGCTCTACCCCCATACCGAAAGCAAAGCCGCTGACTTTATCTGGATCAAAACTGCTCATCTCAAGTACACGCGGATGGACCATGCCAGAACCCAAAATCTCCAACCAGCCTGTTCCTGAACATACACGACACCCTTTTCCTTCGCACATTACACAGGAAATATCCACTTCGGCGCTTGGCTCAGTAAACGGGAAAAAACTAGGACGAAACCGTACATTAACTCTGTTGCCAAACGTTTCTTTTAAAAATAACTCAAGTGTACCTTTTAAATCGGCAAAACTAATATTTTTATCAACTACCAACCCTTCCACCTGTTGGAACATCGGGGAATGGGTGGCATCATAATCCCGTCGATATACTTTTCCGGGAGCAATAATTCGAATTGGTTGATTAGGTTCTGCCGACTGCAGTGTCCGGACCTGTACAGGTGAAGTATGCGTTCTAAGCAAGAACTCCTTAGTGATGTAAAAAGAGTCTTGCATATCACGAGCCGGATGATCCTGCGGCAGATTTAATGCTTCAAAGTTATAGTAGTCTTTTTCTACTTCCGGACCCTCGGCAATTTCAAAGCCCAATCGCATAAAGGTGTCTTTGATCCGGTTTAAGGTCAGTGTCAGTGGATGTAAATGACCAATCTCAGTTGAACGGCCTGGCAATGTTACGTCAATGGTTTCTGAAGCCAGTTTGCGGGAGAGTTCAGCCTGCTTCATGGTATCCAGCTTACTAGCAATAATATCTTCAATCTCATTTCTGATTTCATTAACCACTTGGCCTATCCGTGGTCGTTCTTCAGGGGTTAGTGCCCCAAGCCCACGTAGCATACCAGTTAATTGACCTTTTTTACCTAAATATTTAATTTTTAGATCATTAAGCGCTTCTTTGGTGTCGATTGCAGACAACTCATTAAGCGCTGTGTCCCTTAATGAATTAAGTTCTTGTTCCATACATGCCTCCTAAAGAATATAAGATAAGACTTGGCTTGTGCCAAGTCCGTTAGGACGTCGGCAGAAGCCTTAGTCGTTCAATCCAGGGAAAGTTAACCTTTCCATCTGGATAAGAATAAAAATAAAAAGACTTCCAGCCCCAAGGGGCGAAAGTCTTGATTTCGCGGTACCACCCTAATTATACTCTATTTCCTGTAACGCGGAAAAAACGCCAGACCTACACAAGGATATCTCTTCAGCCCAGGTACTCAGAAGTGAACTTCTGTTAACTGTTTCAGTGCTGCTCTCAATCTCTGGCAGCATCCTCCCTGTAGGAAACGTGGCTAACATACTCTCTTCCTCATCGCACTGCATAAAATTTATATTAAATTATTGTAACCTTAACCGTTTATACCATAAATACGCAGCAATGGAACCTGTAGCTTCAAACATTCTCCAGAAGAATTCGGCGGTCATCATCGTAAGACCACGCCCTCTCTGCCTAATGGCAATTTCCGTCATTGCTAAACGTATTATATCATAGCACTTTAGAAATTACAAGGTTGCCCGCTGTCTTACTGCCTCATACAGTATTACGCCAGCAGCTACGGCAACATTCAGCGACTCTGCATGACCAACGAGTGGTATATTGAGGCAGGCATCAGCGGCGCTGATAAACTCAGGACTGATACCTTGACCTTCGTTACCTAAAACAATGGCTACCGGATGGTTAAAATTAGCATGGTAATAAACGTCTGATTGCTGCAAACAGGTTGCCAGCAGCTTTATATCAGCCTGCTTGAGACTCTGTATTAGTTCAGCAGAAGACAAGCCCTCCATTACCGGCAGGTGAAATAAAGAACCCATTGTTGCCCGTACAGTCTTGCCAGCATAGATATCGGCCGACCCTTTCAGCGCAATAACCCCGGTACAGCCGGCAGCATCTGCAGTACGAATGATAGTTCCTGCATTACCCGGGTCTTGAACACCATCCAAAACAACAAGTAATGGCAGCTTATCTTGTCTAAGAAGCAGCTGTTCAATAGAAAACTGACGCTTTTTTAAGACAACCATAATTCCTTGTGGCTGCTCAGTATCTGAAATCTTATTGTAAATATCCTCTGATACTACGACCATGCGGCAATCTGCAGCCGATAATCGTTCAATGACAGCCTTGGCCCGTTCACGTGCAGCGGCTTCTTCCGTATAAATGCACATCTTTACAGGCCAAGCAGCGTTAGCACATTCTTCGACCAGACGCACACCCTCTGCCAGAAACATGCCCAGCCTATCCCGGTATTTTCGTTGGTGAAGTGAGGCTATTTCCTTAATCAACTTGTTAGTAGCGCTGGAAATATACTCGCTCACTCTAATTCCTCCATCTTTTGAATCCCCTTAGATTGCCCTATTAAAATCAGTATGTCCCCTGTCCTAATTTTCTCGTCAGAAGGCGGTGGTACAATAAGTGCTTCATTCCTTTTTATCGCTACAACGTTTAGTTCATATTTTACCCGCAGATTGGTCTCTGCCAAGCTGCGGCCTACCAATATTTTCGGCGCAGTAATCTCGGCAACACTCAGATCTGGTGACAGTTCAATATATTCTAACACGTTAGTTGATACTAAGTTATGGGCAACTCTCAGTCCCATGTCACGCTCAGGATATACAACACGGTCTGCACCAATTTTGGTTAACATTTTACCATGGAGTTCAGTACGGGCTTTGGCAACAATGTATTTTACGCCAAGCTCCTTTAAAAGTAATGTCGTTAAAACATTAGACTGAATGTCTTCCCCAATAGCAACAACAACAACATCAAAATTGCGGATACCCAATGCTTTTAATGAATTTTCATCAGTGGTGTCGGCCTGAACAACATGGGTTACTGTTTCACTAATTTTTTGGACTTGCTCTTCGTTCATATCAATAGCCAGTACCTCATGGCCAAGCTTAAATAAAGTGGTAGCAATACTGCTGCCAAACCGTCCTAATCCAATTACCGCGAATTGCTTGTTATTATTTTTCATTCATTATCTCTCCTCTAACCAATGAGTAGTTTTCCTTCCGGATACTGTAAGTTCCCCTTGCGGTTTTTTAAAGCCAGTGCTAATGCTAATGTAACTGGCCCAACCCTCCCGGCAAACATTGTTATGATAAGCCAGATTTTTCCTGGCATTGTCAGCGTCGGTGTAATACCTGTTGTTAGACCAACCGTACCGAACGCCGACGTTGTCTCAAATAATAAATTAATGAAGGGCTGGTTTTCCGTAATACTCAACATCATGGTTACAAAAATAACCACAACAGCTGAGAGCAGCATTACTGAGAATGCTTTATAAATAATGGATTGAGGTATTCGCCGTTCAAACAATTCCGCATCCTGGCGGCCTCTAATTAAGGCCCAGATAGCTGCTGCCAAAACACCGGTTGTCGAAGTCTTAATACCACCGCCGGTAGAAGTCGGAGATGCACCAATAAACATGAGTATTACCATGAAAAATAGGGTCGCATCAGTAAGTTTACTCAGATCTACAGTATTCCAACCGGCAGTACGTGTTGTCACTGACTGAAAGTAGCTGGCCAAAATTTTCCCCTGCCAGGATAAGCTACCCAATGTGTTAAGGTTATTATATTCAAGTAAAAAAATCACAATTGAACCGAAGACAATCAGCACTACGCTCGTTATTAAAACCACCTTAGAATGAAGCGATAACCTATCAAACCGGCGGTTTGTCCACACATCAGCAATAACAGTAAAACCAATACCACCTAAAATTATAAGCAGCGAAATGACTACATTAATTGCAATATCATCAACATAGCCAGTTGCGCTGGAAAACTTGCCGGTAACACTTCCCAACAAGTCAAACCCTGCATTGCAAAAGGAGGAAATCGCATGCCAGTAACCAAAATAGATGCCTTTCAAACCGAAGTCCTGATACCAGCGGATTGCAAGGATAGTACCACCAATAAATTCGATCAGTAGCGTCACTTTAATGATATATTGGGTTAATCGTACAACTCCAGCTATTGTAAACTGATTCAACGCCTCTTGCATAACCAGGCGTTGCCTCAAATTAATTTTTTTGCCAATAAGTATTGCCATTAGCGTGGACATGGCCATTATGCCCAGACCGCCGGCTTGAATTAAACTTATTATCACAAGCTGGCCAAATAGCGAAAAGTAGGTACCGGTATCGACAACTACCAGCCCTGTCACACAAACTGCCGATGTCGCCGTAAATAAGGCATCAATAAAAGGTAAGCCTGTCCCTGCCACCGCCGCTATTGGCAGCATTAGCAAAAGCGCCCCGCCCAATATCAGCCCGGCAAACCCCAATACCAATATCTGGTATGGAGTAAGCTTCCATTGAGTGATATCGAGTAGGTTAACAAATTTTACTTCCAAAATTCTCCACCCCTAAATCTATTAATACGTAACGATTATACTCAAATTTAGAAAACTAAACAACCCCCCGCTCGCCATGCGCCGGGGGGTTATATATGTCTGTTGTTGTCCAGATGGAAAGTATAACTTTCCCTGGATTGAACGACTAAGGCTTCTACCGACGTCCTAAAGGACTTGGTACAAGCCAAGTCTTATCTTATCAGCTATATTGCTTTTGAGATGCAGTCGAAAGATAACATATACCTACGGACTGAATCTTTAACGCCATTTTTAACCATTGACATTAAGTAAATATAATTGGCAGACTGATTTTTGGCTAATTCAGCTTTTATTGTTTCAGCGGCTGCCAGCGACATATCTGTAGCAATATTAATTTTTGTTATGCCAGACTGAATTGAGCTATAGTAATCTTCTTTAGTAAGTTTTGAACCACCATGCATAACAAGTGGTACATTAACCGTACTATTAAGTTCAGCGAGCCTCGAGAAATTAAGTTTGGGATCGCCGTGATAGACCCCATGATTTGTCCCTACTGCTACGGCTAATGCATCCACTTTGGTTTTCTCTACAAAAGTATGGGCCATCTCTGGCTTAACGAAATTTTCTTCATTTATATCTTTTATATTACCATAACAACCAACATAGCCCAATTCACCCTCGACTGATACACCGAGAGAATGGGCTATGCGAGTAATTTCCTTAGTGCGTTTTAAGTTTTCTTCGAAAGACAATGCTGAACCGTCAAACATAACAGACGTGAATCCCCAGCGAATGGCTTTCATCACCCCTTCATAAGTATGTCCATGGTCAAGATGGAGAGCCACAGGCACAGAGGCCTTTTGGGCAGCTCTGCTCATTGCAGCACTCAGGGTATCAACATCGACAAATTTAAATAATCGCTCAGGAATGCCAAGCACCAGGGGAGTCTTTAGTTCTTCTGCCACCTCAATAACAGCGCCTAACGTCTCAAAGTTAAATACATTAAAACCACCAACTGCATACTTTCTTTTTCTTGCATCCTGGAGTAATTCTTTCATTGCTACTAGGGCCAAGGTGAACTCCTCCTTTTGTTTTATTAAACAAATTTTAAATTGCCAGTTGTTATATAATGTTTATTCGCCATGAGCCTAAAAAAACCTGCCAATTATCCCAAAATTTAAATAAATCAAATTTTCCAAGTTATTTTCCCTAATTGGATTTGTTTACTAGTAATACCAATATTTATAAATATTATGCATAAAAAAATTCCCGAAAAAATTCGGGAATTTTTAAGGCTTTTCTTATTTCAGTTGGTCCTTAGCAGCGTTTACTAACTTACCAAATGCAGGCATATCGTTAACTGCCATGTCGGCCAACATTTTACGGTTAACTTCTACACCAGCTTTTTTGAGTCCGTTAATAAGCTGACTGTAAGAAATACCACTAATACGGGCGGCAGCATTAATCCGGGTAATCCATAGTTTACGGAAGTCGCCTTTTTTGGTGCGACGGTCAGCACGTGCATAGTACAGTGCTTTCATCACGGTTTCGTTAGCTTTTTTGAAGAGCTTACTCTTGGAACCACGATAACCTTTGGCTAATTTAAGTATTTTTTTATGACGTCTATGTGCAGTAACGCCTTTTTTAACTCTTGGCATGTCAGATACCTCCTGATGTACTTATAAATTGTTTATAGCTCTAGGCGTAAGGAAGCATTTTCACTACGCGTTCGTGGTCAGATTTGCTAACCATAGCCGCTTTACGCAGGTTGCGTTTACGCGACGGAGATTTTTTCTCAAGAATGTGGCTTTTAAAAGCTTTGGAACGTTTAAATTCACCGCTGCCGGTTACTCTGAAACGTTTAGCAGCGCTTCGGCGTGTTTTCATTTTTGGCATAGTAAGATATCCCCTTTCTATTTAGGTGCTAGATTGTGTAGTATTGGGCTTAGGAGCTACAATCATAATCATATTTTTACCTTCGAGCTTGGCATCACGTTCGATATTAGCCATTTCCTTAAGTAAGGTAGCCATTCGCACCAGCACTTGTCTGCCAAGTTCAGGATGAGAAAGTTCCCTTCCTCTGAACATGATTGTTACTTTGACTTTGTCGCCATCTTCTAAAAAGCGTTGGGCATTCTTTAGCTTCACATTAAAGTCATGGTCCTCAATGTTGGGACGCAGTTTAACTTCTTTAATGGAAACTACCTTTTGCTTTTTCTTGACTTCTTTATCACGTTTTTGTTGCTCATACCGGAATTTGCCAAAATCCATGATCCGGCATACCGGCGGTTTAGCAGTTGGTGCTACTTCTACTAAATCAAGATTTTGCTCCCCCGCTATACGCAACGCGTCTCTTAGCGACATAATCCCTAATGGCTCATTTGTGCTGCTGGTTACGCGAACATCCTTTGCCCGAATCTCTTCGTTAATCTTTAAAGTCTCTTTGCTAATTGCCGCTCACCTCCTGATATACTTTGTTTCAATGTAAAATAAAAAACGGGTGGCATAGACCACCCGCGCAATAGCATAACTAAATCGTTTTGCTTACTATAACCTTACCAACAACATGTAATGCGTTGTAAGGTGAGAAGTGGATGGCTTCTGCTTAATGCAATATTTAAATCACTTGATTATAATAACATCTAATTTCAGGTAAGTCAAGCTATTTTCGACAGCCTATTAGCTTTTGGCAGCAATTTCAGCAATTGCCATTGTAATAAAATCATCAATAGGCATTGCTCCAACATCCCCTTGCCCCCGTTTACGAACAGCCACAGTACGGGTTTCCGCTTCTTTGTCGCCCACCACAAGCATGTAAGGTAACTTTTGCATCTGACTTTCGCGAATTTTGTAGCCAATCTTTTCATTGCGATCATCCACTTCAACGCGAATATCCTGGTCAAGCATGCTTTGTGCAAGTTCTCTGGCATACTCAGCATGACGTTCACTTATTGGTAATATCTTAACCTGTACAGGTGCTAACCATATTGGGAATGCTCCGGCATAATGTTCAATTAAAATACCGATAAAGCGTTCTAAACTACCATAAGCTACCCGGTGAATCATTACCGGACGATGTTTAAGTCCATCTTCGCCGATATAATTTAAGTCAAATTTTTCCGGCATCAGCATATCCAGCTGAATGGTACCACATTGCCAGGTACGGCCGATGGAATCTTGAAGGTGGAAATCAATTTTGGGACCGTAGAAAGCACCATCTCCCGGATTAATTTTAAAAGGCATTTCCAGCTCTTCTAGTGCTTCTTTAAGAGCGGTTGTCGCCGTTTCCCATATTTCATCAGAACCCATGGCTTTTTCCGGTTTAGTACTTAGTTCTGCATGATAGGATAATCCAA
Source organism: Sporomusa silvacetica DSM 10669 (assembly GCF_002257705.1). Taxonomy (GTDB): domain Bacteria; phylum Bacillota; class Negativicutes; order Sporomusales; family Sporomusaceae; genus Sporomusa; species Sporomusa silvacetica. The sequence continues at coordinate 24,824 of NZ_LSLK01000092.1, forward strand.
AAACGCTGTATACTGTATTGAAAAGTTCAATAACCTTCTTAATCTCAGTCTTAATTTGTGATGGCAACATAAAAATGTGGGCATCATCCTGGGTGAAGCTGCGTACCCGCATAAGTCCATGCAGTGCTCCTGAAAGCTCATGACGGTGAACAAGTCCTAATTCGCAGGTCCGTAGCGGCAGGTCCCGATAACTGTGGTGCTGCGTACGATATACCAAAATCCCCCCGGGGCAATTCATCGGCTTAACTGCATAGCCTTCTTCATCTATCTTAGTGAAATACATATTTTCACGGTAATGATCCCAGTGACCGGATTGTTGCCACAGTTTTTGGTGCAGGATAATAGGGGTTTTAATTTCCTGATAGCCAAATTTTAGGTGCAACTTACGCCAGAAAGCCTCAAGTTCGTTACGAACAACCATACCTTTCGGATGGAAAAAAGGAAATCCCGGACCTTCTTCCTGGATACTGAACAAATCAAGCTCGCGGCCTAGTTTGCGGTGGTCACGTTTGGCCGCCTCTTCCATCATAGTGATATATGCATCTAAATCAGCTTTCTTTTCAAAGGAAGTTCCATAGATACGTTGCAGCATTTTGCGTTTTTCGTCCCCACGCCAGTAAGCACCAGCAATACTCTGCAGCTTGATAGCCTTAACCCGACCAGTAGCTGTAACATGAGGTCCTGCACATAAGTCAACAAATTCGCCTTGCTTATAGAGAGATATCGCCACATCTTCCGGTAAATCGCGAATAAGCTCCTGTTTATATACCTCATCTTGTGCTGCAAACAGCTGAAGGGCTTCTTCGCGGCTAACCGCCTTGCGCTCAAGCGGCAAATTTTCTTTTACTATTTTCTCCATCTCAGCCTGAATTTTTACTAAATCTTCAGGGGTAAACGTATGAGCAGTATCAAAGTCATAGTAAAAACCATTGGCAATTGATGGGCCAATACCCAATTTTACATCACCGTACAGACGTTTAACGGCTTGAGCAAGAATATGTGAGGAGGTATGGCGCAAAGCAGCTTTGCCATCCTCATCTTCAAATGTTAAGAATTCAACATTGGCGTCATTTTCCAATGTGGCAGTCAGGTCGGTTGCTTGACCATTTACCTTAGCGACCAATGCTGCCTTTTCCAAGTTGCGACTAATGGATTTTGCAGCTTCAGCTAAGGTTATTCCCTGTTCAACCTCACGTACGGATCCGTCCTTTAATATCATCTTAATTTTACTCATGTTTTGGTAGCCTCCTTTAACCCAAATAAAAAAACTCTCATTCCCCTATAGGGACGAGAGTTTATACCCGTGGTTCCACCCTGTTTGGCTATTAGCCATCTCAGACTTTGATAACGGGGGGTATCCCCGGCTAGGCTTACTTTTGGTTCAGCGAAGCAGTTTCAAGGTGGTAATACTATTTGGTTTGCGCAAAGATGCTTACAGCCTGCGGCATCTATTCTCTGAAACGCCTTCACGATAGTATCTTGTCCTCGGCATTACTGTTGATACAATGTTTAATTACCAAAGATTATATACAAATTTAATGAGAATGTCAAGTTATGACTCAGTATGATTTGATTTGCCGGCATAATCAGTTGAACACATTTCGCAACCCTTACAGACTACTACCCGGTCATCAAATACACTTTTTATTGTATCTACAAGGTCTTTGTCTCTGAGTCGATTAGTACTATGTATCATAATATTCCGTGGTGCAATAGTAATTAAAGTACTTATTAACATATCTTCATAGTTAAGGCTGTCAAAACTATCGCCAGTTCTATTCGGCAATACCATGTCGTCCAGATATTGATTAGTAATTGCTTTGCCATGTGAATCAAAAAGCGTAAAAACATTATCCTTGATAACTACATGCGCTTCCTCTTCGCGTGGCTCTTGAACATCGACAAAATAACGTAAAAGTCGAATAAACTCCTTATATTCAAGTTCCATCATAAAGTCATCAACAACGGTATCAATAACCTCTGCTAGCTGTAAGCGGTAATCTTTTAGTCGGAAATTCAAAAAACCATCAAGTACTAGTTCATGGTGATTCTCAAGATAATCTAAAATTCGAGTTAGTACTAACTTATAACGGGCCGAACTGCCAGCAAGCACTCTCAAAGCATTTGATTCCAATGTAGCGCGTTCGTCGTGATTAAAATAAAAATAGTTGTGGGTAACAATTTTATTTATAAGTCGCTGTTCTTCATTAGTAATAATCCAATCTGCAAGTATCTGAGATACACTGTTTTTTAAAACTGCTTTTATCCTCTCATAATTGCGAAAAGATAATTCGCCATCAATGATATTTATGCCCAGGAACTTGTAATTGCCTCGATCCAGTTCTTCGATAACTACCCGGAAGCCTTCTCGAGTCAGTGCTTTACAGTCATGTTCCAACTTTTCCTTGATATACCCGGTCGCTTTGTTCAGGCCGATGGAAAGCAAATTCACCACCATCACTCCCTTCTCATATAGTATATGTTTCACAGCTTATTTGCATACAATGACAATGAAGAGAGTGAGGTGTTTTATAATTAGTTACCTATGTCAATCTGTCTTTGAATGGCCTTAAGCCATTCATTACGGCCTTCTACAACAAATTTGAGTACTTTATCTTTGATAGTAACTACCTTAAGCACATTGGGGATAACAAAAAAAGTCTTTTCCGGCAGTATTTCTTTAATGTAAGCTAGCGGTACCTCATCCATATATTTGTTAGTAATGTTAAGGGCATAGCCAACAAATACCAAACGTTGATCTGTCAGATAAAGTGCTCCACTTAAAACTTCTCTATTACTAGCATAACTGGCGAGACATTTCTTCTTAATTAGTTCATCAGTCTCTAGCGGAAAGGTATACATAGCCTTATTCCCCCTTAGACCTGCTGTGCGTCTTCAGGCACAACCAGGAATTCTACTTCCGGATTCCGTTCTACCACCCATCTAAGCTGCCACTCATTACTGATTAAGGCAACCGGTCTGTTCTTGATGTCTTGCACCAAAAGACCACTATCCATATTTTTCATAGCCTTTACATCAAGATTTTCGCCAATAAGCCATCGGGCTATCGAATACGGCAATTTATTCATTAAAATATCTACACCATATTCGTGTTTCAGACGGTATTCAAGCACCTCAAATTGCAATGAGCCAACAACACCAACAACAAAAGATTCTACAGGATAGTCAGGCTGATGAAAGACCTGCACAGCTCCCTCTTGTGTCAGTTGGGTCATCCCCTTAACAAATTGCTTACGTTTCATGGTATCTTTGGCTTGAATGCGAGCAAACTGTTCCGGGGGGAAAACAGGAAAGTCCTGAAATGTAAAGGCTGAACCTTCCTGACACAAGGTATCACCAATACCAAAAATTCCTGGATCAAATAACCCAATGATATCTCCCGGATAGGCTTCATCGATAATTGTTCGTTCTTGCGCCAGAAACTGCTGTGGTTGTGCCAGCTTTATCGGCTTCTTAGACTGTACGTGATACACAGTCATACCCCGTTCAAATTTACCTGAGCATATCCGCATAAAAGCCAAGCGATCCCGGTGAGCCGGATTCATATTAGCCTGAATTTTGAACACAAAAGCTGAAAATTTATCATTATCAGGAGTAACAAAGCCTTCGGAGGACATTCTTGGTACAGGTGGTGGTGCCATTTCTAAGAAATCCTCTAAAAACAAACGAACTCCAAAATTAGTCATCGCACTGCCAAAAAACATCGGGGTAAGTTCCCCGCTGGTTACTTTGTCAAAATCGAATTTTTCACCAGCCACATCTAAAAGCGCAATATCATCACACAATGCCTGATGAATTTCTTCCCCAAGCAGCTCTTTAAAAGCCGGATCATCTACACTGCCCTGCGTTGACGGGAGTGCCCATTGTCCATGCTCACCGCTGCGTTCAAACAATTCTATCTTAGCTTGCTTACGTATATAAATGCCTTTATAATTACCATCAATTCCAATTGGCCAATTCATCGGATAAGCGCGGATACCTAGAACTTTCTCTAGTTCTTCCATAAGTTCAAACGGGTTACGTCCATAGCGGTCAAGCTTATTTACGAAGGTGAATACTGGTATTCCCCGCTGTTTACAAACTTGAAATAATTTTTTAGTCTGGTCTTCTACACCTTTAGCCACATCAATCAGCATGACTGCGCTATCAGCAGCCATCAAGGTGCGATACGTATCTTCACTAAAGTCTTGGTGACCAGGAGTATCTAGTATATTAACGCGATAGCCATCATAATCAAACTGCAAGACACTGGACGTCACTGAGATACCACGCTGCTTCTCAATCTCCATCCAGTCAGATACAGCGTGCTTTTGTGCTTTTCTCGCCTTGACCGAACCAGCCAGACGAATAGCTCCACCATAGAGCAATAATTTTTCTGTTAATGTTGTTTTACCGGCATCAGGGTGGGAAATAATAGCAAAGGTACGGCGTTTACTAATTTCGGGAACAAGAGTTGACATTGTTTCCTCCTAAAGTTAATTCTATTACTTTTTATAGCATAACTGTTGTGTTAGCGGGAATAATCTTATCAAGATGATTATGGGATTACACTCTTAATAACGTAAACAGTACAATAATTTAATATACACCATTAATTAACAGTAGTCAACGCTAGGTTACCTTCCATTAATTACTGGGCCATTGGGGACTAAAAGAGATTGACATCGTATTTGCGCTACTATATAATCTACTTTGTGGCAAAAAGCCAATATCGCGGGATGGAGCAGTTGGTAGCTCGTCGGGCTCATAACCCGAAGGTCGCAGGTTCAAGTCCTGCTCCCGCAACCAATGCTGGTGTAGCTCAGTCGGTAGAGCGTATCCTTGGTAAGGATAAGGTCACCGGTTCAATCCCGGTCACTAGCTCCATTTTACTATTTAATATGGCGGCGTAGCTCAGTTGGCTAGAGCATGCGGTTCATACCCGCAGTGTCCGGGGTTCAAATCCCTGTGCCGCCACCAAAAAAAACTTGTCTATATAGGCAAGTTTTTTTGCATTTTAACGTTTTTTTATCCAGATGGAAAGGTTAACTTTCCCTGGATTGAACGACTATACCCCTAAAGGACTTAGCACAAGCCAAGTCTTATCTTATCCAGAAATTTTTCGTCCGCTACCGGGCTACACTCACTAGCTTCAATTTGAACTCAGTTTCATCTGGCTCAGCCTGCCGGATTTGGACATGCCGAAAAGAATCTGACGTTAAAACTGCCAGGATCTCTTGCCTTTTATTTTGGGGCATTTTACAGCCTATAATAACTTCTTTGATTGCAGCTGCCGGAAATTGAAAAAGATAAATTGGATAGGGCTGATTCTGTACCATTTTGCTATTATCTTGCAGGGGGCGTATAATCCGCCATTCCTGCTCATAACTCCACTGAGTACTCTTTACCAGAAAGACGTCTGTACCCGTTAGAGCTGTAACAGTGGACGCAGGGCGGTTTTCACGATATTCAACCTTACGTAGGTAACCCAATTCATCTTCAGTTCCTTTCTTATCAAAATGAGGATGGGTTGAATCAAATCCCACTACAAATCCTTCGTGACTTGCTGCGTAATGAGCCCACATTAAAAGATTATCCGGCGTTTCCGTTAAAGAAAAAATCCCTAGCATGTCACTAAACTTATCCGGACACATTCTTCGAACCATAGGGGTAACCCATTCTTCCATTTGGTAAAATGCTTTTTTAAAGGCTACTCCCAATTCTTCCCGGACTTTTTCATAAAACACATCAAAGGGTATTTGATCTTGTAATTGTCTCGGTTGCAGATCATAATACTCACGTAGCACTTTAGGGATAAGTTCTTCAAATTTTCTAAAGGTTGCATGCTCATTTTCAGTAATTTTGGCTATGTAAGGTTTAACTTCAAATGGATCATTAAATGCTTCAGGCTGAGTGTATCTAACCATACAATTTCTCAAAACGTCTACCCTGTCTGGAGCAAGATATTTATATAACATCATAGACCTCCTTGTAATCAAACCATACGGAAGCTAACTAATACATATATTTACATATGCGCCGAGGAATTCCTGCCGCATATGTAAATAAAAAAGCCGCACCTTCCATAAACTAACCTAAAAGACACCGCGGTGAATTTTTCTTTGATTTTTCCCGGGGTTGGCTTTCTTGAATTCTTCAATCATTTGATCAATATCTTTCTTCTTTATATCCGGTTGCACAGCCACATCGCTGCTCGCAGGCGAACTCTCTGGTGTGCTTTGGGGCGTACCTGGTAAATCTTTCATAATAACCTCCATTTCGCCGCTACCGCTAGCGACACAGACGTAGGTGGGGTATTGGCTGTTTTGCATATAGCTTCCATACAACTACACAAGATTCCTTTAATTTTACGTATTTGTTTATTTCCGTGTAAAAGTACCGCCTCTCCCCTAAATAAAGCGACGGGAGTAAAAAAAGTCACACCCCGAAGGATACGGCTAAGACCGGCTGGTGTAAAGTCAGGATAAATGAGAAAAGCTGTTTAAACATCAGCGGCCAGAGCACTATAAATTATACCTAAGGAAGTATAATAAACGCCTTCTTGAAGCGCTTTTGCACAGATAAGAAGCTATTTAATGTTACCCCTCATATCCTGAGGCACTTACACGGCAGCTATATGCACATTGTTGAAATTTGTCCTTACTTAAACACCGCAAGGGACAACACAAGGGACAATTTATAGAGTAAAGAGCAGAAAATAATCCTGCCCCTCCTCATCAAACCGTACGTGAGGTTTTCCCTCATACGGCTTTTCGACATTCTTCTTCCTTCAGCATTCGTTATCCAGCAAGTTTTAATAAACCAAGTTTGCTCGACATCTGCCGGACATCTTTGATGCCAGACAGGTGTCTTCTCTCTTGCCGTTTCTTGTTCCACCATATTGTAAATCGCAATAATATGTACCAATCTATTTTATTGAGCCATTTAATTGCTGTTTTCACGCCATAGTAGTTACGCCAGCCTCGAATCTTAGGGTTTAGTCTTTCAATTAAGGTTTTAGCGTCCAGCACCAACGTTGTTCTACTGGCAAGCACTGCCTTAACTGCCTCCCTACCTCCTTTAAAAGCCTGAATGAAGCAGGGTTCCTTCCCTCGCTATGGTTTTGTTGTCCATAGCGTTATCGGTAATATGAACCCCTCTGACTCCCTTCCTGCAGAACAGCAATTTCACCGTTTGGCTTATATGCTTTCTTCTTACGGTTTCCCGTGCAGGGGAGGGTCTCTCCAGTTCCGAACTGTACTTTCGATACATGCCGTCTCCTATACACCGGAAGGTTCTTCGACGTTGCTTTCCAAGTTCTTCACGTCTTCCCTGGCCTTCGCCCATATGCACATGGCTCGGCTCCCTCTCTGTTCCTCGTTAACCGAAGTCCTTTTTAACGATGCGGCAGAGTTCACTTTATGTTACGGCCTGTATCTTCGCTCGCCCTGCTTTCTAGACAGGTACTTTATCCTCCCGCTCAGCACCCCGCATTTCGGCGACGCACCGGAATTAGCTACCCGGCCTCTTGGTAGTTACCGGGATGGGACTTTCACCCATAAGCACAGTCCAGCTTCGCTGGACGCGCTACATAACAAAAGGCTCCCAGATTCCTGGAAGCCTTGAATATACTGGTGGGACTATCGCGACTCGAACGCGAGACCCCTACGATGTCAACGTAGTACTCTAACCAACTGAGCTATAGTCCCTAAACACATATGTATTATATTACGGTTAACTACGAAAGTCAAGTATCAAAATTATAAATTAGTACAGGATATTATTAGCAATTACCAATCGCTGTATTTGATTGGTGCCTTCATAAATTTGCATAATTTTGGCATCACGCATGTACTTTTCTGCCGGATATTCTTTGGAATATCCATAACCGCCCAGTACTTGGACAACATCAATCGTAACCTTCATGGCAGTATCAGCGGCAAAGCACTTGGCAATGGCTGATTCTTTGGAATAGGGAACTCCCTGGTCTTTCAACCAACAAGCCTTGTATACCAGTAAACGTGCAGCTTCAACTTGCATAGCCATATCGGCCAGCATAGCCTGAACAAGCTGAAATGAAGCAATGGGCTTATCAAATTGTACACGTTCCTTTGAGTATTTAACGGCTAGTTCGAAAGCAGCTTGAGCTAACCCAACAGATACAGCACCAACAAATGGTCGGGCAGCATCTAGTGTTTTCATCGCAATTTTAAACCCTTCGCCCTCGCGGCCAATTCTGTTTGCCATAGGAATACGTACGTTTTCCAGAATCAATTCGCAAGTATTTGAAGCTCTGATGCCCATCTTTTCTTCTTCTTTACCAACAGAGAAGCCGGGTGTGTTCCTGTCAACAATAAAGGCTGTCAATCCACGGATACCAGCAGTCTTGCGAGTATTGGCAAAAATAATATATATTTCAGCAATACCACCATTGGTAATAAAACATTTGGTGCCATTAAGTATATACTCGTTACCGTCTTTAACAGCAGTTGTTGCAACTGCTCCGGCATCTGAGCCGGCACCTGGTTCAGTTAGTGCAAAGGCAGCCAACTTGCCATCATTTATGACACTAAACATTTTGCGTTTTTGCTCTTCGGTTCCCAAGAGGACTACTGGGTAGGAAGCTAAAGCATTCGCAGCGGTTGTTGTAGCTACACCAGCACACCCTTTACCTAACTCTTCATAGATGAGAGCAATTGAGAGTGCATCAAGACCTGGTCCATCATATTCTTCTGGTACAGTTAAATTAAGTAAGCCCGCCTCATCAAGTTTTTTCCATAAATCAGATGGAACTATACCTTCTTTATCCATTTCTAAAGCGTGAGGGGCAATTTCTTTCGCTACAAAATCTTTTACCATTTTTTGCATATCCAATTGATCGGGAGTAAAGTTAAAATCCATGCCTTGCCTCCTTGTGTTAGTACATTACCAAAAAATCCTAATGATAAGTATACCGCATAATTTTTTTTTTGTTAACACCTTAATTAAGAAAAAGATAAAAAAAACTATTTTAATAACAATCTAGCACCAACTGCGAGTAATCCCAAGCCAATTAGCTGCTTGGGACTGCAAGCCATACGTTCAAGACCAAATCCCCCCAAGTAGTCAATTATGACTGCTGTTAATACTTGTCCAACAATAATGGCCGTAGTGGCATTGGCAACCCCAACACTGGGAATGCTGGCGGCTACCAGATAGATTATGGCAACACCAAGAATACCTCCTAACCAGGAATACCAAGGTGCCTCCTGCCATGCATACAGATTACCTTTGCCCATATTACCGATAAACAGTAGCATCATGACTAAAATAGTTCCTGTAAGTTGAACGACAAAGGTAGCCTCTAGCAGTCCAATAACTTTACTCAAACCAGTATTAATCGATCCTTGTACTGCCATTAACACTCCAGAAACAAAAGCCAACACTAAAGGCAGCATTTCATTTGAGATAAAATTCAATCCTAACCAACCCCCAAGAAATACTCAAATTCTATCAGTAGTATAGTACTTGGAGCTTCTTAATATTCTTGGGGGATAATAACAACAGTTACTAGCAGTAAATAAAAATAGCAGGTCGAAACCTGCTATTTATCCGTCAACTACATACACAGTTACTCTTTGCACGCCAAAATTCAATGCCTCACGGCGATTATCAAATGCTAAATCAATACGCTGGCCTTTTATTGCACCACCAATATCATCAGCTATTGCATAACCATATCCTGGGATATATAGCCGGGTTCCTAAAGGAATAACTGCTGGATCGACAGCAACCAAACCTTTACGCAAAAGGTTTCCGCCATAGGTATAGCTACCATTACCCGGGTCATACGCAGAGTAGGCCGATGCTTTCATACTAAAGGCACGGCTATACCTGCTTGGCGCCCCTGCCAGCCGTCCCAAATAGGCAAAGGTTTCTTTATCAACAATACCATTTTCGTTAAGAGAAGAACTGCGTTGAAATTCTTTTACAGCCTTAGCAGTAATCGGACCAAATATACCGTCAATGTCTCCTGCATAAAAACCACTGTCAGCCAAATATTTTTGCACAATCCGCACATCATCGCCACGTGCCCCGAGCGTTATAGTGGGTTGCTCCTGTGGTCCCGCAGCCATGCTTACCGAGGGAATACTAACGGCTATCAGCAAAGAAAGTCCAAAAAAGACCTTTAAAATCTTTTTCCCCAATCGATCACCTCTCTTTTCAGTACGCCTCTAAGGTTAGCTGTCATGCACTGCAAAGCAAAATACAAAACCTTAGGCGTTAGCCTCCGGGGTTAGCTGTCGGATTCGGGCCAAAGAAAAGAGGTTAAGAACGCCCTACCGCGTTAGCGGATTCACCCCCATATACGCATTGGGTCCCCCGTACCTTATAAGGATTCGGCATTATACATAGAATATACCGAAATATCAGTTTGGTCAAATCCAGTACTAGGTTATATTTTACACTTATCAGCTATTTTCGTCAACTTTTTGATATTTTGATAAAAATTCTTACTAATTCTATATCCCCAACGCGGCACAAAACTCTTTAGTAGCTACACCGGTAGTGGTTATTCCCTTATCTGCCTGATAAGCCTTAACAGCTTCTTCAGTCATAGTGCCAAACAAGCCATCTGCTCTACCCTGAAAGTAACCAAGTTCTTTAAGTTTCAGTTGTAAGGCAACAACATCAGACCCTGAAGTTTTATATTTAAGGTTTCTTTCAATTTTAGCCTTTCGACCGTCAATACGCACCGGAGTCCCAACCGGAATCCATTCAAACAATTCTTCAACATCTTTATTACGCAGTCTAATGCAGCCATGACTGGCAAATTGACCTATTGACCAGGGTTTATTTGTCCCATGGATACCATAAGTGCCCCAAGGTACATTTAATCCCATCCAGCGTGTTCCAAATCCAGTTCCCCAATTATAGTCTTTCCATACCACATTCCACTCCCCGATCGGCGTCGGGGTTTTGCTTTTGCCTACTGCAATCCTATATTTTTTATATATCTGATCATCATTGTAAACTTCAAGGACTTTAGATTGAGTGTTAATCACTACACTCACTTTACCTGTAGGTGCGTTGGTTGGTTGATTGGTATCTATTGACGCTAGCTCTTGTTCATCCATATACTCAAAGCCAATAATACTAAAAACAATACTCAAAATAGCAAAAATCGCTATACCATAAAATATCGATGTTTTTCTGAATCCAAACGATAAAATGGAATTCACTTTGTCCCCTCCTTGTAGATAGCATATTCATTCCCAAATATATGCAACTATACAAAGGGATATGAGCATAAAGAAAACCGGCCGAAGCCGGTTATTTGAGAACATATACTTTCACATTTTGAATCCCATAATCCAGCGCTTCTTGTCTGGTGTTAAACGCTAAATCAATACGATTGCCTTTAATAGCACTGCCTTGATCGTCAGCTATAGCTTGGCCATAACCTTCAACCCAAAGTTTGGTTCCCATAGGGATAACAGCAGGATCTACTGCCACTACCCCTTTCTTAATCTTGCCGCCTACATAAGTCAGGTCATTCCATTTTCCATTATCAATTGGACCTGGACCGTAAGCTGTCGCAGTCATATTAATCAGCTTACTATAGTTTTGCGGCGCACCAGCAAGGGAGTTATTATTTTGTACGGCTTTAGGTGTCAGGCTATTACTGCTATTGAGTAATGTAGAAAGCAGAGCAACTTCATCTTGGTATCCTGCCAGACGATTAGTCACCGCTTCTTTAACCGTTTCATCTACTTTGCTGCGCACAGCAGTTTCTACTGCTTTAACAAGGTTTGCTTTAGCAGCTGCTTGATCTTGGGTTGACAGTTGCTGCGACAAAGCAGTAAGAGTATTTACCATATCAGTTTTTCCGGTTTGATCGATCGCTGTCTTGGCAAGAGTTCCCCATAAAGCCTGCTTATCATCTTGTTTTAGAGTCTCACGTAATTTTAGTAACGCTTGTATCTGGTCAGCAGTTGACGTTCCTGTAACGACTCCAGCTAGTTTATTGTCTAAAACTGCAGCTTCTGCTCGGGGCATTGCTGATGAAAACAGCGGCACTGCGAAAACCATCAAAAGGATAGCGACTGCCTTTTTTTTCAATAGAAATACTCCTTTCGTCTAATGGTTTGAATCCGAGGATATTCTATCACATAGCTTACATAAATAATAGCGGTAAAATAAAGAAAACACGGCTTGTGCTGAGCCTTTGGCGAAAGCAGAAGCCGATGTTGCCCTTATCCTGCTTTTAAGAAAGTTTTATACTTTCTGTTGGGGTAAAGAAACACGGCTTGCACTGAGCCTCTGGCGAAAGCGGAAGCCATTAGAAAAAACCCGATTGCATTTTATTGAGCACTCGGGCTTTTTAAGAAGTTTCATTTATTCACTTATGCAGTTATAGCGTTTGCTGCGAATAACGGAACAACAGCTAGTGTATCTTGTTTCAAACATAAAGCAACATCTTTTTCAAAACCTATATTACATAGATAGTTTGCATGTGACGATTGGGATACTCTTGTAAATAAATCGGCAGCAAAATCCCGATACATAGCTTGCACTGCTAATGCTGTGTCACTTAACTCAGCTTCATGACTGAGGCAATCTGCCGCCAGACCGGCACACAAAGCATCTTCTAATGAGAATTTCCCCTCCGAACCAGCGCATACAATAATTGTATTTTTTTGTGCTTGGTGTAGAGCGGTAACTATGGAAGCGGCGTTAGCAAAAGCCATTACATATATTTTTTGAGCAGCAGCCACTTTGTTTAATGCCAATGTACCGTTAGTTGTTGTCATGACAATTGTTTTTCCGGATATTTGGTCTTTGGTGTACTCAAAGGGTGAGTTTCCCAAGTTAAACCCGGGAATAAGCAAACCACTGCGTTCCCCGGCTAATACTGCATCAGGATTTTTGGCTTTTAGTGAAAACGCTTCTTCTACCGTTTTCACAGGTATTACACACTGGCAGCCATTGGCGCACGCAGTGACAATACTAGTAGTTGCTCGCAGCACATCAATAACTACAGCATGGTAACCGTAATAGTCTTTGCTAGTAAAATCGTTGGGAGTAAAACAAACATCGATTTTCAAAAATATACCTCGCTTTAAGAAATAAGAAATAGCTTTTTAAACTTATTTGGCTAACTGATATAGGATTTCTGTTAATACATCAAGACCAGCCGCTATGTCATCAGGAGCTACATCTGGGCAAGCAGTGTGACCATCCTTGCAGGGAATCAATAGTACGCCTGCAGGCGCTATATGTGCTATATTCATAGCGTCATGGCCAACACGGCTATCAAGCCGTACACTGGTTTGCTTTAGTTTACAACAAGTAGCTTCCATTATTTGATTTATAGTAGCATCAAGAAGTATCGGCTTTTCTGATGACAACACTTCAATAGCAACCGGGGTATTATAATCATCGGCAATGGAACTGACAGCATCTTTAATTTCCTGTAATATTTCAATTATGCTTGCATGCTCTGTACCTCGAATGTCTACCCACATTTCAACCTGACCTGGAATTACATTAATACAGCCTGGATAGGTTTTTAATATTGTTACGGTAGCCACCGCACCTTGGTACTCATATTCGGCGGCAATATTTCTAACAGCCAAAATAATCATGGCTGCGCTTACAAGCGCATCCTGACGCTCCTCTATGGGGGCAACACCAGAATGACCAGCTGTTCCTATTACTATTATTTTCAATCTAGTAGGGGCGGAAACGTTATCAACAATGCCAATACGAATTCGTCCTTGTTCTAAGACTTGCCCTTGCTCAATATGCAGTTCTACAAAGCCTTTTATACTATTTGGGGGGCGATTCGCAGTGGAAATCTGTTTAGTTTGAGATCCGATAGCAACCAATTCTGCTGATAAGGCGATACCGTCCTGATCCTTAATCGTGTTCAGGGTGGTAGCCGTAACGAGCCCAGCCATAGCTTTACTTCCCATAGTCGGCAAGTTAAAACGGCTGGATTCCTTAGCGGCAAAAACAATTACTTCCAGAGGATGCCTGATATCACTACGCGACTTCAGACGGTTAATTGCTGCCAAACCGCAGACTATGCCAAGGACACCGTCATATTTGCCGCTTGACGGCACTGTATCAAGGTGAGATCCTGTTGCAACAGCCGGATTACCATCTGTGTCAATACCTGCTGGTAGAAATCGTCCTATGATGTTGCCGATGGCATCAATATGTACGGTAAGCCCACTTGTTTGCATAAGGCTAATGATATAATTTCGGGCTTGATGATCGGCGGGAGTGAATGCAAGGCGAGTAATGCCAGCATTATCTTGACTAAATTGAGATACTTGTTCTATCTGTGTAAGAACCCATTTTATATCATACAAATTATTAGCTTGCATAGCAATCGCCCCCTTAAGCAACTCTCTATAGACAGTATAACGCTATTTTGTGAAAATTTCTATAAACTGTGTTAAAAAGGTAAAGCACTTGACGAGCAAGCACTTTACCTTTTTAACAAATGGGACTTATTTTTTAACCTAATATACCTTTTTTGACTGTCTCAAGACCAAGCCGGTCTATCAGCATACCAAGCCGTTCATGCTTACGGGCAGTTTCTTTATAGTACGCAATTATCTTATCAATAATCGGCTGTACTTCTTCTTGAGGTACTGCTTCAATTAATAGATCGGCAATTCTGGGTTTAGCGCCGGCACAGCCGCCAATTACAATTTTCCAGCCTTTAGTCGTACCAACAAGACCAATATCTTTAACCCAGCTTTCCCCACAGGAATTAGTACAACCACTAACACCAAATTTCATCTTACCAGGCAATTCCAAACCATGATACGCTTTGTCAAGGCCGAGACCCAGGGTTAGACCATCTTGTTGTGCACGTTTACAGAAATGCGTTGCCGGACAAATTTTCACACTTCGGACGCAAAGGCCAACTGCAGCACCTTTTTCCATCCCAAGTTCTTCCCAAACAGCGTCAATCTTGTCTTCAGGAATACCAACAATAGCGATCCGCTGTGCCGAAGTCAGCTTAAGCGCCTTGGCACCATACTTTTCAGAAACATCGGCAATTTTTCTAAGTACATTAACATCAAGAATTACACCACCAGGAATATGTGGAGCAATTGCGTATGTTTCTCTGTCACGTTGAACGATAGCACCTTTTTCAAGTAAATCTGTTTTTACTTCCATTATGAAAACCTCCCATAAAATAATAATATGTAATAGAATATTATTATTAGATATAAATTATAAAAATCCTGCTAAGATATAAATTTTTTATCGGGTAAATAAAAAAACAGCGTCAAAAGACACCGTTTTTTGAATTCTATTCTACAAACTGTCCAGTATTTCGCGAAGTTTTACTACATGAGTCTGTTCTTCCGCTTTTAGCAGATTAAATATATTGCGGGTTTCTTCAAATTTAGCACATTTAGCTAAAGCATCATAAAATAGAATAGCATCTTTTTCATCCTGGATAGCAGCCTGCAAAATTTCGGCAACAGTCTTTAGCTCAGGGAGTGCTTTTTCTTTGTCTTTTGGGAAAATATGTGGCTCTGCAAGAACTGTTAAATATTTTGAAGTTTCTTGGTCAAATAAATAGTCATTGGAATCAGAGAGCTTACCCTCTTTAATTTTATTATACAGTTGAGTAAATTGATCATAATGGGTAGTTTCTTCATTCATGAGTAGCATGAACAACGCTTTATGTTCTTTATTATCTGTTTGCGCAGCTGCTTTTTTGTAAAAATCACGGCCACGGGCCTCCATATCAACGGCTATCCTCAATCCTTCCAAATCACTAAACAAGTTGCCCATATCACAAGCATTTTTTTTCATAGTTGTACCCTCCTTAAAGTTAGCTAATATACTGCTATATTCCATATTTCTAAGCTAATTCCTGTTGTCTTTGTGTCATTTAAATTTATTATTTAATCTACTATGATAAGCACAAAAAATCCAGTATTGTCTACTGGATTTTTTGTGCATTTGAACGTTCTAACAAATATGAATCATATTTTTCTTGTATTCGCGATAAAGTATCTCTAATTCGCCTACTTTATCTGACATTTCAATTTGCATTTCCGATACGGCATCAAAATCGCCTGCTTGAATTGCCTCTTTAATGCGGGTAAACAAGCTTTTTTGCAACATACAGTCTTTCGCCAAATACACGCGGATGGTATTGATTTTATCCCAATTGGTCAAATCAAGGTCACTGGCTGAATCAGCTTCATGTAAAGCTTTAGCCTCTTTAACAATGCTCAGATTTTCTGGAATAATACGGTTTAATAGTTCAGCTTTCCAACGAACCAATGCACCGGCGGAGAAGGCTTCAATAAGTTCTTGACGGAAAGCATTGCCAGCAGTTAGTGTTTTAACTTTTTCTGGATACTTTTTAATGTTTTGCATGTTCTCCCAAACAGTTGCAGGCGGTTTAGAAAACAGGCGGTCACGTTCTTCAGCAGAATAATCATCAAAGACGTCGTGTTCGCTACGGTATGCCCGGTCTGTTTCAAGATAGAAGCCTTCTTTGCCTGCGTCTTTGGATAATTCTGCATCAAGCTCTTCTATCGTTTTACCAGAGTTAACTGCTGCTTTGATACCGTCAACCATACTCATATAGAAGGCTGTTAAGGCAGTATAGGTATTCGTGTATGGATTAGGAGAACGAACCTCAAATCTAGTAGCCATCGGACTATTAACATCACGCACAAGACCGGCTAAAATAGTTCTGTTACGGGATGGTGTAGCCGGATTATGTCCTAGCGATGTTACAATACATACTGGCGCTTCAAATCCTGGTTTTAAACGGTTAAGCGAATCATTAGTAGCAGATATAAACGGATTTATTACCTCATAATGCTTTAGGAGACCCATGATGGCACCATAACCAATAGCACTTAAGAAATATTGTTTCATATTGGTTGGTGAGAATAGGTTGACAACTTTGCCTGATGTAAGTTTTGCAGCAAAACCAACATGTGTATGTTCGCCGCTACCAGCAACACCAATGATTGGTTTTGCCTTAAAGGTTACTTCAAGACCATTTGCCCGGAAAGCTTCTTTAACTAAAATTCTAGTTTGCAGTTCATTATCTGCACACTGTAAGGCATTAGAGAATTTCCAGTCAATTTCAAGCTGTTCCATAACATGATTCAAATGGCCGGTTTCATCAATCTGAGCTTTAATGCCGCCAACTTCTTTATGTCCCATTTCTGGTTCAAGCCCGTAGTTCTTCATCATCATCAAAGCCTGTTCCATTGCGGTGCGGACACTGCCGCGAGTACGCTGCCAATATTGCTCTTGCATCAGCTGTGAAGCAGAAAGATCTTCAACGTCAGCCGTATTTGCAGGGGTTTTCACCCAAAACTCAAGCTCAGTAGCAGAGGTAAAGATAATATCTTCTACATCGGCCCCATTAATATGTTCCAGGCCGGCAATCTTGGCATTCTTTTTAAATAGGTCCAGTAGCTCACCTTTAATATATTCCAAGCTTTGTGCCAAAATTGAACGCGAATCAACTCGGAGACCATTATGTACCAAATAAGCAGGAATACGCAGGGTGCCAATAGGCTTACCTGTCTCTTCATCAATATGTTCGAAATTATAATCTACAAACCAATTTACACTGGCATCGGCAAGCATATCTACTTTGGCATTGTTTAATACGGCAATGCCAGTAAGAACAACAGACGAGCCATCTGTTTGTACTGCTGTGCCATTATAGAAATCGTCCATGTCCTTAATAAATAGTTCAATAGGGATTTTTTCATCAGTATCGTTGCCTGCCAAATCAATACCAACAAGTGAGGCAAACTTAATCTCAGGGTGGTTAGTGAGCAGGCTTGCGATTTCTTCTTTACCATACTTACCGGCAGGAATAAGATACACTAAATCTTTTACCATTTTCCTTCACCTCGTACACAAAATGTCTTACAATATAGTTTTTCACATTTTTCCTGGTCAATACAACTAAAAAAACTCTTCCTCACTTTTGTGAGGAGACTTCATTGACTCAGATTTTAAATATGTTTTTATTATAGCATAAAAATACATTTTGTCTAGGAGACTGTTACCAGTGTACAAAGTTGTGAATTCTGATTGCAAAACAAAGCAGGAAGCGTCAATATCTACGTTGAACGTAAATCTCAAACAATCAGACCTTTAACTCAAATAGAACTTATGTGGAGGTTATACCTATGATTCGCTATCTAGAACACAGTGATTTAATGGCTATCCTAGAAATATATAATGAGGCAATACTCAATACCACAGCAGTCTATGATTATAAACCCCATACCCTCGAAGAGAGGTCATCATGGTATGAGAAGAAGGTAACAGACGGATTTCCTGTCCTGGTGTTCGAAGAAAACAATACCGTTGTCGGATTTGCAACATTTGGGTCCTTCAGGGCATGGCCGGCGTATAAGTATACGATAGAGCATTCAGTCTACGTCCACAAAAACCATAGAGGAAAACATATCGGAACCGCGCTACTGAAAGAGTTAATAAAGATTGCTAACACCAAAGGCTATGCTACGATGGTAGCTGGTATAGACGCGAGTAATGAAGGCAGTAGATTAATGCATGATAAATTAGGTTTTAGCCAGTCTGGAACAATTCGGAAAGCTGGTTATAAATTTGGTAAATGGCTTGATCTGATTTTTTATCAGTACCAACTCCAAGGACCTGAAATACCAATAGAGGAATGACACCTAATTACATCTGAATAGTTAATATATAAAAAAGCACTGGTTTAAATACCAGTGCTTTTCCAATAGTATAATGTAATTATATAGGGTTCTTCATCAAAAATAGACTTCCTACTACAAATTAAATAATAGATCTCCATAAGTTGGCATTGGCCAAACATCTTTATCTACCAGAGTTTCAAGTGTATCAGCGACTGTTCTTAACTCTGCCATCTTTTCAAATACATCAAATCTGAATAATGAAGCTTGCTCATAAGTATCTCCATGAGCATTTGAAGCCTTGTCTACAGATTCTTCAAGAACAGCAATATTTTTCTTTAATGATGCAGTTAATGAAGATACTTCTGTTAGCAATTCAGTTTGAGCTGTTAGGTCGGCTGCTACACCAGTAGCTTTGATTGTATTAATCGAAGCAGCAAGGGTGGTAGCAAACTTGATAACTGCAGGAAGTATCTGTCTCTTAGCCATTTCGATCATTGTTAAAGCTTCAATGTTAATAGTCTTGACATAAGTTTCAAGCGCTATTTCATAGCGGGATTCCATTTCTACTCTGCTTAATACTGCATGTTTTTCCATTACGGCTAAGTTCTTTTCTTCAATTAATGCTTTAGTAGCTTCTACAGTAGTCTTTATGTTTGGAAGTCCTCTTTTTTCAGCTTCAGCTACCCATTCATCTGAGTATCCATTTCCGTTAAACACTACATTCTTATGCTTAGTTACATATTCAGTTAGAATGGCTTTAACTTCAGCACATACATCTTTAGCCGCTTCTAATCTACTGGCAACTTCGCTTAATACTTCAGCTACTATAGTATTTAAAATAAAGTTTGGCTCAGCGATGGAGGCTGAAGAAGGACACATCCTAAATTCAAATTTATTACCGGTAAATGCGAATGGAGATGTTCTGTTTCTGTCAGTTGCATCTTTGGGCAAAGATGGGAGTGTAGTAACACCTATTTCCATATGACCGCCGGTTTTAGAACTTGTCGCTCCACCCTTTTCAATTTGTTCTAAGATGTCTTGTAATTGTTCTCCTAAGAATATTGATATGATAGCTGGAGGAGCTTCGTTAGCACCTAGTCTATGATCATTTCCAGGATTTGCAGCTGATACTCTTAATAAACCCGCATATTCATCGACTGCTTTTATAACCGAACACAAGAATACCAGGAACTGTTTATTATCATGTGGAGTAGAACCTGGCTCAAGTAGGTTCATTCCATCATCTGTTGCCATAGACCAGTTATTATGTTTACCAGAACCATTGATTCCAGCAAATGGTTTTTCATGTAATAGGCACACAAGATCCTGTCTTAAAGCAACTTTCTTCATTATATCCATAGTAAGTTGGTTATGATCGGTTGCAATATTTGTAGTACAAAATATTGGAGCTAACTCATGCTGTGCCGGAGCAACTTC
This sequence comes from Sporomusa silvacetica DSM 10669, assembly GCF_002257705.1. GTDB lineage: Bacteria > Bacillota > Negativicutes > Sporomusales > Sporomusaceae > Sporomusa > Sporomusa silvacetica. Next base: position 44,947 of record NZ_LSLK01000092.1, read on the forward strand.
GTTATGCTTAGTCTTTGCAGCAATTCCAAGCTTCCAAAGTTCTTCATCCAGTTCCTTCATGTATGCAGAAATTCTTTCTTTGATTGATCCAAAGTAGTGATCTTCTAATTCCTGTCCCTTGGGAGGTTTCGCGCCAAAAAGTGTTCTTCCGGTAAATATTAAGTCTTTGCGTTGTTCAAACGTTTTCTTATCAACAATAAAGTATTCCTGTTCTGGTCCAACAGTTGTAATAACTTTGCTTGTTGTTGTATTACCAAGCGCTTTTAATACACGTAACGCTTGTTTGGATAAAGCTTCCATTGAACGTAATAATGGCGTCTTCTTGTCCAAAGCTTCACCTGTGTATGAACAAAAAGCAGTTGGTATACACAATGAATCATCTTTTATAAATGCTGGTGATGTACAATCCCAGGCAGTATAGCCTCTGGCTTCAAATGTTGCTCTAATACCACCAGATGGGAAGGAAGAAGCGTCTGGTTCTCCTTTAATTAATTCTTTACCTGAAAATTCCATTATAGCCTTACCATCGGCAGTTGGTGCTATAAATGCGTCATGTTTTTCAGCAGTTATGCCTGTCATTGGTTGGAACCAATGAGTAAAATGTGTAGCGCCTTTTTCAAGTGCCCAATCTTTCATTATGCTTGCTACTACGTCTGCAACTGCTGGGTCTAAAGGAAGACCGTCTGCAATTGTCTTCTGTAAAGCTTTGTAAGTAGCTTTAGGAAGGCGCTCTTTCATAACAGCATCATTAAATACATTTGATCCAAAAATTTCACCTAGGTTGCTCATCCAAAAAACCCCTCTCAATTTTTCATCTTACCATTAAATTTGAATAATTTATGCTGTAAATTTTTAAAAATATTATAACGTGCATTCTTATTACCTAGCACAAAATAAGAAATGAAGAAAAAAATAGACTCCTCCACATAACTTTATCATGTGAAGGAGTCATCATTGACTCAAGAATTTAATTATGCTTTTATTATAGCATAAAAATAGCATTTGTCTAGAGCGTAAAATACTTTTTAAGAAAATATGATGGTAGTCAGCTACTGTTCCTGCGAAAGTGTGTCACCATTACTCATTCTAGCAACAAGAATATTTCAACCTGGATAAAAGGAAACACGAAACCCGCAGACAATACAAACGGTCTGCGGGTTTTACTATGCTCAATTCTGAGTAGTCAATAAGCCGAGTTCTGTTCCGCTTTTGGCGGCGATGATCATTTATCTGGGTCGCCAGTTGCCTGACGACTCTAGCGACACACCCGGAAGGTTCAGCGGGCTGCTTCATCCCTTCCCTATTTGGTCTTGCTCCAGGTGGGGTTTACCTAGCCAGCCAGTTACCTGACTGCTGGTGCGCTCTTACCGCACCGTTCCATCCTTACCTGACAAAACGTCAGGCGGTCTACATTTCTGTGGCACTATCCCTAAGGTCGCCCTCGCTGGACGTTATCCAGCACCCTGCCCTATGGAGCTCGGACTTTCCTCAGATGCATCAAAACATCTGCGATCATCTTTCGTACTCAGAGGCCATGTTATTATAAAATCTAATTATAACATCAATTACAAAACAAGTCAATAGGCTGTAAATACATCTTTGCCTGAATTATTAGCAAGCATTTCTACATCCCAACCATTTTTACGGGCTTGTTCATCTAGATAGGCAGCTACACATTGAACCACCGGCTGCTCGGTAGCAAAGTGACCAGCATCAATAATCGCAAGCCCTTCCGCAAGGGCTTGTTGCGCTTCATGATACTTTACATCACCGGTTACCAGAACATCGGCCCCTGCTTTAATGGCATTCTTAATAAGGCTTGCCCCGCTGCCACCACATACTGCCACTTGATTTATTAATGTAGTGGCTGAACCAGCCACCTTTATTGAATTAACCGTTAATAAACGTTTTACTTGGTTACTAAAGTCTCGTAACGACATGGCTTCACCAAGTCGTCCAATTCTTCCTAAACCGCAGCTAGGCCCTTTGTTTAGTAGTAAATATTCATCATACGCAACTTCTTCATAGGGATGAGCCGCTATCATCGCATTAATCACGCGGGAACGCAGCGCTGCCGGGACAATCGTTTCGATTCGACTTTCATCAACAAATTCAAGCTGACCTTCTTTACCAATAAATGGGGTGGTTGCCGCTAACGGCAAAAAGGTTCCGACCCCCTTGGTCTGAAAGGTACAATGACTATAGTTGCCAATATGGCCTGCGCCAGCCTCGCTCATAGCTATTCGTACTTTTTCAACATGAGATTCTGGAACAAAGACTACTAATTTATATAACTTTTCCTGATATACTATTGATAGCGGCTTACTATCCTTAAGCTGAAACTTTTGGGCCAAAATATCATTTACACCACCAGGAGCACTATCCAAATTGGTATGAGCGGCATACACGGCTATTTTATTTTTAATCAGATCAAATAGCATGCTGCCTAACGGTAAATCAGTGCGAATATTGGTAATACCTTTAAACAGTACAGGATGATGGGATACAATCAGGTCAGCACCTACAGCAATGGCCTGATTGATAGCCGTTTGGTCTACATCTAAAGTAATAATAATTTTATGAATAGTTTGCTCAGGACTACCAACTAAGAGACCAATATTATCCCAATCCTCAGCCAAATGCTTTGGTGCCAATTGTTCAAGCTTGGTAATAACTTCATGGCATTTTACAGACATGTGCGCTTGTCCTCCAAATCCTTAAGTTTATCGGCAAACTCTCTATATTTCGCAGAATGTACGGCTTCAGCACTTCCTGCCATCGCCGCGAGCACACCGCGTAAATGCACAATTAACTCCTCAATATGCAGCAGCAGTAGCGGATGTCTTGACTGCCAGAGCAGCGGACCTATTTCATAGAGTATGGGCTCTAAGGGCTGACTTTCACCAGGTTCTGCCGCAATAATCTGATATAGCTTACCATCTTCCTGAACAAGCTGTTCATTGAGTATTTGCCAGCCATTGGTTTGCAGCCACATTCTGACCGTTGACGCCGCTATCATGGGTTGTACAATAAGACGCTTGAGTGTAGCTGTTACTTCCGGCCGCGAGCGTAAGATATCAATAATATTCAAACCACCCATACCGGCAATAACGACAGTTTCAGCTTCTCCCGGACGTACTACCTCAAGTCCGTTACCGCGCCTGACTGAGATTAACTCTTCTAACTGTGCGGCAGCGACAGCATTTTTAGCCGATAGATAAGGGCCTTGGTGAATATCGCCGGCGATTGCACGGGCAATAATACTATGGGAAATAAGATATATTGGTAGATAAGCATGGTCGGTGCCAATATCAGCCATAGTCACTCCGACAGGGACCATATCGGCAATAGCTTGCAAACGTTCTCCTATTTTCACGTGCATAGTCCTCCCGTAAATTCCCCTGTTAGTATTTCGCCTAATGGCTAAATAATCCTTTAAATGTGAGTATAAGATAAGACTTGGCTTGTGCCAAGTCCTTTAGGACGCCGGCAGAAGCCTTAGTCGTTCAATCCAGGGAAAGTTAACCTTTCCATCTGGATAACAAAAAACCTGCGAATTGCTTCGCAGGTTTTTAAGGCGTGGTGGGCGATGACAGGATCGAACTGCCGACATCCTGCTTGTAAGGCAGGCGCTCTCCCAGCTGAGCTAATCGCCCGTAATCGACTCTCGATGTTCGATCTTCGGCTTTCGACAATGGTTTATCGAGCGTCGAATGTCGAGAATGGTGGGCCCACCTGGGATCGAACCAGGGACCAGCCGGTTATGAGCCGGCTGCTCTACCGCTGAGCTATAGGCCCTAGAGATATTAAAACAGGTTTTCCGAAGAAAGCCTGTTCTATCAGCTAATAACTGGCTCCTCGAGTAGGACTCGAACCTACGACAAATCGGTTAACAGCCGATTGCTCTACCAACTGAGCTATCGAGGAATATCGCCAACGTTGATTATTATAAAGCAATGTCCGGATTACGTCAAGAGATTATTGCGTTTTATTCTAGAAAATCTTTTAATTTTTTACTGCGACTAGGATGGCGAAGTTTGCGAAGTGCTTTAGCTTCTATTTGACGAATACGTTCTCGGGTAACTCCAAAAAATTGCCCGACTTCCTCTAATGTACGAGCCCGCCCATCATCTAACCCAAAGCGCAGGCGCAATACTTTTTCTTCTCTGGGAGTAAGCGTTTCCAGAACGTCTTCCAGCTGTTCTTTAAGCAGCATAAAAGAAGCAGCTTCTGCCGGAGCAGGGGCATCCTGATCTTCAATAAAATCACCTAGGTGAGAATCTTCTTCTTCACCAATTGGCGTTTCCAGGGATACAGGTTCTTGGGCAATTTTCATAATTTCCCGGACACGCTCAACAGTGACTTCCATAGCTTTGGCCACTTCTTCTGGTGATGGTTCCCGTCCTAATTCCTGTAGGAGTTGACGCGATACCCGAATCAGCTTATTAATAGTTTCAACCATGTGAACCGGAATCCGGATAGTACGGGCTTGATCAGCAATAGCCCTGGTTATTGCCTGACGTATCCACCAGGTAGCATAGGTACTAAATTTATAACCCTTATTATAGTCAAACTTTTCTACAGCCTTGATTAAGCCCAAGTTACCTTCCTGAATCAGATCCAGAAACAGCATGCCGCGGCCTACATAACGCTTAGCAATACTAACAACTAACCTTAAATTCGCTTCGGCCAGCCGCCTTTTGGCTTCTTCATCACCTTGTTCCATACGCTTGGCCAGTTTAATTTCTTCATCAGCAGTTAAAAGTGGAACCCGGCCAATTTCCTTAAGATACATTCTAACAGGATCATCAATACTAATGCCTTCAGGAATGGTGAGATCAATATCTACTTCTTCGGCCGTTGCTTCCATCTCTGGATTCTCAACGAGTTCAGCATCCGGAGCTTCATCAATAATTTCAATGCCTTTATTACTGAAGATTTCGTACATATCTTCGATTTCTTCAGGGCTCATGTCTTCCGTTTGCATGGTATCCATAATTTCGGTATACGTTAACACTCCGCGCTTTTTGCCTTTATGCAAAAGCTCATTTACGTGCTCGACCGGCGTAGTTTTCTTATCGGCCATAATTCCCCCCCCTTCCTTTGGCAATTAACGGTAGTAGCTTTATCCATACTTGCTTATTAATGATGTAATTTGCTAATTTCATGTTTAATTCGCTGACTTTCCGCTAATTCCTGCAGAAAGTTACTATCCCCCATGCGTTCTAATTCATCGGCCATTAGCCGGTGTTGTTCATATAATGTAGTCAAATGTGCTAATCGAATTGTCTTTATACAGTCATCAACCAATTGGACGACATCATCAAATTGGTTTTCCATCAACATAATCTGTGAAAACTCGTTGTTTGCTTTTTCACTTAAGCTATTTACACCAGCAGTAATCGCTGCTTGCGTTACCTGGTTTTCCATATTATACGCATTAACTATGAAATTAATTATCTCCTGTTGAAGAGTTCCTTGTATTTCTTGTGGTGAAAGCTTAGCTAAAATATAAGGGATAAGTGATAAATCATCGCACATTAATCGAATCAACTGACGTTCTGCCTGAATTACCGCGGGAGTTGGTTGCTTGTATAATAGTGCAATATTTATAGGCTTCCCTGATTTTACATTTTTATCCTTTTTAAATTGAACAATATACTTTCTAATTTCGCTTCGTAAAGCGCTTTCATCAACAGCAAGCACTTGTGACAAACGGGTAATATGGGCATTAACTGCTACGGCATTATCCGTCTCGGCCAGAATAGGTGTCAACTTACCAACAACGGCAATTTTACCTTGAACGGTAGAGTAATCATCAGATTTTAACGCTTGGTCAAGTTGATAGTCTAGTAGCGGCTGAGCCGATTTGAGTAACTCCTGGAACGATTGACTGCTATGCTTGCGGACAAATTCGTCTGGGTCTTTGCCATCAGGAATAGTTACTACTTTAATGGTCCCCCCTAACGAGCGAACAGTATCCAGTGCCCGAACAGTGGCATTTTGTCCAGCAGCATCGCTATCATAAGAAAATAATAGTTCTGCATTAAGTTTAATCAAATTTCTGGCTTGTTCAGGTGTAAAAGCCGTGCCTAAGGAGGCAACTACATTCTTAACACCCTGAGTATACAGAGTGATAACATCCATATACCCTTCGACAATAACCACTTGGCCTAAATCCCGAATATGTTTATAAGCATTATCAAACCCATACAAAACGTGGCGTTTGTTGAAAACCTCAGTTTCGGGCGAGTTGAGATATTTGGGCTGACTATTATCCAAAACTCTACCGCCAAAGCCAATAATCCGCCCCCTTACATCACTAATGGGAAAGATAATGCGGTTGCGAAATCGGTCATACACACCATCACCAGAATTACGCGGAGCAGATAAACCAGATTTGAGCAGTATATCAAGGGGAATACCACGCTCACTCAAGGTTAATGATAGTTTATCCCATAACGGCGGAGCAAACCCCAATTTCAGAAAGTCAATGGTTTCAGCAGATATGCCTCGGTTAGCCAAATATTCACGGGCAGGTATTCCATAATTAGTTTTGGTCAAGCAGGCGTGAAAAAAATCTCTGGCTAATTCATTTACTTGATAGATTCTGGCAAGTTCCTGTTCTTTGGCTTGTTCACGCGGTGTTTTTTCTCTTTCCGGCAAGGGAATATTTAGCTTAGTAGCTAATAGTTTTACCGCTTCAAAAAAAGTAATATTTTCCACTCGCATCAGGAAATTAAAAACATTGCCGCCAGTCTGACATCCAAAGCAATAAAAAAAACCTTTATCCGGATTTACTGAAAACGACGGTGTCTTCTCACTGTGAAAGGGGCAGCAACCCCAAAAATTTTTTCCTTTCTTTTTTAAGGATACATAATCGGAAACAATACTAACAATATCGCTTTCTGACCGCAATCTATCGATAAAATCATCGAAAACTGCATCTTTCATATAACTCACCTTATCCAGGCAATGACAAATTTCCTGCTGTGTTTTAGGTTTTCGGAATATGCAAATAGTTCCAAGCTTTGACTTAATTCTACATTCAGGTTGATATTCCTGCCAAAAGGACGCAACTACCTGCAAAGTTATGGACACAGTCTTTATCATCTTTTATTTTAGTAATTATTATTCAATATAAATGATAAAATTCCTCTTTTACATCTTGACAAAAGTAATAATATTTGTTCAAAAAACAAAAGCAGAGCCTATGTGTAAGCTCTGCTTATAATTGGGGTATTCCCCAGGTTGCAGGAATGAATAGTTTTTCGAATTGTTTTATTGCATACAAATCAGTTAGACCAGCAATGTAATCAATAACTATCGTCTGCAATCCCCAGCGCTCTTCCCGCTCCAAAAATTCCTGCGGCAAGCTGCCAGGGTTATCCATATAATATTCGAAAAGCTTACTAACAACATACTTGGATTTTTTTCGATCAGGCTCAAGTTCGGCTGAGTGATAGATTTTTTTAAACATAAACTCCCGAAATTCATCCATAGCCGCTTTAACCCGGCTAGACATAAGAATTTCGTTTCTTCCTTCTGATTCGGTAATAATATCAGAAACCATTACAGTTATCATACTAGATGGATTCGTACCTAATACGTTACTTACATTTTGCGGTAAATCAGAAGGTTTTATCATACCAGCGCGAATACCATCATCATAGTCATGGCACAGATAGGCAATACGGTCGCTTCTGCGCACAATGTTACCTTCCAAGGTAAACGGCTTATTATCGCCAGTATGGTTAAGTATGCCGTCTCGAACTTCTGCAGTCAGATTAAGCCCCTGCCCTCCCCGTTCGAGATGTTCTACTACCCGCAAACTTTGTTCATTATGATTGTAATGACCAATAAGTTCGCGCAATGCATATTCGCCGGCATGACCAAACGGAGTATGTCCTACATCATGGCCTACAGCAATTGCTTCAGTCAAGTCTTCATTGAGCATTAGACCACGGGCGATAGTGCGGGATATCTGCGCAACCTCGAGGCTATGTGTCATACGCATCCGATAATGATCGCCTGGAGCTATATACACCTGTGTTTTATGTTTAAGACGCCGAAACGATTTACTATGAATAATGCGATCCCTGTCGCGTTGAAAGGCGGTGCGGAAATCACACAAATCCTCCTCCCTGTCCCTGACGGCATCGCGGCTTTTCGCTGCATAGGTTGATAAGATTTTAAATTCCTGCTCTTCAATTCGTTCACGGACTTTCATACTAAAAGCGCCTCCTTCCTTAGGTATATTATAACATTATTTACCTGTAGGATTACAATGCTAATTTTTCATTGCGGACTAAGCAGGATTAAAATTTATTTGCTATAATAATATAATAGAGATAAACAACGTGTTAAAGAAATTTGCCAACACACCCTCTTGCTGTCTGAAAACTTCTTTAATACATACTATATAGCGAAAGGAGGGCCACAGAATGAAGTATCGTAGAATATTATTTTCTGCGGTTTTAATGTTTCTACTCGTAACAAGCACTGCATTCGCGGCCAAACCAGTCGTAACTGCGGACCGTACATACTTTGATGTTAATACAGGACTATATGTTCTAAAAGGCAATGTTTACATTGAGGTTAGAAACAGGGTTATTACAGCTGGTGAGGCCAAAGTAAATTTAGCCACTTTGGAAGTATGGGGCGCAGGCGGCATAACGGTGAATCAGGATGATATCTACTTTACCGGTGACAGCGTCTATGTTTATGGCACTAAAAATCGTGCTAAGATTGATGGCGGAGTAAATTTCTCCCGTACCGGCCTAGCGATTAGTGCTGATAGGGTAGACTTTTCTTGGGATACCCGAATCGCTTCTTTTAATGGCAATGTTCATGTATCTCAGGGTGAAAACGAATGGACAGCTGACTCTGTAGATTATAATGTTGATTCCAATAGTTTTATATAAGGATAAGCTAAGCTAAGAAAATCCCTGGCAGGTAGCACTACTATGCTACGCCAGGGATTTCCTTAGCTATTTGCCAGTTTGTTTTTCTGAACAACTTCTAATATTCGATTGGCTGTCTCTTCGATTGCCTTGTTTGATACATCAATGATCGGACATTCCAACCGGCGCATAATAGTACGGGCATAATCTAGTTCTTCATTGATCCGGCTAATGTTAGCATAGCTGGCATCTGGTGCCAAGCCCATGGTTTTTAGACGTTCACAGCGGATTTCATTAAGTTTAAACTTATCAATAATCAGGCCGACAATATGATGCGAAGGTACTTGGAATAGTTCCTGCGGCAACGGTGCTTCCGGCACAAGCGGCACATTAGCCACCTTTACTTTCTTATGGGCCAAATACATACTAAGGGGAGTTTTGGAAGTGCGTGATACCCCAATAATAACAATATCGGCTTTTAACAGACCTAAGGGGTTTTTCCCATCATCATATTTTACGGCAAATTCCACGGCCTCTACCCGTTTAAAATATTCCTGGTCTAATTTATGAACAAGTCCTGGCTTCAGTCGCGGTATCATTTCTGTAATATTCTGGACAGCATGAATCATAGGCCCCATGATATCCACTGTTTGAATATTGTGTTCCTGAGCTTGTTCCAACAAGGCGTCCCGTAAATCAGGTGATACCAAAGTGTGACAAATAATGCAGGTATGTTTGGTCGCTTCCCGCACGGTTTCGGCAATTTGTTCCACTGAGTTAATATACGGAATTCTAATAATATCAAATTCTCCAGAGTTAAATTGACTGGCTGTGGCTCGCGCCACCTGCTCGGCTGTTTCACCAATCGAATCAGACAATGCGTAAATAATCGGTAGGTTAGCTATAGTGTTCTCCTCCTCGTCCTTCGCCCAGTTCAACGAACAATCTGGCGATATTGGTTTTGGTTAGTCGTCCGATTACTTCATAAGCTTTTGTTTCCTGATGATCAGCAATCGCTACAACTGGCAGACTATCAACTTCGTTATCTATAATTTTTTTTGCCGCTGTTAGTATAGAGTCATCGGGAGAAGTTACCACGATTTTCGGCATAGGTGTCATAAGTACTTTAACTGGCATCTTATGCAGATCACTGCCTCCCATGGCTACTTTTAGCACATCTTTGCGGGATACCACTCCGGTGAGAATACCTGCTGGCTCAACAATATAGACTGAGCCAACATCTTCGAGAAACATGGTAACAACAGCATCATAAACACTTGTACTAGCAGTAATAACAACAGGAACTGACTGGACATCGCGAACTTTGATCCTGCTTATTTGTTCAGTAAGCATACTCATTACATTTTTTCCAGTATAATAGTAACCTACTTTAGGACGAGCTTCTACCATACCGGACATCACTAGGATCGCTAAATCAGGTCTGAGCGCGGCCCTTGTTACATTAAGACGTTCAGCAATTTGATCCCCAGTAATCGGTCCTAAACTTCTGACCATCCCCGCAATTTTCTCTTGGCGCTGCGTTAAGCCCAACCACTGTCCCCTCCTTTTGTCCCGGCATTACTCAACTATATGACTACAATTTTAGTCAAATCAGCAGTCTGAGCTGCTAGCGTTGCTATGGATTTTAATAAAGCTAAGCGATTATTTTTAACCTTAGCGTCTTCAACCATAACCATAACTGCGCCAAAAAATGCATCAATTGGTGCAGCCATAGCCGCCAGCACAGTAAGTATTCCCTGGTAATTTTTTTCTGCATGATAGTTGGCTATGACCGTGTGTGCCTCGATGTAGGCTTTGTACAAAGCATGTTCGGCATCAGCAGTGAACAAACTGGCATCAATAGTTTCAGAAGTAGCATTTTTTGCAAGGTTTCCCACCCGCACAAGGGCCTGTACGGCTTTTTGCATTGCCACTGTACCTCCCTCTACAGCCATGGCCTTAGCACGCAGCCAAGTATCATAAATATCATCGTTGCCTGTAGCCAATACAGCATCAATCATATCATAGCGCAAATTTTCTTCGGTTAAAATATTTTTAATACGCAAGCGGAAAAATTCCTGAATATCTGTTACTAATTTAGTCCTTCGCTCATTATCAGTAATACCGAGCAAATCCATGGCTTGAGCGGCGATGGCACTTAAAGAAACATGATACTTAGCATCAATTAAAATATTAACCATACCCAGCGCCTGGCGTCTCAGCGCATAAGGGTCCTGAGATCCAGTAGGAATAAGGTCGCGACTGAAGGTGGCAACAATATTATCCATTTTATCAGCGATACTAATTAAGCGGCCAGCAGTTGTCTGTGGTAAACTGTCACCGGCAAACCGTGGCAGATAATGTTCAAATACCGCTTCGGCGACCTCGGGACGTTCACCGCTCAGCTTAGCATACTCCCGGCCCATAATACCCTGCAGTTCGGTAAATTCACACACCATACCTGTTACTAGATCAGCTTTAGATAAATGAGCACCGCGCTTAGCAATAGTAAGCTCATCCTGACTAACGCCCAGTATTTGACCACAGCCAGTGGCTAAGCGTTCTAAACGTAACACTTTATCATAAAGTGTACCCAATCCCTCTTGGAATACAATTGTTTTGAGTTTTTCTACCCGGTCGGCTAGTGGCAGCTTCCGATCTTCTTCAAAAAAGAAACGGGCATCAGCGAGTCTCGCCTTAAGTACTCGCTCATTGCCATGACGAACAATATCAATATGCTCAGAGCCGCCGTTCCTGACGGTGATAAACATGGGCAAGAGTTTTCCATCTTTTCCAGCCACCGGGAAATAGCGTTGATGTTCACGCATGGGAGTAATAATAGCTTCAGGTGGCAGACTAAGGTATTTAGCTTCAAAATCGCCACATAGGGCTGTCGGATATTCTACCAAAAACACTACTTCTTCTAAAAGTTCCTGGTCAATGGTTGCCGTGCCTCCCCGACTGACGGCTAAGGTCTCAATTTGCTCCTTGATGATCTGGCGGCGTACATCTTGATCAACCATAACAAAATTTTCGCTAAGGCAAGCAAAATAGTCTGCCACAGAATTGACAGCTACCTCAGCCTGCCCAAGGAAACGGTGGCCTCGCGTAACCTTACCGGAAGTTACTCCCGGCAAAGTAAATGGCACAACTTCATTGCCAAATAACGCTACCAGCCAGCGAATTGGACGGACAAAACGCATATCTAAGTCGCCCCAGTGCATACTCTTAGGAAATGATAGGCTTGTTACGATATCAGCTAATAAGCCTGGTAAAAGTTCGGCAACCAGGCGGCCTTTCTCTTGGACAATGGCATATACATACTCATCTTTAACAACCAATGCCGCAGGCTCAACACCCTGTCCCCTGGCAAAGCCTAAAGCAGCTTTGGTAGGAGTACCATCTTGGCCAAAAGCAATTTTTATCGAGGGACCTTTGTTTTCACTATGTTTATCGGCTTGCGTGATAGCTACTTCTTTTACAATAACTGCCAGGCGGCGTGGTGTACCCACAGCCCGAACCGCGCCATAACTAATTCTAAGTTCTGTTAATTTAGCTTTTGTCGTATTTTCTAGTTGCGCTAATGCAGCAGGCATAAACTTGGCTGGTATTTCTTCGGTGCCAATTTCTAATAGTACATCTTTGGTCATGACTACTTACCTCCCTTTAGGAGTGGATAACCCAGCTTCTCACGTTGCTCCAGATAGCCCTGTGCGCACAGTCGTGCTAAGTTTCGGACTCGACCGATAAAACCAGTACGTTCACTGACACTGATCGCACCACGCGCGTCCAGAAGATTAAAACTATGAGAACATTTTAAAACATAATCATAGGCAGGCAGCACATAACCTAGTTCGATAACCCGAAGGGCTTCTTTTTCATACATATCAAACAGGGTAAATAACATTGTTGTGTCGGCAATTTCAAAATTATAGTGCGAATGTTCCACTTCATTGCGGTGGAATACATCACCATAAGAAATGCCTGCTACCCATTCGATATCAAAAACATTTTCTTTGCCTTGAATATACATAGCTAAGCGTTCCAAACCATAGGTAATTTCTACAGCTACTGGCTTAACATCAATACTGCCAACTTGCTGGAAATAGGTAAACTGGGTAATTTCCATACCATCAAGCCATACTTCCCAGCCTAGGCCCCAAGCACCCAAGGTCGGCGATTCCCAGTTGTCTTCAACAAAACGAATATCATGTTTAGCTGGATCAATTCCCAGCTGGGCCAAACTGGCTAAATACAACTCTTGGATATTGGCTGGTGACGGCTTCATAATGACTTGATACTGGTGATGCTGATACAGACGGTTAGGGTTATCGCCATAACGTCCGTCAGCCGGACGACGTGACGGCTCAACATAAGATACATTCCATGGTTCAGGCCCTAATGCCCGGAGGAAAGTTGCCGGATTCATGGTTCCGGCCCCTTTTTCCACATCATAAGGTTGTTGAATAATACAATGTTGCTTAGCCCAAAAATTTTGCAGAGTCAGGATTATCTCCTGGAATGTCATAATTTTACCTCCTAAAATAAGATAAGACTTGGCTTGTGCCAAGTCCTTTAGGACGCCGGCAGAAGCCTTAGTCGTTCAACCCAGGGAAAGTTAACCTTTCCAGCTGGAAAAATAAAAACATCTTGTCTCCCGTAACTTGTAGTTAAGTTACAGGGACGAGATGTTATTCCCGCGGTTCCACCCTGATTGGGTGTAAAAACACCCCACCTCAAAAATATAGCAAGCTTTACTTTCTCACGAAATTGATTTCCAAATGCAGAACATGTATCTGAACATTTTCGCATCAACCTGGAGATTTCCTCTTGCAGCTTGGGAAGGCCTTTCACCTTTTGTAGTACCAGGCTTTCACTCTCCCTGGTTCGCTGCCTGAAAAAGGTTACTTATTTCCCGCATTGCTGTGATTTTCGACTTCTTGAATATGTACTTTTGACCCTCGTAGGGCCTTCCTAATGCAATTAGTATATCACAATAAATATATATAATACAAGCCTTTCCAGGTTTTTAGAGGGCCTTACCAAGACAAATTTTTAACAAAAATACAACTTACTAACCCCTACTTCCAGCTTATATGTCAGTCCCAAAATTCATAAGTTAATTATTGCCTCAATTATTGCTCCTGTTAGAAATGCTACTATTATACTTGTAAATGTACCAATCAAAAAATATTCGGCAAAGTTTTTTTCTTCCAATCTCTTGTATCTAGCTAGCGCTTTTCCGGCCAGTACTAACCCAATAGTTGCGTAATTTTTCTGCAATACTAGGGTGAGGATTAGTATTCTCTCTAAATTTCCTATTGCTTCACCAGCGTTCTTCTTTCCTTGTTCCGTTTGGGTCGCAGCTTCGCTAGTTTCACTCATATGTTGGCTGTCATACCTTTCAGTTATTGCAACTTCGACTATAGCGTTTTCTTTAGCTTTATCATGTTTCTCAAATTCATATTTTTCTATAACTTGTTTTGCAAGTTCTTTCCTAGGGTCCTCTTCCTTCTCCTTCAAATGGAGATATTTATCAAGCACCTTTAAAATTGAATATATATCCCGTTAATATAATAATAACGTTAAATGAATTTTGTTTTGTAACATTTAGAAATATTGGGTAATTACTCAGTACCAAACTGCCGACGGCTTGAGCAAATTGATTTAATTGGATATCTTTTATAAAAGGATAATAAGCCCCAATAAGAATACAGTGACATACTTGGTCAACCATAAATGACTCAAAGCCTTTATCGTTAATCTTCTTATCATATTCGACCTTAAGTCTATCTATAGCCCAATGGGCTAAGGAAAGTGATATAATTATCCACCACAAATTATTGTTAAAATTAAAATAGGGTAAAAGAAGTATCAAATTTATTAGAAGATAATGCCCTATATGCTTAAACATCCCTTTAAAACTAGTTTTCTTTTCCTCGACGATAACGTTGTCCTGAAGAACAAAATCAGCTATGACATGGCTGAGTATTAATAATGCCAAAATAATTTTTGTATCCACCGTCTACTCTAACCTCCAATCCCTGTTTTCCCTACAAGATTACCTTCCTGTATATAAAACAACAGGAAGATAATCTTGTATTTAGTTATACAGGAATTACAACCTGTATTTAAATATACAGGAAATATAGCCTGTATTTAGTTGGCAGGTTTTAATTTCTGCTGGTTTTATTCCTAGGTGATAAATATAATTTCTTTTCCAAGATAGAGCTTGCTTGGTAGTTATCAATACCCTGTAAATAAGTAGATATCGACCGTCTCGCAGCTGTTACCTCGTACATATACGACGAGCTTATTATATCGGACACGCTTTGCTGTTTTATATGAAGATTATCTGCGATTTCCTCTTGAGTAAAGTCTTGGTTTAGCAACTCTAAAACTTGCTGCTGGCGTTTTGTTCTTCTTGTGCTACAAGATTCAATGAAGTAAAGCAAGGAATTAATCATGTCCATGCCTGCAAAATCCGACCTGTAAACTATTTGGGGCTTCTTTTTCTTTGCTTGCTCAATTGCTTTCCGAGCAAAGTGAAAAGCTGGTCCATCCATGCCAATAGCTAATTCAGGATTAATATCTGTAACAATACTTCCGATGCCAACTCCAAAAACAAGCTCTATAGGTGTCATCTCTCTTATCACATTGTCGATAACTTTAGGTGCAACCTGAACAGATTTTAGAAGTACTTGAAACTCATCTCCAATAGTAACTGTAAACGGCGATACAATATCTGATCCGTATTGTAGATTAGCTTTTTCAGCCATCGCTTGGAACCTTTTTTGAGCATCATTTCTATCAGGTAATTTACGTGAACCAACAATATCGCCTATGATAGCACAGTAAAGCATATTATCCCTCCACAAAAAGGTAGTCCTATCTTATAATTCAAAAAACCATTCAACTAATTGTATAATTATGGGCCAACTACTGCAAGATAATTTTTTTGTCAACTTCTAATTTGGCTATACCTTGGTCTAGTCAAATAAAAAACACTCCTTTCTCGCGAAAAGAGTGTTTTTGCCAAGCTGCAGAATTTATACTACATATTTTGCGAGGACCTGTCCACCTCATCTTGTGAATCTTCCCTGCCAGTTTCAGGCGGCTCAGTTTCCTCGCGTACCACTTCAATAGTACAACGCTTAAACACAGCCACTAAGACGCCAACAGCGGCCAATTGTGGCAGCACCACAGCACCAATGGCGCCAAGAGCTACAGGTATATCTGCCAGCACCCGTCCCTCATGCTTGACGCGAATCTTGTTAACATTGCCTTCGCGAATAAGCTCTTTCACTTTGTCAATGACCTCGGTGGAGCGCACCGAAAATTCCTCAGTCCAATTGGTGCTGCTTTTACTTTTATTATCTTCAAGTTCAATTAGGGTTTCTATTACATTGCCATCATTACGTTCTAGAGCCTCTTTAGCCTCCCGATACGAAACCCCGGTGCGTTCACGAATCAAATCAATATTTTCCAAAGTAATATCCATTATATATACCCTCCACTAGTTTAGGGATTAGTCTTCCCTGTTTGAAAAACTGTTATTCTACCTATAGGGTATTAAGCTTATTAATAAAATCTAATGACTTAAGTGGACGCTCTAACTGGTGTCGTACAAAGCCATACAGCAGACTTTCAGCGACTGACAGGATCTTAGTAGTCACGGTAAACTGACCAGGTTGTCTCAAATCCAAAGATAATAGCTTATCTAAAAAATCCTTGTCAGGCTGATCGAACTTACTTATGCCAGGCGGACTGCAAGTAACACATGTACCTCCACCTTCGACAAAACTAAAATATGCCGGCAAACTTAATTTGGAGCCACAGTGCGCGCAACACTCATATTCAGGCTGAAAGCCGGCCAAGACCATCAACTGCCAGGCACCTGCCAGAGCAGCAATGCGCGGGTTGCGCTCTGCCAGGAGCGCTAGCACTGCTAACAGCATATCAAATGCTGCTGGCTCAGACTGCTGCTGTGGCCATAGCCCTAACGTTAATTCAGCAATGAAATTAGCATAGGCTAGTCTGGTTAAATCTTCCCGGATTTTTCGAAATGAAGTTACAACTTCACACTGCCTAACTAAGTCCATGCCTTTGCCGCCAGCCAGTAACAAGTTTAAATGAGTAAACGGCTGGAGACCACCACTCAACTTACTTTTAGGTTTGCGGGCACCATATGCCATCACAGTAACAATGCCGCGCTCTCGGGAAAACAAAGTGACCATTCTATCAGCAGCGCTCCAGTCGCGTGTTGCTAATAGAATGGCTTCTGACGGATACTCTAATGCCATTTAACCTCACGTAATAAATCTTTTGAAAAATATTTTTCTGCAAGTAGTGATTGTGTGGTTTCATCGTCTGACTGCTGTTGGTTGCTACAATGACAATCTGAACAAGCGCGATAGGCAAGGTAAGCATCGATATTACCGGTACTAAAAAAAATCTCCCACAAAGTCTCCCGTAATAACACTCGACATCATCCCTTCAACTTATATTGACAAACAGGACTAGCCACATAATCTATTAAGTTATTCCAAACTATCGTTCGCCGCAGCTTCTGGAAAAAGCGGCACTGCCTTAACTCTTACAATTCGGAAGCCGGTAACATGAAGTACCTCAAATGAATAGTCACCAATATTTACTATATCACCAGTTTCTGGGCGACGTCCTAACATTCCAAATATATACCCACCTAGTGTATCTTCCTCATGATCTTCCAAACGAATATTCAGAAGTTCAGTCACATCATCCAAGAGAACTCCACCGTCAAATTCATAACTACCATCAGACAGACGTTGAATTTCAATATCTGCTACCTCATCATGTTCATCCTGAATATCACCAACAATCTCTTCAATCACATCTTCCAGCGCTACAAGTCCGGCTGTACCGCCATACTCATCCGCAACAATAGCCAGGTGTGTACACTTGCGACGCATAACTTGCAGCAGATGAGCTACTGACATTCCTTCAGGAACTACTAGTATTTCCCGAACGATAGCAGTTAAGTCACGCTCCCCTGGTGCGCACATATCAAAATCCATCAAATCACGAACATGAACCATACCAATAATATGGTCTTTGTCTTCCACACATAATGGATATCGCGTATGCACGGTTTCCCGTACCACTCGCATATTTTCCTCAAATGGATCGTCTGTAAACAAACATACCATGTCTTGTCTTGGCACCATAATTTCCCGCGCTAAACGATCAGCAAAATCAAAAACATTGTCAATAAGTTCGCTTTCCATCTGATTAAGTACGCTGCCGCGATGACTGGCACTGACAATCATCCGTAATTCTTCTTCCGAATGAGCCAGATCAGCTTCACTAGCTGCTTTCATTCCAATTGCGCTTAAAAGCAATTTAGCTGTACGGTTAAACAGCATAATAATCGGATAGCTAACTTTGTGGAAAATATAGAGTAACCATATACAAGACAACACCATATTTTCCGAGCGTTGCACCGCCATTGATTTTGGAATAAGGTCGCCTAAAATAATGTAAAAAAATGTAATACTAATAAATCCCAAGGTAATACTGACTGTAGTAATCAGCCCTTCTGAAACAGGAAAATAATTCATTAAAATAGGTTTTATCAAAGAGGAAACAGCCGGTTCACCCAACCAACCAAGTGCCAAGGATGATAAAGCAATACCAAGTTGCGTGGCGCCAAGGTAGCTATCAAGTGAGGATACTACTTTTAAAGCTAGTTTAGCCCGGGCATTACCTTGCTGAGCAAGTTCTTCCAGTCGAATTTTACGAATTTTGACTAATGAAAACTCGGATAATACAAAAAAACCATTAATTAAGACAAGTAACAGAGCGGCCGCCAACTTAACCGAACTGAATAATGGCGAATCTATAAAGCATCTCTCCCTAGTTATTGGAATCATTACTGCGTGGCATAATAGCACCGGCGGTAATAACATATTGCAGTGCACTTTCGCTTGTTACGTCTAAAGGTATTATGTCCCGACTGGGCAGAATAATATTAAAGCCAGAGGTCAGATTAAGACTCATGGGAACAAAAACGCACACATGTTCTTCTGTAAATTTATCAGCCAATGGCACCGATAATTCAGGCATAACAAAGCCTAGTGCCTTAACTCCCGGATGTGGATAGGGTACTAATACTGCGTGTTTTAGCAGTTCCTGAGACTCAAATACAGCTGTTGATATTTGTTTTACACTGTTGTAAATAAATTTTACCACCGGGATTGAGCCTACCAGGCGTTCCCCATACCCAATTACTTTTTGCAAAAGCCAATGTGAGGATAGCCAACCAACAATGACAATCAAAAATAACACGACAATTAGTGACAATCCAGGAAAATGAATCGGCAGATATTGACCTAGCAACTGCTCAGTAAATGAAAAGATGTTAATAATTACAAAGGTTGTAATGGCGATAGGTACAATTACAATTAATCCATTGATAAAATATTTAGAAGACCACTTCATTTATTCACCTCTCTTACAAATGATACCATTATGCGCCGTATTGGTCAATAATTGAAATAAGCTACCGCAAAAAGCGGTAGCTTGTTTTATTGTATAAATTTACTCAAAACCAAAACTTTTTAACACATTAGGCCGGTTGCGCCAATCTTTTTTTACCTTGACCCATAGATCAAGATATACCTTAGAGCCCAAGAGATTTTCAATATCCCCCCTGGCCAGGCGGCCAATATCTTTAAGCAGACGACCACCGGCACCGATAACAATTCCTTTTTGCGAATCACGTTCAACATAAATTACAGCTCTAACATACAAATTATCATTAGGTCTGGTAACAATTTCTTCAATGTCAACAAGTATAGCGTGAGGAATCTCCTCTTTGGTTAAATGTAACACTTTCTCTCTGATAAGCTCGGCAATGACAAGACGTTCGGGCTGATCGGTAATCATATCTTCGGGATAATATTGTGGACCCGGTTCAAGATGTGATTTGATCTCACTAACCAAACCTTCAAAATTGGTGTGATCAAGTGCCGAAATCGGTACTACCGCGGCAAATTTAAATTGTGCTGTGTATTTTTCAATAATAGCAAACAATTTTGTTTTTTCAATTTTATCTATTTTATTTACTGTAAGAATAACTGGTGTACGAACATTTTCCAGGTTATCCAGTATATAGCGTTCTCCTGCTCCCATTTCGGCAGTAACATCGACCACAAATAAAATAACGTCTACATCCCGCAGAGAGCCTTCCGCTTCCTTGAGCATGTATTCGCCTAACTTGTGTTTGGGTTTATGCATGCCAGGAGTATCAATAAATAAGATTTGTGCATCTTTTTGGGTAAGAACACCCATAATTTTATTTCTGGTTGTTTGGGGTTTATCAGACATAATGGCCACTTTTTGACCAATCAAATTATTCATCAGCGTTGATTTACCAACATTAGGCCGGCCAATAACCGCGACAAAACCTGATTTATAGTTTTCTTCATTCATTATTTTTCCCACCATCTTTTATAAAGTAGACTTAACTGATAACATCACCTTTGGCAAAACTAAAGGGCAAAAGTTCTTCGATGGTAACCGTCCGCTGCTTACCGTTTAGGTTCGATAATATAATTTGCCTAATACCAAACTCAGCCATAACCTGCCGGCAAGCACCACATGGTGACACCGGACCTGACGTATCAGCCACTACTGCTATGGCAATAAGCTCTTGTTCACCTTCTGATACTGCCTTAAAAATCGCAGTACGTTCGGCACAGTTCGATAATCCATAGGAAGCGTTCTCAATATTGCAGCCACTATAAATGCGGCCACTTTTCCCTTGTACTGCCGCCCCAACTTTAAATCCCGAATAGGGCACATAAGCTTCTTCTCTAGCGCTAATTGCAGCCTTAACCAGTTCCTCCATCATCTTCCCCACCTATTTTAGCATTTTGTCCCAAAATAGAACATAGCCAACACCTAAAGCAGCTACTGCCTGAATGAGAACGGCTCCTGCAGCAGCATCTTTGGCTATCTTGGCCAGCGGATGAAACTCAGGTGAAACTTTATCTACAAGAGCTTCTAATGCCGTATTAAATACTTCGGCCGTAATGACGCCGGCAATCGTCAAAAATAAAACGCCCAACTCGATTCCGCTTAGCTCAAACCGCCATGCTAACCCTAATGACCCAAGGGCAGCCAACAAATGAACCTTCATATGACGCTGGCTGCGCACACAGTAAATAATACCAGCTATGGCGTACCGAAAAGCCATTATTATCTGCATAGTAGCACCTATTGTTCCCGGGTAATACCAAGTAGTGATAAAACGTATTCTTCTTCCTGACGCATTTCAGTTCTCTCTGCTTCAACCTCATGGTCATAGCCTAAGAGGTGCAACATCCCATGGACAGTCAGATAGGCTAGTTCGCGTTCTAAACTATGATTGAATTCTTCAGCTTGCCTGGCGGTGGTTTCCAGTGATATTACGATATCTCCCAGCAAAATTTCAATATCATCAGGAGTATCGGTAATATCAGGCTCATGGTCGCCTGCACACTGGTCATTCATAGCAAATGACAATACATCTGTAGGTGCATCTTTATTACGGTATTGACGATTAAGCTGATGAATATATTCATCGTCAGCCAGCACCACACTTACCTCAGTTTGCGGCTTGAGTCCATAAACATCAGCCGCTTTATTTAACACTTGCATCAACATTTGTTCCATTGCAGTGGTTACTATCATCTTTCCCTGCTGGTTGTTTATTACTATTTCCACTTTTAGTTTTTCTCCTCTCAAGCTCTTTGAGAGCTTCAGGATATTCAATTCGACTATGGAACATGCTGGACAATAGTCGAATATACACATCGCCAATAATCTTAAGGTCGCGTAACGTTAGGTTACATTCATCAAGTTGCCCATCTTGCAGTCTTTCCCTAATGATTTTTCGTACAGTGGCCTCAATGCGATTAACGTTAGGCTTACTAATGGAGCGCACTGCCGCTTCACAGGAATCGGCCAGCATAACAAGGGCTGCCTCTTTGGTCTGTGGTGTCGGTCCCTCATAGCGAAAGTCTGACTCAATAACACATTCACCATGTTCAGTTTCCGTAGCTCGTTTATAAAAATAGGACGCCAGTGTAGTACCATGATGTTGCTGAATGATATCTACTATTACCTGTGGTAATTTGTACTCCTTACACAAGTCAAACCCATCTTTGATATGGGATATAACAATGAGCGTGCTAAGTGACGGCGCAATTTTGTCATGAGGGTTTTCACAACCTGATTGATTTTCAATAAAAAAATACGGCCTTTTAAGTTTACCAATATCATGATAATAAGCGCCTACCCTTACAACCACCGGATCCGCCCCAACCGTTACAGCAGCGGTTTCCGCCAAATTGCCCACAAGTACACTGTGATGATACGTCCCCGGAGCATTTAGTAACAGCCGCTGCAATAGTGGGTGATTAGGCTTTGCCAAGTCCAGCAGCTTGATTGGCGTAGTAATATTAAAAACATGCTCTAGATAAGGTAAAATACCTGTAGTAATTACTGCGGAAGCAATCCCGCTAATGGCACCAAGCATTCCCTGAAATAGTATTTCTGTGCCATTAAGCTGTTGGATGAGACCTGTTGAACCAATTACTAAGAAATTAATTACCGCAATCCAGACTCCACCCCTCGCGAGACTATAACCGTGAGCCATTTTGGTTACACTATAAACCCCAGCCATACCACCAATAAGCGCAGCAACTACTGCGCGCAGGTCATGATCCACAATCACACCAAAGAACATAGCCATAATCACACTGATTAAGAGCCCTACCCGGGGATCAATCAAAATGGCCGTTAACAGTGCCCCAGCCGCAATTGGCGCGGCAAAGTCTGAATAATAGTGAGCAACCTTAGCAATCAGCAAGGTAACTAAAACGATTAAACCTAATAAAATTAAGTGCATATTATTATTATAAATAGGGTAGGCAAAGCGATATAAATAGCCTAAGGAAATCCCCATTACTAACAGCACAAACAAAGTAAGCCCCAAAACCCTTACTTCACTGATATTTCCAGCATATAACCCTAATTCTTCCATAACATGAATCTGTTCACTAGTTACGATATCACCACGTCTTACTAAGATCTGCCCTTTGCGAACAGTTTCCCGCACAGATTCAATATTAGCCAGCGCCGATTGCTTGCGTTTGTCTGATTCACGAATGTTTAGAATAAAATTAGGCCTAATAAGTGTTTGTGCAATACCAGCTACAACAGCTTCTGCATTTTTACCAAGACCTAATTCTTCTGCCTCAAGCACTACCTGTTTTCTGGCGATATCAATGTCATCATCTCTGATGCCGCGTTGTAAATACTTGCGTAAGATAGATTTCGTATAATCTTCCGTTTTTAATAGGCCAGTATCATCCAAATTCACCAGCCCGGCAACCACTGTACTAGACAATGCAACTGGTAACTCGTGGGTAAGTTTCCCCGTTTTTTGTTCAGTTGTCAGTGTTTTGTCTAGTTGAATGGCTTGCGCTGTACGAAAAATGGTTTTAACATCATCCTCGGCTTTTGCCATGACAGCAATATCCATATCATAGACATTGGCCACACTGGCCATAACTTCCAGCTCAAGTTTCTTAGTTTTAACATTGTCAATATAAGACACTGTTCTCGGCGCAATTACATCCCGATCACTAACCTGACCAATTTGCATCGATATTTTTTCTGGAATAAAATCAGCTGATAAACAAAGCATATATAAGGCAAAGAAAACGAAAAATACCACGGTTCGGCGTATTATTGAATGGGTCTGTATATTGACAGGCTGCGCAAACAAATCCCGTAACTTATTATTAACCGATATCATCTTTTCTTTCACTCCAAACCACTGCTCAGTGTTTTGTAGAACCAACGCGTATAGTTATTGCTTTTGATCATACTGTGCGTAAGCCTTGATGATACGGCTGACTATTTCATGTCGTACTACATCACCTTCGTTTAAAGTAAGCAGTTCAATACCAGATACCCCTGCCAGCACAGCTTGGGCATGCTTAAGTCCTGATTTAACCCCTGTTGGTAAATCAATTTGAGTTATATCACCGGTTATTACCATTTTTGAACCAAAGCCTATTCTTGTTAGAAACATCTTCATCTGCGCGGCTGTCGTGTTTTGGGCTTCGTCCAAGATGATGAATGAATCCTCAAGTGTTCGTCCCCGCATATAAGCTAAGGGTGCCACTTCAATAATATTTTTCGCCATATACTTTTGTACAGTATCTGCACCCATAATATCATAGAGAGCATCATACAAAGGTCGTAAATAAGGATCAACCTTTTCTTGCAAATCCCCAGGTAGAAAACCTAGCTTCTCGCCAGCTTCCACTGCTGGACGAGTCAAAATGATTTTCTCTACTTGCTTATTTTTTAAGGAAAATGCTGCCATAGCAACTGCAAGATAAGTCTTCCCTGTTCCTGCCGGCCCTATTCCGAAGGTAATATGATTGCGGCGAATGGCCTCTAAATAGTGGCTCTGCCCAAGGGTTTTGGGCTTAATATGGCGACCTCTGGCTGTGACCATAACAGTATCGGCAAACATTTGGTGAAGAAAATCCGCCTGACCAGCAAGAATCATCTGAATACTGTACCGTACATCATGGCTTGTTACCGGATTGCCTTCTCTGTACAGATAAGTAAGCTCATTAAACAAACGAGTAAGCTGCTCGACTTCACCATCTTTGCCATCCAAAATTAATTCGGTTCCCCTTGCTGTCATTCTACAGGAAAAATGTTGGTTAATTAACCCTAGATATTCGTCATTTCTTCCTAAAACAGCAATAGCTTCCTTAGTATCTACAAAATTAATTCGGTTTTCCAAATAAACAATGCCCCCTACTAGAATAATTCAGTGGTAAATATTTATAGTTTGCCCAATATCTTCGATGGTTTCTACATTTACTTTTACTCTAACTATGTCCTCTGCTGGAGTTTTTAATACTTCATAATTGCGCGATACTATTTGAGCTGTTTCAGGAATACTACTTTGCACTGCCTGGATAGCTTTGGCATGAGCCTCATTGCGTGCATCTTCAAACGATTTTTCTTTATGTTCTGTGTTTATTTCTCGGTATATTGTAATAGTTGATTCGACAACTACCTCCCTATTCCTCCATAGTGGCAATTGTTTATATATAATCTCGGTTTCAAATTCTGGATATGGCTGCTCTGGCAGTTCATTAAATGATACCTCAGAGCTGCCAAGTTTCATAATTACTGCTATTTGCTGATTACCGGTACGGGTAACTGTAGTTTGACTCAATTCGGTTTCCGCATAGCCTTCATACCATATCCGGGCTTTGATAATGCCTCTGGCGCGAAGTTCCTTTGGTACATTACTAATTGGCGGCTGACCTTCAAGTGCAACTGGTGCAGGTTCAAAAGCAAACCCATTTACTAGCAAATCACCTTTCTTTACGGTGTCACCGTTTTTTACTGCCGCCTGTCCGGCTAAAACAATGATTTCAGTAATTACACCATCTTTGCTGGCAACAAGGTGCGCCGGGGCTTTATCTTCCTGTTTAGGCATGGTTTTTTCAACGATTTCTACAACTGCCCGGGTTCCGGTAAAATTAATTCCAACCCACGCTACTTCAGGAACATGTAATGCTATTTCCCGTTCAACCGCTTTGCTATTAATATTATTTTTTATGGCACCTGGCCTCAAACCATACTGCTCGGCAATAGTTCTTATTCCTTGATCAGGTATATTTTTAAGACCAGTAATCTCAACAAACCAAATGTAAGAAGACAGGGTATAGAGCAAAGCAAAAAATAAAATAGCTCCGAGCAGCAGCATTTTCCGTTGTTTGATGCGTTTTATAACAAAAGGCAAGCCGCGATATGTCAATACTTTTACTTTGATATGACTACATAGTACCAAGGGTCGAATTCGAAAAAAATCATCCAACCTGATCCAAGCAATCAAATCTTCGTCAGTTTTAGTGATACCCCATAGTAAAATATGTTCAACAATACAAAGGTTAATAAATCGCTCAGGCATAGAACCGCTCAGGCGGATTTTTACGGCGCCACGCAGGTAATTCGCATTAAATATCATAATTAACCTTTTGCACCACACCTTCAACTAGAATTTGCTCAGCTTGGAGATTTCCCAAGGTTAACGTTTGGCCATAAATTAACAATTCTCCCTGACTGAGTTTTATCCGAACAAGTGAAGGGGTATATTCAATTATCCCTTTGTGGTTTTCAACTAACAGTTGTTTATTGCCAAGCATCGTTATCCGCGGCAAATCCATCACAATATCTTGTGGTATTTCCAAAAGGCCAGCCAAAGATTGTAATCTTCCCTTACGGCGTAACATGTGAAATCCCCCCTCATATACCAATGTATGCCTAACAATAGGCTAATTAGTACATGAGAAGGGGATTTCAGTAAAGACTCTATTTCAAATTGCTAATGCTGGTTGTGCGATCGCTACAGGTACGGGCGATACAGGCATGTCACTATAAACGCGGGTTAAATACTCCTCAAATTTGTGAACCTTTACCGGGGCAGCAAAGCGCATATAATTTGTAGCGATAATCATTTCCCCGCAATCCAGATTTTTAATTTCATTGCGCTGCTGCAATATATCCTTACGGCACATAGACTCAAGTTTACCTCGATCCGCTTTGGAAGCCAGGCCCAATATAAATAAGGTATTTAGTTGTGACAATACTTTATCTGCTAGTAGGCGGGGTTGTTGGTCTACAACACATAACCCAATATTAAATTTTCGGGCTTCGCTAACTAGTCTGGCAAATACATTTTGAGTGCTTTGCTCTTTTTTACCCAGGAAACGATGCGCTTCTTCAAGCACAATCATTATTGGCTTAGCCTCAGAACGTGCCAATTCGGACTTATTAGCATAATGGTGCAGTAGCTTTTTTGACAGCAAGGTTGACAACGCCTGCTCACCGACAGGGGAGATATTTTTAAGTTCAATCAATACCACTTTACCTTGTTCCAAATCCTTTAGCATTTGCCCAACAGCAGTTATTTCTCCAGAATCCCCGATTTCATCATTAATATTCAACTCTTGCTCCAGATTCCAGCAAATACTTTTGATCTTACTGATTGTACGGGATTGAAATTTCTGACCGGTACAACCGGCTATTTCTTCAATAATATCCTCAGCATCATATTTTAAAATATACTCCATCCAGCGATCCTGCCAAACAGACGACAGCTTATAGATAGCATCAAGCTGCGGATCACTGAATGTTGCGCAAGCTGTAATATCTTCCGGATCAACTTCATTATAGTTCAGCACAAGTTTATTAACATTTCTCCGTTCAGGTTCAGGGTTGGTATTATAAACCACTAGTCGTTCGTTCACTTTGGGATGGAGTGACAAATCGCGGTAATATTCATTATGAACATCAAAAATTAGCAACCCATAGTTGTTGCTGTCAATAATCGAACTGGAAAGCACTTTTACAAGATTACTTTTTCCTGATCCAGTTGTGCCAAAAATGCCGATATGTTCGGTGATGGCTTTAGAGCCAAATATACCGACAGGTAACTTAAGGACTTCCCGGCCGCTTTTTAAATAACCAATTTCGAGGTCACCCTTCATTTCAGCTAATAAAGCGGTATCATCGGCAGCTAAACCACGAACTTCACAAAAAAAATCAGGACAAGTTTTAGGATTAAATATCTGCCCCTCAGCATCAACATAACAAAGCTGTTCGGCAATGCCAATTTTTACAGTATGGTTACCGCCCAAGTAAAAATCAAGCTCTTCTTGATTAGCCACTTGCCCATTTTCATCAAGTTTGCTCATTAAATAGCTGACACCATTCATTCCTGACCAGCGCGACTTAATCTTAAAGTCATACGCTCGAATATAAAATCGATCCTGGTTTTTTCCTTCAACAACTAAAATATTGCCAAAATCAACATCTTGGTTAGGAGCAACGACAAATTCCATATAGGTGCCTTTTGCATAAGTAAGGCGGCCTTTATACTCTGACATATGTTTTGCCCCCTTAATCTATAATTTGCTTGCAATTTTAGTGTGTACGAAAAGCAAAAAAAAACACAGGGGATTATTTCACATAATATTATTTACCAGTAGTTGTAATTTTTGATAAAAAAGCAGCAACGATTTAATATTTCTTACCTGTTTTTAGGCGTAAAAAGAGGCTTCGTGAGTGTTCACGAAGCCTTGCTATTACTGGGGTGAATGTTGGTCCCCCGTCCCCCACCATAATTACAAATTTAGCAGCTCTTTTATTCTACTGATCGCCCTCTCATAGTTTTCCACATGACCAAAACCATACTTTGCAAAGATAAAAGGAATCTGGGCCATTTGTGTTGCCTCATAATCCCCCTGAGTATCGCCAACATATACAACATCGGTTAAATTGTTTCTTTTCACTAGTAGCATGATGTTTTCGCCTTTTCCTTTGCCAGTGTTGCCAAAGCATTCCCAATCCTTAATATACAGTTCAATACCCGCCTTTTTCATAAACAATTCAATATAGCCCGCTTGGCAATTACTTACAATGAATAAACGATATTTCTCGGAAAGTTTTTTTATGGTTTCTACAACATCGTGAAATAGCAGGTTATCCGTATTTTCTTCCAGTGCCTCATGCTCATATATGCAACACTTTTCCATTAGTAACTCTTTAGTTCTCTCATCGGCATCATAAAATAAACTATCGGCGATGACCTTCATCGTCTTACCGAACTCTTTCTTTAACACAGCAGCACTTACCACTGCCGCAGTTCCGCCGACTTCAGAAATTGCCTTGTTCCAGGCTTGAGCTACCACTTCCGTTGTATCCCATAAAGTACCGTCAACGTCAAAGATTATGTTCCGTATGATAAAAACCTTCTTTCTGCTTCGTATTCTGAAAGTATAATACAAAATAATGGGCAAATGATACAATCAATTCTCTTTTTGGCGATATCTAGTATCAATACATCCATGTTACGGTTAAAGAGGCTACCGTTTTAGCCTTACACCGCTTAATTATGTTTCAATACATCCATGTTACGGTTAAAGTTGCCGAACTTCGCGGCATGATCGACGGTATTAAGTTTCAATACATCCATGTTACGGTTAAAGATCATCGCATTTCAATGGAATACCACTGACTGACGAGTTTCAATACATCCATGTTACGGTTAAAGCAGGCCAAACCGTGATTGTCCCAACTGATTTATCTTTGTTTCAATACATCCATGTTACGGTTAAAGTCCTTGGCTGACCTTAAGGGCAAATGCCAATAGGGAGTTTCAATACATCCATGTTACGGTTAAAGATCTTCAGCCAATCCAACTTCTATGACTCAGCTATGTTTCAATACATCCATGTTACGGTTAAAGAAATCGAAAAGCTGAAAACCGCGCTTACAGGATATTGTTTCAATACATCCATGTTACGGTTAAAGTAGCAGCAGTTGCCACGGATGCCGATGCAGACACCAGTTTCAATACATCCATGTTACGGTTAAAGGAGCACCGGTAAGTAAAATTGTTACTGTCGCGATGGGTTTCAATACATCCATGTTACGGTTAAAGATGGCAACCATTCCGGCCCCTGACAGCCCCTACACGTTTCAATACATCCATGTTACGGTTAAAGAGGACATGAGCGTGAAGATGGGGACTATCAGATACCGTTTCAATACATCCATGTTACGGTTAAAGTATTACGGCAATTACCGGGGCCACTGTTGGGCTAATGTTTCAATACATCCATGTTACGGTTAAAGCAATATGCACCATTCCTAAACAGGTTTGATCTGATGTTTCAATACATCCATGTTACGGTTAAAGAACGTTGTTGATTATAAACTTACTCTAGTTTGTTCGTTTCAATACATCCATGTTACGGTTAAAGGAGCAAGAACTATTAAAACAATATCAGGTTGCGATGTTTCAATACATCCATGTTACGGTTAAAGGTAGATGCTTCAACTGACCGAATTGTGTTTAACAGGTTTCAATACATCCATGTTACGGTTAAAGGGAATTAGTTTAGCGATTGGGCGCTCAGTTGACATAGGTTTCAATACATCCATGTTACGGTTAAAGGTGGTGAAGTCGCTGCTTCTCCGGGTGTTGGTGTGTTTCAATACATCCATGTTACGGTTAAAGACGATTCGGACGGGTTTTTATATCCATATCAGACGTTTCAATACATCCATGTTACGGTTAAAGCGGGGAAAGAAACCGATGTTGAAAATCAAAACGATGTTTCAATACATCCATGTTACGGTTAAAGAATGACACCGACCGCCAAAACCGTTGTTGGTCACCGGTTTCAATACATCCATGTTACGGTTAAAGCGGCAACTCAAAGCACAGATGCAGAACCAGGAACTACGTTTCAATACATCCATGTTACGGTTAAAGCTGGAACTGCCTTATCGGAAGGAGGCCAGATCCGAGTTTCAATACATCCATGTTACGGTTAAAGTGGCGTGCTCGGGATTAAGATTGTTGAGGATAAGGAAGTTTCAATACATCCATGTTACGGTTAAAGGGGACATGTTGACATAGAAATTATTGCTTATGACAGGTTTCAATACATCCATGTTACGGTTAAAGCATAAGGGAGAGCATATCATCAAGCTCCCTATGGGGTTTCAATACATCCATGTTACGGTTAAAGAAGATCCAAAAGCCAGTGAGAGAGTAGATTCTCAAGTTTCAATACATCCATGTTACGGTTAAAGGATCGAAGGTTAATAGCCTTTGCTGATTTTTGACATGTTTCAATACATCCATGTTACGGTTAAAGTTAACAGGCTCGCGTGCTGATATCCTTATTTCTGAGTTTCAATACATCCATGTTACGGTTAAAGATGCGCGGCCCTAACTGAAATTACTGACGAAACCAAGTTTCAATACATCCATGTTACGGTTAAAGAACAGTAGCAGTAGCGACAAATTGTACGAATGTTTTGTTTCAATACATCCATGTTACGGTTAAAGATCAAACAAGCCGGAGGAAGGTTCCCCGCTTGGCAGTTTCAATACATCCATGTTACGGTTAAAGAGTGCCTTTGCAGAGGTTATCGGTCACGCCTTCAGCGTTTCAATACATCCATGTTACGGTTAAAGTGCATACACAATAACAATTCAATCTGCCAAGCTACGTTTCAATACATCCATGTTACGGTTAAAGCCGGCAGAAAGCAAAAAAGAACGTAATGAATCACTGTTTCAATACATCCATGTTACGGTTAAAGTCGTTCTGCGTCAGGCACGTCGAAGGTTATTTGCAGTTTCAATACATCCATGTTACGGTTAAAGGTATCGTCTTTGACAGTACCTGTTGTAGTACCTGTGTTTCAATACATCCATGTTACGGTTAAAGGTGACGAAGGTGGGAATTTTAGCCCGTTTTTATGGGTTTCAATACATCCATGTTACGGTTAAAGAAACAACCGGATAAAAAATTCGTGGCCGATATCCGCGTTTCAATACATCCATGTTACGGTTAAAGTCCATGGACTTTTTACCGGCTTGTCCACCCTTGCTAGTTTCAATACATCCATGTTACGGTTAAAGTTTGCGGCGCAAGGTTTTCCTGCGGAGTATATTATGTTTCAATACATCCATGTTACGGTTAAAGGAATATCGAAGGTTATGGGAACGATATACCTTTTAGTTTCAATACATCCATGTTACGGTTAAAGAATTGACGCAATTGGAAACCAACTTGACGCAGTTAGGTTTCAATACATCCATGTTACGGTTAAAGATAGAGATAACCGCTAATAAACTAAGATTTACATAGTTTCAATACATCCATGTTACGGTTAAAGGATTGCGTCCTTATGATACTCTTGATTAAGTTTTAGTTTCAATACATCCATGTTACGGTTAAAGGTAAACTGCTGTTGTGCTGTAGCTTGCTCTGCATAGTTTCAATACATCCATGTTACGGTTAAAGGTAAACTGCTGTTGTGCTGTAGCTTGCTCTGCATAGTTTCAATACATCCATGTTACGGTTAAAGGGAGAAGGAGACTTTGGAATCATAAGATGTTCTTAGTTTCAATACATCCATGTTACGGTTAAAGTGGAGTTCATCTGCATGACCTACACAAGTATGACAAGTTTCAATACATCCATGTTACGGTTAAAGGCGTAAACCTGTAGCAAGACCAAGAGTAATCAAAGTTTCAATACATCCATGTTACGGTTAAAGCCAGTTGCCAGTGAGGACGACGCCGCATTATGGGGTTTCAATACATCCATGTTACGGTTAAAGCCGGTTTCCCGGCTCAGTCTGTATTACTGTTCTCGAGTTTCAATACATCCATGTTACGGTTAAAGTCGTTGTCCCATGCAACTTGAATTTACCACACTTGAGTTTCAATACATCCATGTTACGGTTAAAGCTGAATCAATTTCTACAGTCCCCTCCATTTTGGAAAGTTTCAATACATCCATGTTACGGTTAAAGATATCTGCCTTGAGATAACCTACGCCTGTAGCAGTGTTTCAATACATCCATGTTACGGTTAAAGGCGGGACAATAGTTTTTATAATTGCGTTTGTCATGTTTCAATACATCCATGTTACGGTTAAAGGTGGGATCGTACTTGAAGCCATCGCATGCATGTGCAGTTTCAATACATCCATGTTACGGTTAAAGGCCAGTAGTTGGTATAGCTTGATCATAGGTTATCGGTTTCAATACATCCATGTTACGGTTAAAGGCAGTGGGCCAGGGATTTACAACACGCTTGCACAAGTTTCAATACATCCATGTTACGGTTAA
Source organism: Sporomusa silvacetica DSM 10669 (assembly GCF_002257705.1). GTDB lineage: Bacteria > Bacillota > Negativicutes > Sporomusales > Sporomusaceae > Sporomusa > Sporomusa silvacetica. The sequence continues at coordinate 77,634 of NZ_LSLK01000092.1, forward strand.
AGAAAAATACGCCCGGTGCTGACCGAGGATGAATTTATGTTTCAATACATCCATGTTACGGTTAAAGATGTACCAAACGTAGGGCGACCATCGTCAAAACCTTGTTTCAATACATCCATGTTACGGTTAAAGAAGACGTGCTTCTGCGTTCTTGGCCTTTGTTTGGAGGTTTCAATACATCCATGTTACGGTTAAAGAGGAGTTCCTGTTCTTTTCTTATGCCGGACAGTTGTGTTTCAATACATCCATGTTACGGTTAAAGGAATGTTTTGGTACTTTTCCAGTGTTGCGACTCTTGTTTCAATACATCCATGTTACGGTTAAAGGTGCCGGGATTTCTTAGCTTTAGTTCTGGATACTCGTTTCAATACATCCATGTTACGGTTAAAGGCCATTGTATGCCAAAGTTTACTGAGTCTTTACCCTGTTTCAATACATCCATGTTACGGTTAAAGGGCTTCTGCCAATTTAATTCGTTCGCTGTAGTTAAGTTTCAATACATCCATGTTACGGTTAAAGATAGCAAAAACGAAACAGAAAATAAGTTTATTCAGGTTTCAATACATCCATGTTACGGTTAAAGATCACTGTTACATATAGCAAAGGAGGCGAACAACTGTTTCAATACATCCATGTTACGGTTAAAGGAAACCAGAGCGCAATGATTACGAACTTGGCTGGGAGTTTCAATACATCCATGTTACGGTTAAAGGAGATGGCAAGGTGCTACTTAAAACAGTCTCCCGCGTTTCAATACATCCATGTTACGGTTAAAGAAATAGATTTCGTTGCCAGGTAAGCAGTTTAATCTTGTTTCAATACATCCATGTTACGGTTAAAGAGAACGGGAGAATATACGACAGGTCAAGATTGTTTGTTTCAATACATCCATGTTACGGTTAAAGTTGCGCCCCGGGCGCTTTGCTATTAGCTAACGACGTTTCAATACATCCATGTTACGGTTAAAGTTTGCTATCCCAAGTTCTTTCCCAAGAGATTCAAAGTTTCAATACATCCATGTTACGGTTAAAGGTGGTGAAAACAATATTGATATCGAGGATTATATGTTTCAATACATCCATGTTACGGTTAAAGGGAGTATGCCTCATGGAGAGCGCAGCAGGCTCCAGGTTTCAATACATCCATGTTACGGTTAAAGTCAGTAGAAGATTTTTATGAAAAGCTAGAAACGGTGTTTCAATACATCCATGTTACGGTTAAAGGCGTATATGCCGACATGGGTTATTCCCTTGTATGCCGTTTCAATACATCCATGTTACGGTTAAAGGATCTTGCATATATGGCCTCCCGGCGCTATCGTCTGTTTCAATACATCCATGTTACGGTTAAAGGCTAGTAAAATCAAGCTTTGCAAAAATACCTATAGCTATACAATACAATGTTTACAAGGGTTTAGCAATATTTTTCCAACCGGCGAGCAACATTTAGGCACTTGCCCCAAAATTGCTCTTCATTCCTTATATCTCTTGGGCGCAAGCCTCGCCTAGAGATTATGCCGGTTGGGAAAATTATTACAGTAACATTGATTCTTGATCATGGAGACGAACTCCAATAACTTCTTCATCAAATACATAATCACCGGTCATTTTAAAAAGAGCTACAAAATCAACTTTTTTATCAATGACTTTTTGAAGTTCACTTCGAAGTTTAATTAAGTTTGCAGGAGTAATTTCGCCGCGAAAAACCGACTTTTGGAAAGGAACCAAATACTTCTTACATATCTTAAACACTTTTCCTACACGCTTCTCACCAATATCATAGACAAGAATAACATAATTATAATTTTTTGCCATAATATGCTTACCTCCGGTCTTTTTCCAGAAAAGGTGTAAATGGAGTTCCCTCAACAACATGCTTTTTCAGCTTGTAAGCATCATATTTGATCGCAGTCAGATAGCTTATTTTTCGCTTCATCGTGCCATGCTCAAATACCTGTTGTAAGCGTTCTTCCATGGCGGTAATGAATACATCACGTCCCGGCTCGTTTAATAAGCAGTAATTATATTTCTTGTCAAAGTGCTTACTGACCTGAATTCTTCGATTGTTAACAACTTCAAAAATAGTACGAAAAACAATCAATGGTTTGAATGCTTCTGACAAATCCAGGCTCAACGAGAAGCGGCGGTCACTGGGCTCGTGCAGAAAGCTGATCGTCTGATCCAAATGCGTATGATAGATTTGCGATATCGTTTTTGTATACAGGATTGTGTTACCGAAACTGACCAGTGCATTGATGGGATTGTCAGGAGGCCGCTTCACTCTGCGATTCATCACAAAGTCCTCAGGCAAAACCAATTGAAAAGTTTCATAAAAGCGCCGCCAGATTTCACCCTCTAAACTTAGCAGGGTAGGAACTTTTTTTATTTTAGGCAATAAATCAGGCACGTCATTTTTTAGCCAATCCAAATAGGGTTTGATTTCTTTATTGCCATGCTTGAAGTAATGGTACAGTACCTCGTGAATGTTGGCCGCAATCGCCCCAACGAAGGCAACTGCGATCGGCAGGCGATTTTCCAAACAAGCCTTTGCCTGCAAGAGCATCACTTTACCACTCACCCGAGCCTCTTTGGGATAGAAAGTACCGCGGAATTGTCCATAATAATCGAAAAAGTGAACTGTAATATTTGCCATTGATAAAAAGGTAAACAGCTTGCTATTCAAGGATATTTCATTTAGTAAATAAAGCTCTTTCAGCCCATTTATCGGAATGTGCGTAATACCATTTTCATTGCGAAATGTTAGTGAATTGTCTTCACGCCCTAAGGTTCCCGGCGTGCGTATATAGCGCGTAGTCGGAGCTGACTTTGACAACCTTCATCCCTCCTAAATATAGCAATAAGCATAGTAAGCGCAGCGTTCACATTTCTTAGCATAGATCGCCGGCACCGGCTTATCTTGTTGTAAATACACTTCTATGTCGTTCAGCAGCCTAATTAATTCCAGTTCTGTACGATTGTCCAACTCCAGTTCAGCAGTTTTGTGCATTTGCTTGTTGCGCTCAATAAACTCCAGTCTCCCTTTACGTTCCAAGCCCTTTTGTTTGAGTATGTACAGATAATACAGCGTCTGCCATTTTGTAGCCTCCACATCAGCATCCGATTTTTTCAACTCTACAACATACTCTTCAGTCATTTTATCAACTTTAATACCTTCAATTTGAATCTCCGTATTAGTGCGTCCTTCGCTGCGGATTTCGTGTAATATGCGCCCGATACGCACATCTTCGCTATCATCTTCGAAATTCATCTTATGAGCAAAAAGCCAGCATTGCCGCTTGCAATGGATATAGTAATTAACAATGGTGCCTGTTATTCTCATAAGAGCAGTGACATCCCCTCATCTGTATAAGCTTGACGGTTAAACTTCTTCGCCCCTGTATTTTGATCCAACTCCATGAAACGTTCACCATTCGGTACATAATATAGCGACCCGACCACCTCAGTATAGTTTTGCGGAATTGTTTGTTTAAAACTATGTTGAATCCCATAATTGAAAGTAAAATAAGCCATCTTTTCTTTGATTTGTGAGAGTTTCACTATCCGCGTTGCATATTCCATTTTCTTATCTGCCAAAAGAGACTTAAATTCTTCCCAAACTTGCGCCCCATCCAGTTGTTCTACCTCGCCGTCCCTATTTTTACAGGTCACCTCATGAGCAATAAACAGGGTATATTGTTTTTCAGTAATTAACTGCATGGTCTTCTCTACGTCTTTGAACTGCAATTGTTGAACACTGGCGGTAAAATAGGACCAATTTTTCGGATTGGCTTTTTGCCGTTCCGCATTGATCTTTTTCATTATCAATTGATAAAAGCCCCTAAAGTCCTTCTCCTGCAACAGCAGTTGACATGCCTCGTCTTGCAGATCATATGCCGTACGCTGGTCGTCGCGATAGATCATCGTTGTTTTAACCATATTAAAAAAGTAAGCGTGGCAATCCGGACGCAGACAGGAACGATTGATCCGCCCCAAAAACTGTTCTTCGCTGTCAATCATGGAAATATCCTTAAAGCCAATATCCATATCGATATCAACGCCCGCTTCAATTACCTGAGTGGCCACAACGATGGCATCAGGCCGACAAAAATTGTCTTTTTCATCCTTGCCAAGCTGTTGTAAAACTTCTTTTCGCAATAAATTACTGTCATCACCTGTCAGTTCAAATAAGGGAATGTCCAGCTTCGCTGACTGCAGGCACCGATAAAAACTTCGCGCAGCACCCTTCGTAATAAATTCAATCAATAAGCGGGTAGATTTTCCCTGCGCCTGCCGAGTTTTGAGTTTTTGAAGTACTTCGGCGAGCAAGTCCTCTTCCGTTATGACTTTCTTATCGAGAAGTTCAAAATGCAGCTGCACCCGATTGCGAAATAATGGGTTTTGAAAATATTGTTCACGCTCAGTAACTAGAGAACATGTATCGCTTTCTCCCGCTACTAACGAATCCCAATTAGGCAAAGTGGCTGACATGATAATTATTTTCATATTCAACAGCTTGGCAAAGGACTGTAAAAAATAAATGATTTCTTTCCAGATTGCATTTTTATAGCTTTGGATCTCATCTAAAATAACAACACTGTTGCACAAATGAGTAAAAGCCAAATTTGACTCTCTTCCCAGCCCAAACAGATAATTAAAAAAGTTAACATGAGAAGTCAGCATCACAGGATATTGCAGCATTTGCCGCTGCAGCAATACTGACTTGTAGTCAAATTCCGGCTCTGTTTCTCCATTGCCGGTTTCAGCAGCCTCTTCCTTTTTGCTTATGATAGGTGTTATTGAATTGATTACAGGCATGGGGTATTGGTTGCGCAGTTCATCAGGAAAAATCTTATCTAAGGTCAGCTTAGTCTGCTCAATCAATGCGTTAAAGGGAAACACATAGATTAACTTATTAAGCCTTAATTCACTGTTTAGCAATTTTAATCCTAAATTAATCGACATATACGTCTTGCCGGAGCCTGTAGGTGCCTCCAGATAATATAACTGCTTATCCATATTGCGCAGCAACTCTTTTTCTGTATCTAAAAACAAAGCTGACCGCAATCTGTTAATAGGACTAAGCGTTGTGTTCTGCGGATTATTGCGTAACTCTTGTACACCACGATAGATTTCTGTATTTTGAAAGGTCTCAAGCACAGGCCGAAGTTCTTGCTTCTTACTAAAATACTGAAACTCCAGACTTTTTTCTGTGTCATAGGCATAGGTAGCATAAAAATCACAGGCTGCCATAGTGGAATATAACAATTTCGCTAAAACATAAAAAGGAAAAGGTGAATGTGTATCAGTAAAGCGTTGATATCTGCTCTTCAACATCTCTGCAATGATTTCTCTAGAGCACAGCCTCTCTTTATACCGGTAGTAATGTACATAGCCAGGATAGCGCTGAATTTTTTTCTGCAACAACTGCAGCTGTTTTTCAAAACTGGTTTCTTCACCATCCGGTTCTTCTATATTCGCCAGATACGTATGGTGCCGCGAAATAACATAAGCAAATACGTATAGCACTTGCTTCATAAAACTGCCCACCGACGAATTAGCCCCGGGGAACTCAACTGTATCAAGCTCGGTAAGATAAATATCCAGGTACAACAGCGCAGATAGGAGTGCGTGAGTAGAATCCCCTGGCAGGGATAGCTTTTCTATTTGCTGATTACACATTTTTTTCTTTTGAAAGACGGGATTGATTTTACCCAAATCGTGCAGATATATTGCTTGCCTAAAACATTTGGCAACCCAATACTGAGTCGCAAGAGTCAGCGGCTCATCCTGCACGGTCAGGTTTGCTACAGTTCTTTGAATAGCTGCCGCTAACCCGTTGTGCTCCGAAAGCTTATCCACATAGTGAAGCACTAAATCAGAATGCTCGACAAGTGATTCCGGTTCTTTTCCGGTTCCCTTCTTCGCCGTGTGAGCCAATAATATCTCAGTGCCGTCAATCAGATAGTCTCCGATTCCCATAGAAGAAAAACTCCTTTCTAAAGTAATATCCGGGATGGCATTACATCCCGGATAACTGTTAGATAAAATACAATACGCGCTCCCCATCACAATACAAATTGCGATAATCGTCTTCACTCATGGAAGCTTGATCAATCTCATGATTGGTTACTACCAGGGGATGGAAAACATACCCGTTGTTTTCTGCATTAAGTGCAACAGGCATAAATTCTTTGAAAAAGCTTTTGCCTTGCCCAGGCTTAATTTTTCCTCTCGCCTTATAAGAAAGAGTGTCACTGCGATGCAGTGAGTCAATAAACTCCACCTGCTCAACCTGACTAACCTCTACCAGCGCCGGATTAGTTATTGCTGCCGGGTGATCGTTTTTTCCCAGATACGGCATATATACACTTTGCGAATGGAGTAAGGATTTCGCTAACTTCTCAAAAACACCGGCTTCCAACCCATCATCATCTGCCACATAAATTGTCCAATGTGGTTTTTCCAACCATTGTTCCCGTACATTTAGAACTTTACCTTCTTCCTGACTGGCGTAACCGACCGTGTTATTGAAAATCTGAAGCTTTTTAGCAAAATATCCGCGATCGCCATGGGGTATGATACTGACCCTGGCCTGCTGAAATACTTCGTAAAATTCGGGAAACACTTGAACTTCTTTTGCCTTTTTGCGATTAGTAGTCAACGGATAATTAACATCATATTGCTGCATATAACCACCATGACCGAGTATTGCCCCAAGCATCCCGAACAAGGCTATTTTATGAATATGGCTATACGTAAAATAGGCATAACTATTGACGTCTGGTTTCTTAAAAAATGCCGTTTCGCCTTTTAATTCAAACCGAAGTGCACGCATGGTTACAGCGCCGCCCTCGTAATAATATTGTAACGCTTGAGGCCGTCAAGCTCTAAACGGACTTCTGCTGCATAAGGATTGATGTAGAGTTCAATTTGTTCAACCTGCTCCTGAATGCCTGCCACCATCGTGGCAATTGCCGACAGATCATAAATTGTTTTATTCTCTTTCTTATATACCGTAACGTAAGGGTCTAGATTAGGCAGATAGGCTAGTGCATTCTCCTTTAATACAATAAACAGACTAAAAGCATTTTCGCTGCCGGACTTACTGTTTGTCTGTAGGGCAGTGGCCCCAAGCAAAGCGCCCTCTTTGAAGGCGGCATAAGCTTCCTGTGTATAGCCTTGAAACTCATCTAAACCTGGCAACCCAATATAACTTTCATAATGATTCGGATTTACTGTAAAAGGATAAATATAATGCGCTTCATCTACCATGATTTTCTTGCCAATAGAAGTGGCATCATTTTCTTGACTCTTCTCATTGGAGTTGCGAAAAGGGGATAAGATATCCTGTACTTCTACATTGGTCTCATCATACTTGTTGAAGCCTTGTCCAATTTGTACTGCACCGGTTAAACCAATGTTCTGTCCTTCAACCGCAAAAGTAGCTCCGAAGTTTATAACGTCAACGCATGCGAATAATCGTTTCAATACAATCGTCGAATCTTTGGACACACTTTCACCAAACAATTGCTGATATCTCTCCTGTAAATCCCGGGGCTGCAGTTTTTCGCCTTCTTTGCCCTTCCCCAATTTGTAGGAACGAATATACAGCACTTTTTCTCCGTTCAATTCCCACAAACGCTTTATACTATATTTCAATGCTTTATCGCTGCCGAAAATATTCCCGTCACTCGTTGTCTTCGGTAATCCCGTAAAATCAGCATTCCAATTTGCCATCCTGCTGACAATACCGATTAAGCCAATAACACGCTGCTTCATCTTCGTCATCTTATTCCTCTCCCTTAGGTGTTTTTTCAAACAACAAATTATTTGCAAAAATTCCCGCCAATAACATTTCACGGACACTGCCTTGATTATCGGTCTCCGGCACATAACCCAGCACTAGTGAAAAAGCCTGATTGAATCTGCGATAACCGGACAAAATCTCATGCTTATAAAGCATATACGCTTCTTCCAGTCGTTTCTTCAACTGGTGCCCATTTTTTGCCCGTAAGAAAGGCTCATACATCTCGCCTGTTATTTTTTGCGCTCTGGACTGACTAATTAAGTAGTAAGCCAATTGCCCGGCCATAAAATAAAACTCTTCATCACTTGCGCATACAGCAAGCTCCTCACTTACCAGCTTGTTGCGCAAAGAATTTACTGTTTCTTTAATGCGATCTGCCATTATTTTGCCTCCCTTATCATCTATTGCCATTTGGATAGATAAACGCAGATTGAAAGCATCGGCAAGCTCTGCTATACGTGATGTTTCCACATGGATCAATTGCTCCACCAGCAATCGAAAAGTCACTTTGGCAAAAATCCCGCGTAATGAAACGGTTGTCCCCTTATTGAACCAATCATGAAAAGCCTGCCTGCTTTGCAAATATAAGGCTACCATAAGAGCGGTAAATTCTCTGGCTTTTACGTCCGGTTCATTTAATATAAATGAATTATTCATCCGTCCACGAAAGAATCTACTGCTAATCGTTTTTTGTAAAACCTCCGCATCTTGAATAGTTCCATAATATTTTTCATCACCAGCAGGATCTTTTAGCTGCAAAATATTAAGCCACTCTACTTGCACAGGGATTGTTGGCGGAAAAGGAACATTCTCAAAACCATAGAGTTCATTATACTTTCCATCCATATAGACATGAAAGGTGCCTTCCGGTGGTACATGACCAGTTGGCGGAACAAACCCTGACTCATAGCCGATTTTATTGGTTGTATAGGGGGGCTTAGCCGCTGCCAGCCATTCGGTAGTTTGCTTGGCCAGCATTGCCTGCTGCAGGATAACCCGTTCTGGAGCCTGACTGCGCATTGTTTTGTGTTCCATAAAGGGCTTCTTACTATTCATTGTCATATCAATGTTTGGCAATCCGACAAGTTTTCCAGCTACCAATTGATTATAATCATTGCTGTTAAAAATCTTGGGGATGGTATACAGTACATATTCAAAGGCATACATTTGCTCACAAGCAAAGGTTTGAGCCGGCGAATCGAAGGTGAAAAACAGTTTCACATAATTTTTAAAAGGAAGTTGTCCAATATATTCCGTTAGAGTTGCAAAACTGGTGTGATACCACTTCGCAATTTGTTCGATTAGATGAAGCCGTTCATAACTATCCAAATAAGTCAGCATCACTTCATATTCAGAATCCTGGAAGAATTGACTATTATCTGTGTCATTCTTGTTTTTGGGTATCATCTCCAACCATTTTTGACGCACTGGATCGCTGCCGGTGGCTAGTAAGTAACGATTTATATTTTCTTGTGAAGTATATTTGCTGCCCTGTTTTTCTCCCAGAAAAACTTCCTTTTTTATGAAAAGAGCAAAGGGGTTATTACTATGTACTTGTTTCTTGGGATCAACCGGCTTATTCATGTCTAGCAAGGAAGACAAATAATCCTGGCATTTAAACCAATTGAGCAGTTCAACATTTTGCGGTTCTTCCTCTTTACGAACAATGGTTACATGGTTTTGCTCAAATGCGGCTGACTGACTTTCCCAGTTCTGTTCCAGCTTCAAACGGATATAAACGCCCTCTTTTAGCTTATAGTTATCCTGAATAATCGAGGGAAACTTTTCCTGTGCCTTTTGAAAGCCTACTGTCAAATCTCTGATCAAAAAACTTCACCTCCTTGCATCATTTGAGGTATTTTGCCAAGCAAAAGCCCGCTCCAAGACTCGAGCCCTTCTCTGCTAACCCAGAGCCCATGACTACGTTGGCTAATTTTTGTGAATACTCATCTTCGTGAATAAACAAATGCAGTTTATTGCCTAATAATTTGCGGCCTTTATAAGAAGTAGCCAGCGGCTTGCGGTTCTCAATGGTAATACCCTGGATAAAGGGCTGCCCCTCCTGTACCTGAGAGTCAGGATAAAGCGATTTAAACTTTTTTTCAGCATTAACATGGAGCCGCTGTATCAATAATTCAATATTGTCTTCTGGCACCCATGGCCGCTGGTCGATTGTCACAATCGCCGGTGTAATCGTAAGCAGCTCCGTAATGTGCCCTAACTGTCTCGTTCGCTGTTCGCAGGCAACAAGTTGAAAATAGTCGCTTTCCCGGCTTTTTTTTATGCACTGATGAATGCGATTTAAGGTATCTTCAATTGAACTGCGAATCGTTAGGACGTATATCCGCCCTTGCTGGTAGATACCATCTTTTTCAGTGGGATACAGGTTACTAAATACAAAATGCTTATAGGTTTTGTCATAATGGGTTTGTTTGAACAGAGGATCGGTTAGTTGGGCCTGACTAATCCAATTCCCGATGGGTGCCAGCATCTGTAAATGATGTGTTGATTTTTTCAGTAATACCGTTATTATTAATTCATAGAACAAATTCTCACCTCCTTATCTCAGAATCAATCTCATTGTAAGTAGGATTAGAAAATATAAATACATACTACTATATTAACACACATATTATAAGTTTAGCGATACGATTTTCTCATTTTTTAGAAAAATTTGTTAAAAAAAACTCCTATATAGCGAGAGTGCACTACACTAGGAGTTTTTTACGCCTATTAATTTTAGCATTTAAAACAGTACACTACGTGTTACGGTTATAGCAACAACCTGATCCAAACCTACTTACAAATTTCAATACATCCCACGTTGCAGTTCATTAAAACGCATATCTGAGGCTGCTCCAGCCTTACTGCGCTTATACCAATCTTACCAAAACCACGCTATAATGTAAATGGGACGAGAGTCCACTCGTCCCAAACTGAATAAGGAGGTGAATACCGTGTGGATTTCTCCACGAGTGATTGTCTGGTTAATTATCGCCATAACGATAATATTACTTAAACCATTAGCAATCACTATTTTGCTCAGGTAGCCTCCCTATTTCAAAGGCAAAGCGCGCCTGTTATCAGCAGGGGCGTTTTGCTGTATTAATCTATGTCTATTATACCCTATTTATGTGAGATGTAAAAGTAATTTTCAAACGATACCGTAGATAGACTAAGAAACAAGGGAAGAAACGAATATACAAGGGGACAGGGAATCAGTTTTTACATCTTCTCGTACCCGCTGATGGGCGGCACCGGCTTGAAAAAGCCGGCAAAATGGACAAAATACAGGGTCGATGGTCTACTTAACTCGCAAACCTGTTATGTGAAAAGACACAACCCCCGTCCCTTGTAAGATATAGTACAGAAGGGTTATCCATTTGGGGAAAGAAAAACTCCGAACAATCAGTTGGATGTATAATGAAGAACGAAGGACATGAATGATCGAGTAGCCGGGAAGATTTTTCTATACCCATAACACAGACAATTCATCCATTCTCAAAGCATTTACGTTTTAGCTGGTTGGGAGTATATTCCCGTTTCACGTGCAAGGCTGTAATCTTTGATGATGGAATGGATAATCCTTCAAATCTATTTTTCAGGAGGTTGGATATGCTGGTTAATCGTCCGGCCATTGGTATTGATGTGGCTAAGAATTTTTGTTTTT
>NZ_LSLK01000093.1 GCF_002257705.1 Sporomusa silvacetica DSM 10669
AAGAAAATGAAACAATCGGCACCTATGCCGAAAGTGTAATCAATGCCAGCGGCATCGCTACTCTGAAGTCTGGTAACGATACGAACATTATCGGTTCTCAGGTCAAAGGCGAGAAAGTTGTGATCGAAGTCGGTAGCAACCTCAACATCGCCAGCCAGCAGGATACTAATGACTACAACGCGAAGAATCAAAGTAGTGGGTTTGGAGTTAGCACTGGACTAATAGGTGGCGTAACTGGTTCCATCAGCAAAGGTAAAACCGACTCTTCTTACGCCAGTGTTACTGATCAAGCAGGTATTTTTGCTGGCAAGGATGGCTTTGATATCACTGTAGGTAAAAACACTGATCTGAAGGGTGCGGTCATTAGCAGTGAGGCTCCAGCAATAAAGAACGCTCTGTCGACAGGTACACTAACATTCTCGGATATTCAGAATAAGGCGGAGTATAGCGCGAGCAGCATTGGAGTCAATTACAACGCAGGAAAAGATGCTAACGGTAAGGATGTAGAGAAAAAAGACTTAGGATTGACGCCTAATATTGGCGTAACTGCAAGTGGAAATGCAGATAGTATAACAAAATCGGCAATATCTGCTGGTACTATTGTCGTACGTAGTGGAAACACTGACCTGAGTAATTTGAGTCGTGATACAACGAATACAGTAAATGCCTTGGGCAAGATATTCGATAAGAAGACCGTACAGGAAAAACAAGAGTTAGCAAATCTATTTGGTCAAGAAGTATTTAAAGCAATTGGCGATCTTGGATTAAAAGAAGGAAGTCCAGAAAAAGCGATGCTAGATGCCTTTGCTGGTGGATTGATGGCCAAACTGGGTGGAGGAAGCTTTGCATCTGGCGCTGTCGGTGCAGGCTTTAACCAATTGCTAATGAATGAGTTGAAAAATATCAAAGACCCTGCTGCTATGCAATGGGCTAGTGCGATTGTAGGTGCTGCCGCTACAAAAGTAGTTGGCGGTAATGCTCAGACTGGGGCTAGTGTAGCAGCTAGTGAGACGAAGAATAATTATTTGACTCATGAACAATATGCTAAATATCAGGCACAATTGGAAGAACTGGAAGATGAATTAAAAACTGGCAGCATTACCAAGGAAGAATATAATGCTGCAGTAAAAGAAGTAAACGATTCTTGGTCAAAAATAGATAAAGAGCAAAATAAAAAGTGGTGGAGTGAACATCAAATAATTATTGATGGTAAAAATCCTGGTCCAATAACTATTCCTAAGGAAACAGTTGGAGTAAATATGGATGGAACGGATGCTACCTTATCCCCTGCCGTAGTCATAGTTGATAAAAAACCAGGAATTGTTGAAACCTTTATTTATGATCCTAAAGCTTCCGTGACGGAAAATGTTCATAAACTATTAAGCATAGGTGGGTTTACGCCATTAGCTCCTGTAAGCGAAGGTACAAATGCCGTTATTTATCTGGCAGAAGGTGATAATGAGTCCGCTGCCATGTCAGCCTTTGCAGCAATTCCAGGGATGAAAATAGTTGCGGTAGCGAAAGGTGCAATCAAACTTGTTCCTGAGACGGAAGAAGCAATAAAATTTGTACAGGCATATACAAAAGAGGTAAAAGCAGGAGAAAACGCTACTAATGTTGTAAAGGGTTCAGGTAAAGCTACTACAGTTGAATATGGAGAACAGTTTACCAAGGTAGACGGAAAGAAAGCTTTAAAGCCAAATATAGAATATACGACAAGCGAAGGTTATAAATACGCTACAGATGGTAATGGAAGAATCTCATCTGTTGAAGCTAATCTAGAAAAGGGTGCAGCAGATAGAAATCAATATGCACAAAGAACTGTTGGTGGAGATGATAGGCTACCTACAGACGATGGTGGGCATTTAATTGCAAGTATTTTTAAAGGTTCCGGCGAAATTGACAATTTAGTACCAATGGATTCTACTTTAAATAGGAGTGAGTATAAAGCATTAGAAAATACATGGAAGACAGCTTTGAATGATGGGAAAACGGTAAATGTTAAAATTGAACCGACTTATAACACTAATTCTTTAAGACCTGCTAAATTTGATATTGAATATACTATTGATGGCAAAAAATATGAAGTTAACTTAAAAAACTATGAAGGAGGCAAGTAAGGTGGAAACTAAAAAAATGGAAGAATTCTATCCTAGAATAGCGGAGTTGTTAAATCAGATGATTCCAGAAGAATGGTCAGAAATTTTACTATACTCAGAAGTTCGAGAAGGATTCTCCCAAGTATATTTTTACTATTATCCTAAGGCAGATGGTAAGCCAATATATAGTTTAGACATAGTGGATATTTTTGACATTGATAAGCGTAATTACAAAAGTTTAAAACAAGCATTATATGATTGCTTTGAGAGACTTTGGGAAGAGTTTAAAATACAAGGGCAGGAACCATGGACAAATCTTACGTTTCTTCTTGATAGTGAAGGTAAAATGAAAATTGACTATAATTATGATGATATTTCCCAAATCAGTCCAGTAGAAAAGCAAGATAAGTGGGAGGCTAAGTATTTAGGATATAAAAATTGTGCTATATAGCAAGAGAGGTCAACGGACAAAATCCGCTGACCTCTCTTTTCATCTCTCAGGTGTAGTCTAGTGAACAAACAACAATTGGATAATATTACCTATTAGCAATCGTAAGCGTCAAAAATGCCGTCACCTTGACAACAAGTCATTTGGTAACGGCATTAGTTTTACAGTAATCGGGAACAAAACCTGGAGATACAAGGGGACGGTACTTGAAGGTGTGCGCACTGTTCCTGGACAACCTGTGCCGAAATGAGCAATAAAACCAGGCGCATAAAGCGAATTTTACATTCAAATTGGCAGGAGCATTACCTGCTATGGACTGAATATCGGCAGACCATCCCTAATACTCCGACGTGATTCAGTAGATTATCCTGCTGAGGTACGAAGCTCGGTGAAGACGGCGAAAAGCAGACCTGTGAAGTGGTTAGCGAAGTAGTCGGGGGGCTATAAAGTGACCATGCCTACTCACCAGGAACTTCCGTATGTACAACCCGTAAAGAAGAAGATACCTAACTGAAGGTATTTACTCCCTTCGTGGAGTCCAAGCGCAGGAATGGAAATCCCTTCTTTCATTCCTGTTCCAAACCCAATGATAACCCAATGAGGTTTGGAGTCTTACGACCGCCGATAAGAAGGGACAAGGGGACAGGTTACTTGTCCCGGAACTAAAAGAATGCTATACTAGTTTCGAGGTGATTTAATGCCAAGACAAGCTAGAGAGAAAAGTGAAAGTGGAATATATCATCTAATGCTAAGGGGAATAAATAAGCAAAATATATT
>NZ_LSLK01000094.1 GCF_002257705.1 Sporomusa silvacetica DSM 10669
TCCGACCTTTATCCATATATGCAACAGGCGTTAACAAGCGGAGAATTACAAGTTATTGAAAACTCCGGTGATAAACTTACAGTCATAGAACCTTTTTTCCCTCAGCCTCGACTGATAGTTTTAGGCGGGGGGCATATTGCCAAACCTTTGACAGAATTGGCAGCCAAACTGGGTTTTTCTGTAATCGTGGTTGATGACCGTCTCTTCTTTGCTAATAAAGAACGTTTTCCGGATGCCGATCAGGTGATCTGTGAAAGTTTTGAAAAATGTTTTGACTTACTCACCTTTAATGCATATACCTACGTTGTGATAGTAACCAGAGGTCACCGGCACGATTTGGCATGCTTGAGAGCGGTAGTGCAGAAACAATGGGCGTATGCAGGGATGATTGGTTCGCGGCGACGGGTAAAAAGTTTAAAAGAGCAATTGCTAAGAGAAGGTTATCCTCAGGACGTATTAGAGAAGTTAAATGCCCCGATTGGCTTAGAAATAGGAGCAGTGACTCCCGAAGAAATAGCACTCTCCATTATAGGGGAGGTTGTTAGCTTCCGAAGGCTTCAAAATCCGAAAATGGGAAAGGACTCGGCAATAATAAGTTGGACGGAATTCGACCGAGATGTACTTGAGGAATTAAGCCTGGGGAAAAGCGAGCATAAAGCAGTTGTTACAGTAATTTCCACGAAAGGTTCAGTCCCAAGAAAAGCTGGAGCAAAAATGCTTGTATGGCCGGACGGGAGAATTTTGGGCAGTATTGGCGGAGGTTGTAGTGAAGGGGCAGTAATCCAGACAGCGCTTGATATTATCCGTGATGGAGGATATAAAATCCAAAAGATTGATATGACAGGAACAATTGCCGAAGACGAGGGAATGGTCTGCGGAGGAACGATGAAAGTGCTTATTGAGTCTTTGGCTTAAAAAGATGCTTTTAATTAAGTAAGTCAATTTTTCAATATTTTAAGTATGGCTTAAGGAGAAATAAGAAGTGCGGGAGAAAAACCAGCATTTAACTATCTACGATCAAGGAATGCTGAAGGAAATAAGCGGTGAGACATTAAGACCCGGGGGATTTGAGTTAACCAGGGAAGCAATGATGTTCTGCAGGTTTCCAAGAGACGCCAATATCCTGGATGTCGGTTGTGGCTCGGGAGCTACGGTTCGCTTTTTGATTGAGAATTATGGGCTGAATGTTCTCGGAATCGATTCTTCTCAGGTAATGATTAATAAGGGAAAGGAAGCGTATCCGGGGTTGCCGCTGATGCAAGGAAGAGGAGAAGACCTAACCGTTCCTGACGGTCAAATGGATGGAGTGTTGATGGAATGCAGCTTTTCTCTTATGGAGGATGCTGATCTTGTTTTGTCGGAAGGCTATCGGGTATTAAAGGACACAGGTAGACTGATTATTAGTGATGTTTATTTCAAAAATAAAACCGTAACTATGAAAAATGCTCTTCCTGGTCATTCCTGCCTGATGGGTGCGGACTCCAAGCAATCAATGATAGCAAAGCTGATTGAACATGATTTTGAACTTGAAGTTTGGCAGGACAAGTCGGAATGTATTAATCAGTTAGTAGTTGATTGCATAATGAAATTCGGATCGATGGATAAGCTGTGGAATTGTATATTCCCAATTTCGGAAAAGCAGAATGTAAACAAGGAACAAGTTATGAAATGGAAACCGGGATATTTTTTACTGATTGCCTGTAAGAGAGCCCCTAAACCCTCATCAACTTGAGACGCATAAGGGGTGGAGATCCGGCAATGAATCGTTTAGCTAAATGTCCCAAAATCGTAACAGCAACCTATGAAAAAGCAATGGCTTCTGGAGGCAAATTGATATTCCTTGTATCGTGAAAAATGATTGGCCTGGAAAGCGGGGAAATAGATGGAAAAGACTCCTCTGGAAGACTGGATAGCTTATAAGATCGGTATTAGGCCGGGGAGCTTGTCGCGGGAGGCTATTGAACAATACCAGCTTGCCCGGATCCGACAAACCGTTGCTTTGGCAAAAGAAAAAAGTACTTTTTATCGGGAAAAATTGTCCGGAGTTAATCCAATAAAGATCATGGATTATGTTCAATTTTCCAAATTGCCTTTTACGTATCCTCAAGATATCAAGGAAAATCCACTGAGATTTGTTTGTGTAAGCCCAAAAGACATAGATCGTATTGTCACGCTTCAGTCTTCCGGAACTACCGGGGAACCGAAACGGCTATTTTTCACGAAAGAAGACCAGGAATTAACCATTGACTTTTTTAACCATGGTATGCGGAATCTGGTTGGGCCATCGGATAGAGTTCTCATCTTGCTGCCATGGCAACTGCCGGGAAGTGTGGGCGATTTGCTGAGGATAGGGTTGAAACGATTGAAGGCTTGCCCTTTGCCTTACGGAATAGTCCAGGACCCTGAGGCGGCAATTGCCGCGGCGGTAGAGTCTGGAGCAAATGCCATTGTCGGCATTCCTACCCAGGTCTTGGGCATGGCCCGCCATCGTAAGGGAAAAGAATTAGCAGGAAGAATAAAAAGTGTTCTTCTCAGTACCGATTATGTACCGCAAGCCATCTGCCAGGCCTTGAAAGAACAATGGGGATGTAAGGTCTATAATCATTACGGTATGACGGAAATGGGGCTTGGGGGCGGGGTTCAGTGCAGTGCTCTTTTGGCCTATCATATAAGGGAAGCGGATTTGTATTTCGAAATTGTTGATCCAGAAACGGGACAACTCCTTCCTGAAGGTGAACTCGGAGAGATAGTCTTTACAACCCTTACTCGGCAAGGGATGCCTCTGATCCGTTATCGTACCGGGGATGTAAGCCGTTTTATTCCGGAAAACTGTCCTTGTGGAACAATTTTGCGGAGTATGGAAGTGGTAAAGCAAAGAATTTCCGGCAAGACAATACTGGCGGAAACCGATTTCTTAATTACTGAATTGGATGAAGTCCTTTTCTCTATAAACGGTATATTGGATTATCAAAGCACACTTGCGTTAACTGGCGGAAAAGACTGTCTAACCATTGAAGTAAAGACAGAAAGAAAAAACAAGATTGATCCTGTTGCTATGCGGCAAGTACTTCACACTATTCCAGCCATACAACAAGGACTTGAAAGAGGCACGCTTGAGGTTATTGTGGGGGAATCCTGTGAATTTATGCCTATATCCAAAGGTACGGCAAAAAGGATGATCCTGGATACTAGAGAACAGCAACAAAGGCCAAGT
>NZ_LSLK01000095.1 GCF_002257705.1 Sporomusa silvacetica DSM 10669
AATCTTGTCCCCGTACGACCGGACAGGAGCTTTCCTCGAAGAGAACCTTCAAGAAAAAATAAATATCCGATTAACAAAAAACGTTCCGTGTAAAATTATGTAAGTTAAGCTTTATGACATTGGTCTGACGTTCCCTTGTGTCCCGGAAATAATTGACAAAATCTTTTCGGAAGCTTATACTGTAGCTGATAAGACATATATTGAAACCGATGATTAAGAAGAGTAGGTTTTGTGCTGGTCACTTACAGAGAGTTGCGGGTGGTGAAATCGCAACAGGGAAGCCTTAGCTGAATGGCCTTAAGAGGGCAGGACGAAAAGTGGCTACAAGCAGAGCTGCCTAGTAGTACCTGACGGGAACTTTACCCGTTACCAAGGAAGTGCATATCATAGTGTATGCAGAAAAAGTGGGTGCGTTTTCGCATCAATTTGAGTGGTACCGCAGATGTATAGACTTTTGCCTCAATGAAATTTGAGGCAAAAGTCTTTTTTATTTATCAAAATTTAGATAAATGAAGGGAGAGTTTATCATGACAAAGAAAATTCCACACAGATTATATTTAACTGAGGATCAGATGCCAACACAATGGTACAATTTGCGTGCAGATATGAACGAGAAGCCTGATCCTATGCTAAATCCGGCAACAGGAAAACCAGTAATACCAGAAGACTTATATCCTGTATTCTGCAAAAAGTTGGCTCATCAGGAACTAGATGATACAACTAGGTACATTGACATACCTGAAGAAATTTTGGAAATGTACAAGAATTACCGACCTTCACCATTATGTCGTGCATACAATCTAGAAAAGGCTCTGGAAACTCCGGCGAAGATTTACTACAAATTTGAAGGAAATAACACATCTGGAAGTCACAAACTGAACTCTGCTATTGCGCAGGCTTATTATGCAAAGGAGCAGGGATTAACGGGACTTACAACAGAAACAGGAGCAGGTCAGTGGGGAACCGCTCTTGCAGAATCTTGCTGTTATTTCGGAATTCCACTTACTGTATATATGGTAAAGGCATCCTATGAACAGAAGCCTTTCCGTAAATCAATTATGGAAACCTTTGGTGCAACTGTAATCGCCAGCCCTAGCAACACTACAGAAGCCGGAAGGAAGATATTGGCATCGAATCCGAACACTTCAGGAAGCCTTGGATGTGCAATTTCTGAAGCAGTAGAAAAGGCTGTTACTACAGAGGGATATAAATATGTGTTAGGCTCCGTACTGAATCAGGTACTTCTCCACCAGTCAATCGTCGGATTGGAAAGTGAAAAAGCTATGGAAATGCTTGGAGAATATCCAGACGTAGTAATCGGTTGCGCTGGCGGCGGTTCCAATCTTGGTGGCCTAATTGCACCGTTTATGAGAGATAAGATTACAGGTAAGGCGAATCCGCGCTTAATCGCAGTAGAGCCAGCATCCTGTCCATCTCTGACAAGAGGAAAGTATGTGTATGATTACTGCGACACAGGAAGGATTACACCTATGGCCAAAATGTACACACTTGGATGCACCTTCGCTCCATCACCAATCCATGCAGGTGGATTGAGATACCACGGAATGGCACCAATCCTTTCTAAGCTGTATCACGAGGGATACATGGAAGCAGTATCAGTAGAGCAGACAAAGGTATTCGAAGCGGCTACTTTCTTTGCTAAGTACGAAAGCATCCTGCCAGCTCCGGAATCTGCTCATGCCATTCGTACTGCTATTGATGAAGCGTTGAAATGTAAGGAGACAGGAGAAGAAAAAACCATCCTTTTTGGATTAACCGGAACAGGATTTTTTGATATGACGGCATACAGTTCCTTTCACGAAGGAACAATGATCGACCACATTCCAACAGATGAAGAGCTTCAGAAGGGCTTCGACGGGCTTCCTAAAATACCGGGAATACAGGAATAGCGTGACCTTCACCCCGCTTTCAGGCTTTAACACTCATCGACACCTATAGTCGAGAGTATATTGCCATATATGTTGACAAGGCGATTATAGGCGACACCGTAGCCACCTTTACATTATTTATATTGGCCACCATTTTGCGGTATATTAATTTATCTACTAATAAAGCTGATAAGTCATATCCTTCAAGATCTAACCAGCATTTTCAAAACTTGTCCGGGATAAACCCTCGCGTTATTATCTAATTTATTTATCTGCCTAATTTCATAAATTAATTCCCGAACATCGTCTTTATCTGTAGTGTATTTAGCAGCAATTTGCCAAACAGTATCTCCGGGCTTTACGTAGACCGTTTCATATGTAGTGTTATCAACAAAAGCACGAGAAATAGCTAATGGTGTAGCTATCCGTTAAGGGTGAAAGTATGATTAACGCAGGTATCTTAGACGGAGACTACTTGCTTGTCCGGCAACAAAGTAACGCTAGCAATGGAGATATTGTGGTAGCTTTAATTGATAACGAAGAAGCTACTGTAAAACGATTTTTCAAGGAAGCTGGACGCATTCGACTTCAGCCGGAAAATGATTCAATGGAGCCTATATATGCTGATGGTGCTGGTAAGAAGGGCGTTATTAAACGGACAAGTAAAGGTGACTTTTCCGTACAGATCACTTCCAACGAAATATTGTAGAAACAATGATAATAACCCCATAGGGAGTCGTAGCAGGCTTATCCTATGGGGTTTGTTTTGTTGTAAAGAACCACCAATTCCAGATGCAGAGGATTGGTTGAGCAGGGGGAATTTAAAAAGGAGTTGTCCCAATCGTTTATTGGGGCAACTCCTTTTCTAACGTTTGTTTTAATTTTTGATAAACAATGGCAGTTTTTCAAGATAGATAATATCAGTACGGTCAGCCGCATCTCCCTCAGCTAATATGGCAGCTCGTGCGGTCACGGTGCCGCCGGCTTGGTGTATGAGTTGTTCAACGGCGTTAATCGATTGGCCTGTGCTGATAACATCATCAATAATAGCAACTCGTTTTCCTTTGATGGTAAGAACATCTTTATTGTCCAGACAAAGGATTTGCTCTTTTTGTGTTGTAATGGAATGTACCGAAACAACCAGGGGATTTTGCATATACGGCTTTATGCTTTTTCTGGCAATTATGTAATTCATCGACAGCAGTCGGGAAATTTCGAAGGCCAACGGAATTCCTTTAGCTTCGGCCGTGACAATAACGTCAATTTCCGGCAACCGCTTAACTAGTTCGGGTGCAACCCGGCAAATCAATTCCGTATCGCCTAATATGACAAAACTGGCAATACTTAATTTTGGCGATACCTGAATAATGGGAAGTTTTCGTTCTAAGCCGCAAAGTCTCAGGGTGTATGTTTCAGGCATTGTATGTTACCTCCTATGCGAACAATGTAAGCATTAATTTAACGATTAACCCGGATACCATCCCTAAAAACGGGTCGGTTATTGCCGTTACAGCCATTGTCACACCGCCAACAATTGTATCAGGTGTGCCGACGCCGCTTTGCAGGGCCAGACTGGCATTTACCGGTACGGTAACAATTGCGCCCAAAACAAGCAAGAAACCGGCAATTGATTCATTGGGAACAAATTTGCCAATTTTCGGCAGAAGTTTGGATAACAGGATAACAGCCATGAGTCCCATCATTAGTACTCCAGCCAGCATAGGATGCGGTGCTGCACCTGTGGCCGATATGATGGCCTGGACAGGACCACCGCCAAATAGTGAAGAGGCCATATCGGCGATGCTGCTGATAATGGTCAGATGATCCAAATTGACATCTGTTTTGGCAATTGTCTGAGCCGTAATATTGCCAAAGGCAATGTTTGCCCCGATGTTAAGAGTGACAATACCCAATGTGCCACGAACGACATTGGTATTTATGATTGGTTTTTGAAAAATGAATTTTTCCCGAGATTCATCATAACATAATTCGTTTTGGCGCTTTAGCAGAATACAGGCAATTGTTGCCACCAGTACCGATACTACGATTGTAAATACAAGTTTGTTGGCTGGGTTGGGCGTCATGTAGTATGTTAGCAAGGCGCTAACAATAGAGATTCCGCCAATGACCGGATTGCGGCGCGTCATATCAATCGCAACTTTTGTCAAGATAATGCCAACTCCGGCCATCATGGCGTTGGTAATTACCGGGCCGATAAAATTCACAATTTTAGTAAAAATACCCAATAAACCAATAACCAGTAGAATACTACCTTCCCAGAAGACCATTGATAGGCGCTCCTGAATATTGCGTCCCATGGTTCCTACCAGTGTTATAGTTTCGGCCTGAAAGGAAATAGGGGCGACAATTCCCAGCAACCGCAGCCGATCGCTCCCACAATAAAGTCGGCTGCGGTGGGAACAGATGCAAAGCCAAAAGTAAGTGCAAGTAGTCCCTGAGGCAATCCGTTAACAATAACTCCTAATGCTGCTAAGAGATCTTCAAATGTCATATTGTCTCCTCTCCTTAAAAAAAATAAACCCTGACAGAAGTAACACTCTAGCCATGAGTGTAACTACTGCTGGTTTTTTTCTGCAGTATAATGCCTGGGTCATATAGGCATTATTAATCATTGATGCAAGCTCAGATAATAAAATCTGAACTTGCATCAATGATTTTAGTTCACCCATAGTCCAGTAATTTACGGTTACCAGATAGAGACTCTCAGGCCATATTCCCGAGATTATATGAGGTACTTATGTCATAATACTAATTAAAATTATCAGCAATGTAGCTATTTGTCAAGGGAAATATGAAAATAATGTCAAATGGAAGAATTGCCGATGGGGAATGTGTCATGTAAGAAACAGGGGATGGGCCATAAGATTCCAATAAGTGTTTTTAGCTATAAACCAAGGTTAGATGCCGAATCCGCTGGCAATGGAGATATTGTGGTAGCTTTAATTGATAACGAAGAAGTTACTGTAAAACGCTTCTTCAAATGAAGCAGGACGCATTCGCCTCCAGCCGGAAAATGATTCAATGGACCCTATATATGCTGAGAACGTTTCCATTGCAAGTAAAGTAATTGGTATATTTAGAAGTATGTAGTCGTGATGAATCAACTAGCTACACTTACTAAAATGATTATTTGTAAAGGGCGGTTTGCTATTGCGCTTTGATTCTAGGATTGCGTTACACAGGATTTCAAGCTCATCGTACAATGAATATAGCAAATGCTCACTCAACGCACCATTGCGGTTCAGAAGTTTGCAAATAGTGTCAATACGGTCATATACTTCAGCCTCAATCATACGAAATCCCCCCTTTATTTATATAGTAGTACAGGGGAGAATAGTTATTATGTCGAAAATTGCATGTTATAAAAATAACTTTATTATTTAAAAACAATTATTTATTACATTAAAACCTTTAGAGAAATATACAAAAAAACCTCAACCTGTATTACGCAAAGGTTGAGGTTTTTGCACTATTACCAGTGATACTTCTCTCTGAACCGGTATAGCGGTGCAAATTCATATTTACTTACCAATTAACAGTTTCGGCACTCTGGGTGCCATTAAATGCGAAGGTATCTGTAGTCCAGACCCCAGTAAAGGCCTTATGTAAAGCAAAAAGGCCTCTGTGACATGATTACCATCCTTATTAATAAATTCATCGGGCATTACCTTTGTTTTTGCCGCAATTTCTTCCACACCAACCAAGCGGTAATCGACAGAATAATTGCCGGTACGATGAATAGTGAGTGAGCCGTTAACATTATTCCAATAAGCCAATTGAACGGCTCTTTCACCTATTTCCCGGGCCTCACGTTGGTCAATATCGGAAACGCTACCCACAAATGATCGCTGAAGGTAACCGAATGTATCGCTCCGGACCCGCGAAATTCCCAGTCGCTCCTTCACTTGCTGCGCAAGTGAATCTCCCAGAGCACCCGTGCCGGATAGACTTACGTTACCGTGGCCGTCGATTTCGAGATTCTTGCGCAAAGTAGTGACAATTGGCATACCACTAGCATCGCGGATTCCTTCTGAAACAGCGATAATGCACATCCCATAACGGTCGTATATCCGTTTGACATCTACTAAAAACTTTTCTAGATGAAATTCTAGTTCTGGCAGATATATAAGGTGCGGTCCGTCATCCGGGTACTTTTGGGCAATAGCAGAAGCAGCTGTCAGGAAACCAGCGTTGCGGCCCATCACCACACCTATATAAACTCCTTTAATGGCTCGGACATCGAGGTTGATTCCCATGAATGTTTGAACTACAAATCTAGCCGCTGAACCGTAACCCGGGGTGTGGTCATTTAGAACTAAGTCGTTATCAATTGTTTTGGGAACATGAACGGTCCTCAAAGCATAATTAACCTTCTGGGCCTCTTCAGCTACAATTCGAACAGTGTCAGCTGAATCGTTACCTCCAATGTAAAAGAAATACCTGATATCATGGGCTTGTAGTACTTGAAAAATATCATGGCAGTATTTGCTGTCAGGCTTTATCCGTGTAGACCATAGCGCTGATGAAGGTGTCATTGCGACCTGTTCTAAATTATAACTTGTTTCTTGCGTCAGATCTAAGAAATTTTCGTTGACTATACCTTCCACTCCATGAATTGCCCCATAAGTGCGGGTCATTTCCCCATATTTTCTGGATTCTAAAACAATGCCGGCCAAGGTTTGATTGATAACCGCTGTAGGGCCTCCTCCTTGAGCAATCAGCACTTTTCCTTTCAATGCCATAATATCCCCCCTATGTTGTTGCTGGACATTGCCTTAGCACGATGCTTATTACTGTCTCAAATTTAGCGGGTATTAAAGAAATTCAGCATTTGCTTAATTTCCAAGGCTGCGGTCGGAGCGTCTAGAGTTCAGACATACCATATTCGCCGACAATCGGAGCAGGACTGAAATCAACGGCGTACAAGACTTCGATGTCCTTAAGTTGAACAGGAACAAAATCAATGGCCCAGAGAGGATAAAGGAGAGGTCTTTACATCACCGGAGTTTGCGCGCCACTTTGCGGCGAAATCCAATACTTCATGCCGACTTGTAACAACCGGTCGCATAAGTACCTCTTCATATCGCAATGAAATAATTTTATTGAATTATATGTTTATGACTAGCAAGGGGTGTTTATTTTCTTTGATATTCTAAATGACAGTTCGGTTATCACCCAGGATGGTGCCGTGTTGTCAATGAAGCCCTTTAATAACCGCCAGTTTCATAGAAATTTGCTTAGCAGTAATTTGACGAAAATAAAAATACCGCAAAATGATGGCCATTTTATGTTGATCATCATTTGCGGTATTTTTTTGAAGACGGAGTTAATCAAAAGAACCGTAACCATCAAATAAAGCCCACCTAGTGTTTTCCAAAAATTTACCCATTTTCAACTTGCTGTGCCAAACGCATAAAAGAATTGCGGTTTTTAAAATCACGTTGGTATGCTAGCTTTCTACATTTAAATATGATCTAATCATTTCTTATAGGGGTTACGTAGTTTATGCGCTGGTATTTAGAATAGTAGCTTGCAACGGCGTGCACCTAATTACTTTTTACACATTTATACGAACTTGATCCTTTAACTCCGAACAGAATAGAGATGTGATACAATACTTGTTAGTGCAAATAATAAGGAAAGAGGGTATTTGTTCATGGAAAGAATAAACGTTTGGACAAAATATGATAAAGAAGAATTGAAGGAATTAGAATCGGTCAATAATGAATATTTAAAATTCTTAGATGGCGGAAAAACAGAGAGAGAATGCGTGAAACTCTCTGTGGAAATGGCAGAAAAATCCGGCTATAAAAATCTTGCAGACATAATAAAAAATAAAACAAAGTTAAAGGCCGGAGATAAAGTGTATGCTACAAACATGAAGAAGGCAATTGCTTTATTTTTAATTGGTGAAAATCCAATTGAAGAAGGAATAAACATTTTAGGGGCACACATAGATTCTCCAAGACTTGACATTAAGCAGAATCCATTATATGAAGATACAGAGTTAGCTTATCTTGATACCCATTATTATGGAGGAATTAAAAAATACCAGTGGGTTACTTTACCACTTGCAATTCACGGCGTTGTAGTAAAAAAAGATGGAACGGTTGTTGAAATAGTAATTGGTGAAAATGAGAAAGATCCCGTTGTGTTCATTTCAGATTTGCTCATTCATTTATCACACGAACAACTTGAAAAGAAGGCAGATAAAGTAATTGAAGGCGAAGAACTTAATGTAATTATTGGAAATAAGCCATTAAAAGGTGAAGAAAAAGATGCCGTAAAAAAACAGATTTTAAAACTTATCAAGGATACATATGACATTGAGGAAGAAGATTTTATTTCAGCAGAATTAGAAGTGGTTCCAGCAGGAAAAGCAAGGGAAGCGGGAATTGATAAGAGCATGATTATGGCTTACGGTCATGATGATAGGGTATGCGCTTATACTTCCTTAGCAGCAATGATTGAGTTTGATAGCATAAAGAGAACAGCCTGCACAATCCTTGTGGACAAGGAAGAGATAGGTAGTGTTGGTGCAACTGGCATGCGATCAAAATTTTTTGAAAATACGGTAGCAGAAGTATTAAATGCAATGGGCGGATATTCAGAACTTATACTCAGAAGAACACTTGCTAATTCAAGAATGTTATCATCAGATGTTAGTGCAGCATTTGATCCAACATTTGCTTCAGCCTTTGAAAAGAAAAATGCAGCTTATTTTGCAAAAGGAATGGTATTCAACAAGTTTACAGGCACAAGGGGAAAATCCGGTTCAAATGACGCAAATGCAGAATATATTGGAAAATTGAGACATATTTTAGATGAACATAAAGTTGCATATCAGACAGCAGAACTAGGGAAGGTTGATTTAGGCGGTGGCGGGACCATTGCTTATATTTTATCGCTTTATGGTATGGAAGTAATAGACTGCGGTGTGGCATTGCTCAATATGCATGCTCCCTGGGAAGTTGTAAGCAAGGCAGATGTGTACGAAACTAAAAAGGGTTACATGGCATTTTTATCGTCACTATAAGAGAGGCAAATAACTGATAATTTTAGAGTGAAGTAACAACCGGTGAAATGTACTCGCGTTCTCTTAATTTTTGCAGTGGTATGGCAATACTGACTTTTACCGAAAAAATATACACTAGGATAAGAACAGAAAAAACGATAAGCAAACCGCCAAATAAAAACACGGCCATTACAGCCGTGTTTTTGATATATTTAATAAACCTTAACCAGCACTTTCAAAACTTTCCCGGGATAAACCTTCCCGTTATTGGTTACCGACGTGTCAGCTCTAGGCCGATATCATAGGCGTTTTGTAAAAGTTGCTTATTTTCACGCACCATACCGGCATTAGGCAATCCGGTTCCTACTAACGGTTTAGGACCACTTGTAAAACCAACACGTTCCAGTACCTGAGTAGTAGCCTCGATGGTATTTGTATATGTAGTGCTATCCGGCTGGTTTTGGGTGAATATCAGGGCATATTTTTTGTCTTTACCGAGGCTGCTGCTAAAGTCAGGTTTTAGATATCCAAATAACCGGTCCATAAAGAGAGCGGTTTGGGCAGTAAAACGACCAAAGTAAATTGGTGAGCCTAAAATAACGCCATCTGCTTCGTTAATGGCTGTGAAAATTTTAGTCAAGCCATCCTCGACAACACATTTACCAACTTTTTTACAGCCGCCGCATGCCTGACAGCCGCGTATATTCTCTTCGTTTAAGTAATAAATAGCGGTATCGCTGCCTTGAGCTTTAGCTCCTTCCAAAGCCTTTTGTAGCAATACATCCGTATTGCCGTTTTTTCGGGGACTACCTACTAAACCAATGATTTTCATAGCAATCACTCCTTGATTTATATTTTTTCCATTACATATATCATATATTACCTTAACGTTAACGTCAACATACAAAATATAAAAAAAAACGCCTGAAAATTACAGGCAGTTATTCAAGCAATGTTTTTTTATGCACACATTCCGAAGGGCATTTTGATAGAGAACAATTTTTGCATATATCGAGTGAATACATAGCGTTTTTTATACGCAACTGTGATTTTTTCAATTCCGCCAATCGAGAACTAATTTGGCGGAATTCCTCCTCCAACAATTGATAAATTGTTTTTATTTTTTCTTCCTTGCTTTGCGTCAAATTGATTCCTTCCAGCAGCTTGCGGATTTCCTCTAAAGAGAAATCCAAATCTTTAAATCGTTTAATAAAAATTAACCGTAGCAAATCGTTTTCAGTGTACAGTCGGAAGCCGCCAGAACTCATTTCAGAAGGAGCCAACAAACCCAGTTCTTCATAATACCGGATTGTACGTGGGGTAACCTTCGCAAGATTAGCAATATCTCCAATCTTGAGCAACCTTTTATTATTGGATTCTGTTGACATTGCCAAATCACATCCATAAAATTCAAATTTATATCTCTTAGTAAAGTTATATTTGTAACTACTCTAATTATAATATCACAAATATTCATGATATAATAGAGCTGATAGGCAGTTGATAGAGCTCTGCATGAAACGAAGAAAGCGGGATGTAATTGCGTCTACCTTGCAAAGTAATACATTTTAGCATGCAAAAAGGAAACGAATCTATAGGTGACAATTTTTTTGTCTTCTGCCGAGGTGGGGTTTGTACTTAACTTTATGATGACTCACAACCTACAAGCCCTTACAGTTGATGATGGTGTTGGTAAGAAGGGTTTCATTAAGTATACAAGTAAAGGCGAATAAGGGGGTTACCTTTCACCTAATGCGACCAAAGTCTTGGAAAATAGTATTTTTTCAACCTTTACTGTTACTCTTTTGAAGATTGACTCAGCTGCGGCTTGGTAAAAGACCTTAACTCCGTCGACCTCTGTTTGCTCATAATTCCTTGTTTTTTCATTAACTCCCAGTCGCACGGACGGGGTAAGGGGCGTTGCCCCACAGTTACCGCCGCTTCAAACGCCCCTAGGGCGTTCCTCCAAGCTAATACTTATGGCTGGCTGGTCTAATTTACGTGCAATATATGACCGGGCCTGTTCTTCAATTACAATGATCATATCGCTCTACTCCCTTGCTCATATTCGACATTTGATTTCATCTGATATTCTGATTAGATACTATTATTGCTTGGTTAATCATTCAATACCTTTTTGCTTATGGTAATACACTATTTTGATCTACAAGTTGCAATAAAAGGCGACATATTATCATATCATCCACCGAACGGCATGGAGCAAGTCCGGTTTCAGACTCAAATCGGCTTAGCCTGTACAGCAAGGTATTGCGATGGATGTGAAGAATGTTGGCGGTAGCATTTATATTATAAGGGTCAAAAAGAGGTTTTAAAATGTATACTGTATTCATTTTAGAATATGAAGGATAATCTTAATCAACAAAGAATAATTACCAATGTAAGTATATTACAAGGGAGGAATTTACAATGGCTGACTTAATGTATAAGTGTGTGGAATGTGGTTGGATTCTTGAGTTGGGCGATGACGGTAAAAAACCGGATAGCTGTCCAAAATGTGGTGCTAACGCTACAATTATACCAGTTGCACAAGAACCAGGGAAGTTTGGTTGTACCGGGAAATAACTAGTTAAATGGGGACCTTCTAGTAGCCCTTTGCTGATTGCAAAGGGCTACTAGAAGGCCTAGAGAGAATCCGTTGTTATATGAGAACTTGACTAACATATACTGGGAATAAGGAGTGAAACTGAAATGTTAATTGATAAAAGTGTAACAGATTTTGTGGACGATCTTGCTTCTGATTCGCCCATGCCAGGAGGCGGTGGTGTGGCTGCTTTAGCTGGTGCATTAGGGGCTGGCTTGGGTCTAATGGTATGCAGCCTAACAGAAGGTAAAGAAAAGTTCAAAAACGAGCAAGAAGCTATCGCTAAACTAAAAAAAGAAGGTACAAGGTTAAAAGAAGAGCTACTACACTCTGTTGATGGGGATGGTTATTCTTATTTAGGGATTGTTAACGCGTACAAGCTTCCAAAGAGTAATGAAACTGAAATAAAAATTAGGAACCAAGCAGTACAAGAAGCAACTAAGGAAGCGGCATGTTTCTCACTAACGGTAGGACAAAATTGCCTTCAGGTTATGAATTTTGCAATTGATGTTGTTCAGTCCGGCAACTTGAATGCAGCAAGTGAATCCCTAGCATGCGGTTTGATGGCTTACGCTGGAGTATATGCAGCATTGGTCACGGTTGAAATTAATCTTGCCTCCATTAAGGACCATCTTTTTGTTAAAGATATACTCGCTATTAACGTTCATATAAAAGAACAGGCGGAAACTCTAAAAGACAAAATCACCTCGGAAGTAGCCAAACGTATTATAATAGACGATTTAATTGCCAAGAAATAATAGGTAGTGATATTTCGAGAAATCACCCAGCGTTAAATATGGGTTATAATCGAAAGCAACAACAGGGTGAAGGCTTCTTATCAAACGGCATGAAGCAAATCTGTGAAAAGGGGGTAAGTACTTATATGGAAAACGCAATACAAAAGATGCCGGTATTATTTGTAGGGCATGGATCGCCTATGAATGCGGTTGAGCAGAATGAGTATTCAAGAAATTGGGCAAAAATTGCCAGTGAAATTCCAAAGCCTGAAGCAATTCTTGCAATTTCAGCCCACTGGGAAACTAGTGGAAGCAGAATAATGGACGAAGCCAATCCCAGAGTGGTTTATGACATGTATGGATTTCCAGATGAACTATATCGGGTTGAGTATAAGGCAAAGGGTTCACCGGAATTGGCCCATTTGACAAAGAGCTTAATAAATAGAGATGTGAAAATAGATAACAGCTGGGGTTATGACCATGGTACATGGTCCGTGCTTTGTAAAATGTATCCGGAAGCGGACATACCTGTGTATCAGCTTAGCCTGGACAGCAAGGCTAAATTCGATACACATTTCCAAATAGGACAAGAAATAAGTGCCTTGCGTGAAAAGGGAGTTTTAATATTCGGCAGTGGAAATATTGTTCATAACCTTTCAAAAATAAACTGGGGAATGGAAGGTGGTTATCCCTGGGCAGTTGAATTTGACAACTATATTAAGGATAAAATAATCAACAAACAATATCAGGATGTAATTAACTATGAGAAGGCAGGAAAATCTTCAGAATTAGCCTTTTATACACCTGAACATTTCTATCCCTTGCTTTATATATTAGGCGCTTCAAAGGAAAATGATAGGCTTTCAATATTTAATAATTCATGTACGATGGGCTCTATGTCAATGACATGCTATCTATTTGAGTGATTTTTATAGGCCTATGCTGATAGTCCAAAGGGCGGCAAAGTAAGTAAGTCTTCGTAATGATGATCAAGGAGCATTTTGCTAGTTGTTTTAAAAAAGTATTAGCTTGGCTAGGGCTTTGTGGTTAGAAAAATTATTGGAGGGATACTGGAATGGGTAAATTTGAAAATGCAGAGAAAGTTGGTCTAAGAGACAAAGCAACGAAAAAGTTGATTGCGGTCTATCCATTTATGGCTGAGGGAAGTGATGCCGAAATTGAAAAGATTGTTCGTGATTGGTATTATCAACAGAGCTGTCAGGCTGAAGACCAGCTCTTGACCGCATATGTTGATGTCTTGACTGAGTATGAAATAAAATCACGAAAGTGATGGGAAAAGGATATAGGAGGTTTTCCAATGCTAACTCCTTTACGTACTATTAAAAAAAATGTAGCAGGAAAAGATGCGATAGATGGCGCTGGTGTAAGGCTGGTAAGGGTTTTTGGTTATAGTGATACGAAGGATTTTGATCCCTTTCTAATGCTTGATGCTTTCGATTCGCTCAATCCTGATGATTATATTAAGGGCTTTCCCTGGCACCCGCATCGAGGAATAGAAACCATAACATACCTTATAAATGGAGATATTGAACACGGTGATAGTTTGGGGAATAAAGGCAGTATTTTGAACGGAGAATGTCAATGGATGACGGCTGGGTCAGGGATTATACATCAAGAAATGCCAAAGCCTAGTAACAGAATGCTTGGTGTTCAGCTATGGCTCAATTTACCTTCAAAAGACAAAATGGTTGCCCCAAAATATAATGGGATAGTAAAGGAAGATATTCCTGTGAGTGATGAGGGCGATCGTAAGATACATATTATTGCTGGAACCTATAATGGAAAACCTGGGGCAGTAGAAGGTGACTATGTTAAACCTTTGTATTTAGATGTGGAAGTAAATCCAGGCTCTGAGTGGTCATTGGACACAGATAAGGATGCAACATTGTTTATCTATATTTTGCAGGGAGAGGGTTCCTTTGATCCTGCTAGGGATGAGTTTATCTCAGAAAAACATGCGATATTATTTAGTGAAGGAAATAAGTTCATGGTAAAGGCATCTGATAAAGGTATACGATTTTTGCTTATATCTGGAAAGCCCCTTAGGGAGCCCATTGCATGGGGAGGTCCAATCGTTATGAATACCCAGGAAGAATTGGATCTAGCTTTCAAGGAGTTGGACGAAAACAAATTTATCAAGTAATAAAAGTTTTAAGCATGAAAAAATTACGATAAATTGGGGAATCATAAACAATTCGGAGTTGGAAGCATAATCGGAGCCTTCCATGGCTTGCTGTTTGACAATATGGATAAGGATATCCGGAAAGTCTAAAGCTTTGCAAAATTAATATAACTTTAGAAATCTAGCATGCTGATTGGCATGCTAGATTTTTACATTTAAATATGATCTAATCATTTCTTATAGGCGGGGTTACGTTGGTTCTGCGCTGGTAATTTTGAGATCCTTTAACTCCGAACAGAATAGAGATGTGATACAATACTTGTTAGTGTAGCTTAAATGCAATGGACGGATATTCAGAACTTATACTCAGAAGAACACTTGCTAATTCAAGAATGTTATCATCAGATGTTAGTGCAGCATTTGAATTGAATATATTGCTTTCGATAATTTGCCTGCTGCTTTGTAATTAGCTGATGAAATTGACAAAATAATTGAAGTTGTTAAGAAGAGTTAAGTGATCTTGTGATATGGCACAGGTCTCTCGCTTTAGCGTGTTAATAATTATCGGTATAATTTTTTCAGGGATATTTATGGCCAATATGAAACGCCAGAGGTAGCTTCGATTAATCTAAATGTTTAAAAACAAATAGCGGACAATGTTGCAGTTTTTGTTGGTATGAGGCATACTTCAGGGAGTTGGAGTTATCATAATTCTGAAAATCCGCCTTCGGCAGATACAAAGGATAACATTTGTAAAAATACAGCGGTTTGTATGTCACAAAAATTTGCCAAATGTAGAGTTTTGAAACATACTTTTTGCAGGAATTTTCTCTTTTAGTCGAAAATGTAATATAAATGGGTTTTCATCAATTGGTGATTATAAATTACTCAATGATTAGATTTTAATAGGGGGATAGAATATTATGAAGCACAATAAAAAATCACTTTTAAGCGTTGCTCTACTTATTTTAACTGCCTTTTTTACTGTCGGATTGATTCTTGGTGGCCGGGTTTCATCTGTTGAGGCAGCTCAAAATCTGGAGGCAGTCTCGCCAAATGTATTTCTAGGGCCCGACACAATCCAAACTATCGTAAAACAAACAGGACCAGCTGTAGTAAAAATTGAGACTGAGACACAAATTAAAACCCAAGATGATCCTTTTCTAAATAATCCCTTTTTTAGAGATTTTTTTGGAGAACAGTATAAAAGACAACCAGGACTAACAAAAGCATTGGGTTCAGGTTTTATCATTTCTAAAGATGGTTATATCGTAACTAATAATCACGTGGTTGCCGGCGCTGCGAAAATATATGCTTATTTAACCAATAGAAAGGAACCCTACGCTGCTAAATTAATTGGTTCAGATGAACAATTGGATTTGGCGATATTAAAGATTGACGCCGGTGATAATCTTCCATCTCTAGAGTTTGGGGATTCTAACAAACTGGAAGTAGGCAGCTGGGTTATAGCAATTGGTAACCCGTATGGACTTGACCATACTGTTACAGTTGGTGTTATAAGTGCAAAAGGTAGACCACTTAATATTAATGGAAGTCAGTTTACGGATCTTTTACAAACTGATGCCTCAATTAACCCAGGCAATAGTGGCGGTCCTTTAATAAATCTTCAAGGGAAAGTAATTGGTATTAATACGGCAATTAACGCGCAAGCTCAAGGAATAGGATTTGCAATTCCTAGTTCAACTGTTACCCAAGTAGTAGACCAGCTTATTAATGAAGGAAAAGTTATCAGACCATGGTTGGGGATTTACATGCAACCCATTACTAAGGAACTTGCTAATTACTTTGGGTTACAAGAACCTGAAGGAGTATTAATAAGTGCAGTTGCAGAAGGCTCTCCTGCCCAAAAAGCAGGTCTTAAAAGGGGAGATATTGTTCTTGAATATAATAAGAAAAAAATTAATGACCCCGATATATTAAAGAAAGAGGTATCGAACGCCAAGATTGGGGAAGAAGTGGTTGTATTAATTTATAGGGACGGTAAAACTATATTTGTACCAATGAAAATTGAAGCAAGATAACAAAAAAAATCTATAAATTAAGAGGGTCATTATGGAAAACCATAAAGCCTGCAGAACAGTGTTTGATTAGCTATTAATACCTATGAACAATAAACGTTCTGTAAAGAATGCAGAGATATGAGACAAGAAAAATAATCCAGAGTGATAAGGTGTGACGTAAAAAGAAATCAGCAAAATAAGATCCAATGAGAATGCCCAAAGAGAGAAGTGTGACTTTCAAAAAACCAAAATCCCAAATTTCGTAAAAGATACACCAGCTAATCAGTGTTTGGCGATTTTAAATTTATGAAGAACGTATTACATTAGGGAGTATTATAGATAACGAACAATACAACGATTGCAAGCTGATATATGCTTGCAATCGTTGAAAATTTTATATATAATAATCTTGTGATGAAAAGTATGGTAAACAATCTCGAAATAAGAACAGCTTCAGCCGCGTTTTGAGATCACCTCTCATTCACAAAAACACATTATACTAAGGAGCGAATACTATGAGCTATCTTGATACTACCCATGAATTATATAAGGAGGCGGCTTTAGCACCTCAGGCTAGCCTTTGCTGTGTTACAAGCCAAGCTCGATTTCTGCCTGAGTTATCTATTCCAGAAATAATGCACGAAATGAATTATGGCTGCGGAACTACTGTACACTTTGGCGACCTAAATCCAAAGGAGACTATTCTTTACGTAGGTGTAGGCGGTGGCTTAGAAGCACTTCAATTTGCATATTTTACTCGGCGACCAAATTCGGTAATTGCCGTAGACAGGGTTCCTGAGATGATGGCTAAAGCCCAGGAAAATTTTAAACTAGCGGCTGATTTAAATAATTGGTTCCAACCAGATTTTATTAAAGTGGTTCAAGGTGATGCGCTTAATCTGCCGGTAGAAAATGAAAGCGTTGATGTTGCCGCACAGAACTGTCTTTTCAATATCTTCAAAGAAAACGACTTGACTAAAGCTCTTGCTGAAATGTACCGCGTTTTAAAACCAGGTGGCAGATTGTACATATCTGACCCGATTACAACTAAGCCAATACCAGAACATTTACGTAAGGATGAACGGTTACGGGCAATGTGCCTTTCGGGAGCATTAAGCTTCGAGGACTACTTGGACAAAATAATTAGCGTAGGTTTTGGTACGATTGAAATACGAGCACGTCGTCCATACCGTATTTTGGATGTAAAACGATATGGAGTGTCAGAGGATATTTTATTGGAGTCACTCGAATTGGTTGCTTACAAAAATCCCATTCAATCCGACGGAGCATGTGTTTTCGCTGGTGAAACGGTTATTTATTTTGGGCAGGAAGATAACTTTGATGATGGCAAGGGACATTTTGTTCAGAGGGATGTACCGTTGCCAATCTGCCAAAAGACGGCTAAAAATTTGCGTGCATTAAACCGCAAGGATTTATTAATAACTGAGCCAACTTATCATTACACTGGTGGCGGATGTTGCTAATTACGGGGTGAAGTCATGGAATTCAAAAAATATATTACTGAGTTTATTGGTACATTCTTCCTGATATTTGTGGGGACAGGCGCAATAATAGTAAATCACATCTCAAATAACGCGCTTCGTCATATGGCCATTGCTTTTGGTTTTGTTATCCTAGTTCTGATATACGCTTGTGGGCATATCTCAGGAGCGCATTTTAATCCTGCGGTCACTATTGCATTTTCTGTTGTGGGGAAGTTTAACAAGGGACAAATAGTACCCGCATTATTATGCGGAGGATAGCCCTCCGGCTATAATTGATAAGGATACTCTACCGATTAACGGCTCAGAAGGATTATCTGGCGGTTTAATTGAATAGTGATAAAAGTTAGCCGGTTGGGGTGGATAGAAATCCACCCCAATCGGCTAATTCTTTATTCAGACCGCTCCCAAGTTGGAGAAATAAGTTCTGTAACTGCTGTATAACATATGAAAAAAATAGTTAATCATACAAAGAGCCGGTTTTCATTAGCGTGGAAACCCGGCTCTTTAACTTAGTAAATGAAAAAAAGTGAATGCTAGAGCATAGAATGGACAGGTTACTCTGTCCAAGCCAATTGGTAAAAAAATGAAAATATTATTTGCCGTATTGATAATTTTGCAGGAATCATAGAATTTATATAGTATAATTCATATATAGCATATACTATATATGAATTATAAGCGTATTAGTATATAACAAATGTTGATATGGTGGAGAAGGAGGCAATAAAAATGAATAAAGAAGCTAAATTAGTCTTGTGGTTTAATGAGATTAATAAAGGTGATGTGGGGATTGTAGGTGGTAAGGCAGCATCATTAGGGGAGTTGACTTCCAGCACTGGTGTACCGGTGCCATATGGATTTGCCACTACTGCCGAA
The DNA here is from genome assembly GCF_002257705.1 of Sporomusa silvacetica DSM 10669. GTDB lineage: Bacteria > Bacillota > Negativicutes > Sporomusales > Sporomusaceae > Sporomusa > Sporomusa silvacetica. Next base: position 18,810 of record NZ_LSLK01000095.1, read on the forward strand.
GCTTATAACTATTTTATGGAGCAAAGTAAATTAAAAGAAAAAATAGCTGTTTTTCTAGAAAAACTTGATGACGTAGAGGATAGCAAAAAACTCAGAAATATTAGTGCCGAAATTCGCAAAGAAATCATGGCGGCTTCTATGCCGACAAAATTGGCAACGGCAATTAGTACGGCCTATCAGCAATTGGCTGCCAAAGCTGGCGAGAACGATCCGTTTGTGGCTGTACGTTCAAGTGCTACAGCTGAAGATTTGCCTGATGCTAGCTTTGCCGGTCAACAGGATACGTATCTTAATGTCCGCGGTGTCGAAGAAGTGATTGCTAAAATCAAAGAATGTTATGCGTCTACCTTTACCGATCGGGCCGTATACTACCGGGCGACGAAGAATTTCGGCCAATTGGAAGTAGCGTTAAGCGCTGTTGTGCAGATGATGGTATTTTCCAAGGCTGCAGGTGTAATGTTCACTGTGGATGTAGCTACAGGCGATGACAACAACATCCTTATTGAAGGAGCCTGGGGTTTAGGTGAATACATTGTCCAGGGAACTGTTACTCCTGATAGTTTTTGGGTACGTAAAAACTGTTTTGAGATTAAAAATCGTAATATTAACGAAAAGTCTGTCATGCTGGTACGAAAGGCTACCGGCGGGTGTGAGGAGCAGCCAGTACCAGAGAATTTGGTAAACGCCCAAGTGTTAAGTGACGACGAGATTAAAAAACTGGCCCAGTATGCTTTAGACATTGAAAAACATTACGGATCATATATGGATATTGAATGGGGTATTGACGAACGGAACCAAAAAATGTGGATACTGCAGGCCCGGCCGGAAACTGTCTGGTCACGCCGCAACAAAGATAACCCAATAATGGTCAACGGTTCGACGCCAATCATCTCTGAACGCAAAATAATTGTGCAGGGGCTGCCGGCAAGTCCTGGCAAAGCCAGTGGTGTAGCACGGGTTGTTAATAATCCAGAACTTATCGATACGTTTAAAGATGGTGAAATTTTAATTACAGAAATGACAGCGCCTGACTGGGTTCCTGCCATGAAAAAAGCCAAAGCTATTATTACCAACTTAGGCGGGATGACCTGTCATGCCTCTATTGTTAGTAGAGAATTGGGCATTCCTTGCATTGTAGGAACAAAAAGTCGTGGTATTGGAGCCACTGAAGCTATCAAAGACGGGATGACAATAACGGTAGATGCAAGCAATGGCGTGGTGTACCAAGGTACTATTGAGGATTTGGTAGCTGCTGCGGAGAAACCGGCGGAAAGCCTGACCACGGCCGAGATTATCCCTGTAACCGGAACCAAAATATATATGAATCTGGGAGATCCGGATTTAGCTGATAAATATGGTTCTTTACCATGTGATGGTATTGGGCTGATGCGGGAAGAGTTTATCTGGACAACATATATCCATGAGCATCCACTTTATTTAATGGAAACAGGCCGTCCAGAACGGGTCGTAGATGGCTTGGCTGAAGGCATACGAAAGGTATGTCAGGCGCTGTCTCCACGGCCAGTAGTACTCCGATTCAGCGATTTTAAATCAAGTGAATATCGCGATTTAAAAGGCGGAGATAAATACGAGCCTTATGAACCAAGTGCGCTATTAGGCTGGCGTGGTGCTTCCCGTTATTACGATCCTAAATATATTGGAGCATTTAAACTGGAACTTAAAGCTGTACGTAAAGTCAGGGAAGATTACGGGTTCAAGAACCTTAATGTCATGATACCTTTCTGTCGAACGGTAGCTGAGATGGAAAAGGTAACACAGCTGATGACTAACGAAGGACTGTGGCGCGGACCGGATTTCAAAGTATGGCTGATGGCCGAAATTCCTTCCAATATAATTTTAGCTGACCGATTCAATAAATTTGTTGATGGTTACTCTATCGGATCTAACGATTTGACAATGCTCATCCTCGGCTGTGACCGGGATAATGAGACCGTATCTCATCTTTTCAGTGAGCGGGATCTGGCGGTTAAGCGAGCTATTAGGCGGCTTATTGAAGTGGCTCACCGGGACGGTAAGACAGTGTCAATTTGCGGTCAGGCTCCTAGCGTATATTTGGACTTTACTGAGTTTCTGGTTAAAAGCGGGATTGACTCTATTTCGGTTAATCCCGATGCAGTTAAATCAACCAAAAAACATGTGGCCCAGGTAGAACAGCGAATAATGTTGGATAAGTTGACAGGTCGAGGGTTGGTTGATCAAGAAGACTATAGTTGGTAACCACGGCTAGCAGGATTACTGGTATTTAGAGAGGGGGAGGTGATCGCTTTAACAACGCTGCGTCAGAAAAAGATTGCCGAAATAGTAAGAACCTCAGGTCCAATAACTGGTAAACAGATAGCCGCGCGTTTGTTCGTTACCAGAGAGGCATTGCGGTCGGATTTAGCCATTTTGGTAATGTCCGGCCTAATTGAAGCTCGCCCCAAAGTAGGCTACTATTACACTGGAAAAAACGTTAGGACATTGTTAACCGAGCAAATCAGCAAGATAAAGGTCAGAGACATTCAGTCCGTTCCCGTTGTAGTTACTACTAATACCAGTGCCTATGATACTATTGTTACTATGTTCCTGAATAATGTGGGGACAGTGTTTGTGGTTGAGTCAGGGAGTATTCTAGCTGGCATTGTTTCACGAAAAGATGCCTTAAAAGTAGCCATCGGTGGCAATGATATGAAAGAAATGCCAATAAAAGTTTTAATGACCCCTTTACCTAAGATTATTGTAACTACTCCGGAAGAATCCGCATTTAAAGCCGCTAAAAAACTTATTGAAAGCGAAGTAGACAGCCTACCAGTAGTTGGTGTGGTCAGTGTGCCCGGAAATACGGCCTATGAAGTGGTAGGACGGTTGACTAAAACCAATATTACCAGACTGTTTGTTGAGATGGGTGAAGGAAAACAGTAGCACATTATTAACTGCCACGGCTGAATGGAAAATACAGCCTAGAATTATATTCCATAACATTACACTTAGTGAAACTAGTCCTCAAACTGCTTAAAACGATAAGAAAAAGTGTACCCGCTGTCAAGGCCAGATTAAAAAAGCCTATGAAACATTAAAAAGATGATTTCTATTGGATAGAAGTCATCTTTTTTTAATTCCGTTGAACCTAGTGCTATTGTAATAAATCTAGCTTTTCCCATTTACAATACGGTGAAAGTACTGAATTAACAGCAAGATATATAGAAAGAGGCAACCAATAACATGCCTAGAATGCATGTTATTGGTTGCTATGTCCAACCTACTTTACTATATAGGGAATTCAATGGTATGCGGCTGTCGAGCCACCTTGGAGTGGAGGACAAAGGCAATAACTTACGGATGGCCACCTGCTAGGTGCAGGTTTGGACATACAAAGAGACGACAATTTTGGGCAATCAATAATTAATATCCAATAAGTTACATTTGACATAATAACAGTAAAGTGATAATCTATAAAAGTCGCTGTGAGCGGCGGAAATAATTGGCACGAACAATCGTGTTGACATAACGAAAAGTAAATGTTATGATGTATTTCCGTCATAAACACAGACGTAATGTTCCCTGAAAACTGAACAATGTAAGTAATGCATCAAAAAGCCAGATGTGCGGTTGTATGTTGCTTGCGACATACAAAACCAAAAACAATTTCTTTAAGCAGACACACGAAATCTATGATTTCGATGTGGTCGCTTAGTTAGATGTTTTGCATCTAACATCAAATGATCATTAAGAGCCAACAAATGGCTTCATAAATAATTTTATGGAGAGTTTGATCCTGGCTCAGGACGAACGCTGGCGGCGTGCCTAACACATGCAAGTCGAACGGAGTATCCAGTAATGGATACTTAGTGGCGAACGGGTGAGTAACGCGTAGACAACCTGCCTCTAAATTGGGGACAACACCGCGAAAGTGGTGCTAATACCGAATGTGGTATCTTGGTCGCATGACTGAGATAAGAAAGG
>NZ_LSLK01000096.1 GCF_002257705.1 Sporomusa silvacetica DSM 10669
TTCTCATTAACATGCTCCGAGAAGAAATACAAGATGAGCGTGTAATCTCACTCATCCGAAAATACTTAAAGAGCGGCGTCATGGAAGGTGGCATAGTGAGTCCGACCTCAGCGGGAACCCCGCAGGGAGGCTTATGCAAAGCTTCGCATAATCCCCCTTGCGGCGTTCCGTTGTCCGTCTCTTCTATTTTCCCCTGTTCCATGACCCCTGCTTTAAAAAATCGTACTATCAGTCGCAGTAGGTTTGGATCTTGGATTCGTTCTTGCAGAAACTTCTTCATCCACCCATGATCCACATTGTTAAAGAATCCTTTGATGTCCGCATCCACTACATGGCTGACCTTCTTGCTTTCGAGGATCTTGGCGACTTCCTTCAACGCTTCATGGCAACTTCTTCCTGGTCTGAAACCGTAGGAGCAGTCTAGAAATTCCGGTTCGTAGATAACAGTCAGAATTTCGTTTAGCGCTTTCTGCACCAGCTTGTCCTCATAGGCGGGTATTCCTAGCGGTCGCTTCTTCTTATCTGTTTTAGGGATGTAGACTCTCTTTACGGGCTGCGGCTTATACGCCTGCCGTTTCATCCTTGATAGCAGATCGGTTATGTTTTCTTGTAGCTTTGCTCCGAGGACAGACACAGGGACGGTGGTTTCGTCTTTTCGGGGACAATTAAGGCTGCCGACCTTTTATCTGTGTATCCATCTGAGTTCTATTACAGCAAAATGAAGCAACGGATCGTCAGGCTGCTTCATTTAAGACAATACCACCGTCCCCGCGTCCTTGTGCCTGCGCCTCGTTTATTGGCCCGAGGCTGTCGGCTTATTTTCTGAACACAACCGGTTCCTTTGCCATGGCCTATATTTCTGCAGCGGTATTGACGGCCATCGGAGCCGTTTTGGTGGTCATTATGATGCTTGGCGCGAAAAAACGGGAAAAGGCGCAAGCGGCAGCCGGGGCATAAGGGTGGTTGCACCGGAGGAATAAATATGGTATGATTTCTCATAGGAATAAGGAGGTGACATGATGAACAGCAGCAGCTTGGTTAACAATATTCTGGATAAACTTGCTCATTACATTTCCCGCATTACTGCATTTCAATGCGCGATGAGGAGGAGTTTGCCCATAAAAGAATATTATGTTAACTGAGCGAGTCAATCATCATGTACCCAAATTTTAAAAATAACACCCGGGGGAATGATTGTTCTGCCCGGGTGTTATTTTTTTGCCCATGCTTTCGCATGTGGTAATTTAACCTGGGCAAGTGCAGTGCTTGCTCAGGTTAAATTTTTCCACGGGTGGAAAGGATCATCTATGATAGAAATTGCGTTATGTGCTATTGAAAAATACTATGGATCAAACCATGTGCTTCAGGGAATTACCTTTCAGGTCAGACAGGGAGACCGGCTGGGGCTATTGGGGAAAAACGGCGCCGGAAAAACCACCGTGTTCAGGATTATTGCCGGACATGAGGCCTGTGATGCAGGGGAGCTGCACATCAGGAAAGGCGCCAGGGTGGGAATGCTGGAACAGTTTGCGATCTTTCCCGCATCCTGGACTGTGGCTGATGTTCTGTATTCCGCCTTTGAAGATTTGCTTGCTCTCCGCAAAAGGATGGCGCTGCTGGAAACCCGGATGGCTCAGGAGAGCGGTCCGGAAAAGCATATAGAAGAGTATGGACGGCTGCAGCAGCAGTACGAGGCAGGGGATGGGTACTCTGTGGAACGGAATGTGGAGGTCATATGCGAAGGATTAAGATTTTCCCCGGAGTTTTTAGACCAGCAGTTTGAGCGGCTGAGTGGCGGTGAACAGACGAAAGCCGTGCTGGGCAGACTGCTTCTTCGGGAACCTGACATCCTGCTGCTGGATGAACCTACCAATCATTTGGATGTGGATGCCATTGAGTGGCTGGAAGGATATCTGGAAAACTATAAAGGAACGGTGGTTGTCATCTCTCATGACCGGTATTTTCTGGACAGAGTGGTAAACAATATTGTCGAGATCGTCAACGGTAATGCGGAATTTTACCAGGGCTCCTATTCTTATTTTGTCACCGAAAAAGAAGCCCGTTATTCCCGGCAACTGGAGAAATACCAGCAGGAGCAGAAGAAAATCAGGCAATTGGAGCAGGCCGCCAAAAGGCTCCATGAGTGGGGGCGGCAGGTGGATAATCCCGGGTTGCACCGCCAGGCATTTAGTATTGAAAAAAGAATCGAGAGAATGGAGAAGACGGAAAAGCCTCTGCAGGAAAAGAAAATAAACACGTCGTTTGCCCAACTGGAATTTTCAGGCGAAGACATAGTAACAGTCCAGGACGCGGTGAAAAACTATGGCGGGAAAATGGTTCTGGATCACGTGAGTTTTTCCATACGGAGAGGGGAGCGAACCGCACTCCTTGGTGAAAATGGTTCCGGCAAGTCAACCCTGCTGCGATTGATAACCGGCGATTCCTGCCCCGACGGGGGCAAGGTCAGGCTTGGCAGCAGTGTGCGGTACGGATACCTGCCCCAGGTGGTTGACTTTCCCCGGAACGAAGGGACCATACTGGAGAAAGCCTGCAGTGTGCTGAAATTGCCGGAGGGAGAAGCGAGGCGGATTCTGGCCCGATACCGTTTTCCGAACGAAAGCGTGTTTAAATCCCTGGATACCCTGTCCGGTGGCGAAAAGAGCCGATTGTCCCTGTGTTTTTTAATGCACAATGAAATCAATCTGTTAATTTTGGACGAACCGACCAATCATCTGGATATTGATTCCCGTGAGTGGCTGGAAACAGCCCTGGAGCAATTCGCAGGGACCATCCTCTTCGTGTCCCATGACAGGTACTTTATTGCTAAATTTGCGTCACAGGTGCTGGAATTATCCCAGGGGCGCGTGGAGCAATATGCAGGCGGATATGAATATTACCGGGAGAAGCGGCGGCAAATCACACCAGTGCAAAAAACCGGACAGACTTCAGAAAATGCGAAACCAGCCCGGGCTAAAGTTTTGCGTAAAGCACCGCCGGCAAGGGAGGCGGTGCAAAAAGCACAAGTGGAAACTGCAATCAGAGAACTGGAAATAGTCAGGCAGGCACTGGAATCCCGGCTAAACCAGTGTGGCGACAATTTTGCCGCTGTGGAAGAATTATTCCAGGAAAAATGCGCCATTGATGAGAAACTGGAGGGGATTTATCAGCAATGGTTTGATCTGGAAAAAGAGTGAATAACATCTGAGGCACAAAAATTCCTCCTTCGTTTGGCTTTCAGCAGAAGGAGGAATTTTTTGATGCGCCCTGCTTTTTCATTGTCATTTGCGCAAGGCCGTGAGCGCTGTATGGGCCAGCACAGCCGCCCCCGTCACAAGCGCTGTTTCATTCAGGTTAAATTTCGAATGATGCAGCGGGTAGTTGGTCTGTGCCTCATGCCCTGTCCCCAGAACAAAAAACGCTGCAGGGACTTTTTGACAATATAAGGAGAAATCCTCTCCCAGCAGTACTTGCGGCACAGGCACAACGCTTTGTTCCCCTACAATTTCCCTGGCTGCGCCCACTACGATATCAACCGCTTTATCATCATTGATCAACGGCGCCAAGCTTCTCGGAGGCAGACAGAGGGACGGGTGGTATCGTCTTCTTTATTATCTCTTTACTCAAGCGACTCTTAACATATTAACGCATCATGGAGATATACTGCCTGTAAAACTTACTCTTGAACAAGACAGTACCACCGTCAGACCGTGTGAAAACCCCCTTAATATTTCACTGTAAAAATGATTTTTTACTAGACAAAATTTCCGCACCGTCACTAATTGACACTGGAATATAAAAAAATGAGAATCAGCCTTGCTTATCCCAGGGCTAGTTCTCGTTTTTCCCGCAGTCTTTTTAAAATTTCTTTCGGTCCTAATATAGTTATGGCTCGCCTAAAGTTATAGGCCAAAAAGGACAAAGCAATCTCCCCACTGACTGACAGCTTTCGCTTGGTCAGAAAGTAGTACGCTCCCCAGCCTCGTTTTATTGTGCCAAAGACGTGCTCTATAATCATTTGCCTAAGCTGATATTTTTTCTTGTTAATTTCAGTCTGCAGATCGATAGTATCTAAAAAATCCTGATCGACATGACGGCAGATACTGCGTCCTTTTTGGCTTTTAGTGCAGCGTTCTTTATATTGGCAGGAAGCACAGGCATCATAATTTCTATACTCATATCCCAAAATTCCTTTATCTTTGCTAGTTCGGTTTCTGGCAAAATAAAGCTCTTTGCCTGCTGGGCATATATATACTTTCTTCTCGGCATCATAGCGAAATCTATCGGTATAAAAGTCTCTATCTCCAGTCCCATTTGAATAGACTTGCTTGGTTACATACGGAGTAATGTGTTTTTCTACACATTTTTCCAAATCTTCCGCTTTATAATAGCCCTTATCGGCTAGAACTTCTAGGGTTTCAGCCCCAAACACGGTTTTGGCACGAAGCGCCATGTTGTCCAATTCACCAAGATCGTTTGGA
>NZ_LSLK01000097.1 GCF_002257705.1 Sporomusa silvacetica DSM 10669
GTCCAAAGATTTATGTGAATATCTATGGCTAAGGACACGTGAATACTGTTTTGAAGAGCCGTGTGCGTTAATAGCGCCCGCACGGTTCCGTGAGGGGGGCGTGTCGCGAGGCAGGCCTCTACTCGACTGAAAGGTTCAATCGGAAGTTTTGCGCGCAAAAAGGCTAGGGTTAGTTGATCGGTGCTATTCCATTGAGGATATTCTGTATTTCAAATAACTTTTAGGTACAGTGGTTAAACCTAACTTATGAAGGCTCCTTTGCAGATGCGAATATCTTTTCAACTGCCATCCTCATTAAAATAGGCATAATGGTGTAAAAAGGTAAGCCATAGTGGTATTCCCATCGAACAGGTACATATAGGCCCATAGCCGCAGTGATAGGTTCAAAACAGAAGGCAAATACGACTGCTGTCACAACTGATACTATTATGAAATCCTGCCATTTAGGAAAATACTGATATTCTAGCATGTATATAACAGGCAGTGGGCTTGCATCAATATAGGCAATCAGTGGACCAATAGGCAGTACTTTGTAAGGGTAATTCCAAAGTCCAATTTCAAAGCCAGTAAGATCAAGTGAAATTACTAATAGTGAAAGGAAAGTACCTAATAACCATAATCTCGGTAGCTTTTTTCTGTCTGCAACATAGTAGAAAACAATCCACGGAACTATAAATACAGCCAGAATAAACCACCACTACCAGGTGAATAGATCATTCGCAAACCAGTTTTCTATGCGTGCTTGTGTTAGCTCCTTTGACAACTGTGCAAGTTGCTCGTCGGTTGGTATGCCTGCCATGATTTCACTCTCTTTGGTTTATTTACTCATCGCAAAATCTAGCAAAACCGATGATGCTTCAATCTGTTTTGGAATCCATACGCTATTTTCGTATTTCCAGATTGAATAGATATATCCTACTGTATCGGCATTATACATACCGGTAATACGTTGTTGGCCCCTGAGTTCATATGTTCCATCACGGCCTATATCAACTGGTGTTAATTCACCAAATGGGTTTACCGAACCGCTCTGTTGTCGCAGTAGTTTTCCAGTAGTATCGTACAGATTTGCTTTAACATAAGTATTCATCTTGCTGATTAAGTCTATAGCTACAGTCCGTTCGGTAGAACGTTCTCGTAGCTCAAACTTAAACCCATCAACAAAACGCCCAGCAGCAACTATACCCTTATTTTCTGATGACCCAAAAATTACTTTAGGCTCACCGGAGAATGTGACAATACGATGCTCCATGATGCCACCGCTACCTCCAGTTGGGATAGTGACAAACACATCGTTTATTTTGTCCCCATCAAACTCTCCGACAAAGAGTTTACTGTCGTAGCCCCCCACATTAGGTAGTTTCACTGTAACCGCATTTGGGCTTGTCTCATCTCGAACTAAAAGACTGAGATCGTCAGTGAAATTACTATTCGCGTTAGGTTTTCTTCCAATAAGTAAAATGTCTCTAGGCTTCCCATCGCTAGTAATATTCCCTACTTGTCGATCTAAAATTACATAACCGGCAGGGAGGACAGGATCGTTAACCGGCTTAGCTGGCGGTAAGTTAGAACTAGGAGGGGTAGGAGCAGTTTTGCCGGTGCATCCTGCTATCAAAATAAGAACCAATAGTAGAGATAGTGCGATCAACATTCGATTAAAATTCCGTATCATTCTTTCTCCTCTTTTCTTTGTCGTAATGTTCTCCACACATATAAACGACCTTTACGTTATAAAGTAACTAATTTTAAATAGGATTGACCTTTATATTATTTTCTAATCAAAAACCGAAAAATGAAGCCTAGATATAGGCTTCATTTTTTTGTCCAGAGTGTAGACAAACCCACTTAATTTATTAGCGGTATTAGCGGGTTTTTTGCATATCAGTTTCAAAACGGAGCGGGTGGCTTTAGTCTGCGCGGGGTTTTCTGTTTAGATTATTTGGCTGAGTTCTTGCAACGCGGTCTGCACGCTTTTAATTTTGGCAATGTGTTCGGGATCAATGTGGGGGATGGTTTGAATTACGTTTAAGATGGAGTCGGCGGCACGGAATATTCCTTTGGCTACGAGTATAATGTTGCTTAGAGTGCGACAGGGACGGTGTCGCACCACAGGCGGCAAAAGAGGAAGAATTTGAGCATCATCTGGATGAACTAAGGTCATAGTAGGAACAGCGCCTATCCGTATGGCAGGTAGGCGCTTGCTTTTTGTTATATGTTGTTTCTGTGCTGCAACTGGCGAATAAGTGCCACAGGCTGTGGCACTTTTGGGATAGGTATTAACTTTTTGTTGTGCTGCAACCGTACTGTAACGTAATGAAAATAAGGTGTCAAGATATGAGAAATAAATCTAGTATTTTCGCGGGTTTGTGGCTTCCGCTTCCGGAAGCGATAGCCTGAAAATCAGATTTTAATCTTGATGGTATCCAATTAGGTCAAACCATTAATGATGTAATAACTAAACAGGGACAGCCGAAAGCTAAAAAGCAGATTATGAAAATGAACAGCAAGGAAGCGGATTTTCATTGACTCTCTGGCGTGAAGGTAACCAAGTGTGGGGTAATAGTATCATGGTATCTGAAATTCGCTGATGTATTACGTATTTAATAGGGATTTTAACACTAAGTCGAGATATTTGTAGCGAGAATCCTGGTCATAGTAATCAAACTGTGCCAGGATTTTCATTTTGTTGCCCACTAATACCGGAAATTCCAAACTGCTGTACATTTGAAAGATCTTCATTGTTAATTCCGTTTCTGTTACCTGTGTCCGGGTAACTGCCTGCACAGACATTTTTAACTTATGTAAGCCAGATTGTTTCATAAATTCAATATACTCAAAAGATGCAGCTGATTCATGCAATACTTGCTCAATGAAATTGCGGAAAACATCAGGATATTTCAGGGTATAATCGGCATAGCTTCTGAGAAAATTCCTAATTCTTTCCTCTGGCGGTACATTCAAGTCATCCAGATAATCAAAGGAACTCATTAGCGTGCTGGTGAAACTTTTTAGGGCCTCGTTAATGACTGTGTCTTTGGAGCCAAAATAGTAGTTTATGGCAGCTAAATTAACATCTGCCATGGCAGCAATTTTTCGACAGGTGGTATGATGGATGCCATTGGTACCAATAAGTTTCAATGTGGCATCCAAAATTTTTTTCTTAGGTGTTAGGTTATTCTGTGAGTTTATCTTCAATTGCTTCACCTCATTAACTTATACCTTGTTACCTTGTTCAATTTTTGTTTTGGCTACAGCCAGCATCAGTTTTATTCGGTTTAGCTGGTTAACCTCACTAGCGCCGGGGTCATAATCGATCGGAACAATATTGACAGCAGGGTAACTGTGCCGCAACTCGTGGATCATGCCTTTGCCGGTAATATGATTGGGTAAGCAGGCAAACGGCTGCAAACACACAATATTAGTAACTCCGCTATCAATCAACTCGACCATCTCGCCTGTCAGCAGCCAGCCTTCGCCGGTGAGATTTCCTAAGGATAAATGTTTGGCTGCCAATTGGGCAATATGCTCAATCGTAAGTGGTGGCGTAAAACGCTTGCTGGTTGTTAGTGCTTTGCGGAGATGGCGGCGGTAAAACTCAACAACTTTGATAAAGAGATTGCCTTTTATTTTATTTAGCAAGGTACCTGCCAGTAAGTCGTAGTGCACCTTGTTGTCATAAGCACAGTATAAGAAGAAATCCAGCAGATCAGGCACCACGGCTTCGGCGCCTTCGCATTCCAACAACGAAACAAGGTTATTATTTGCTGTTGGGTGATATTTAACCAGGATCTCGCCAACTAGACCGACACGGGGCTTAGTTGGCTGCTCATCAAGTTCCAGCTTGTCAAAATCCCGGACAATGCCAAATATATTGCTGGCGAAATTGTGCTTGATACCGATAAGCATGTCCTGACGGCATTTGGCAGACCAAGTATTGCATAGCGATTGCGCCGAGCCAGGGTATTTTTCATAAGGCCGTACCCGGTAGAGAACGCGCATCAACAGGTCGCCGTAAATAATACTAATAATTAGGCTCTCTAACAAGGAAAATGTCAGTGAGATGCCGGTCTGCCCACCCAAAGCAAGCACCGGTACCTGGGGCATGCCGGCATCGCGTAAGGCTTTCCGGGCGATGGCTACGTAATTGGTTGCCCGGCAGCCGCCGCCAGTTTGAGCCAACATAACTGATGTGGCAGCTAAGTCATAATTTCCGGATTTCAAGGCCTGTAATAATTGTCCCACAACGATAATTGTAGGGTAACAGGCATCGTTATGAACAAATTTTAGGCCTTCCTCAATGGCTGTTTGGCTGGGAGTCGGAAGGACCACTAGTTGATAGCCAGCTTTTTGAAATCCCGGTTCCAGAAATTGAAAATGAATAGGAGATAGCTGGGGTGCCAGGATTGTGTGGCGGTTTTTCATTTTAGCGGTAAAAACAGGTGGGCGGGTGGCTGCCTGTTCTGCTGCCTGGTTGGCAAGAGAAATTCGCCCTTGCTCCTGAAGGGCGGCCAGCAAGGATCGTATCCTGATTCTAGCGGCGCCGAGATTATTAATTTCATCCAGTTTAACCACAGTGTGGATGCGGCGGTGCGCCTCGAGAATTTCTTTAACCTGGTCAATAACTATGGCATCAAGGCCGCAGCCAAACGAGTTAATCTGGATTAATTCCATAGCAGGCCGACTGGCAACAAAGCTGGCTGCTGCATATAGTCGTGAATGATAGGTCCATTGATCAACAACCCGCAGCGGTCTGGGTATTGGTGCCAAATGTCGGATGGCATCTTCTGATAATACAGCCAGCCCAAAGGATTGGATGAGTTCAGGCAAACCATGATTAATCTCAGGATCAATATGATAGGGCCTGCCAGCTAAAACAACGCCCTTGCAATTGTTGTCAGCTATGTAGGTAAGGGCTGCTTGACCTTTGGCACGGACATCGGTTTTATAGCGGTCAAGCTCAGCATAGGCTGCATCTACCGCTAGAGTAAGTTCAGACCGGGAAATCTGTTCGGCCGACAATTCCTGTGCTAGTCTGCTAATTAAGCGGTCACGATTGTTGAGCGGTAAAAAGGGGTGAAGAAATACGACGTCTTTATCGCGTAAGGCATCCATATTTGCTTTGATATTTTCCGGATAGGACGTAACAATCGGACAGTTATAGCAGTTGTCAACTGTTGGGTCTTCCTGGAGGTTGTAAGGGATACAGGGATAAAATATCTTTTTTATCCCCTGTTTGAGTAATTGGCTAATATGCCCATGAGCAAGCTTGGCCGGGTAACAAATTGAGTCAGAAGGAATGGTTTCCATGGCCAGCTCATATAACTGGCGGGAAGAACGGCCAGATAGAATAACCCGGTAACCAAGTTTGGTGAAAAACGTAAACCAGAACGGGTAATCTTCATATATATTGAGCACCCGGGGAATACCGATAACCCCACGTGGCGTCAGTGACGCAGCCAATGGCTGATACTGAAACAACCGTTGGTATTTATAGGCATAAAGATTAGGCAGACCGTCATGTGCTTTAGCCTTGCCAACGCCGCGTTCGCAGCGGTTACCCGCATGATATTCCTGACCATTGGAAAAGTGTTGTGTGGTAATCAGGCACTGATTGCCACAACCTTGGCAGCGGTGATTGGTGGTATGGGAGGTAAACCCAGCAAGCCCAGGCGCCGATAACAACGAAGTTCCTGTGGCTGACCCGCAGCGTTCCCTGGCAAGCAGAGCTGCACCGAAGGCGCCCATAAGACCAGCTATGTCGGGGCGGACAACTTCCCGGCCAATGATTTGCTCCATAGCCCGCAGTACGGCGTCATTATAAAAAGTACCACCTTGGACTACGATGTTAGTGCCAAGTTCATCCATGTTTTTCAAACGAATGACCTTAAATAGGGCATTTTTTATGATAGAAATGGCAATTCCCGCGGAAATGTCACCAACCGTGGCACCTTCTTTTTGCGACTGCTTGACCTTGGAGTTCATAAAAACCGTACAGCGGCTGCCAAGATCAACCGGCTTTTTCGCTTGAAGCCCAAGCTGTGAGAATTCGGCTGCTGACATATTCATAGCTTGGGAAAAGTTTTCAATGAACGAACCGCAACCAGCAGAACAAGCTTCATTGAGCATGATGGAGGTAATGATGCCATCACGCACAAGGAAGCTTTTCATATCCTGGCCGCCAATATCCAGTACAAAGGTAACGTCAGGCAAAAAATGCTTGGCCGCTTTGAGATGGGCCACAGTCTCGACTTCGCCAATGTCCACCTGTAAAGCTGCCTTGATAAATTGTTCGCCATACCCGGTAGCAGCCGAATAAACAATCTGGATATTGTCATTCAGTCGCGGATACATATCGTTAAGTGCCATAATTACTGTATCTAGCGGATTGCCTTTGTTGCTGCCATAATAGGAATACAATAAGTGACCACTTTCGCTGATAAGTGCCAGCTTAGTTGTCGTTGAGCCGGCATCAATTCCTAAATAGGCATTGCCAATATAGGTAGTTAGGTTTGCTCGTTTAACGGCATGGTGCGCATGCCTGGCAGCAAATTGCTGATATTCTTCCTCAGTAGCAAACAGTGGGGACAAGGAGTTTTCGTTCTCCTGGTGTAGTAACAACTTGAGAGAATTTGCAGGCAAGATATCATAGGCAACAGGCTCTTCGTGTAAGGCCAGTGCGGCTCCGATTGCCACAAAATACTGCGAACACTCCGGATTTAGTACTTGGTCAGGCGTTAACCCCAGGGTTTCAGTAAACCGTTTTCTTAGCTCTGACAAAAAATATAAAGGGCCGCCTAAAAAAGCAACTTTGCCGCTAATCACCCGGCCTTGTGATAAACTACTAATAGTTTGATTCACCACCGCCTGCAAAACAGAAGCAGCAATATCCTCTTTGGAAACACCTTCATTCATTAGTGCCTGCACATCGGTTTTAGCAAATACACCACAACGGGAAGCAATTGGATAGAGGGTGCGATAGTTTTTTGCTAGTTCATTCAAGCCTGCAGGATCGGTAGCTAATAGTGACGCCATATGGTCAATAAATGCACCAGTGCCACCGGCGCAGACACCGTTCATTCGCTGTTCCAGGGTGTTGCCAAAATAGGTAATTTTCGCATCTTCCCCACCAAGTTCAATGGCGGTGCTGGTAGTGGGGATAAGGTGTTTGACCGCCGTAGTGGAGGCGATTACCTCTTGGATAAACGGCAGCTCAAGCGTTTTAGCAATGCTAATACCTGCTGAGCCTGTAAACATAACCGATGCCAAGGTTTGCTGCAGGACATGCTGGGCTTTGGCCACCACGGTCTGAAAAGCAAGTGTTATATCAGAGCAGTGTCTTACATAGTGCTGAAAAATAATGTTGTTTTGTTTATTAAGAATAATCATTTTTATTGTTGTTGAACCAATATCAATACCAACACGCAGAGCTTTATCCATTTTGCTTTTTCACCTCATTACGCAGCAAAATTGCCACAAATTTAAGAATAAAAAAGAAATAAAACACTGTTTAAATTTATTATAGCTTTGGTACTATGAAATGACAATTAATAATTAACAAAAAAATCTATCAATTGCAGACTTTTTCTTTTTAGAAAAAAATATTAGCAGGTGTTTTTGGGATTTTTGTCGAAGGTTAGAAAACATAGTAAATATCCAATAATTACCGGAGGTGGTAGGCATGTCGATTATGGATTTAATCGAAAGAGGGAAAAAAGAGCGTAAGCAAAAGAAACAGAAAAAAGCCCTGCAAAATGCAGCGATTGGTGCCGCCATTGGTGTGACTGTCGGAGCTGCTGCCGGCGTACTATTGGCACCTAAATCTGGCAAGGAAACTCGGGCCGACATTGCTGAGGCTGCTAAAGAACTCCCTGGAAAAGCCAAAGAAATCGTCGAAAAGACAAAAGAAAAGGTCGCAGAGGTTAAGAAGGAAATTGCTGGACAGACAAATCCTGATGTGAATGAGGAAGCCCCGCAATAACTTATTTCCGTGGAAAAGGGCTGGATGGCCGGGCAGCATGCCCGGCCACTTGTTAATTTATCGGATGAGCAAGCTTCAAATGGGGTTATAACATCATTTACTTTATTGCACTGAAAGAAGGGGATAGCTTGTATATCTCATTATATGACGTCGGGCTGTTTAGTTTGTTTGTGTTACTTGTCATTATTGGTGGCTACCTTATCGCAGTTTTGCGGCGAGCACTAGGTGTGCTGTGTTTGGTACGCGGTGTTTTGGATGCACATCAAGGCGATATCGGTGAAACTATCTCGTTATTCAAGGAGACGCTGATCAATATTAATGAACTTACCGTAAGTTTGAAGGAAACTACTGACCACACAAATAGGGCCGTCCGGGCCCTGCCAGGCGAATTTACTGATACAGTGGAGGAGTTACGGGAAAGTTTTGAGACGTTTGCTTTTTATGCCAAGATTGTCGGAGATGTTGTCAAAGCAGTATTTTCGAAGGCGGCCTAGCAGTGCAAGGGATTGCAGCTAGCATATAATTGCAAAAAGATGATTGAAACCCGCGAATCTCGCGGGTTTCAATCATCTTTTTGCATTACAATATACTTTTGTGCCGTACATCTATGATTGAACGGAAAATCAAAAAAATTAAGGCAGTTTATGGGCAATTCGCGAGAATTCACTGATAACTTTATCCAAAGAGACTAAGTCGTTCTCACTCAAACACTCAAGTTTATTCTGTAGCACCGTGATTGTTTGCACTTTTGCCTGTTCACATAGCTCTAATCCAGACGAGGTTATGCTTATTCGGATAATTCTTCTATCAATAGCATCGTATTCCCGCTGTACAAGGCCTTCGGTGACTAATTTATCAATAATCGGTGTCATTTGTTGCTTCGACAGGAGTATTTCGTTGGCCAGCTCGGTCATAGTAGCTTTTTTTTCTCTTACTATTGTTAATACATGAAACTGAATTTGCGTAAGCTGTGGTTTGAAATGTTGGGCGACAGGCCGTATAAACTTTTTATCAAGAAGCGGAATCAAATGAAATAGTGTTTCGGCAGTTTTTATATGACTCAAAAAATTCACTCCTAATTTTATATTGACAATAGGAGACTAAAAGGCGTAAAATAGTAAATAAAGATTTACCATCAATATAAATAAATAATAAATATTTATTTATATTGTATCACAAATAGTACAGCAAATCAAAGAAGAATTCACAAGTTGTAAGGAGAAAAAAGAATGCTCTCAAACACAATGATTTTAGGAGGTTTTAGTACGAGAAGATACCAGCGATATTTTTGGATAATTGTCCCGATTATCATGTTGATGACTGTAATTCAGCCGGTGTCAGCCACGGCGGTGGAACTATCGGTAGAAGACTGTGTTGCTCTAGCTTTAAAAAATAACTATGACATCAAATATGCCCAATCGTCCAGAGAAAAGTACTATTGGGCCATGAAGGAAGCCAAGAAAAACAAAGGGCTTTCCATTGATTTAACCCATACCGACAAGCGGTATAACACTCCGCCGGCGGACACCGAAACATCTACATATGAATATACGACTAATTTTGATAATCAGATTGCACTTACGCTACCTTTATATTCTGGTGGTAAACTGGAAGGTAAGATTGAACAGGCCAAACTTGATCTAAAAGTGGCAGAACTTGATATGGATGCAGCCAAACAGCAACTCAAACTGACGGTTGTTACCGACTATCTTACTGTGCTGGAATACCGTAATAAAGTACGGGTGAATCAGGAGACGGTAACTAACTATGAAGAGCACCTGAAGCTGGTTAAGGATAAATATGACTTGGGTCTGGTGGCCAAGACCGATGTGTTGTCAAGTCAGGTATCTTTGGCCGGGGCTCAGGATGACTTGATTGAGGCACAAAATAACTATACGAATGCAATAGCTACCCTGAACAATGCCATGGGGTTGCCGCATGCTACCGATGTTACGCTGAAAGATGATTTTACCTATGGAAAGTATCCTCAGACACTGGAGGAATGCCTTCAATATGCCGAAGCTCACCGGCCGGAGCTGGCCCAGTATGAGGCCAAAATCGCCAGTGCTCAGTATGATGTTGATATCGCGAAAAGCGGCCGGCGGCCGACTGTTAACCTGACTGCCGAACAGGACTGGTATGACAGCCATTTACCCGGCTCGAAAAACAGTAATTGGCTGTTAAAATTAACTACGTCGCTTAATGTGTTTGATGCTGGCGTAACCGACGCTCAGGTAAAGCAATCTTGGCATAATGTGGATATGGTAAAGGATAAGGCCGAGCAGCAGCGTAATACTATCCTGCTGAATGTGCGTGAGTATTATTTAAGTATGTATGAAGCAGAGAAGCAGATTGATACCAACAAGGTATCTGTGGAGCAGGCAGAAGAAAGTTTAATGATCCAGAAAGCCCGTTATGAGGTTGGGATTGGAACCAATCTTGATTTGCGTGACGCGGTATTATCACTGGATTCAGCTAAAAAGGATTATATTCAGGCGTTGTATGATTACAATACCAACAAAGCGAAACTGGAACAGGCGATGGGTTTGCCGGTACAATAACAGTGAAAATGGAGGAATAACAATTGAGTATCAAGGGTTCTAAGCAACTGTATGTTGGATTGTTTGTTGTAGTTGTTTTGCTTGGCATTGTTGTTGTACACAGCGGAATGTTGTCCAAAACACAACCGACTAATGCCGCTCAGACCGTAGCGGTAAAGGCTATGCAAGTAGTAACGCGCGATACGCCAATCAGCCGGGAATTTGTAGGGCAGGTAAAAGCAAAAAGTGAAATAAAAATCATGTCAAAAGTATCCGGTAATGTTGTGGCGAAGATGGTAAATGGTGGCGACACTGTCTATAAAGGCCAGCCGTTGTTTCGCATAGATAATAAGCAATATCGGTCAGCAATTAATTCGGCAAGAGCTACGCTGGTTAAATCACAGGCAACCCTTAACAATACACAAAAAGACGTAGAACGTTATCAAAAATTGGCAGCTTTAAAAGGGGTTTCCCAGCAAACTTTAGATGCTTATATATCTCAGGCCGAAGAAGAAGCGGCTGCGATTGAGGTTAATCAGGCCAGTTTACAACAGGCCATTGAGGACGAGCAGGATACATTAATTGTTTCGCCGGTGGATGGGCGCATTGACGTAAATGATGTAAGTCTCGGTTATTATGTGGTAGCCGGTTCCACAACAATGGCTACCGTGTCCTCAATAAATCCGGTTTGGGTGCAGTTTAGTATGAGCGAAACTGAGTATCTGAAGTATATTCGCAGTGGTAATGGCTCACTACCTGCCAGTTTTAAAGACCACCTGCAACTGATGCTAAGTGACGGCAAGGAATATCCGCTCATAGGTCAGGTAGAGCAAATCGACAGAGGGGTTAGCGATACAACAGGCACGATTACGCTCAAAGCCAGTTTTGATAATCCGCAAAACTTCCTGTTGCCAGGGATGTTTGCCCGGGTAGTTGTGCAGGAAACAGTGCTGCAGGGAGCATTGATGATCCCACAAAAGGCGGTTAAGGAAGTGTTGGATAATACGTTTGTTATCGTTGTAACCGGCGATAATAAGGCCGAGAGCAGACAAGTAAAACTGGGAGATAGAATTGGCGATATGTGGCTGGTGGAAGAAGGCCTGAGTGCCACTGATTGTGTTGTAGTAGAAGGTATTGACAAGGTAAAACAAGGTAATGATTTACAAGTAACAATGATACAACCGGATGCACAGACTCCGGCTAAGCAATAGGGGGCGGTGTCATGGCTAATTTCTTCATTAATCGCCCTATTTTTGCAATCGTTTTGTCAATTATTATTACCTTATTGGGCACAACTGCCGCCTTTACCCTGCCGGTAGCGCAATACCCGCAAATTTCGCCACCGACAATTTCAGTAAGTACCACTTATCAGGGAGCCAATGCGGATGTTGTTGATCAAACTGTTGCCCAGGTCATTGAAGAACAAGTCAATGGGGTCGAGGATATGGTGAACATGTCTTCCACCAGTACAGATTCCGGTTCTTACTCATTAAGCATTCAGTTTGAAACAGAGAAAGACTCTGATACGGCAGCCGTACAAGCGCAAAACCGGGTAGCGCAGGCCAATGCCTCTCTGCCCAGTACGGTGCAAACAACCGGGGTTACAACCCGCAAATCTTCGCAAGATATGTCGATGATTTTTACTCTCTGGTCGCCAAGCGATAATTATGATGCCAATTTCTTAAAAAACTATGGCAGTATTTATATGATTGATGATATCAAACGGGTCAAAGGTGTTGGCGAAGTATCGGCCTTTGGCTCAGATTACAGTATGCGAATATGGCTGCAGCCGGAAAAAATGGCGCAATTGGGGATTTCCGTTGGTGAAGTGACTTCTGCAATTGAAACACAAAATGTGCAGGCAGCGGCCGGTGCTTTTGGTAAGATGCCGACGGCTTCACAGCAGCAATTCCAGTATACGGCCAAGGTAAAAGGCCGTCTCACAGATGCGAAAGAATTTGAAAATATCATTGTCCGTTCGAAAACAGACGGTTCGTTTGTCCGGATTAAGGATATTGCCCGGGTAGAATTGGGCAGCAAGGAATATAATTTTGATAGCTTGGTGAACGGTCATGTGGCAGCTGGATTTGCTGTCAAATTAAACAGTGATGCCAATTCCTTAGAGACCATCAGCAATGTGAAAACCGTGCTGGAAAAAGCGTCGAAGAATTTCCCAGCCAATATGGAGTATAAAATTGTTGTCGATAACACCGAGTTTGTACGCGAATCAATGCAGGAGGTAGTAAAAACCTTTGCCGAAGCACTGCTGTTAGTTTTAATTGTGGTGTTTGTTTTCCTGCAGAATGCGCGGGCCACGCTAATTCCCTTGCTGGCAATTCCGGTATCACTATTGGGTACCTTTGGGGCCTTTAGTGCACTTGGCTTTACCATCAACACGCTTACATTATTTGCGATGGTGCTAGCTATCGGGCTTGTTGTTGATGATGCTATTGTTGTTATTGAAGCTGTTGAGTATCATATGCGATATTCCGGACTTTCGCCACTGGACGCCACCAAGCGGGCAATGAGTGAGGTTTCCGGTCCGGTTGTTGCGATTGCGTTTGTATTGGCGTCCGTATTTATCCCTGTGGCTTTTTTTGGCGGCACTACCGGAATTTTGTACAAACAGTTTGCGCTAACCATTGTGGTATCAATGGCTTTATCAGCCGTTGTCGCTTTGTCATTAACGCCAGCACTGTGCGTATTGTTGCTTAAACCCCATAATTCAGAGGCACACAGTGGTTTGTTGGCCCGATTTTTTAGCAAGTTCAATAACTGGTTTGAGCGAAGTGTGGCGCGGTATGGCAGCGGGCTGAGCAAGCTTATTCCCCAAGCCCGTCTGTGTCTTGTTTTGCTGGCGGTGTTACTCATCTTGACCGGAGGTTTATATAAATTGGTGCCGTCTTCCTTTGTGCCTGATGAAGACCAGGGCTTCTATATAACGGCCATCACGTTGCCGGAAGCATCCAGCTTGAATAGGACGATGGAGGTCATGCGCCAATTTAACGAAAAAGTAAGTGCCCAGCCAGGAGTCCTCAATATCATGTCGTTATCAGGTATGGATATATTGGGCGGAGGCACCAAGACTAATGCGGGCGCTATGTTTATTTCCCTGGATTCCTGGGCAGAGCGTCAAAAGCCCGAACTACAGGTAAAAGCCGAAATAAGTCAGACTTTACTGAGTGGAGCCCAATTTCCGGAAGGTACGGTGGTTTCTTTTGCCCCCTCCGGCCTGCCAGGGCTGGGAATGGTCGGCGGCTTTACCTTGATGCTGGAAGACCGGAGTGGCGGCTCGTTGGCTGATCTGGACAGTATGGCCCAAAAATTTGTGGCGGCTGCGAAAGAACGTCCGGAGATTGGATCCATTACTTCTACCTTTAAATCCAATACACCAAGCTATGAATTTGAGGTAGACCGGGAAAAGGCTGAACAAATGGGTGTGGCCATTGATGATGTATTTACGGCATTGCAGGTATTTCTTGGCGGCAGCCAGGTTAACGATTTTAATAAATTTGGCCGGGCCTATAAGGTTACGGTGCAGGCAGAACCTTCATTTCGCAGTGATGTAAATGCGACCCGGTTTCTTTATGTAAAAAGCTCCAATGATACAATGGTGCCGTTAAATACCCTGCTTAAACCCAAGAAGATTAACGCACCAACTGTCATTACCCGGTTTAATGGGGTGAAAGCTGTTCAGATCAGTGGCACACAGGCTTCTGGGTATAGCTCCGGCCAAGCCATGACTGCTCTGGAAGAGGTGGCAGCGCAAACCTTATCCAATGGTTATACCTACGAATGGTCTGGTCAAAGCCGTGAGGAAAAACTCTCCGGTTCCCGGGCACCGCTTGTATTTGGGATGGCGATTGTCTTTGTCTTTTTGTGTTTGGCTGCTCTTTATGAAAGCTGGAGTGTTCCCTTTGCGGTATTGCTTTCAGTGCCAACCGGTGTTTTTGGGGCCTTCCTGTTTCAGTATGTACGCAATTTAGAGAATAGCGTATACATGCAAATCGGGTTAGTAATGCTTATTGGTCTGGCAGCCAAGAATGCGATATTAATTGTCGAGTTTGCCAAAGTCAGAGTTGACAATGGGATGAACCCGGTACAGGCCGCCATCGAAGCGGCAAAAACCCGTCTTCGTCCGATTATTATGACGTCATTGTCCTTCATTATTGGCTGCATTCCGTTAGCAGTAGCGACCGGCGCCGGCGCCGGTGCCAGAAATTCGATGGGTACGGCAGTTGTGGGCGGAATGTTTACCGCTACTGCGCTGGGAATATTTTTAATCCCTGTTCTCTTTGTCGTGGTGGAAAAGGTAACAGAAAAGCTTACTAACTGGCGAAAAGCCCGGAAAAGGTCTGTAACTACAAATTGATTTCTCAATTTATAGACTGTTGGAACTTTTTTTCTTGATATCCATAGTTTTCTAACTAAATTCAAAAAAAGGCTATGTATGATAGAACTATCGACACAGAGAAAATCTGATTGAGTAGAAGGAGCGTATCACATATGAACAAAATGGCTAAGAAAATAATTATTTACTCCATGGTAGGTTTGTTTCAGCTGGGGTTAGGTGTTTCTGCAATCGAAGCAGCAGCAGCACCGGAAGTATCTCCCTGGCAGCAACAACAGGACAACGACAAGCAGCAACAGAAACAAGGAAACAATAAACGCCAACAGGAACAAAATAATGATAGACAGCACCAGCAACAAGACGGTGATAAGCAACATCAGGATCAGGGAGACAATAAGCATCAGCAGGAACCGGGCAATGATAAGCCTTGGCAGGAGCAAGACGGCGACAAGTAGTAAAATCTTAATTAAGTAGAGGAGCGTATCACATATGAACAAAATGGCTAAGAAAGTAATTATTTACTCGATGGTAGGTTTGCTGCAATTTGGTTTAGGGGTTTCCGTAATTGAAGCTGCGCACAGACAGTCTGAGCCGCCGCGGCAGGAACAAGGTGATGACAGAGAGCACCAGGATCAGGAACGGGAGCGCAGAATCCAAAAAGAAAATGAACGGCATGAGCGTGAAATGCGGCGTCGCGACCATGAAAGCGAGCGAGAATGGCACGAACGCCAAGAACGGGAAAGAGAAAGACATGATAAGGCCTTAGAGACGATTGCCGGGCTTATTTTAGGAATAATAGCAAGTGGGAATAACAACTAATTTTGTTATTTTAAGAGAAACCTGTTTTTCTGCCTGATTGGCAGGGAAATAGGTTTTTTATATATCTTATCCGAATTTTGTGGTAGAATTTAATGCATATGTTGTTATTGTAGTTGAGGTGGATGTCATGAAGTTGAAATTTTTTAATAGCTTAGACCGTAATTATGTTTTATTTCTTTTGTCTACTGCCTTTGTGGGGATTGCGCAAAGTGTCGATGGTGCAGCGTTGACCAATTATCTAAAAGAGGGTTTAGGCATGATGATTTTGGAGCGTTCCGCATTGGAATTTCCACGGGAGATGCCAGGATTATTGATGGTTGGCGTTATTGGTATGCTTTCCTTTCTCGGGGATGTCAAAACCATGCTGGTGGGCAATTTATTTTCTGCTGTAGGGATGTTCGCCATGGGGATTATTCCGGCTGAATACAGTTATATTGTACTTAGTATTTTTGTTTATAATCTAGGGACACATGTTTATCTGCCGTTATCCAACAGCATAGGTATGAGTTTTGCCAGTGCCGGTGATTTGGGAAAAAAATTAGGGCAGATGAATGCGGTTAATACCTTGGCATTGGTTTGCGGTAGCGCTATCTTATGGATGTTGTTTAAATTTATTCACATTAGTTATATGACAGCGTTTACTATTGGCGCTATTGCTTTTTTGCTGGCAGCGGTTCCACTTTTCTTTATGCAGCCAGTCCACTCCGTGAGAAAGGCGGGCCGGTTTATTTTCAGAAAAGAATATCGGCTATATTATTGGCTCTGTGTACTCTACGGCGCCCGCAAGCAGATATTTATTACTTTTGGTCCCTGGGTGCTGGTAGATGTCTTTCGTCAGCCTGTTACTACCATGACGATGCTGTTTTTTATTGTATCAATTGCCGGTGTTTTTACTAAGCCGTGGATTGGTCGGATGATTGATCATCTGGGAGAAAGGTTTGTGCTTAGCAGTGAAGCCCTTGGCTGTTTTCTTGTTTGTTTAGGCTATGCGTTTGCTGACAACATATTTGGAGCGCAGTGGGCAGTTCTTGTTATATGTATGTGTTATATTCTGGATCAGATGATGACTGCCGTGAGTATGGCCAGAGCTACCTATATGAAAAAAATTGCAGTGCAACCAGAGGATGTATCCCCAAGTTTGTCTTTGGGGATCAGCATAGATCACCTTGTAACCATGTTTTTGCCGATTTTCGGTGGTTTGGTTTGGTATAACAGCGGGCCGAACGGTTACAAATATGTCTTCATGGGCGGGGCGGTTATTGCGCTTTTGAACCTTATTTCGACAAGATTTATCCAAATAGACAGCCCTAAAGCACCAGTGCAAACCAGCCAGGTTTGACTAAGGGATTATCATTGTTGCAGTCAGAAAAAACGCAATAAATGTTATTTATTGCAAACTCAACCAAAAATAGTATAATAGTAGTTAGTATATATGTATGCTATGCTACTTGAAAAAATTATACAAAGGAGCGGAAGCAATGCCTATAAAAATTCCTAATAATTTACCTGCTGTTAACATTCTCGAAAAAGAAAACATTTTTGTAATGGACGAAAAACGTGCCTATTCGCAAGACATACGTCCGCTTCGAATATTGCTGTTAAATCTGATGCCTACAAAAATAGCTACAGAGACGCAATTGCTCCGATTGCTCGGTAATTCTCCGCTGCAGGTCGAGTTCGATTTCATGTATACAGCGACGTATGAACCAAAGCATACGTCGCATGAGCATTTGGTTAAATTTTATGAGACCTTTGCCGAAGTGAAAAACCGTAAATATGACGGTATGATTATTACCGGGGCACCAATAGAACAAATTCCCTTTGAAGAAGTTGTCTATTGGAATGAGTTGTGCGAAATTATGGATTGGAGCAGGAGAAATGTGTATTCGACGCTCCATATCTGTTGGGGAGCACAAGCAGCCTTATATCACCACTATGGTATTCCAAAATACGATTTGCCGCAAAAGATGTTTGGCGTATTTCCTCATACGGTAAATATTAAGGAAAAAATGTTGTTTCGAGGCTTTGATGACGTGTTTTACGTCCCGCATTCCCGGCATACTGAAGTGAGACGGGAAGATATTGAGAAGGTACCGCAATTATCGATACTTTCCGAATCAGAAGAATCAGGTATTTATGCCGTTATAGATAAAAAATATCGACACTTATTTATCACCGGTCACTCTGAATATGATCCCTTAACGCTTAAAACAGAATATGACCGCGATATTGCTCAAGGATTGCCAATTAACGTTCCCGCTAATTATTATCCTAACAATGATCCGCTGCAGCAGCCGCTGGTGCGCTGGCGGAGTGCGGCCAATTTACTATTTGCCAACTGGCTTAATTACTATGTTTACCAGGGAACACCCTTTGATCTTGACAAATTGACTGATTCTGAGGATTTATGCGGGCTTTATGGCGATGGAATTTAAGGGAAACCTTCAATGGTGGTAAGCAGCTGGGAGATGAGTACGTAATGTATATATCACTGCGAAAACTTCATGACTTTAACCAAGTTGTATTACGTTTACACCAATGTAGCAGTCTTGAGAGTTTTATTACAGAAGCTATGTCCCTTATCCGTAGAGTTATTCCTTATGAAAATGGTGCTTTTTTTTCCGCTGAGCCGCTTTTGCAATTATATGATTGTTCCTATCACCTAGATGTGGCAGAAAAGTTGTTTAAGTATTATCGCGAGTACTATCAAAAGCATGGAATATACCGGAAGATGGTATTCTTAAGGCATTCCCTCCCGGTGGCTGGCCAAGCCAATGAGTTTCTTGACTTTGGCGACAGGGAGGAGAATGAGCTTCGTGTAGGTTTTCTTATTGCCAATACTATGTATTATCTGGCAGGTGTTCAACTAATGCATTGTGGAAATGTATTGGCTGACATCACTATTCATCGTACACAAAAACAACATGATTTCGATGATGGTGAGATGAAGCTACTCAAAATGCTAGGTGAACATATGCAATATATTTTTGCAAAGCTTAGAGAAGAGAAAAATGCTAAGCTTGTTGATAAAGATCAACAAGCTGAAGTTAGTGGGCAGACAATGGTTCCGTTTACTGCGCGCGAGGCGGAAATTCTTCTACTCCTTGCCCAAGGGTTATCGAATAAAGAAATTGGCGAACGTCTGTTTATTAGTTCGGAGACTGTAAAAACTCACCTGAAAAATTTGTTTGCTAAAACGAGTGCGAGGTCAAGAACTGAATTACTATCGCATAGTATGAAAATACTTTCGGCTAAATAGTAAATGTGCAAATCCCCCATTTGGGGGATTCTTTCTATTTTTAGAAGCGCTATAATAGAATTATAATATTACTGAATATTTAGAGAATATAACAATGTAAAAAAGGAGTGTGAAGCTATAACTGGTTAAACTGTAGTGTGACTGCCAATACGGATCAGTTTGTAGGCTTGTTATTTCTTGTACTGAAAGCGCCTGTGTGGTACTAAATGACTGGAATAGATACGCCCCAATATTTATTAGCGGAGTCTTAGACGCTAAGTCAGCTTTAAATTAATACAGTCTGACGAGGAGGGTTAGTTATGGATAACGTAAACCAATCCTTTACTAGTGTTCGAAAAGAAGTCAGCTATATGGATGTGGAAGGCAAGCGTGTGCAACCGGAAAAGGCCGTAAAGGTAATAATCAAGGAGTATGATCAGCAAGATAAACTCATCCAGACTAAGATGACGATTGATTTTGCCAAAATAAATGTGCCAAGGGGCTGGTTTTTTAACGTGGCAAAGGGACAGTTCTTTTGAACGAGAGTTATCAGATTAAGCACCGTTTACCGCAAGTGGTAAGCGGTGTTTTGATTTTCCAGATGGAAAGGTTAACTTTCCCTGGATTGAACGACTAAGGCTTCTGCCGGCGTCCTAAAGGACCTTGGCACAAGCCAAGTCTTATCTTATCCTAAAAACTCTCTTAAAAGCAGGATAAAGTGCAACATCGGCCCTAAGGGTAGTGGGAGATCTTCCTGGGAGGGAGGAGATGGACAGCAGGAGGAGAATTAATTAATTTTAACGCGTTGCACATAGAATACAAAGGAAAGGAAGTTAATCATGGAAATAACGCCAACAGAAATTGAGGCCAGAATCTGTAACCTCCAGCAAAAACTAATTGAACAAACCACCGATGGAGCCGTCATTTTACTGCAAAGTGATCTATTCTACTTTACTGGTACGGTGCAAAATTCCTATTTGTATATCCCGGCCAGTGGCCAGCCGGTTCTTATGGTGAAAAAAAGTCTAACACGCGGTCAGCAAGAGTCGCCATTAAAAAATATTGTCGCCATCAAGACCCCTAAGCAAATCCCGGAAATTCTGGCGGCGTATGGGTATAGCAGTTTTAGCAAAATAGGACTGGAATTAGATGTATTACCGTTCAACTTATATAAGTCTTATCAAAATATTTTTCCTACTACCGAGTTTATTGATATTTCGCCTGCCATCAAAGACATTCGTGCGGTAAAATCAGCGTATGAAATCGAGCTAATGCGCGGTGCCTTAGCGGTTATTGACCAGGCATTTTTAGCTGTACCTTCTTTTTTGCGAGCGGGAATGTCAGAGCTGGAATTAGCGGCCTTATTTGAAGCTGAAATGCGAAAACGCGGCTATGCGGGCCCTTGCAAGATGAGAGCCTTCAATCAGGATTTTTTCTTTGGTAATGTATGTACCGGTGGCAGTGGTTTTTATCCCAACTATTTCGATGGGCCGGTGGGTGGACAGGGTGCCAGTGCTGCTCAGCCGCAAGGGGCTGGTTGGAAAAAGATAAACCGCAATGAGGTTATTTATATTGACTATACTTCCATCGTTAAGGGTTATACTGGTGACCAAACCCGGATATTCTGCATTGGTGAGCTTTCCCCAAAACTTGTGAAGGCCTATGAAGCTGCCTTACTTATTGAGGCAGAAATAGTAAAAAGCAGTAAACCAGGTACTTTGGCTGAGGAACCTTATCTGCTGGCAGTCAAACTGGCAGCAGAACTAGGGTATCAGGATAATTTTATGGGCTATAAGCCGGACCAGGTGAAATTTGTTGGTCATGGTATTGGTCTGGAATTAGATGAATGCCCGATATTGGCGAAAGGGATGAAGACGCCGATAGTTCCAGGCATGACTTTTGCGCTTGAACCCAAATTTGTTTTCCCTGAAGGGGCTATTGGTATAGAAAATAGCTTTGTTATGACCGAAACCGGGCCGCAATATTTGAGCATAACTCCTCAGGTTATTACGTATGTATAATAGTATTAGGATATCATAGACTGATAAGAAAAGATGACATAACTTGTTAATATTTTGCAGGATTTAACGATTTGAATAGAGAAAATAGCCATAATTTACTTAGTTTGAGTAAGTTATGGCTATTTTTATTTTCAGAATAGAAACCGAGAGTATATTTTTGTAAAACAAAGCTAATGCAGGAGGGCTTTCATGGTTAAAAACGATGCCAGGACCATCTACATGCGTAAGTCGATCAATGAGGCTCTGAATAAAATATGGGAATATCCGCTGACTGTGGTGGAAGCGCCGATGGGCTATGGCAAAACGACCACGGTAAAGGAGCATTTAAAGAAAAATCACGCCGAAGTATTGTGGCAAACGTTGTTGGATGAGTCAATAACGGTTTTTTGGAATGGGCTTTGCCGCCTTTTTAGAAGGCTTAATCCTGATGCAGCAGCGAGTCTTGCAGGAGTGGGAGTCCCAAGCAACAGCGTTTTTTTGGAAGAGGCTGTTGGTATTGTGGAGGGGATACAGTTTCCAGCAAGAACGACGCTCGTCTTGGATGATTACCATTTGCTGTCATCTACAGATGTCGACCGATTTTTTGAACTGCTGGTCAGGGCCGAGATTCCCAATCTACATATCGTAATCGTATCTCGCAGTGTTTTTGGCGAGAATATGGAAGAGCTTGCCCTCAAAGGGTACTGCTGGGTTATCGACAAGAGCTATTTTGTGCTTTCGCGGGAAGATATCGTCGAGTATTGCAGGCTGCGCGGAGTTATTCTCAATACAGAGGAAGTGGATTTTTTAGTTTCTTATACCGAAGGCTGGATCAGCGCGGTATATCTTTGTTTACTAGGTTATTTGCAGGATGGACGAATTGAGCATCAGGTCAGCCTGTATGAGTTGATAGACAAGGTTGTCTATCGGCGCATTTCAGCAGAAGCCCGTGAATTTTTGCTAACTATCTGCATTTTTGATAACTTTACTTTAGAACAGGCTGAATACTTGTGGTGCCAGAAAGATGCCGAGGTGTTGCTGCGACGATTAGCGGCAAACAACGCTTTCATCCGATATGACCGAGCTGCTGGAACCTATTATATGCATAATATTTTCACAAGTTACTTGCGGAAAATGTTTAACAGGCTGAGTTTAGAACAGAAAAAGGCTGTTTGGAATAAGGCAGGGAAATGGTATGTAAATGCCGGTGACTGTATTCATGCCTTGGATTATTTCTATAAAACTGCTGATTTCGACAATCTGTTAGCGGCTATTGAATTTGATAAAGGCAACAGCATATGGAGTGAGCATAAAGAAAAGCTTATCCAGTATTTCGGCGATTGCCCGGTGAAGATAAAAAGAGAGCATTTGCAAGCTTGTCTGATTTATGCTATCAATCTGTTTTCGTTTAATGAAATGGAGTTGTTTGCCGAGCAGTGCGAAGAAATTGGCAGATATATTGAAGCTTTGCCAGGAGAAATGGAATATGAGAAAAATCAGTTGTCAGGAGAATTTGAACTGCTGTGCATCTTTACCAAATATAATCATATTGCCGGGATGTATGAACATATCCAGCGAGCTAGCTGTCTGCTAAAGGGACCATCGGAGTTCATTGATAAAAATGGTTCATGGACCTTTGGTTCACCGTCAATCTTGTACATGTTTTATCGTGAAGGCGGACAGCTCGAACAGGAAGTGCAGGAGATGAATGAGGCCATACCCCATTACTGCCGGTTAACAGACGGACATGGATTGGGTGCTGAATCTGTAATGCAGGCTGAGCGGTATTATTACATCGGTGATTTTGAAAATGCGGAAATCACGCTTCATAAGGCCCTGTACAGCGCCCGGTCACAGAACCAAACAGCTATTGAACTGTGCGCACTATTTCTCCAATTGCGACTGGCGGTAGTCAAGGGAGAATTAGGCTATGTGATGAATAACCTGCGGCAAACACGGGAGGAAATTAAACACCGAGGACTATACGAGTATCTTCATACCTGGGATATGTGTGAGGGCTTCGTTTTCTCCTATCTCAATATGACGAAAAAAGTCCCGGCATGGATAGCAAACGGTGATTTACAGGGTCAATCAATCTTATTCCCCAGTTACGCCTTTTTCAATATTGTCTGGGGCAAGGCACTGCTAAACAGTGGTCAATATTTGAAGCTAATTGGCTTAGCCGAAACATTCGTCGATCATGCAAGCGTTTTTCCCAATCTGTTGGGATTGGTGTACACGTATATCTATGAAGCAGTTGCGAAGTCTAAATTGGGGCATCAGGAAAAGGCGCGGTTATTCCTCGAAAAAGCGTTGGCTATTGCGTCTCCTGATCAGGTCATAATGCCTTTTGTGGAAAACGGGGAGTACCTGGTAGCTATGCTTGCTGAGGTGGAAGCAGGTGGGCATTATCCGGAATTAATCAGTAGGATACGCGGGATATTTCCACCATTTGAAAAAAACAGGAAAACGATGTCGGCAGAACTAAGCAGCGGTGGCAGCAAGTTGTCGCTTACCGAGAGGGAATGGACTATTGCGGAGCTTATTACAGCAGGAATGACAAATCGGGCTATCGGAACAAAATTGCACATAGCTGAAGTAACGGTAAAAAAAGCGCTGCAGAACATTTATGCAAAGTTGGGGATCAACAGTCGAACGGCTCTGGCTAGGATAATAATTGAACACAGGACTGAATGATGAAAAAGAGTATACTTTCGGATAGTATCGCTCGTGGCAAATTCATTTTATTATTAAAGTAGATTGCTTCTTCTTTAAAGTGAGGTGAATTTATGGGAAAAATCACCGAAGTAACTTTTGATAAGGATTATCTGGTTGCAGTTCGCTTTGATAACAACCACTTGGTGATGCTTGATATGAAAAAAAAACTGCATACTGCCAGGTTTTCTGAGCTTAGAGATGAGCGGGTGTTTCAAGCGGTGAAAACAGACGGAAAATCGATATATTGGCCAGGCGGAATAGCAATCGCAATTAACGAGATTATAGAGATTGTTACAAAATGAAATCAGGCGATGGCAGAGGGAGAGGGGTAGTTTAATGAAGAAAATCAAAGTATTTATTATTTTCACGGTTTTATGCCTGGCGGTAAATATTCCTTATGTATATGGTTCCAATGTGCAGTCGGTAGAAAAGTTGGATAATGACCGGTTTAGCCTTTCTAACGCCTTAACAGGGGTACAATATATTAATGATTGGCTAAAAAGCTTTCGTGAGTTAACCAAGCTTACCGCAGACAGGGTATCGCCAGAGGAAAAACAACAAGTGGGGAATTTGGGCTGGGAAGCACAGAACCTGGCTTTCTATAACAGGGTAAAGTCTATAGAGGGAACCCTGTGGAAACAGGAGTATGAGATCCGCAAGCTAGAATATGAATTGGCACTTGAACAAAATGCCTCCGGCAAGGTCAGTCAGACAGAGGTCGCCGAAAAAGAGAAAAGCTATCAAGAAGCCAGGAATAATTTACAAAGCTTCTTAACCAAGTTTCATATTGCCGATTAATTTAGTCTGAAGGAGCGTAGAAAATGACAAGAAAACAAATAGTTGTTTTAATGGGGATGCTTTTCTTGTTGGTAGTGAGCGTTACTAACACGGGTATGGCAATGGATAATTTAGATAATCCCATTGATCAGGCATTTGACAAGGATTTTACTCAGGCGATGGCTACACCAGAGCTGAATTACGTAGCGGAAAAGTATATGCAGGCCTGGAAAGCGGAAATGAACAATGCCGCTGCGGTCATTAAGCAGCAATATCAGCTTGATGAGGATAAAGCCCGTATTGACACTTATACAGCGGCTTATGAGCAGGTTGCCGCAGCTGCCAGTTCTGTGGCCTGGCTCAACTGGTCTGATACGAATGCGGAGCCTAAGCACAGAAACTTTGGTACAGGTGCCGCAAGTGCAAGTTTATCAGCAAAAGCCAATATTTATAAGCAAGCAACATTTAATCTGATCAACATGTATCAAGGACAGACCGGGGATAATCCGAGCGAAAAGAACACATATATCTATGCTTATTCGGGTAATGGTGCTGAATTGGCTAAAATCAGAAAACAACATCATAATTAAATAATGCGGTTGTGCCAACAGTGAGCACGTCTGGGACAGTAACAAAATAGCGTATTAACAGAATTTGGGGGTGGGTTGATAGGTCATGCAAAAGTATACATGGACGATAAGTAAACTGGTAATGAGCTTAGTTATCCTTGCGGCAGTCTCTATTGCTGCTTTGCCGCAGGCGGAGGCATTCAAACTTACAGTCACAAATAACTATGACAAAGCCAAGTCTTTTTCCATTCTATATCATGAGGATAGTACAAACAAATGGCTATGCAGAGGCTGGTACAATGTGCCGGCCAATACGACTAAAGAGTATAATTTTTCCGGTTCAACAAGTCCTGCGTATGCGTATCTATATAGTACAGTATGGACAGGCGACGGTGAGGAGGATGCTGTTCGCCGCACAGTAATTAATAATAAGTTTCGCTATTATGATGGCGAGTCCTGTCCTGCGGGTTCCAATCGCCATACGGTAAATTTTTCGAAGTTCGCTATGTGTGTTAACGGCGCTCACTTAATCTGGGGAGAGCCAAACCAAGCTGCCAGGCAAACGGCAACCCCAGGCAACAACAGTCAAATCGCAGGCATTAGTGCGAATGAGTTGCTAGGGATTGAATTGCTGAATAATGACCGGGAAAAACAAGGACTGCCGCGGCTGATTGCTGATCCAAATTTGACGAAGGTGGCACGGGAGCAGGCTGCCGATATGGTAGTGCAGCATTATTTTAATCATACTAATCTTCAGGGACAGTCGCCTTTTGATCGTCTCAAGGCAAGTGGAATTACATATCGGTCAGCTGGTGAAAATATTGCCTATAATTATTCTGTTGAGAAATTGGAAGAGGCGTGGATGAATAGCCCGGGACATCGTGCCAATATTCTTAATACCAGCTACACCCATGTCGGCTTAGGTCTATATCCCGGAGAAAATGGTTCTCTTTATGGGGTGCAAGTATTTGCTGGTTATTAAAGGATAAAGAAGGGTGGATAGCTATGAACAGAAAATGGATGATTACCGTTGTATTATGTTTGCTCCTTGTAGGTGTGATGGGGAGCACGGCTTATGCTAATAATTTGGATTGGAAAACGACAAATATAAACGTTGAAAATGGTTTGCTTTATATTGAAGGATATTTTACTAACAATCGAGCCGACAAGGTTGTTACCAGAATAAACTGGTTCCAGCCTAACTTAACTTTTACGTTGATTGATGGCAATGTTATAACCTTAACAGAAAAAGATACTGCGCCCAAAGAAGTCTGGATTGAACCCGGGTGTACCTACAATGTAGTATTTACCATAAGCCCGCCGGGAGATGTTTGGAAAAGCTGGAAGGCAAAAGAGGTATACAATTATAATTCTGTAAAGATTCAGGGATAAGTTAGATGTAGTTTTAGGTAGGTTTAATTAAAGACAAAAGGCCGCCCACTGTAAAATAAGATTACAGTGGGCGACCTTTGTTGGACTAGTAAAATATAGGCTTGCTATCTTCGGACATCGAAGGGTAGTAAGCCTATATTTTGTTATTTATTCAGATGGAAAGGTTAATATTACTACTTTTATTTTAGTCGATGAGTTAAGATTCCCGCCTCTATAGGTGGCGTTACTTCAAGTGGGGTAGAATCTCCACCTGAAGATTCTACGTTCAGATTGCTGAACTTGTCACTCGTTTGTTCTGGTCAAGGTGTTGTTTACATCAAAAGCTGATAGCATCTAAGCAAACAAATCATACCAAAGTGGTTTTTTTATACATAAGATCATTAATGATCCAGAATACTCACAAATATTTACTGTTAGTTAAGATTTGCGTACTTATCCTAATAATCCTATTTACTGCCACAAACCTTACCTGGGCAGCGCCACCATCCCGTACCGATATTGAAGAACAAAATCGCAAAGCACGCCAAGAAGATCAAGATCGCAGGCAACGTGAGCAAGGCCAGGACGTTTTTCTGCAGAAGGGTAAGCAAGGTGCTGAAACGGTAAAATTACCTGACGAGATACCCAGCTTCACCATAAACACCATAAAGATTGAAGGCGATGAAGAAGGTCGGTTTCCCTGGATATATGAGCTGACCAAAAAGTATCAAGGTCAAAAGATCGGCTGGCAAGGGATAAACATCATTGTAAAAATACTTACCAACGCCTTTATCGACCGCGGCTATGTAACGACAAGAGTACTTATCCCCCAGCAAGACATAGCAACAGGTGTCCTTACCCTGCAAGTGGTTCCCGGGACGATTAAAGACTTTAAGCTATCAGATCCCGCCATTAGAGCAGATTGGAAAAGTGCATTCCCGACAAGACCGGGAGATATTCTGAACTTGCGCGACCTGGAGCAGGGACTGGAGCAAATGAAGCGCGTTCCCTCCCAAGACGCTGAAATGCAACTGCTGCCGGGGGACAAGCCTGGCGAA
Source organism: Sporomusa silvacetica DSM 10669 (assembly GCF_002257705.1). Taxonomy (GTDB): domain Bacteria; phylum Bacillota; class Negativicutes; order Sporomusales; family Sporomusaceae; genus Sporomusa; species Sporomusa silvacetica. The sequence goes on from NZ_LSLK01000097.1 coordinate 27,420, forward strand.
TCAATCGTACAAATCACTGTCAAACAGAAGAAGCCTTGGAAATTAGTACTCTCGTTAGACGACTCAGGCAGCAAAGCCACTGGCAAGCTGCAGGAATCGGAAACCTTTTCACTTGACAACCTATTTGGCGTCAATGACCTGTTCAACATCTCCTTGAATAGTGATGCCGAAAGAAAAGGCGACCAATATGGCACAAAAGGAGACAGCTTCAGCTATTCATTTCCTCAGGGTTACTGGACGTATTCCCTATCAAGTTCAGTATATAAATACCACCAGACAATTGAAAATTTAGGAACCTTCTTCGTGCCATCCGGGCGTACCAGAAACCTCGAAATAAAAGCAGAAAAACTCGTGTATCGTGACCAGACCCGAAAAACCAGCCTAGCCTTCAGCCTGATAAAATCCCGAAGTAAATCCTATATTGACGACACCGAAATCGAAATACAGCGACGCAAAACCACTGCGGCCAAACTGGCTCTTAATCATAAACAATATAATGGTCAAGCCGTTGTTGACTATACGGTAGCCTACAAGCGAGGCGTACCCTGGTTGGGGGCACAGGATGATCCTTCTGCCAGTCAATCTAACCAGCCAACTACCCACTACAATATCTGGACACTGGACGCCAGCCTCACAACCCCTGTTACCATTGGCAAAACCAAAGCAAGCTACAACTCAGCATTGCACGGGCAGTATACCAAAGACCTGCTGTATGCCGCCGAATTCCTCAGTATTGGCAACCGCTATACTGTGCGGGGCTTTGATGGCGAACAGACACTCGCCGCCGAAACTGGATGGTATCTGCGTAATGAAATAAGTGTGCCAATCAAAGAAACTGGCCCGGAAATTTACCTGGCCTTAGACGTAGGTCATATTGGCGGTGCATCTGCCGGTCAATCACCTGGCAAAAGCTTAGTAGGTTCTACACTGGGGCTTCGTGGTACCTTGGCCGGAGCCCAATATGAAGTATTCATTGGTAAAGCTATCAAACGACCGGCTGGAATGGATGTGCCGGATCATGTTTTAGGATTCCAACTGCTTTATCAGATATAAAGACACTGTTGGAATGGCATCTCAAGGAGGAGATAGAATGATTGGTTTTTCATCAAGGAAGAGTAAAATGAGTAAACTAGTAGCCTGGATTACCTTAGCCGTATTCAGCCTGCAGCCAACCATTATAGCGGCACAAGTAGTAGCCGACACCAAGGCAGCGGTCAACAACCGGCCTGTAGTAGACAGTGCGCCAAACGGTACCCCTGTCGTACAAATCACTACACCGTCAGCAGCAGGAGTTTCGCGCAATCTCTATCAACAATTTGATATAAACAGCAAAGGACTTATTCTTAATAACTCATTCAAATTAACCACGACCAAACTCGCAGGCTACATACAAGGCAATTCCAACCTTGCCGGCGGTTCAGCTCGCATCATCCTAAATGAGATTACAGGCAACAACATCAGCAACCTTGCCGGCTACCTGGAAGTAGCTGGTCAACGGGCTGATGTCATTATTGCTAACCGTAACGGCATCGTCGGGAATGGATTCGGATTTATTAATACAAATAGGGGCGTTCTTACCACCGGCGTGCCCGTATTTGGTGGAAGCGGCAGTCTAGATGCTTTTCGCGTCATTGGTGGACAAATAAGCGTTCAGGGAAAAGGCATTGATGCAACAGGAATTGACCGGGTTGAATTAATCAGCCGGTCAGTAACAATCAACGCCGGTATCTGGGCCAAAGACCTAAACATTGTGACAGGCAGTAACAATGTGAAATATAACACACTAACCACACAAACTCTCACCGGAGAAGGCAACCAACCCCAGGTTGCTCTTGATGTCAGCGCCTTAGGCGGGATGTATGCTAACAAAATTAAACTGGTTGGTACTGAACATGGTGTTGGCGTAAACAGCCAAGGCACCATCTCAGCCAGCGGCGGTGATCTCATACTAACGAACGATGGCAAAATAACACTGGGTGGTCAGAGTAACGCCAGTGGCAATGTAACGGTAACCACCGCAGACCGTATAGAAAATCAAGGGACAATCTACGCTCAGGGAAATACCACTATTAAAAGTACCGGCGTACTCAGCAATACCGGTGGTATTGCTGCAGCCCAAAATACCAATTTAACGGCACAAACCATAACTTCAACCGGAACGTTTGCCTCCGGTGTAACGAGTGGCGGCAAAATGGGAACAACCGGTGATCTTAGTCTAACGGCAACTGGAGCCGTGAATGCCCAAGGTAAAAACCTAGCGGCAGGAAACCTTAGGATCAGTGGTGCAAGCATAGATCAGAGCGGAGCAACGACCTATGCCGGAAGGAATGCCACCATTACAGCCAGCACGGGGGACAGTAACCATACCGGTGCCACCCTGCAAGCCGGCGGTGCTTTAACGATCAAAGCTGCCGGCACCGTCAAAAACAATAAAGATATACATGGTACCGCCGGTCAAATGACCGCTGATAACATCACCATTACTGCTGGTGACATTTCCAATCAGGGTAGCCATATTACGCAGACCGGTTCCAGCATGACCAATCTAAAGGCAACAAACAGCATCGACAACACCGGTGGCACTATCGCCACCAATGGTTCGACACTCACCATTAAGGCAAATACGATAGGCAATAACCAAGGACAAATACAGCACGCAGGAACCGGTGAACTGGTGGTAAAAGCCACCGGTGACATCAGTAATCGTAACGGTAGTATAACAAGCAACGGCCAAACCAGCCTTAGCGGCCAGAACATCGATAATGCCCAGGGTACGGTTGTGGTGCAAAAACAACTGGGAATCACCGCAGCCACGGTTTCAAACAGTCAGGGTACCTTTAGTGGCACAGATACAGTAAAACTAACAGCTTCAGGTGCTGTGAACAACCAACAAGGCGTTATTCAGGCGAGTAAAGGCTTGGTGGTCACCGCCCAGGCATTGAATAATAGTGGTGGCAAGGTCACCAACTTCGGCACGAGTGATGCTGAAATAATTGTAAAAGAGAGCATTCAAAACAAGAGCGGATTGATTGGTGGCAACGGTGATGTAGACGTCACGGCCCAAACCCTGACGAGCCAAGGCGGCCAGGTCATAGCGAAAAACAACCTAACAATCATAAGTAAGCAAAGCACAGACAATACCAATGGCACAATGTCCGCCGGGCAAGACGTCAATTTCAACCAAAGTAATGCCAACTTGACCAACCTTGGCGGCGAAATAAGTGCCGCTGGAGCTTTGCATGTCCAGGCGGCGGCAGTGGATAACACTGGCGGCAAATTGGCGGCGAACAAGGATATTACCCTTATTGCCCAAAGCCTGGATGGCAATGGCCAGACTGTAGCCGGTCAGGACCTTACCCTAGCACTAACAGGCAATCTAACAAACAGCACCGGCGGCCAGCTCAAAGCCAACCGCGACGTGAACATAAATGCAGGCGGTGCAGTCATCAACAAGGGGAATATTACTGCTGTCAGAAACGCCAGTCTAACAGGCAGCACTATTACGAATGATGCAGGCGCCATTCTAGTGACCGGAAATGCGTTGAAAATTGCAACCAGCGGTAATGTGAATAACAACGGCGAAATAGATGGAAATGGCGTTTCGCTAAATGCCCAAAAAGTAGATAACACCGGCAAGGTAATTACCGGTACATTGACAGTAGAGTCAAATAGCCTAAATAACCTGGGAGCTACAGCAGCACTTAACAGTACGGGCGATATGAACTTTAAAGTTCATGGTGATCTCACCAACCAAGGGGTAATCTATGCCCAGGGCAATACTACCCTAACCGGAATTAGTAACCTCACCAATACTGGTGTGCTTGCCTCTGCAAAAAATACGGATATTGCGGCGCAGATCGTGTCCTCTACCGGAGCTCTTGGCGCAGGAATTAATGCCGATGGCAGTGTTGTTGGCGACTCCGGCAACCTAACAATCACTGCCACCGACGCGGTTACCAGCCCAGGGCAAACACTGGCTGGCGGCGACCTCACCATCACCGGTACTGCTGTGGATCTTACCGGGAGTAAAACGTACGCAGGCAATAAAGCCGACATTACAGCTACCAGTGGCGATGTCAACAATACTGGCGGCACTATGCAAGTCGGCAATGTCTTAACGGTAAAAGCCATTGGCACTGTGAAGAATGATTCAGACGCAAAAGGCAGCAAGGGTCAGATTGTTGCCGATAACGTGTCGATTACAGCCAATACCATCAGCAACAAGGGCGGTAGCATCAAACAAATCGGTTCAGCTGCTACAACCTTGAAGGCGACGGACAATATTGACAACACCGGTGGCACTATCGCCACCAATGGTTCAGCCCTTACCCTACAAGCAAATGCAGTTACTAATGACCAAGGGCTAATACAGCATGCAGGAACCGGTGAGCTAGTGGTAAAAGCCACCGGTGACATCACTAATCGTAACGGTAGTATAACAAGCAACGGCCAAACCAGTCTTAGCGGCCAGAACATCGACAATGCCCAGGGTACGGTTGTGGCGCAAAAACAACTGGGAATTACTGCAGCATCTGTGGAAAATAGCCAGGGAACCCTTGTTGCTTCCGATACCATTAATCTCTCAGCATCTGGCGCCCTTAGTAACCAACAAGGCGTCATTCAGGCGAGTAAAGGCTTGGCGGTCACCGCCCAGTCATTGAATAATAATGGTGGCAAGGTCGTCAACCTCGACACGAGTAACACCGAAATAATTGTGAAAGAAAGCATTCAAAATAAGTCTGGACTGATCGGTGGCAACGGCGATGTAGCCGTCACGGCCCAAACCCTGACAAGCCAAGGCGGTCAGGTCATAGCGAAAAACAACCTAACAATCATAAGTAAACAAAGCACAGACAATACCAATGGCACCATTGCCGCCGGACAAGACGTCAATCTCAACCAAAGTAACGCCAGCCTGACAAATAGTGGCGGCGAAATAAGTGCCGGTGGGGCGTTAACTATCCAGGCGGCGGCAGTGGAAAATACCGGCGGCGATCTGGCGGCCAACAAAGATATTACCCTCACTGCGCAAAGCCTGAATGGTAATGGCCAGACTGTTGCCGGTCAGGACCTCACAATAACACTAACGGGTAATCTAACAAATAGTACCGGTGGCCAATTCAAAGCCAACCGTGACATGAACGTAAATGCAGGCGGCACAGTCACAAACCAGGGAAATATGATTGCCGTCAAAAATGCCAATCTAACGGGCAGCAATATTACGAATGACACAAGCGCCGTCCTTGCATCCGGAAATGCTTTAACGATTACGACAACTGGCAACGTAAATAACAACGGTCAGATAGACGGCAATGACGTTTTGGTAAGTGCCCAAAATGTAAATAGCACCGGCGCGGTGATTGCCAATACATTGAAGGTGCAGACCAATAGCCTGACTAATAAGGGTGCAATTAACAGTACAAGTGATATGAACCTTGATGTCAGTGGCACTTTGCTCAACCAAGGGACAATCTATGCCCAGGGAAATGCGCAGCTATATAACGTTGGTACACTTACCAATAGCGGTGTGTTTGCTTCTGCAAAGAATACAACCATATCGGCGCAGGTCGTGTCCTCTACTGGAGCTCTTGGCGCAGGAATCAATAGTGATGGTAGTATTGGTGATTCCGGCAACCTTACTATCACTGCCACCGGCGCTGTTACCAGTCAAGGGCAAACACTGGCTGGCGGCGACCTCACCATTACCGGTACTGCTGTGGATCTTGTTGGGAGTAGAACGTACGCAGGCAATAAAGCCGACATTACAGCTACCAATGGTGATGTTAATAATACAGGTGGCACTATGCAAGTTGGCGGTGCCTTAACGGCAAAAGCCGTTGGCACTGTGAAGAATGATTTGGACGCCAAAGGCAACAAGGGTCAGATTGTTGCCGATAAAGTGTCGATTACAGCCAATACCATCAGCAACAAAGGTGGCAGCATCAAACAAATCGGTTCAGCTGCTACAAACTTGAAGGCGACGGACAATATTGACAACACCAGTGGCACTATCGCTACCAATGGTTCCTCCCTTACCATACAAGCAAATGCAATTACTAATGACCAAGGGCTAATACAGCACGCAGGAACCGGTGAACTGGTGGTAAAAGCCACCGGTGATATTACGAATCGTAACGGTAACATACTGAGTAACGGCCAAACCAGCCTTGGCGGCCAGAACATCGACAATACCCAGGGTACGGTTGTGGTGCAAAAACAACTGGGAATCACCGCAGCCACGGTTTCAAACAGTCAGGGTATCTTTAGTGGCACAGATACAGTAAAGCTAATAGCTTCAGGTGCTGTGAACAACCAACAAGGTGTCATTCAGGCGAGTAAAGGCTTGGCGGTCACCGCCCAGTCATTGAATAATAATGGTGGCAAGGTCATCAACCTCGACACGAGTAACGCCAAAATAATTGTGAAAGAAGGCATTCAAAACAACTCTGGACTGATCGGTGGCAACGGCGATGTAGACGTCACGGCCCAAACCCTGACAAGCCAAGGCGGTCAGGTTATAGCGAAAAACAACCTAACAATCATAAGTAAACAAAGCACAGACAATACCAATGGCACCATGTCCGCCGGGCAAGACGTCAATCTCAACCAAAGTAATGCCAATTTGAGCAACCTTGGCGGGGAAATAAGTGCCGGTGGGGATCTACATATCCAGGCGGCAGTGGATAATACCGGCGGCAATCTGGTGGCGAACAAGGATATTACCCTTACAGCGCAAAGCCTGGGTGGCAATGGCCAGACTGTAGCCGGTCAGGACCTTAGCGTAACAGTAAAAGGCAATCTAACGAACAGCACCAGTAGTCAACTCAAAGCCAATCGCGACGTGAACGTGAATGCAGGCGGAGTAGTGACAAACCGGGGCAATATTACGGCTGTCAGGAACGCTAATTTAAATGGCAGCAATATCATAAATGAAACAGGCGCCAATATTGCGTCCGGAAATGCTTTAACTATTACGACAACCGGCAACGTAAATAACAACGGTCAGATAGACGGCAATGACGTTTTGGTAAGTGCCAAAAATGCAAATAGCACCGGCACGGTGACTGCCAATACATTGAAGGTACAGACCAATAGCCTGACTAATAAGGGTGCGATTAACAGTACAAGTGATATGAACCTTGATGTCAGTGGCACTTTGCTCAACCAAGGGACAATCTACGCCCAGGGAAATGCTCAGCTATATAACGTCGATACACTTACCAATAGCGGTGTGTTTGCTTCTGCAAAAAATACAACCATATCGGCGCAGGTCGTGTCTTCTACAGGGGCTCTTGGCGCAGGAATTAATGCCGATGGCAGTGTTAGCGATTCCGGCAACCTCACTATCACTGCCACTGGCGCTGTTACCAGCCAAGGGCAAACACTGGCTGGCGACAATCTCTCCGTCACCGGTACTGCTGTGGACCTTGTCGGGAGTAGAACGTACGCAGGCGGTATAGCCGACATCACGGCTATCAGTGGCGATATCAACAATACGGGCGGCACTATGCAAGTCGGAGGCGACTTAATGGTAAAAGCTGTCGGCACTGTGAAAAATGATTCAGACGCAGAAGGCAAAAAGGGTCAGATTGTTGCAGATAAAGTGTCGATTACGGCCAATAACATCAGCAACAAGGGCGGTAGCATCAAACAAATCGGTTCAGAGACTACAAACTTGAAAGCAATAGGTAGTATCGACAACACCAGTGGCACAATCGCTACCAATGGTTCATCCCTTACCCTACAAGCAAATACGATAGGCAATAACCAAGGGCAAATACAGCACGCAGGTACCGGTGAACTGGTGGTAAAAACCACCGGTGACATCACTAATCGTAACGGTAGTATAGCAAGCAACGGCCAAACCAGCCTTGGCGGCCAGAACATCGACAATACCCAGGGTACGGTTGTGGTGCAAAAACAACTGGGAATCACCGCAGCCACGGTTTCAAACAGTCAGGGTATCTTTAGTGGCACAGATACAGTAAAGCTAATAGCTTCAGGTGCTGTGAACAACCAACAAGGTGTCATTCAGGCGAGTAAAGGCTTGGCGGTCACCGCCCAGTCATTGAATAATAATGGTGGCAAGGTCATTAACCTCGACACGAGTAACGCCGAAATAATTGCGAAAGAAAGCATTCAAAACAAGTCTGGACTGATCGGTGGCAACGGCGATGTAGACGTCACGGCCCAAACCCTGACGAGCCAAGGCGGTCAGGTCATAGCGAAAAACAACCTAACAATCATAAGTAAGCAAAGCACAGACAATACCAATGGTACCATTGCCGCCGGACAAGACGTCAATCTCAACCAAAGTAACGCCAGCCTGACAAATAGTGGCGGCGAAATAAGTGCCGGTGGGGCCTTAGCTATCCAGGCGACGGCAGTGGAAAATACCGGCGGCGATCTGGCGGCAAACAAAGATATTACCCTCACTGCGCAAAGCCTGAATGGTAATGGCCAGACCGTTGCCGGTCAGGACCTTACAATAACACTAAAGGGCAATCTAACAAACAGTACCAGTGGCCAATTCAAAGCCAACCGTGACATGAATGTAAATGCAGGCGGTACAGTCACAAACCAGGGAAATATGATTGCTGTCAGAAACGCCAATCTAACGGGCAGCAATATTACGAATGACACAAGCGCCGTCCTTGCGTCCGGAAATGCTTTAACGATTACGACAACCGGCAACGTAAATAACAACGGTCAGATAGATGGCAATGACGTTTTGGTAAGTGCCCAAAATGTAAATAGCACCGGCACGGTGATTGCCAAGACATTGAAGGTACAGACCAATAGCCTTACTAATAGGGGTGCAATTAGCAGTACAAGTGATATGAACCTTGATGTCAGTGGCACTTTGCTCAACCAAGGGACAATCTACGCCCAGGGAAATGCTCAGCTAGATAACGTCGATACACTTACCAATAGCGGTGTGTTTGCTTCTGCAAAAAATACAACCATATCGGCGCAGGTCGTGTCCTCTACCGGAGCTCTTGGCGCAGGAATCAACAGCGATGGCAGTGTTGGCACTTCCGGCAACCTCACTATCACTGCCACCGGCGCTGTTACCAGTCAAGGGCAAACACTGGCTGGCGGCGACCTCGCCATCACCGGTACTGCTGTGGATCTTGCGGGGAGTAGAACGTACGCAGGCGAAAAAGCCGACATTACAGCTACTAGTGGCGATATCAACAATACTGGCGGCACTATGCAAGTCGGCGGCGGCTTAACGGTAAAAGCTGTCGGAACTGTGAAGAATGATTCAGACGCAGAAGGCAACAAGGGTCAGATGGTTGCCGATAAAGTGTCGATTACAGCCAATGTCATCAGCAACAAAGGCGGCAGCATCAAGCAAATCGGTTCAGCTGCTACAACCTTGAAGGCGACAGACACCATTGATAATACTGGTGGCACTATCGCTACCAATAGTTCATCCCTTACCATACAAGCAAATGCAGTTACTAATAACCAAGGGCAAATACAGCACGCAGGAACCGGTGAGCTGGTGGTAAAAGCCACCGGTGACATCACTAATCGTAGCGGTAGTATAACAAGCAACGGCCAAATCAGTTTTACCGGACAGAACATCGATAATACCCAGGGTACCTTTAGCAGTACAGATGCAGTAAATTTAATAACTCCAGGTGCTGTGAACAACCAGCAAGGTGTCATTCAGGCGAGTAAAGGCTTGGCGGTCACCGCCCAGTCATTGAATAATAGTGGTGGCAAGGTCATCAACCTCGACACGAGTAAAGCCAAAATAATTGTGAAAGAAAGCATTCAAAACAAGTCTGGACTGATCGGTGGTAACGGCGATGTAGACGTCACGGCCCAAACCCTGACGAGCCAAGGCGGTCAGGTTATAGCGAAAAACAACCTAACAATCATAAGTAAACAAAGCACAGACAATACCAATGGCACCATGTCCGCCGGGCAAGACGTCAATATCAACCAAAGTAACGCCAGCCTGACAAATAGTGGCGGCGAAATAAGTGCCGGTGGGGCTTTAGCTATCCAGGCGGCGGCAGTGGAAAATACCGGCGGCGATCTGGCGGCAAACAAAGATATTACCCTCACTGCGCAAAGCCTGAATGGTAATGGCCAGACCGTTGCCGGTCAGGACCTTACAATAACACTAAAGGGCAATCTAACAAGCAGTACCGGTGGCCAATTCAAAGCCAACCGTGACATGAATGTAAATGCAGGCGGTACAGTCACAAACCAGGGAAATATGATTGCTGTCAGAAACGCCAATCTAACGGGCAGCAATATTACGAATGACACAAGCGCCGTCCTTGCGTCCGGAAATGCGTTAACGATTACGACAACCGGCAAGATAAATAACAACGGTCAGATAGACGGCAATGACGTTTTGGTAAGTGCTAAAAATGTAAATAGCACCGGCACGGTGATTGCCAATACATTGAAGGTGCAGACTAATAGCCTGAATAATAAGGGTGCAATTAACAGTACAAGTGATATGAACCTTGATGTCAGTGGCCCTTTGCTCAACCAAGGGACAATCTATGCCCAGGGAAATGCTCAGCTATATAACGTTGGTACACTTACCAATAGCGGTGTGTTTGCTTCTGCAAAAAATACAACCATATCGGCGCAGGTCGTGTCCTCTACCGGAGCCCTTGGTGCAGGGATCAATAGTGATGGCAGTATTGGCGATTCCGGCAACCTTACTATTACTGCCACCGGCGCTGTTACCAGCCAAGGACAAACACTGGCTGGTGGCAATCTCGCCGTTACCGGTACAGTTGTGGATCTTACCGGGAGTAGAACGTACGCAGGCGATAAAGCCGACATTACAGCTACCAGTGGCGATGTTAACAATACAGGTGGCACTATGCAAGTTGTCGGTGCCTTAACAGTAAAAGCTGTCGGCACTGTGAAGAATGATTCAGACGCAGAAGGCAACAAAGGTCAGATTGTTGCCGATAAAGTGTCGATTACGGCCAATACCATTAGCAATCAGAGCGGCATTATCAAACATTCGGGATCAGATGCTGCAAGTTTAAAGGCAACAGGCAGCATCGACAACACTAATGGTACTATTGCCAGCAATGGAGATATGTTGACCTTGCAAAGTAAATCGCTAACTAATAGCAGCGGTCAAATTCAACACGCCGGTATAGGTATATTGGATATAACCGTCACAGATGGTTTGAATAATAACTCAGGAAATATTGCCAGTAACGGCCAGGTAAATATTCAGACCGATGCCATTGATAATACTAAAGGTTCAATCGTATCCCAGAAACAGCTTGCTGTAAAAGCGGCCTCGATAACTAATAGCCAAGGGTTTCTTGCAGGTGACGTCGTTAACGTTACTTCTCAAGGTACTATCAACAACAGACAGGGATCAATCCAGGCCAGTAAAGGCTTGCTACTTAAAGCCCAAGCACTTGGTAACCAAAATGGTAGCATACTAAGCCTTGATAATAGTGGTGCAATAGTTACCGTTGACCAAGTAATTCAAAACACAAACGGTCTTATTGGTGGTAACGGCGATGTCAATGTAACAGCCGCAAGTATAGTCAATCAGAGCGGACAGGTCTTAGCCCAAGGAACACTTATGGTTAATGCTAGCCAGGGACTTGATAATACCGGCGGCAAATTATTGGCTCAGCAGAATATGAATCTAAACCAAGGTAATTCTACGCTAAATAACTCCAGTGGAACCATTAGTGCCACTGGGACGCTTACCGTGCAGGCAGGCGCGATAAATAACACCAACGGTAACCTCACCGCCAACACCGATGTTAATCTTACTACCAAAAACCTGAGCGGAGCCAACCGCAAGATAACTGCTGGTCAGGATGTGAACATTACCGTAAATAGTGACTATATTCAAGAAGCCACCAGCCAGATTCAGGCAAATCGTGATGTGAATATAACAGCCAATGGCACGGTCACGAATGATGGCACAATTACTTCTGTACGAAATACCAGTTTGAATGCTGCTAGTATCAATAATAATGCAGGTGCTACGATGTCTGCCGGAAACTTGTTAAAGGTCTTGGCAACAGGCGATGTTAATAACAGTGGCAGACTCGATGCAAACTCGACAGTGGTAAATGGACAGAACGTTGACAATACCGGTACTGTAATAGCCGATAGTCTAACTGTACAGGCCAATACCATAAAAAATACAGGCGATTCGGCGATTCTGGCTACTACAAGAGACATGAATCTTAACGTCACCGGTTCAGTGGAAAATAAAGATGGTGCCAACATCTATAGCATGGGCAACATTACGATTGCCGGCAGTGATAAACGCGATGCCAATAGCCAACCGATGGATAAAGCCAACTCGGTACTCAATCAGTCGGCTACGATTGAGGCTGATGGTAATATAGCTATATATGCGAAGGACATAACGAATAAGAAACGGGTAGTTGAGGTTGGGGAAACGGTTGTTTCTGATGAGATTTATTCCAGCGTTGGTAAGCGTTTGGTATATTTTCATGCTGGCAGAGCCAGCGAAGATGGTGTGAGTTCTGAACGTAGACAAGTATTTGACCCTAATACTGCAATTTTAGTTTATCCTGAAAAGCTACCCAGCAATTTGCATGAATGGTTCGAGCTTGAGGCAAGTGGTAAAAAGTTGACCTATATGATAGGGCAAACTGTCAAAGAAACTAGTTTTACTCAAGACTCTCCCGAAGGAAAAGTTATAGCTGGTGGAAATATAACCCTGCGAACTGATACTGTGAACAATAATAACAGTTCGATTATTGCTGTCGGTACACTCGACTCAAGTGGAACGTTAAATAATATCTCACAGGAACGGGGAAGAACGACGACTCGCCATTTAATAGAAGACTCTAGTTATGGAGGTTACATAAATTACGAGGGGTATAAGGAGCGCGATTATAGTAAGCTACGTTATGGGGCTGGCCGCCAATACGACGAAACAACCTACGAGCAACTACCTGGCACTACCGCTATCTTTGGTGGCGGGCAGCAGGTAATTATTAATGGCCTCAGTGTAAATAACATCACGAAGAACCCCACAAACGTTACCGGGGGCAATTTCTCTACCTTAAAATCTACCCAACAGGCAAATGTATCAAAAATCCAAACCGTACTAGGAAATACCACTTTACAAGGCAGTACAATCCTCGGACAGAGCGGCAGTACAGTGAGCCCGAGTAGTACGCCTGTGAATAACCAGGCAACAGTAGGAGAATCCGGTCAGCATAGTACACTCGCCAATATTCATGCAGAATCAGGGAAAAATACCACTTTACAAGGCAGTACAGCCCTAGGGCAGAGCGAGGGTTCTACAGTGAGCCCGAGTAGTACGCCTGTGAATAACCAGGCAACAGTAGGAGAATCCGGTCAGCATAGTACACTCGCCAATATTCATGCAGAATCAGGGAAAAATACCACTTTAC
>NZ_LSLK01000098.1 GCF_002257705.1 Sporomusa silvacetica DSM 10669
GTACAGATGGCTTATAACGTCATCTGCTTTTGGTATGTTTAAATCATAAAAATGGTGAACACTTATCATAGCGTTCACCATTTTTTGATACATTAACCTGTTCTTAACTACTAACTTAATGACATTGCCCTAAAGGTAGACAGGTTAAATGATAAAACCTACTACCGTAAGGGGAGCATTTTTATGTCAAAAAAATAAACCAATACAGCGCCTCAGAACATATACGTAGCTTTTCATTTTGTTTTCAGAATCAATTGCTATAATTACTAAGAAATAAGCAGTATTATTAGGCGATTGTGAGGGAAAATACGATGAAATATATTTCAATTGTTGTACCTGTATATAATGAGCAGGAAAATGTGTCAGTATTTTATCAAGAGGTTTGTAAGCATATGGAGGCTACTGGCTATCCATTTGAGTTGATTTTTGTTGATGACGGTTCTACTGATGAAACTACTTTTATTTTAAATAAACTAACCCAACAAGATACTCGGGTTTGTGCGATTATTTTGGCCCGCAATTTTGGCCATCAAGTAGCATTGACTTGCGGTCTTGATCATGCGCGCGGTGACGCTGTTATTACTATGGATGGCGATATGCAACATCCGCCGGCAATGCTGCCGCTTTTAATTAATAAATGGGAAAATGGTTTTGAGGTTGTTCAGACGATTCGTAAGGATACGCAAGGTGTTTCCTGGTTTAAAGGGTTTACATCCAGGATGTTCTATCGAACCATTAATGCCATGTCAGATATTGATATGGCTGAAGGTGGATCAGACTTTAGGCTGCTTGATCGAAAGGTAGTAGATACCTTTAAAAATTTTAAAGAAAAGGCAAGGTTTATTAGAGGCATTATTGGTGCCATGGGCTATAGACGGATACAGATCGAATTTGTAGCTCCACAGCGTTTTGCCGGCAAGTCCAAATTTTCTTTAAAGAAAATGCTGAATTTCGCGCTTGATGGTATTACTGCTTATTCGAAATTACCGTTGCGTTTGGCATTTTATATGGGATTACTATCTGGCCTATTGAGCTTACTTTTAACAGTTGACGTAATCTATACTAAATTGTTTACTACAGAGGCTGTTCCAGGCTGGGCTACGATTGCGGCCAGTGTGCTGCTATTAGGCGGACTTCAACTTGTAGGGCTGGGTATCATCGGTGAATATATTGGCCGGATTTTTGAGGAAGTAAAAGAGCGCCCCTTATATTGGGTAAGCGATGAACTAAAAAGCAGTGTAGAAGTAAGGACTAAAAAGCAGGAAACGGTAGCATGAGTTACTCTGAGAAAGTGAAGGATACTAGTATGACTGAAAGAAGAGTATGGCTCAATATAGTATTACTTTTATGTGTTGCCGGCGTCATTACATTCGCTTATTTGGGTAGCTTACCGCTGCTAGACCCTGATGAACCGGTATACGCCGAAACCGCCCGCGAAATGTTGCAATTTCATGATTTTATTTCCCCACGGATATATGGGGAGTTTTGGTATGATAAGCCGCCGATGTACTATTGGCTGGTTGCTGGTGCGTTTGAAATTTTTGGCGAAGGAGAATTTGCAGCCAGATTCCCTTCCGCCTTGTTGGCAACAGCGGGAGCTATATTGGTCTATTTATCAGGGCGTAAGCTTTTTGGTGAACGTGCGGGCATATTAGCCGGATTAATATTGGCAACAAGCCTGGAATACTTCTATTTAAGCAAGGCAGCTGTTACCGATGTTACGTTGACTTTTTTTCTGACAGCAGCGTTGCTTGCTTTTTTGCATGGTAAGTATTATCTATTTTATGGTTGCGCCGCTTTCGCTGTTGTCACCAAGGGACCCATTGGAATAATCTTTTGTGGCGCAATACCAGGATTGTATTTACTAGTTATCGGTAAATGGTCATTAATTAAACGCATGAAGTTGCTGAGCGGAACGGTACTATTTCTTGTTATTGCGTTACCTTGGTATCTATTGATGTATCATTACCATGGAATGGCCTTTATTGAAACATTCCTGGGTTTTCACAACATAACGCGATTTTTACAACCGGAGCATCCAGCCGGGAGTCTCTGGTATTACTATATTCCTGTTATACTTGTTGGCTTTTTTCCTTGGATAGCATTTATGGTGCAGGCTGTCTATGCTGCGCTGAAGGATAAAGGAACTAATCAGAAGCAGCTTGTTTTTCTAGTTATCTGGGCAGCAGCTGTGTTTGGCTTTTTTACCTTGTCGCAAACAAAATTGGTTTCTTATATATTACCAATGTATCCGCCGCTTGCGCTGTTGGTTGGGTGGTATTTTGACAAAGCCTGGTCTGAAAAGCGCTTTTCTGTTTTAAAATGGTCAGCCACAATATTAACTGTTGTCGCACTGATACTCGAAGCTGGACTACTTTATGCAGGTGAGGCGGTAACGTCGTCTGGTTTATATTTTCCGGGCATGGTAATGGCGGCAGTGTTTGTAGTAGCAAATATTTTGGTATGGTGGTTAAGCGTTCGACAGGATTTCCGTTCGGTATTTGCTGTCAATGTTGTTGCTATGTTGTTTTTTTCGACATATTTGGTGACCCAGTTACTGCCTGTTATAATGGCTGAATTTTCCATGAAGCCCTTTATTGAGGATTTCAATCAGCATTATGACGGGCAAAGTCAGGTATATGTAAAAAAAAGTTACCGGCCGGGGTTCATGTTTTATAGCGGTATTCCAGGCAAAGAGATAAGCGATGATGAGGTGCTTACAACATTGCTGAGTGAAAACGCAGATGCTTTCTTCATTGTCAATGATAAAGAGTATCGACAACTACCTGCTGCTTTACAAGATAAGATCATAGTTCTGGCTACTAATAACGATAAAATCTTATTAGCCCGTAAGGGTAACAATTAACTATGTGAAATTGAGTGAACTCGTTTCAGCAAAGCGGAAACATCGGGGGTTCAGGTGGAGTCTACTCCACCTGAACCCCCGATGTTTAGCTTTACTGAACGAGTTCACGTTTGTTAAACAAATTTAAAGCAGGGCGTGTTTCATTGTATTGTAGCAACTCACTTACAGTCACAAATTCGAAACCACGTTCACGAAGACGATCAATTATAGTACCCAGTGCTTTGGGAGTAGGCAAAGGGTACTGCCCATCATGAAGTAGGATAATGCTGCCAGGTTTGGCCTCATTCACTACTCTATCAATGACTTTTTCTGCAGGTGGACAACTCCAATCTTTAGGATCAACTGACCAAAGGATTACTGTATAGCCTTTTTGGCGCGCAGTCTCAATTATTTGGTGGTTATATGCTCCCCCAGGAGGTCTAAATAAGTTTGGTTTAGGAGCTATTGATTGAATTACTTCCTCGGCCTTATTGAATTCCTCATCAACTTTTTGCTGGCTTAAGTTAGGCAATGAGGCATGGCTATATGTGTGAGCACCTATCTCATGGTTGTCAGCTACTTCTTGAGCTACAATACTAGGAAAATCATTGGCGTTGGTTCCGAGTACAAAAAAAGTAACCTTAACATTTTTTTCTCGAAGAACGGCTAAAATATCTGGTGTAACTTTATTGTTGGGTCCATCATCTATTGTAAGGGCTAGCACTTTCTTATTAGTGTGGACCCTGGAAATTATTTGGGTGTCATCCGAGGTATACTGTTGTGTAAGACCAGCTATAGTTAAAGAGAAAACTAAAAAGAATAAACAAAAGCGATGTCTTTTCATTGAATAGTCACCCTTTCTGTTCTTACTGACAATAAGTGTAAATCCCTTTAGCGATTGCCTCAGCAAGCTTAAGCTGATATTCCGGGGTCTGCAATAACGCACGTTCTTGCATATTTGTAATAAAACCTACTTCAATGAGGGCTGCCGGGATTTTGTTACGACGCAACACAAAGTAATCAGCAGTTTTAACGGTATGTTTTGCTTGGGTAACTAGACAGAGTTCGTTTTGTATAGCCTCAGCTAGTGTTTTGCTACTTTCAGATTTCTTATAGTAAAAAACTTCAGCGCCATGCTGTTTAGCATTGGGGACGGCATTAGCATGAATGCTAATAAATAAGTCTGCATCTGATTCTTCAACCATTTCCACACGTGCTGCTAAATCGCGATGGTAGCGCCCACGAACTTTTCCATTATCACATTCGCTACTCAATTCAGTGTCTGTTTGACGAGACAATACAACTTTGGCACCATACTTGTTTAGCATCTCCTTAAGCTGTAGTGCTACAGCCAAATTAATGTTTTTTTCAAGTACATTTGGTCGATTTGCACCAGGGTCAATTCCGCCGTGACCTGCATCAACAACAATAACTTTGCCTGTTAGATTATGGGTGGAATTATAGGCATAGATACTGCTTATTATAAAAATAGCAGGTAGTAAAAGTGCAATACAATACCGCCTACTAACACATAAAATCCACATGAAACCACCCCTCGTAGGTCAAATATCTATATAGTAACAAATAATATAAATTGCAAATTAAGGTGATGCATAACGGATGCATAACATCCTTAGGTATATACTTTGATGCTAACTATATGCAAGACGAAATGGAAATATTAACTATGTTCGAAAGGGTTGCGATGATTTTGCGATACATATATTGGTTGAGTGGGATAGTTGTATGCATTGGACTTCTGTTTTTCGGTATCTATCAAATCTATTTTTACTATCAGGAGAAACCTGAAGTAAACGTAGCTCTGCCCTCGATTTCGCTCGTCCCGGACCAGACTCGAATGCTCGTTATAGCGCCTCACTGCGATGATGAAGTTTTAGGTTGTGCGGGGACTATCCAGGAAGTAATAGGAGCGGGCGGACAGGTCATGGTCGTTACAATGACCAATGGCGACGGCTTTACGTTTGCGGTTGAGGAGCAAGTTCATCAGATTTTCCTTACACGGGATGACTACATTCAATCTGGATACGCCCGTCAGAATGAATTGTTACGAGCCTTACACCGGTTGGGTATGGATGAAAAACAAATTGCTTTTCTCGGCTACCCTGACAGAGGTCTTCGGGCTCTTTGGACAGATTATTGGGATAAAGGCCAGCCTTATCAATCCCGCTATACTGGTAAAGATCACTCCCCGTATAGCAACAGCTATCAACCTAATACACCTTATGCCGGAGAAGCCGTAATGGATGACCTAGAAGCAATTATACGCGAGTTTAAGCCTAACGTGATTTTTTCGCCACACCCAGCTGACGAACATCCTGATCATGCAGCGACTTGGAGTTTCATCTCTGCTGTTGTTACCAAAGTCGCCAATAATGGCATATTGCCAAAGCCAAAGTTATATACATATCTCGTTCATCGTGGTGACTTTCCAATTCCTCATGGGTATAGTCCAGAAGCAGCACTACTACCACCAAAGCCGCTTTATTATTATAGTTACAGTCGGCAATGGCAGGTTTATACATTAACTTCAGAACAGGAGTCAATCAAAGAAAATGCGCTTAATGAATATGTGAGCCAATTACGGGTTCCAATTATGTCTAGCCTACTGCGTAGTTTTATTCGGAGAAATGAACTGTTTGAAGAAGTTGATATTCCTGCTGCCGTATCTCAGACTTCCGATTTAGAACTAGCAGAAATTAATACCTGGGAGAATCAACAACCGATACTAGTGTATCCGAAAAGTGTAAGTGTCCTGGGAGCTTTAGCACGTCAAGCAAGAGTAGAAGCACTTGCCTGCGCGGTTCAGGATACATCTTTATGGTTTCGATTTTACATACCGGGTTTCTCGGAACACCATAATCAATATCAAGTACTTGTTATCAGTTTTCAGTTAAATAAAGGTACGCTTACTCGTGCTAAAAGAACCTTTTCTTTTAGCACAAGTAGTACTGATGTAGTGCAAGAAAATATAAAGCGGTTGAACGAAGATGTGATTATTAAAATTCCATTTGCTGATCAAGAGTTGCCGGATTACTTTCTTATTCAAATATTAACAAAAGACAGATGGGGGGTAACTATTGACCATACGGCTTGGCAACAGATTCAGATAAAACATTCGCAAATGCCAAATTAGTGCTCTAGCTATTTCTGTTTCCATTGCGGAAGTAAGATGTAAGGGAACAAGGGACGACGAGTCGGTGACCTAATGAGTCGCGCACGAAATACAAGGGTCAAATGAACGAATGATACGTCCAGGTATAACGTATTTCAGTTCAGGTGTGGGAATACTTGTGCCTACCAGAGCTGACTCAACAGGACCCCGGCGGCCAGTTGCATCCTTGGGCGAGAAGTTCCAAACAGTTGGTGTGATGATATCATAATACTCGACTTTTTCGTCTCTAATTTGTGCGCTGTGAAGCAAAGGTCCCCGCATGGCATCCGTTACAGCAATAGCCTGATCTGTAGCCAGTTTATTTTTTTGCTGGATTGGCGGTTCACCGGGTTCAAGTTCGGTGAGCCACTTTTCTACCAGTCCTGCGATCAGCTCTGTTTCCAGTGACCGAGCCACAATTCGATCCATAGTTGACGTTCCACCTGAGTAGAACCCATTAAATATCATACGAGCCAGGGGGCCCCCTTCATAATGCCTGCCATCGTAAAGCACCGATTTTGTCCAGGAATAAGCCGCTGGTTTGAAGGGGGCAGGATGAACTTCTGAGTTGGCCATGGACTGAGAACGTTCATACCACGCATAGGTTATGTCTTCTTGGAGGAGGTTTAACCTTGGCTTGGAGTAATGATCACCACTAAGAATTCCGTCTTTCCAAAGAATCTGTTCATTTTTATTCCCAAACCGGAAAAGACCAAAGGATAGAAAACGTCCCGGAGTCCTGCCAATAGTAAAGTAATCTTTGTAGCAGCGAGCAATTAATTTGGTATCAGGCAGTAAGCATCCATTGATAAAATTGCGGATATCCCGAATTAAGGCTAGTGCCTGATTAATTTTATCAGCTGTCGGAGCCACCGCTACGCCTCCGTGGACAAAGCTGTGCTGGTGTGGCACTTTCCCGCCGAAGAGCGTCAACAGTTGATGGCATTGTGAAGATGCTTTTACTGCATTACTATAATGTAAGGCTACATTACGGTTATCTGCGTCGTTTAAACGACAGTCATTACAGTTTTGCTCAAGAAACGGCGGATAATTCGGCATGATGACGTAGTCTGGCAGACCAAAGAAATAAAAGTGGCGGATATGATTTTGAAGGAAATCGGCTCCTAACATAATGTTTCGTAAATACTGAGCGTTATCCTGAATCTCATTATCATATAGCGTATCCAGTAAGTAACTGGCAAGAGCGCCGTGAGCAGTAGAGCATATGCCGCATATCCGTTGCGTTAGATACACGGCATCGGTAACATGACGTTCACGCATGATATATTCGAAACCGCGGAACATAGTACAACTGACATCAGCTTCCTGAATCTTGTTGCCCTCAATAGTTAATTCCGCGGATAGCAGTCCGCTCAGGCGAGTAACAGGACTAAACAGGATTTTTTGGGGGCTCATAGGTATCTCCTCTCGCAGCAGAATCCGATACAGCACCAGTTTGCGTTCTTTTATCTTTTTTGGGCAGAGGAACAAAGAATGGCGTAGAACCATCGGGAAAATCCTGATTGGTACAACCTATGCATGGCGTATTTACTTTGACAGGCCAACTGACATGATTGGTCCACTGTCGGTAGGGGCAGTCTGCACTGGTTTTCGGCCCCACGCAACCTAAAGAAAACATGCATTCTATATCGCCTAACTTTTCACCATAGTCCTTGTGATCAAAATAAGAACGGCGTTGGCAGTGCCGGTGAACGGTAGCACCGTAGAATAGAGTGGGACGTCCCAGTGAGTCAAGTTCTGGCTTGCCATACATGAGTAAATGAGCCAGTGTACCTACAAACCAATCGGGATTGACGGGGCAGCCGCTTACATTTATCACTTCCCGGTTCAATACCTTGCTGACTCCAACCGAGCCTGTCAGGTTAGGCGCAGCTGAGGAGGCACCGCCAAAGCTGGCACAAGTTCCGATGGCTACAACGTACTCAGCCATCCTACCAAGAGTGGTCACTGCTTCTAAGGCGGTAATCGCTCTTTTTTTAGTTCGGGCCACCACGTTATAGATGCCATTATTCTGAGTTGGTATAGCTCCTTCCACTACCAGCGTGAACAATCCCTTGTATTTTTGGGCCGATCCAAACAACAAATTAAGAGCGTCTGCACCCTGGGCGGCCATAAAGGTATTGCTGAATAAGAGGTTAATCATATCGGTAAATACCTGATGCAGATAGGGATAAGTCGTATTCATAAAGGCGATATTGTTATCTCCGCTATCGCTAGTTTCCAACCATATTACTGGTAGTTTAACCTTGTTGTGACGGCGGATATGCTCAGAGGCGGCAGGAATAATACTAACGGATAAGCTATGGTTAGAGGAGCCTATTTTTTGACGGCAAATAGCTTCAAAATCCTTCTTTTCCATAGCGCTCCTCATTTCATTATTTTTTATAAGAATATGACCTGATAGCTGCACTAAGTACAACAATTTGAAACCGTAAGACGTCCCTACCTAAATATTTATTTAAGCATGGCAGGAATTTCATAATCAGTGTAGAAAAAATATAAAAACTAAAATAGCAAATATAAATAAACATAACCATACTTAATGACGGATGCTTATATTAGTTAATGCTGATTATGTTCTGTATAATTGGTAAATTTACTTTAATGACAGATTTGTTTGACTCTTAGTTGTAATATCTTAATTGATAAACTAACAATAACTAGTATAAATATAAATAGTTCGTAAAAACTTAATGGAATTCAGTTCGCTTTAACTGACTATTGTACAGGCAGACTAACTATCGAGTTCAATAGCGCACCGAATGCGTGGTAATGTTTACTTCTCTTGGAAGAGACTAATTGTGCTATTTTGTTTAGTTTAACTAACTATTTTTTCTGAGGTGATTCCTTGTCTCTATATGACAAAACAGAGCAGCTATATACCTTGATTCATAAAATTAACCACAAACTGCGGAACCCGAAGTTCGACTCGACAGACCAGAATATATTACCACCTATTACAAAGGTTCAGTGGTGGATATTGAAGACTGTGTGGGAACGGATTTCTTGCGAAAATGATAGGTGTCGTGTCGTCCCAGTATCTCGCAAATGCTCGAACGCTTGGAGAAGGCCGGTTTCGTTTCCCGATTTACAGATCCTGCCGATGCCAGAGTGCGATAATCTGCTTAACTGATAGAGGACAAAACATATTTCACCACTCTAAAGCCAAGTTTGTCGAAAAATTGGCCGGTCCACTCGGGTACTTGGCCCCAGAAGAACAGCAATTCTTACTAGTGTTAATGGAAAAATTGGCTAAGCACTTTCCGCAGCAAAAAAATGACTGACGACACCCCGAGAGGCAGAGAAACCCAGGATCAATCAAGTTAATAGCCGGGATAGATTGTAACGCTATTTAGTTAGTTCTACTAGCTATTTTTCCTGTAATCACAAGTTAACTTGTGATTACAGCTTGCACCTGTGAGGGCTGAGGTTCCGTCCCGGCGATGGAGGGGGAGTTCAAACAATCAAACTACGTACTTCGATGAAATTTTAGGTCAACGTATTATATATATATATGAGGGAGTGTAGTGATATGGCTATGGGAATTGCTCAGTTAATAAAACAGCTATACGATCTTGGTTACAGTCATTATCAAATAGAAGAAATAATTAGGGAAACCACGGGAACAGTTAGTGTCAAAGACCTAGATTCCCAACAAAGTATTAATTTGGCCCAAAGTTTAGAAGAATATATAGATTTTGCCATCAAGTGTCGCAAACAAAGCTTATGAGGAGATGAGAGATATTTATTCAGTCCGCCATGGGATGTTATCAAAGCTGTTCCTGAGATAAATTAAGTCACTGGTGCAGGGAAGGGGGAACATCGGGTAAGTGTACGCTGAAGGGAGGCGATGGGATATATTGCGGCTGCAAGGCAAGATCTTCTGCAGGAATAATTATTTCGCAAAAATTTAGAGACCAATATACAATTTAGATGCACTTAGATAGGTTGATGTTTATGGAGGGGTATAAGAAAATGAGAAAAACAAAAAAAGTAGCAGTTATAGCTGGTTGCATGCTGATATATTCTAGTTTTGCGGCCATGGCAGCTGCAGAAGAAGCCAATAACAGTGATACAACACTTGAAGAAGTAGTAGTAACTGGCTCTAAGCTCAATCCACTCAAAATTCCTGTCAAAATGACTGTTATCACAGCGGATGAGATAAAAGCCAAAGGGGCCCAAGATGCGGCTGAAGCCTTGAAAGATGTAGCCGGCTTATATGTTACCAGTAGTAATACAAAGAGTAAAAAGTATGCTCAATTTCGCGGCAGTGATGCTAATAGCACTAAGGTAATCGTTGACGGAGTAATGCTCACTACAATTGGTGACGGGAGGACAGATTTATCACTTATACCTGCAGATAATATCGAGAAGATTGAGGTGATAAAAGGTCCTGCTCCCGTTATGTACGGTACCAACGCTCCTGGCGGAATAATATTTATAACTACTAAAAATGGCAGTAAGGGAAGTTCCGGTTCTATATCGATAGCAAAGGGAAGTTGGGACACCGAGACGTATTCGCTCTCATTTGGCGGAGATACCGGAAAGGTCAACTATTATTTTGGCGTGAAAAAACAAGATACTGACGGCTATACAACCCACTCTGCCGAAAAATCAGAATCCTACAATGGCAAAATTCGTTGGAATCTTAATCCTAAAGCCTCGCTGACCGTATTTGGCTCGTATTCAGACACCACCAAACAATTTCCTAATCGTATTGATCCTGTTACTGGCCAAATAAAAAACTATCCTGGTCAAGGTGGCACTCTTACTTCACGAAACAATTATTTTGGCGGTGGTGACGCCCCTGGCATTACTTATGACTGGGCATATGATCCGATTAAACAATCATATATCGGTGCTGTATATGACCAAAAGCTAAGCAATAATAGCGATCTCAGCTTGAAAGTTTATCAATCCAGCCAAAAAAGTCTGCTTACTACTTCCGGTTATCAACGTGTGGATTGGGATGGCGATGTAACGGGCTATGAATTGCAGCATACGATTAAAACAAGCCGGGTAAATACTGCTACCTGGGGTTATTCCTACGAGATCAGAGATTTCACTGAAATAACGCCCAATGGTTCTGGCACAACTCCAAATGGCACATATAACCGCGGTGACTATGATTACACCGGCAAAAGCTTTTATCTCCAAGACGTACTTAAGGTCAACAACAGACTGGATGCCAGCTTTGGCTACAGGCATAACGAAACCGATGATCGTATCATACTAAGAACAACCGCATATACCCCAAACTATCAAGATATACGCGGCAATTATTCATCTAACGATCCGGTTTTGACTTTAAATTACAAGCTAAGCGAAAATACTGCTTTACATGGCTCAATCGGGCAAAGCTACAGATCTCCTAATGCAGCGGAACGGTCTGCCCCCCTTACCGCTAATAATCTTTTGCCTGAGGAAGCCCTTAACCGTGAAGTGGGACTGTCATCCTCGACCAAGTCTGGGCTTGAATTTGATGTTACCTACTTTACCAGAGACATAACAAACATGATTAAAGGCAATGGTGCGGGCGGCGGGCGTACCCAGTACTACAACATACCAGATGTTGACATGCATGGCTTTGAGGCGGAGATCAGCAAAAAAATCAGTCCATGTATTAAAGGATTCGCAAATTACTCATATACAAATGCTTATGACACTCGAGTGAAGACTCAAGTAAGTGATATCCCTTATCGCAAGTTCTCATATGGTCTTAATTATGCAGGAACAGATGGAATAAATGCCAACCTGGCCGTTAACTATGTTGGAGCAGTGAGAAGTATGTATAGTCAGGGCAATGGCAATGGTTCTAGCGATGGCAATTCAGGTGTAAGTGACAATGTCTATGGATCTTGGAAGACCCAGAGTTTGCCAGCATACCATGTCGTTGATCTAAAAGTCAGCAAGACCGTAAAGAATACTGAGTACTATGTTAAAGTACTAAACCTATTTGATAAGGAGTATTACCAAGGGGCATACCTTGTCGCGCCTGGTCGGTATACAGAGATCGGAACAACCATTAAGTTTTAATCAATAGTTGAATGGTTTAAAGAAGTAGCCATAGCGAAGTCGGAAAATATGCAGAAAAGGTAAACAGTGCCTACCTTTTCTGCATATTATGCATATTAAAGGAATGATCACCTTTTAATGCATGGATTGTGATATTGAGGAGACTATTAAAGGGAGATTTTAATGATGTTGGAAAAAAATCAATCGGTAATTAGAAATAACTTTAGAATTTTCGGGATGTCCCTTACGCAAGCACTGGTGGTTACTACTTTTGGTGTTGTGGCGGCTATTGGGAATATGGCCTCAAAATTACCGTTGCATATTCCAGGTCATAGGGGTTTGTTGATTATCTTAGCATTAACTGCGTGCTGTATTATGATCAGGAAACCGGGGGCTGGAACACTGGCTGGTTTTATTGGTGGTTTTGTTACGGTATTTGTAGCGCCAGGTGTCAAAGGAATTTTTGCTTTTTTTGATTTCCTGCTCCCGGGAATACTGATGGATGTATTTGTAAGCGTAATTCCGATATCAGTAAGTAAATGGTATATGATAGGAGCTGCAGCAGGGTTAGCCCATCTAGCAAAGCTTTTGGCTAGTTATATTTTGGCAGATATCTTGAATTTACCAATGTCTTTTTTGTCTCTAGGATTAAGTGTTGTATTGGTGTCCCATTTAATTATCGGGTTTATTGGGGGCGTGATAGCGTATTTTGTATGCGCGAGAGTGGTTGGTTTAAGACAAATTTCTCAAAAATGTAAATAACCATAGTTCCTTCAAACACTAGTGCATTTTAAAGAGTGGAAGTGTAAGATAATCATACCAGCTAAGTGGAACGCCTATAGTGCTACTGTTAGTGGCAGTAGTACTATAGGCGTTTCTTTTTCATGAGATGACTATTAAACTCCAATAATTTCCGTTCCAGCAATCCGGTCATCTTTTGGACCTTTTATTTCAGCGCAAACAATTGTTATATGGCAATTAAAATGAATTGGCAGAAATATATTTTATTCCCTTGAGGCGCGGAACATGTTCCACACTTTAATTATTTGAGTAGCTTTTGTGCGAAAGAAATATCCCTCAATTAGGGCAAAGACGCCAAATAAAATTACCGTTATTTGAAACATAATTCCGGCGGCTACTAAGGCACATTTGGTAAAAGGCGTATTTATCAATATTCCCAAAGTCATAGATATGGTTATTAAAAAAACATATATCATGGTACACATATTATCAACTCCAATAATATAGTTTTCATGTTTTATAAAGCAGCCGTTCACAGCGGCTATTTTAATATAAAGAGTACAACTCACCGTTAGTCTGAATTCTTCATATTCTAAAGTAGCTGCAAATATATTGGTCAGTTAACTTTTTATATTTTAGGGGTGATTGTAGATCAATATGAAGGGACGATAGTACATGAAGGAAGAACAGCTTACATCTAATCTTTCGTTGCCAGTTTTAGCTGAAGCGGGAGAAGTGAAGGCAAAGGCCAAAGGAATTTTCAAATATCTCGGTCCGGCATTCATTGTCAGTGTCGCGTATATGGACCCTGGCAATTTTGGCACGAACATTGCGGGAGGCTCAAAATTTGGCTACAATCTCATCTGGGTTATTCTCTGGAGCAACCTAATGGCAATTTTCGTCCAGATTCTCTCAGCGAAATTGGGAATTGCGACAGGTGTACATCTACCAGATCACTGCGGGAAAATTTTCTCGCGTCCTGTGAATTGGGGCTTATGGTCAATAGCTACCGTGGCAGCGATGGCTACAGACCTTGCGGAATTTCTTGGGGGAGTATTGGGTTTTTACCTTCTATTTGGCATACCTCTGGTTTGGGCTGCCTTACTTACGGGAATAATTACCTACGGAATTTGCCACATGCAAAAATATGGTCAACGGCTTGTCGAACGTATTATTACCGGGATGGTTGCGATTATCAGCATCGCCTACGTGTGGGAAATGTTTTTAGCCAAACCTGATTGGAGTCAGGTTGCTTACCATGTCGCAGTTCCTATGATTACTCCAGACGGGGTGTTAGTAGCCGTAGGTATGCTAGGAGCAACAGTAATGCCCCACGTTATCTACTTACACTCTCATTTGGTGCAAACAAGACGTACTGAATGTATTGACGATTGCACACACCACTTAAAGATGGCAAAAATTGATGTATTTGTGGCGATGAATATGGCGTTTATCGTAAACGCAGCCATGGTAATCGTGTCTGCAGCCGTTTTTAACGGTAATGGCCTTGATGTTGATAGCATCGAGGCAGCCTACATGACACTACAGCCGTTGATGGGCAACATGGCTGCCGGAGCCTTCGGTTTGGCGCTATTAGCCTCCGGGTTATCTTCATCTACTGTCGGTACGATGGCAGGAGAGGTTATTTTGAGCGGATTTGTAGGCTTTGACATACCTGCCAGTATTCGTCGTTTGATCACCATGATACCTGGTTTAGCCATCCTCTTGGCAGGTGTAAATCCAATGGAAGCATTAGTGTATAGCCAGGTGTCACTGAGCTTTGCTTTGCCGGCAGCGATTATACCCTTGATGATTGTGACTAATAAGGCGAGCATAATGGAGAAGTTTAAAAACAGCTTGCTTACAAACTGCGTTGGCTGGATCATTGTAAGTATGATTTTAGCTATGAATGCCGTTCTGATGTACCTTACTTTTACTGGTCAGGCTTAAGCTTTACCAGGGTTGGTTCCGCAAGGTTTATGGAAGGTGGCAGCCTATCTACAAATCTTGCGGAATTTCTTGGAAGAAAATCAAAATAGACCTTTATTTCCAGCATGGTAGTTGGAAATAAAGGTCTCGCTATAGCAGGTTTACTGCCAGTAGAACCGGGCTTTCGCCAGTGTGTCGATTCTACTCACGGATGATGTCATCCGTTAGCTACTCCCCTTTATGGAGTATATATGATTTACTGTATAATATGATTCATACCACTATAGTGACACAGTATTATTTAAAGAAAAAAATAATTTTAGAGGATATTTTCTATATGCCTTCAAAGTGAGTTCGCTCCGAATGGAGGACAGGAGTATACTACACATCAGTGCAGGATAAGAAAATTTACCATCAATTATTATGTAAAATATAATGCTGCTCTGCCTATAATAGTAAGACAAAACCAATAAGTAGATACTCTCATTACAAGACCTACCATCGGGAAGCCGAAGGTCATTTAATAATAAGAGACGCAGACCATATCAAATAATAGATTCAAGATTTCGTTGTAGTTTCACGAGATCTGTTTTGGGTTATCAGGTATTTGAATATTGGTTTAAAAAAAGCAGTAATTCGTTTAAGGACCATCGTTCAGTTTCAACTTTGTTAATAACTTCGTCAATATTTTTAGTAATCGTCGTATCAACTATATGTGTATTTCTTGGGGAGTCCTGAAAGATAAGTCGTTGTCCTTGTTCCACAGGCCAGCTTTCTTTAAGTATCCATCGATATGTACTCATTTCCAGTTCCCCCTTTTATTGTTATATAAATATATTCCAGCATAATATTCGGAAGTCCTCCTAATAAATATAATGTCGAAAAGTATACAATGGCGATGCCTTACTGCAAAAGACCTATAAACGCCTTCAATGTGATAATAGAAAGCAAGAATTATTTTATGGAAAAAATGGTTGGAAAGCGATAATTTGCTGGTGAGGTATAAGGCTAAGCAATTTATGGGGATAATAACTGGGGTCATGCCGATGACCGAGTTTGACATAGTATTATATTTTGCAATAGTTGAGAAGATAACGGTTTACGAGGGCGACAGGTTGATTGTAAGTTTGCTTGATGGTACAGATATAGAGTGTAAAATTGAATATTGATAAAACAATGAGCCGGTTGGGGTGAGAGTAAATCACCTTAAACGGCCTTTTTGTGGATGAAAGTGGGTGGTCACACATGAAAAATTGAGCAACACGCAGTGAAGGGCAAGGGTTATTTTATAGGCTTAAAGTATTGTTAAATTATTATTAAAATATGTGTTATGTGCAGGATATAAGTTAAATTAGGCTGAACCTCCAATATATAGTGAATAAAATGCAACAAAAGCAGCATTTGCTAATTGGATCAAAGGATAGGTGAACGGCAATTTATGCAAAATGTACAATCCAGCCGATTATTGAAGGAATGTGCTCGGGTATGAAACCGAGAAGACTTTTCGTTTGTAGTAAGTGGTTTAGTCTAATGTTGGCCTGCTTTTGTTTTTTGCTATTGGTTACAGGAGGATGCGCTTTTTATCACCCGCGAACAACGACAACCGAATCGTCAGTCCAAAGACAATCACTTCGTATAGGGGCAATACCGGTTGAAAGTATTGAGAAGACAAAGGATCAACTGCAACCGTTTATTGAATATCTAGAGAAAAAAAACGGCTTTAAGGTCGAATTAATTGTCAGCAACGATTATCGAAGCGTGATTGATAAAATGCGCTTGAAAGAAATTGACATAGCAATGTTTGGACCATTTTCCTATGTCTTAGCACATAAACAAGCTGGTGCTCAAGCATTTGCCAGTACTGAGAACAGTAAGACCGGTAAGAAGTACTACAGTGTACTCATCGCTCATCCAGAAACTGGCATCGAAAATATCCAACAGTTGCGGGGTCGCCGTTTGGCCTTTACCGACCGGGAATCGACTTCAGGGTACTTGGTTCCCAAAGCTATGCTGCTAAAGAACGGGATTGATCCGGATAAGGATTTGGAATCGGTAGAATTCTTAGAGCATCATGATGCTTCGGTTTTAGCGGTAAAAAAACGTTTAGTTGATGCAGCTGCAGTTTCGAGCACTATTTTGCACAATATGCGGGAAAAGGGGCTCATTGGAGACAAGGATTACCGTATAATCCAAACGTCAGAGGCGATACCTGGTTCAGGAACGGTATGGGCTTATCGCGAAGGGCTTTCGGCAGATTTCTTTGCAAAAGTAAAGGCGTCCTTTTTTAGTGCCAATCATGAAGAAGGTGCCCTAGGAATTTTTGCAACAGAAGTAGGCACTTTCTTTCCGGTTGACGATCATGAATACGATGTCATCAGGGACACTTCTCATATGTTGGGGATGGATAAAGAGTGAATGTTACTAAATTTTTTAGTAGGAAAGCACCAGATTGGTCGGTTTCGATCCAACTTAGAACCTTGGGTGCAGTACTGATTATGTTGGCCGGTTTTGGTTTCGCTGTTTCAATTTATGTGCATACCTTTTCAGAGGATATCTATGCAACCCGCAAAAATGGCTTAGAAGCTATTATTTCACTCGCTCGTAATTCTATCAATCCTGTTTTAGAAGATAAAAACAACGGAAAAATAACCATCGGTGACGCACGAATCAGTTCAACCGAGATAATAAACCAATTGGTCTATAATAACCAGGGTGTTGCTAATTACGTGTTTTTAGCGACTTATGAAGGATACGTTCTAGTTGAACAGCCTTCTCCGGAAACGGTCGGAACTTATCAGATGCAACGGAAGGATGCTTACGGAAACTCGATTACCAAGCTTCTTCTTGAAAAAGCTAAGGCTGGCGGCGGATTTGTTGAATATTATGAACCAAAGCTTCCCGAAGGGAAACCGCAGAAGAAACTCTCCTATGTTATTGGCCTTCCTGAAATTGAATGCTATCTAGGGACCGGAATTTATGTAGATGATATTGATGAGTCAATTGATCAGCTTAAACAAAAGCTGCTGTGGCTGGGCTTTATCATAATAACAGTTGTTATAATTTTACAATATTATTTTTTGCGGCCATTACTACGTTACCAATATTGGTTATCGGATGTCTTTAAGCATTTGAGCAAAAATCCGGCGACAATAAATTCTGTTCATATGCCGTCAGGATTTAATAACGCGGACACTGATCAACTGTTAGCCAATCTGCGCCTCATGCTTTTAAATTTCAATAACCATCAGCAGAGTATTGAAAAAAGTGCTGAAAAGTTTCGACAGATTGCCTATGCTACCAATGAGGTAATATGGGAATGGAGCAGCGAAAGCCGGACTACCGAGTGGTCAGGAAACATAAAAAAATTGATAGGCTATGAACCATCAGGCTTCGGAGCTCATTTCGAAGTTTTTGACGACTGGGTTTACCAAGATGATCAAAAAAAGCGCCGTCAGGCATTAGCAAGTTATTTTTCGGGGAGCGGTGAATTTTACACATCTGAATATAGATTGTATAACTCTGCTAAAAATGAATATAATTGGGTTCTGGCCAAGGGGATAAGTACTTTTGACAAAAACAAGGCTCCTATCCGGTTTGTCGGGTCGATTAACTTGCTACCGGAACGTCTCCGGCTAAATAAGCCGGAACTGAAAGAAGAACATGTCAGGTTTGAACTGGGTAACTATCAGACTATCAGAGCTATTGTTCAACTTACGCCATCTTTTAATACTGACGCGTTGGTAATTGATGTAAAAAAACGTTTAGACAGTGAATTATGGCAGGGCGTAGTAGTTGTCGAAAATAACAAGCCGGTTGGCTTAGTGATGAGAGATGCTTTGAATTTCCAACTAAGCAGCCAATACGGAGTATCACTTTATTATGGGCGACCAATAAGGATCATAATGGATGAACAGCCGCTTGTTGTCGATATGGGCTGTTCCTTGGAGCAAGTGTCCGAGATGGCCCGGAATAGGGCACAAGCCAAACAATATGATCTGATTATCGTTACCGATAATGGCGAATATCGGGGCATTGTTTCTGTAATGGACTTGTTGTCAAGCATCACCGATTTACGGATTATGTTGGCAACTAACGCGAATCCTCTCACAAGACTGCCGGGTAATCTGGTTATTGAAGAAAAGTTAAAACAAGCATTGCAACAAAATTTTGCCGCAATTTACATAGACTTGGATAATTTCAAAGCGTTCAATGACAAGTATGGTTTTGAGATGGGCGACAAAGCAATTAAGCTTACTGCTTCCATCATGAAAGAAGTAGCAGCGGAATATGATGAAAAGGATGCGTTTTTAGGCCATATAGGTGGAGATGATTTTTTAATTTTGCTCTATAACCTAGATTACGCAATAGAATGGGCTGAACGAATTATAGCAAAATTTGATGCTCAGATTTCCAGCCTTTATTTGCAAAAGGATTTGGAAAGAGGGTATATTATGGTTCTCGATCGTAGAGGTGAAAAACAACAGTTCCCTTTAATGGGTATTTCTATTGCGCTTGTAGATAACCAAAATCATCAATTTACAAACTATCTTGAAGTCAGCGAAGTTGCCGCTCAGCTAAAAAAGAGAGCCAAGATGATTGAGGGATCGACATGGGTAAGTGATCGGCGAGGGTCAGTTATATAACCAGCTAGGTTTAAACCCACTGCTAAAGCCTGAAATACGGCCAAAGACAGTGGGCTTTTCTTAATCAAGGCGTTATTGCTAATGTTCCATAAAGCCTTCACTTTCTTCCATAGGCTCACCAGCAGCTTTTTGCCGATGCCCCTTTTGCTCGGCACACCTTTTACCCAATCCGTATACTGCTGGGATACCGAGGGCATGAATGAGCAAGAAGGCACCCCAGCCAATGGCAGGACGCATGAGCAACCAATGCATAGTAGTCACCTCCTCAGTTGCAGTGTTTTTCAGAATGAAAGAGTACTTGGTTTAGAATTACCATAGCCAGACCTCTACATACCTGGGAAATTTATAATGAACCTATATATTGTAGTATTGGATAGAAACCGGTTGAATGGGAAAATTAAACGACAAAGGGAGGGCTAAAAATGGCGAAGAAGGATACAAGCCCTAACGGTCTCAATATACTCGGCAGAGCCTGGAATGAATTGAAGAGAATTAATTGGCATGAGATAAATAGGCTTTGTCAACAGAACTTTCATATTGGCCTTATCGGTTCCGAAAGGGATGTTGAGGCAATAAAAAACTGGCTGATTTCCTTTCCAAGCCAGGCAAGTCCAGATCAATCCCCGATACGAGTGAAATGCGATACCCGGCTACTGGCAAGATATATAACGCCTATTTATATTAGGAGTACGGGCGACAAACTTGACGAGAAACTCATCAAATCGACGACGTTTTGTATTGTGAGCCCGGAATACGTCAATCAAGTCCGACGTTTTAAAACAGAGGTATACATATTTGACAATATCGGCAACGAGCATTTACCAACCCAAGTATTAGCTGCACACAACGACATGCGCTTTGCGCTTGCCTATCACTTCCCCGTATTTCGGCGAGAGCATGCAACCATTGTTATTCAGGATACGGCGTTCCAAAATACAGCCTGGACGGTTATTACTTCAATGCCAAATACCGTTCCTGGTCCACATCAGCTTGTTTCTATACCCTTTGAGGGCATTTCAGATTGCATCGTTCTTTCCCTTAATGAAATGAAGATGTTATTTGAAATAGTAGGCCTATCAGGGTACACCGTCGTACCTTATCGCCAATTACCTGAAATTGGAGTACTGATGGGTATGGCATTATTGGCTCAAAGTACAGCTACCAGCATTATTGGGAAGTTACCTACGCGGGCAGGGATGGTGGCCAAAGGAGCCTTGGCCTATGCTTTTACGTATGCCATCGGCGAAGCAATTTTTGCTTATGTTAGTTATCAGCAGAGGGTAAATGGGTGCTTCTTCCGTGATAGTATCCGTGAGCATTATGAGGAAGGGGTAAAAATAGTAAACAATATAGTAAATCATAAAACGGAAAGTTTTTAGGAACATCCTTAACTTCGGGTGCTCCTTTTATCATTGGTACATAGCTTCCTGTTTCAAGATTCGCCAGTATATACATGGTACATTCTGGACAATATAACCAATGAAATTTGGGAATAAGATTGGGGGGAAGAGACATAATGAAAAACATGGAGGGGCTGCAAAATGATGAACGCCAAGAGCAACCACCGGTAAGACGAAGCCAAAGGCTAAAAGATAAAATCGCCCAGTCATCAAACGAAGAGACGTTAGCCGGTTTGGAACAGGTCTTTGAGGCCAAATTGGCAGCCGTACAGAGCTATGAGCAGCGCATGTCTACGATAACTGACCCATATGCACTCAAGGCTTTACGGCAGATGATAGAGCAAGAGCGGCGCGAATTGATGCGTTTGGCGGAACTTATCGAATATGTAGAAGTCAGTCCCGATATGAGTGGTATCGGACGTCTTAACCGGCAATTTAATCATCGCGTCAAGTCAAGTACTGGACGCCCCCCTGGTTTCTGGCTGGCGGCGGCTTTGGTAGGAGCTGTGCTAGTTCCGAGTGTCCGTGAGACTCTGCGACCATTAGCGTTAAAGACTGTTCAGGGAGTAATGGAACTAGGAGAACAAGCCCAAGGATTGTTTAGCGGCGTCAAAGAGGATCTGGAAGACTTAGTGGCAGAGGCCCAATTTGATAAGTTCAAACAGTCCATCGAAACTTCCTTTGATGAATTGCCAGTTGACGGTGGAAATGATAATCCGAATTTAAGTGAATGAGGTGAGGTAGTATGTCAATAGGGATCGAGCAGCAACTTCGAATTGAGCATTTAGCCGAAAAATTGCGAGGACTCAGTCGTGAATTAAAAGACACGGTAGATTTAAGTATCCAGCTACGGGCGGAGTCGGCGCAGAATAAGAATGAGGTTGCGCGGCTGTGGGAAGACTTTCTGGGCCAATTATTCGGCTACATCAAGCAACGAAGTAAGGAATCGCGCGATAATCTGTTAGCGAGTCTTTCATGGGCAAGGATGAAACTGTTCTAGAACAACCAGAATATTTGGCAGCAAGGTTTCATACCGTGCTGTCATTTTTTTGTAAGCCTTTTCTTATCCAGATGGAAAGTATAACTTTCCCTGGATTGAACGACTAAGGCTTCTGCTGACGTCCTAAGGGACTTGGCACAAGCCAAGTCTTATCTTATCAAAAAGGGGTGACATATGCCGCATCTGGCAATCAAACTGGATGAGTATCACTTATTACCAGGGAGACTGCGCATTATGGTACCTGGAATGAGGAATAATAAACAACTATCAGACTATTTGGCCGGTTGCATAAGGCGACAGGGCGGGGTCGTTAGTGTTGAAGCCAATCCTCTGTCAGGCCGTATATTGATTCGATTTGATTCGGCGCGTTTGAATTTGGAGGAAATACAAACCATCATTAGAAGAGGTGTTGGCAAATGTGATGCGGACCGGATCTGTGAGAGCATAAAACCGGTAGCTGCGACTACCCACGCTAGGGCCAAGATATCTTCGTATCTACATTCCGGGCCGGTGCTATACACAATTGCAACAGGTGTAGCTCTCTCTTGGTTGATTATTAAACGGGTGTTAGTAGGACGATCCCCGTTTGCATCTTCCAGGTATGTATGTAATCTTGGTGCGCTTGTAACCATTGTTGCAGGTTACCCCCTGCTGCGTAGTGGCGTGAAGATACTGGCGGAAAAAAAACGGCTAAATAGCGATTTACTATTGTTTAGCGCTACTTTGCTGTTACTTACTCTACGTGAAAGTTTTACTGGCTTAGCCGTTTTATGGCTGGTGTATCTAAGCAATCTGTTTCAATTTGTTATGCAGGCCCGCTCGCGCCGCGCGATTAGGGAGGTTTTCCGTAAGATACCCCCCCAGTCCGGGATAATGGATGAAAATCCGGTCTACAGGCCCGAGGTGATATATCGCCCCAACAGTCGACTGCTGCCGCGATCTGAGTTATATGAACGACGTTTGCTGATCGGCACAGCCGCGATGAGTGTGGCATTACTACTTGTGACTCGTGATATTCACCGGAGTATCGCCGTACTCTTAGCAGGTTGCCCAGTAGCAGTTGCGCTAGCTCGCAATACTGCCCAGGGGGCTGCTATTGCAGCTAGTCTAAGGAAAGGCATCTTAGTGAAGAATGCACGCTATTTGGAAATGGCGGCCCAGATCGATACGGTAGTCTTTGATAAAACGGCCACGCCAACAGTTGAGGAGGCTGTGGATCGAGAAATTGTGATAGTTGAAAGAATGCTAACGCCAGGTACACACAGTATTGGTTGCATTAAGGGGGATACTTCTAAAAATATCCAGCATCTTCCTGACTTCTTTTGTATAAGAAACGGCCAGAGTGGCGAGCCAT
The DNA here is from genome assembly GCF_002257705.1 of Sporomusa silvacetica DSM 10669. Classification (GTDB taxonomy): domain Bacteria; phylum Bacillota; class Negativicutes; order Sporomusales; family Sporomusaceae; genus Sporomusa; species Sporomusa silvacetica. The sequence goes on from NZ_LSLK01000098.1 coordinate 23,121, forward strand.
CAGTCAATATGCTCTCTATTATTGAAAAGGCCTGCAACGATAATCATAAGATTTTGCTCGTGGCAGGGAGGAAAAACGATGCGTCAATAATGGCTGCAAGCCATCTTAGTGTAGTGCTGGGGGGCCAAGGTACATCAGCGACGCTGGCGGCAGCCGATGTAATCATAATCGAGAACGATCCGAGTAAGGTTGCCGACCTAATCCAGTTAGGCCGAGCCACAGAGCAAATCTCCCGCCAAAATTTATATTTGGCTACAGGTCTGAATCTACTTGGTGTTGCCCTGGCCTCATCGAGCATCATTACTCCTCTAAGCGCCGGTCTGCTGCTCAATGTCAGTACGGCAGCAGTAGTCATTAACTCAGCGAGACTATTGTCACCTTTTTGCACAGGAAATTCGCATTATACTGATGCAAGAAACCATAAGGAGGAAACAGCTTGTTCTTATCCGTAGAACAACGACAAACTTATCGCGCATTACCCGGACGATTACGTGTCAGCGTACCGGGATTATGCCACAATAAAAAATTCGCAAGCTTTTTAACCGAACAGCTGGCATCTGACCACAACATTATCTCAATTAGTGCAAATTACCTCACTGGACGAGCGTTAATTTATTTCAACCAGAATATGCTCAGCGTAAAGGAGATCCAACAAGTCTTAACACAGGCATGGGGGCGGTTTTGTCGGGGAGACAACAGTCTAACGTTAAACCTACAGCAGTTTGCCGACGGCAGTCCTAGCCTGGTATCTTTACCGGCTTCTAACCCACAGATAGCAGGCCTTTCGTACACTGGTTCTAGTAAGCTGTGGCATACTGAAAGCATGGAAAGTGTCTGTGATTTACTTAATACCTCAGATCGTTTTGGTTTGAGTGACTGGGAAGCTGCCAATCGCCTTAAGAAGGTGGGCCCCAATAAGCTTACCGAAGGAAAGCGGGCAACGTTTTGGGAACTGTTGAGCAATCAATTCAAAGATTTTATGGTGCAAGTGCTGCTTGGAACGGCCGGGATTTCTTTTGTTTTGGGGAAACGTAGTAACGCCCTCCTGACAGGGTCTATTGTAGTGGCTAATGCCGTTTTAGGTGTTATTCAAGAACGCAAGGCCGAGCAGTCTATGGAAAGCTTGCAGAAACTGGCGGCACCACAGGCGCGTGTGATTCGTGCGGGCCGAGTTAGAAAGGTGGCGGCTGAGAATTTGATTCCGGGTGACTTGATCGTCCTGGAAGCAGGTGATCGGGTACCTGCTGATGCCCATCTAATAACTGCAGTTCAATTTGCTACTGAGGAAGCGTCGCTTACTGGTGAAACAGTACCTGCCAAAAAAGATCCGAGATATCGTGGAAGTGAAGACACTACTCTTGGAGATCGTAAAAACATGGTGTTTATGGGCACAGGTGTAACGCGGGGGCGAGCCACGGCGATCGTAGTTGCGACAGGAATGAAAACAGAGATGGGTAGAATCGCTTCACTTATCCAGCATCAAACCGAAGAGCTTACGCCGTTGCAGTGCAAGCTAGAACAACTAGGTAAGTACCTTGTTTACGGTTGCTTAGGCGTCTCTGGAGTTGTCATGGTCACCGGAATATTACGGGGTCAAGGATGCTTGAATATGCTGCAAATTGCGGCAAGTCTAGCTGTAGCAGCCATACCGGAGGGCTTAACTGCGATTGTTATCATTGCCTTAGCCATGGGCGTACAACGTATGAGTAAACGCAATATAATCATCCGCCAATTATCATCGGTTGAAACACTGGGTTGTGCTACTGTAATTTGCTCAGACAAAACAGGAACACTTACCAAAAACGAGATGACGGTTCGCATGGTATATACGCATGGGCGTAATTGGCAGGTAGCAGGCGAGGGCTATGCACCTGTAGGCGACTTTTTTCTGGATGGAGGGGGACCTGCTAATATTCATGAGAATGCCGAACTCTATCAAACGCTGCTCACTGGCGCATTATGTAACAATGCCCGATTGAATCAAAGTAGGGTTTCTAAAGAAGATAATGTATTGCCGATGAATGAAAATCGTAATGTTGTCTGGAAGGTGGATGGTGACCCTACTGAAGGTGCCATCCTGGTGGCAGCGGCTAAAGCGGGCTTATGGCGAGACGAACTAGAAAAAACATTTATAAGAGTTTACGAATATCCGTTTGAATCAGATCGACGCATCATGTCAACTATCTATAAAACTCAAGTGGGTGATATGATCCTGAATGTTAAAGGGGCAACAGATCGTGTATTATCCGCGTGTACCCATTATCTTCGGAACGGTGAGATTCGCCAGTTGGACGATACGATTCGTGCTGAAATTATGTGCGCTAATGATGAGATGGCCAATAATGCTCTTCGCGTTTTGGCCTGCGCGTATCGAGTAATGGAGCAGTTTGACGAACATAGCGATGAAGAACCGGAGCAGGAAATGATCTTTTGCGGTCTCATGGGCATGATCGATCCGCCCCGTCCGGAAGTTCCGCCGGCAATCGCCAAATGTCGTCAAGCTGGAGTAAAAGTCCTTATGATCACAGGTGACCATCAACAGACTGCAAGTGCTGTCGCAAGAGAAATCGGCCTGTTACGAGCTGGAGACGGAGTTTTACTGGGTAGCGAAATAGACCGGATGTCTGACCAACAGCTCGCCGATGCGGTTGAGACCAGCACGGTATTTGCCCGTACTTCGCCGCAACATAAGCTGCGGATAGTAAAAGCATTAAAGCAACGAGGCTATGTGGTGGCAATGACCGGCGATGGTGTCAATGATGCACCGGCAGTAAAAGCGGCAGATATTGGGATCGCTATGGGAATTATGGGAACAGATGTGACTAAAGAAGCTGCTAGCATGACACTGTCAGACGATAATTTTGCTACCATAGTACGCGCCATGGAAGAGGGGCGGTCTATTTATGCTAACATTCGCAAGGCCATTCGCTATCTGATAGCGACCAATGTTGGTGAAGTTATACTGATGTTGTTGGCTGTGTTAATGGGATTACCGTTTCCGCTCATCCCGATCCAACTCTTATGGATCAATTTGGTGGGAGACGGGCTTCCAGCCGTGGCGCTAGTTAATGATCCACCTGCCCAGGATATTATGAGCCAGCCGGCAAGAACCGCTAGCGATAGTGTGTTTGCCGGTGGTCTGGGGATGAAAGTGGTCGTTAGGGGCTTCATTATCGGCCTTACTAGTTTGGCGTTGTATGTATGGAAATTGCGGTCAACCGGCAACCTGGCTTTTGCGCAAACCATCGTATTGGTTCAACTTGCACTCAGCCAATTTGTGCATATTTTTGATTGCCGCGGCGAAAAACAAACAGGACGGGTTGGTTTATTCAGTAATCTGTGGCTTGTTGCTGCGGTAGCCCTGTCGATGGGGATGGTTGCTGCCAGTGTCCACATTCCATTATTACAGTCAATTTTTGGTACGGTTTCTTTATCTGCTGGTGACTGGGTTGTTGCTAGTGCTCTGGCGGTAGCGACTGGGATAATCGATGCCGGAATTTCACGTGTGCGCGCTATTCCAGGCTTAGAAAGTACTACCGTTTGTAGTGACGCAATATAGAAGGTAGAAGACAGCTAATAAAGCGTAAATATATAAAAAAACAAGAAACGCACTAGCATGGTGCGCTTCTTGTTTTTTACGTAGCGGGAAGAGTAATCGTATGGTGACTTGTGAGAGACAGTTAAACTGGATCAGTTACTAAGTTATCCCTTTCATGTTGGTGTGTCCCAGGTTCAGGTGTGGCTTGATCACCTTGGGACCCCTTGCCCTTAGCTTCGTCGATTGCGTCGCGAAACTCATGTTTAAGTTTCTTGGCTTTATCCGACATAGCTACAACACCGGTAGCAGTAGCGGCTATTAGGCGGCGGCGATGCCTCCGGGCGTGATGCCTTACTTGGTCCCATTTCTCAGCAAGTTCACTGGTTGTATTTTGTTCTGTCGTGCGTGCTTCAGCCACAAAATCCTCGGCATCTTCCTTGACGCTGGTAATAACACCTTTCATCTGGTCGGTTATCGCCAGAACTCCTTTAGTAGCCAGAAGAACTGTAGATCGTAGTCCCCGACGTACCATTGGCGACGCTAATGCAACTGCTGCTCCGGTTAGGATAAGACCTGTAGGCGTAGTTCGAGCCAGTATGTGCGATCCCCAACGCAAAACGTTCATAGATTATCCCCCTTATTTCAGTTAATAATACAAGCTTTCCCTGCGATTGCTTGACTTATGTAATACTCACTCTGGCTGGTATAGACTTCCTTTTATCTACTTGGGTTGTTTAATTTTACAAAGAGTTAACATGTTTTATGTTTAAAATAATGGAAAAGGCCGATACCGTGGTGTTCAATATAACTAGTTAAGGGAGTTAATTGAATATCAGATAAATATAAATGAACAGAGCCTTTCCTGTAAAAGTTGAATAGAAAGTTTCGGCAATTTCGGATGATAGCATTGAACCAGAGTTATGTAGCCATCCTTCAAATGGAAAGGTTGTTATGAAGTATAAAAACCTGCTGATGGATATTTACAGTATTGGCAACAAATGAAAAGAGAAAAGATTACATAAAAAAATTCCAGACCAGAAAACGGTTTGGAATTCTTTTATGTAAGGTTAATGAAACCTTTACATAGCGTTAACTTGTACCCATGGTAAATGGTTTACACTTTTCTTAAAGTGAAGAAAGGATGATACAGGCTATGGCTATTTGGCAAATTGAGTTAGATAACCGAGATGTTGTTCAATATCGTCGAAGGTTGAAGAGCCGGGGCTTTATTTCTGCAAATTATTTTTCTTCTAATGGTTTTGACTTAACAAAAATGAGAAAGCTGCCTGGTGAGGGTAAACTGGATGCTGTGCGATGTATTATAGGACAATCCGTCAGGTGGTATTATGCCGAAGAACAAGCGGAATTTGCTCGACTTAAAGGGCTGGTACGCTGACCTTATATCAAGCGCTGGCTAATAAATAATGTATCTTATTGAAATTTTACAGGGACGTATCCTTTATCTTATGGGATTTCTAAATGAACTGGAGGACGTTTAAAGTGCAGGTTGTAATGAAATGGTTAAATAGTGATAATAGTTTTTCTAAAGCTTTTAACTGGTCGATTACCATCGGTTGTTTGACCATCATATTTGTTATATTGGTAGGAAAAAGCGGAAATCCGTACATTTGGTCGTTCGCCCATTTCCTTGGCGGTATTGGTAACGATCTTTTCTTAATAAGTACGAATATACTGATCATTGTTTGGGCATGGAGGCAACGCTTGCGAAGCATTATTAGCCTCACGTTGGGAGTTGATTTGCTTGTTTTGATAATTGTTCAGGGAATTAAACTCCTAAAAATCAGTCCATGGTATCTTCGACCCAACGGCGGTGTTGGTGGTTTCCCAAGCGGTCATGCTACCCATGCATTTGGTATGGCATTTTTATTAACCTTGTTCTTTCCGCGATTTGCCTGGTTATGGTACGCAATTGCCGCAGCTATCTCCTGGTCAAGAGTAGAAACCGATTGGCACACGGGTTTTCAAGTGGCTGTGGGCGTCATTTTAGGAATTGTTATTGTCTGGGGAATGGTCATCAGGTGGCTTAAACATCAAAATGCGGTAGTTATTCAGACGGCACCGCAAGTACAAGGTGAGTCTGTTCAATCGCAACCGGTCGTATTAGTTGAGTGAAACGTTGCGAAAGCACGTTTCACAAAAGGCTCTGTCGAAAGCGGCAGAGCCTTTTGTGTTCATTGCTGCCTTCACGGCGGAGCTGACAAATATAGTGCTTTGTAAAATCAATGCTTCGTAAAATTATACAATATCATCTTCATACTACGCGATATATAATACCAATTTTCATTAAATGAAAATTGGTATTGACTTAAATTAATTTCGGTATATACTTAAATTAACATAGTAATATATGGGTGTGGCTATTGGCGGTTATACTATCAGGTAAATTTTCTATTACGGAATTACTTGCTGGGGTTGCGTATCTTTATTAAGGAGGTTGGCAATATGGGATGTCAAGACGAAAAACCAAAAGGCGTAGGTCGTCCTAAGGTCAAGGAAAAAAGAAAACCACGATCGATCAAGGCGACAGAGGCAGAATGGAAGCGTATCGTAAAACTTTTGAAACAGATTGATAGTCCGAAGGCAGTGGCTATTATGACTGCTCTAGAAAGTTATCTTAGCCAAAAAGGAACAGATCGAGTCGACGAAACTCCCCCAAGAGAGAACTAAAGTTAAGGTATGACTTAGATTTAAAATAATGAATCAGCGGCTGGTCAAAAAGGGAAGTGTCTCATTCTATGAGGCCGGGCGCTGCAAGAAAAGGTAAATGGTCATATATATGGGCAGCGCAACAAAGCTGACATTGAGAGCGACGTAAATAGGCTGGTTAACATTCTTGATTTTCACCCGGGAAAAAGATAGTTTGGAGGGGATAATTCTATGAATGTAAGAAAAGGCTACCAGGAAGAACTCCACGAGGTCAATGAGCAAATTAGTCGGATGGGAAAACAAACTACAGCATTTGTTGCTGAGGCGGTGGAGGCCTTAGTTATCTTTGATACCGGGGGCGCGGAAACTATTCGTCATTATGAGCGTGAAATAGATACATTACACCGCGAAATTGAAGAAAAATGTATTGCTATCATAGCCACTCAACAACCAGTGGCCGTTGATCTGAGATTCCTAATCGCCAGTATTAAGATTTCCGCAGAAATTGAACGAATTGCCGATTATGCAAACAATATTGCTAAAATAACTCACAGAAAACTTTCGGGATTGGACTTAACACCAGTTTCCCATTTAGGTAGTGTTATCGGAGATATGGGAAGTTTGGCAATAAATATGTTGGCTGATGCATTAAGAGCCTATGAAAGCAAAAACCACGATTTTGTCATTATTGCCAAAGAGCGGGATGCAGAAGTAAATTCGGCTAATTATAAATTGTTTAACCTAATGATTGACACGGGTAGAAAAAACGGTAGCCTATCCCAGGCTATGTTAGAAATGCACACCGCCATTCGCTATCTTGAGCGGGCTGGTGACCGAACGGTAAATATCGCAGAATGGGTATTCTATATGGGAACCGGGTTTCATTATGGGCTGAGATGAATTTTAGTCTTGGTCTTATATACTGCGGAAATCCTAGTAATATTATCTAAGATCATCTTAGTTGTATAAAAAATAAGAACCCAAGTGGGCTGAACGCGAAACGCCACTTGGGTAGTTTTATTCCGTCATTGTCTACATAGGCATAAAACTACAAAAGCCAATGCTGGGCTTTTGTAGTTTTGAAGCAGACGAGAAAACAATTTGTGGAATTGAAATAATGCATATGATTAGAAAGGGGCAGATTGAAGGAATTCAATGTGTCCTTTCAGAAGTTGAATATATAAATGAATTATAGGTATAGCTGCTTAATATTTTGATAAATTTCAAGGGAATTTTGGCTTGGTGAGATTTTTTGCACCAAAGCCAGAAGATGTTGTACGCCTAGAATGGTATGTTGTTTATAATCATTGTTCTGGTTGTTGTTTCTCGGAAAATTTGGGAGGGTGAACGACTATGAATAATAATCAAGATCACATTTCAGATGAGTTCGCGACTCGCTTGAAAAGCTTTATTTCCAAGCGGGTCTCCAACCCGCAGGATGCCGAGGATATTTTGCAGGAAGTCTACTGTAAGATTTACCGGAACATCAACGGTCTTAATGACACCGGCAAACTTCACGCCTGGATTTTTCAAATCGCCCGCAACGCGGTTCACGACCATTATCGCACCAATCGGCGGGAAGAACCGTTTGCCGAGCCCCCGGAACCGGAGGCAGTCAGAGCTGACGAAAATGATAACAAGGAAATAGCCGGTTGTCTGAAAGTCATAATTAATCACCTGCCCGACAAAGATAGGGAGGCCATAGAACTTACCGAGTATAAGGGACTGACGCAAAAAGAGCTGGGACAATTACTAGGCCTGTCCCATTCCGGAGCCAAATCGCGCGTACAACGGGCGCAGCAAAGGTTGAAAGAAATGCTCTGTGAGTGCTGCAGCCTAGAACTTGACCGCCGCGGTAATGTCATCGACTATAAGCTCAAAGCAAAGGCAAATCCGTTTTGTGATTTAAAATAAAAAGTGCGTCCTTTTGATAATACCTTCGTCTTAATAAGTGAATCCACATCAAAATGACAGGAGGAAAATCAAATGGACCAAAAGACAAAAGGCTGCGGCTGCCAAAGCACCGAAAAACCTACAATAACCGATTGTTGTTCAGGCGTTGCCGCCAAAAACTCTGGGTGCTGTGCTTCCGGGGAGCACCCGGAAAAGAGGTTACTCATAGACTTTATGTACATCGACCTGACGGTATGCGAGCGCTGCACGGGAACCGACGCAAGCCTTGAGGAGACAATCGCCGAGGTGGCAAAGGTTTTGAAGGCGACTGGCTACGAGATCGAAGTTCGAAAGACTCTTATTGAAAGCGAAGAACAGGCATGCGAGCTGGGATTCATCAGTTCGCCGACCATCCGTATCAACGGCCATGATATTCAGCTTGATGTCAAGGAAAGCCTTTGCGAGTCGTGCGGCGATGTCTGCGGCGAGGAGGTCGATTGCCGGGTATGGGTCTGGCAAGGCCAGGAATACACCACACCGCCTAAGGCGATGATTGTCAACGCCATACTCAGGTATGTCTACGGAGACCAGCAAGGGGCTCAGCAAGAAACAAAGGCTGTGCCTGACAATCTGAAAAAATTCTTTGCTGCAAAAAACAAAAAATGCTGTTAATAAGATAAGACTTGGCTTTTGCCAAGTCCCTTAGGACGCCGGAAAAAGCCTTAGTCGTTCAATCCAGGGAAAGTTATACTTTCCATCTGGACAAGTTAAAGGCGGGCTCTCCCGCCTTTTGCAATTTTTTCTCAAGCCTCTGCGTTTTATTAAAGCATAATAATAAAAATCTAATATGTTTTAGAGTGTCGCACCTTTACACGTAATTCAATTTCGTGTATTAGTATCGTCTTTCTATCAAAATTCATGTTGAGTCAGTCGCGTTGATAGAGCCGAAATAGCCTGATTTCAAAGGGTTCTTCTGCATCAAAAGATGTTGCTGGAACAGCATTTGCATGTTGACGAAACGGCCATTCAGGTCATGCAGGAAAAAGGTCGAAAAAATAAGGCGTATTGACGGTGCTGTGGCCCTTATTATGGCTTTGGATCGAGCAATTCGAAATGTGAACAAGGCAAGTGTGTATGATGAGAGAGAGATATTGGTATTATAACCAATTCAGAATTTTTCGGAAGTTTCAGTATCAATGATTTTATTTTGTGCATAATTATGCTATAATAATGCCAGGATGAATTAAGGGAGTGATATAGATGCCGGAAATCAGACCGATTACTGATTTGAGAAATACCAATGAAATATCTGAACTATGCCATAAAAGTCAAGAACCAATTTTTATTACCAAGAATGGGTATGGAGATCTGGTCGTTATGAGTATGAAAACCTATGAGCGGCAAATGGCTCTAGTGGAAGTTTATAAAAAACTTGCAGAAGCCGAAAAGCAAATTGCTGATGGAGTGCCTTTGTTAGATGGCGAAGAAGTATTTAAGAAGCTGAGAAAAAAGTATGTCAGAGCATAATTATCGCTTGAGATTTACCTCAAAGGCCGAAGAAGATTTAGATGAAATCTACGGTTACATCTTCGGTATGCTGTCAGCTACTATTGCAGCAGATAAATTAGTAGATCACATGGAAAAGGCGATCATGCGTTTGAAAGAATATCCGTTTTCTTGTCAAAAAGTGCTGGATGAGCCGCTTAAGGCGAGAGGGTATCGAAAGCTAATCGTAGACAATTATCTAGTATTCTATCAGGTAAATGAAGACCAAGAGGAAGTAGTGATAATGCGTATCCTTTACGGCGCGAACAAGTATCAAGACATCTTGTAAACAATTTATACTTGTAAAATATGTATCTCAACCCTTAAGAAAATGATTGACATGACAGCCTTTACCGAATTGTCTTTTGAGGACCGATGTTCTCAGTTTGCACCAGCAGGCTGGCACGATAAAATTGGTGAAGCTACCGCTGGCAGATGCGATCCTTGACCGAATCATCTACAACTCTTACAAGATTCTAATGTGTTCTCACGATTTTACAGAGGATTTGAGCTGTCATGGACAAAAAAACGAGGAGTAAGGCTATGATTAGTCTTACTCCTCTGTATTTTGGAAAATATCTTCCAGTTTTATTTCAAACTTAGGAAAGATGATAGGGGTTATGATATTATCTCGAACAAAATACTCTGGCTCTCTGTATTTAGATAGTTGCTCATTCATATAGAAGCGAGTGATTATTTGGTTCGATGAATCAACGATCCAGTATTCAAAAACTCCGTTTTGTTCATAGAGCCGACGCTTCCTAAGTACATCATGGTTGGCTGTAGAGCGAGATAGAACTTCAATTATTAAATCTGGAGCGCCTTTGCAGCCTTTTGAAGTGATTTTTGATTTATCACAAATTACCGTTATGTCAGGCTCTACAGCATGTGTGTTCTTTTCGTCTTGTGTATTCTTGTCAAAGGTTACTCCAAAGGGAGCTATAAATGCCTCACATAGCTTACCTCTAAGGTAAATAGTAAACTCAACAAACAGCCTGCCTGCAATTCGTTGGTGTTCGGTAGAAGGGGGAGCCATAGCATAAGCTACTCCGTTAATAATCTCCCATCGCTCATCATCAGGCCAGTTCAGGTAGTCAGCGTATGTATATACTCTATCGTTCTTAATGGCATTATTGCCCATGCTGCTCATCTCCCAAAAACATCCTTTATATTATTATATCAAATTATTGGTAATTTACAAAGAAAATCCCGGCCACTCCTAACCACACAATTGAAGGGTAGCTTTCTGATTACTGGAGAGAAAGGCATAACAAAGTCCAGAGAAAAACAAGGGACAGGGACCGTGTTTTGTTATGCTTGTAGAGTAAACCAGCCCCTCCTCATCAATCCATACGTGAGGTTCTCCCTCATACGGCTTTCCGAAGTTCTTCTTCCTTCAGCATTACGGATTATACTAAGCCCTGTTTTCCTTGCCACATACTTACTATACGGGTCTTTTCTTTGCTGAGCTTTATTTCTAACCTGTTCATTATCATTTGTATAGCTTTATATGTATGTTGTGCATCCTTGTAGTTCTTGCAAACAACTACAAAGTCGTAGCTACCAGGCCCCTTGGGGTTACCTGGACCGGACTTTCACCGGCTAGCAAATTACAGCTTTGCTGGGCACGCCCCATCTGGATAAAGAAAGGCCTCCATGTTTGGAGACCTTATTTTTGTATAATAACAGACTATTAATAAGATAGTCAAGTCTTTGTGTAAGCGACATTAGGCAAACCAATAATATCGAAAATTACGTTGGTATAAGGCAGGGTATATTTTATTTAGTTTATCTATCATCGTTTGCCACTTATTTCTTCTAAAATTATTCTAAAAATTGTAGGTTATTATATAGTCATCAGGTTGATAATTCCCACTAGGCTTGGTTGCTTTCGGTGTGTTGCGTTTAGCCGTTGTTGGTGGCGGATTTGAAGCGGATTGCTGATAAAATGAATGTTTGATTTTTCGGCAAAGGATGGTTAGTTAACATATTCGTGATAAATTATTCAGAACGAGATAAAGGGGAAACAATAGTATGAATAAGTGGTTGCAGCGATTCAATGTCTTAATTATTGGAATTATTATTGGCGGCTTATGTGTAACGAATTACACCAAAGCTGCAGCTATGCCTAATTTATCAATACCAACCGCTGTACAAGATGAGGGGGCATCTTTGGCCCGCAATACTTTTGTCGTTCAGGCAGTTAAAAAAGTAGGTCCTGCGGTTGTCGGCATTACCAACAAGGCCTATATGCGAGACAATTTTGATCAGAAAGTACTTGTGGAAAAAGGGGTAGGTTCGGGAGTAATATTTGATTCGAATGGATACATTGCAACCAATTATCATGTTGTTGACGGAGCGCAAGAAATTGTCGTATCGTTAACAGATGGCAGGACTTTAAACGGTAAAGTGTTGGGAGTAGACCCGGCAACGGATTTAGCCGTAGTTAAGGTCGATGCGACCGGTTTGCCGGCTGTGGAATTTGGGAATTCTGATTCGTTGATGGCAGGCGAGCCGGCCATTGCTATTGGCAATCCCCTCGGCCTTGAGTTTCGCGGTAGTGTGACGGTCGGCGTGATTAGTGCACTAAACCGAACTATTGAAGTTGGGGACCGCAAATTTAAGTTAATCCAGACCGATGCAGCAATCAACCCTGGCAATTCGGGAGGAGCTTTGGTCAATGCTGACGGCGAGGTGGTTGGGATTAATAGTGTCAAAATTTCAGCCGCGGGTGTCGAAGGAATGGGTTTTTCAATTCCCATTAATTCTACCCGTCCAATTTTGCAATCGCTAGTGGAAAAGGGTAAGGTAAGTAGGGCGTATCTTGGCGTTGCAGCACTGGATCGCGAATCAGCACTCCGTTATAGTTACAATGTAGAAATCGACCATGGCGTGTATGTAACCCGTGTAGAAAAAGGTGGCCCGGCTGATCAAGCTGACATCCAACAGGGTGATATCATTGAAAAAGTTAATAGTACAATTGTTAACAGCGTGGCCGATTTACGAGCTGTTTTAGATAATGTTCCGGTAGGCAGTACGGTGGATGTTGAAATTACTCGCAATGGCAAGAATTTGACAATGCATCCGGTTGCAATCGAAATGTCTAATTAAAAATAATCCCATTTAACTCTAACTCGATAAATATTGGAGGAGATTAATGATTTGCAACGCATAGGATTAATTTTGATTCTGCTGCTATCTATCATTTCTTTAGATGTGTAACTGACTAGCTCAAAACATTTTATTCAATGGATTATTTTTAAATAAATTACCTTGTTCTATATATCTACGTACCATTTTTTCAGATTTATGACGTGTTTGCTGCATTATTGAACGCTCGTCAACATCATGTTGGGCTGCACTCGTGGCGAATCCTCGTCGGAGACTGTGTCCAGCAAAATTATCTGGGTTTAGACCGGAGAGTTTGGCATATTTCTTTACGATGATTGCCACAGACTGATTTGTTAATCTTCGATTACGAATTTGTTTATATTTATTTAAAGGACGGAAGAGGGGACCTGAATTTAAATGTGCTGTATGTATCCAAGATTTTAAAGCAGTAACCGCACAGATATCCAGATTTGAGCTGTAGGGGATGGCTACCTGGGCACCCTGGCCTAGCTGATCGCCTTTAGATTGCGCTACCAGAATGATTACACCTTCTTGCGTAAAAGTTAAATCTTCAATATCTATTTGTACCAGCTCAGATCGGCGAAAAGCACCCATAAAACCAAGCAGCAACAAAGCTTTATCTCGAATTCCTGCTATATCTGTATTATCAAAGTAAGATGTAATATTTCGTAAATCTTCCATTAAAATTGGCGCTTTGCCTCGTTGCAGAGTGCCTTTTTCACGTTTGATGGCATCCAATGCATTTCGAACGAGACCACCGCGACATGGATTCTTGTCAACATATCCAGCAGCTTTATGATTTTCCGAAATAGCACTTAAGCGTCGAGATACCGTATTAGCTTTAGCATGATCAGCTAAGTCATTAATATAATTGACAATAGTTTCTGGTTCCGCAGGTAAAGCTTGTAAGCTATGATGTGTACACCAATCATAAAAATCCATCCAGTCAGCTTCATATGCACGTAAGGTATTATCCGATTTAGATTTTTGTAAGCGTTTTTTGCTTTTTATTGATAGCTTCTTGTTATTTTGAATAAAATTATTTTTACGTAGTACAAAATCTTTATCATTGCTATTCATAATAGACTCCCTCGAAAAAATAGTCGTCAACTAGTGATAACTATAAATTATCATTAGTTATAAAATGCTTGAATTTATATGGTTTATACGGTTTAACTATTGAATCATTTCTTATATATTTATTTATAGATTTGCATAACTAAATTTTAATTGCCTCTAAGATTGCTATTCTTTATTCAAGTTTTTTTGATTTTACGGGCAATATGACCCTCTTTTTCGCAGGGTAAAGTATGTGCGCTATGCTGACGATTTTCTGATTGGACTCATTGCCCCTAAATCCTATGCGGTGGAACTTAAGCAGCAAATCAAGGAATTTATCCAAAACAAACTCTGTCTCAGGTTAAGCGATGAGAAAACCAAAATCACACATGCTTCTGATCATGATATAGCTTTTCTTGGCTATATTATCCGCAAGGGCTATGGCAAACACAGTAAGTTTCAAATCCGCCCTTTTGATTCATCCCTCCGTGTCCACATGAATACGGAGGGTATCTTGAACAAACTGCGGGATAACGGTATGTGTACAGCAAGTGGCTATCCCATCGGTATCACCCGTCTACTTCGGGAACTTCCACAAGACATCATCAAATATGGTAACCAGGTTCTGCGCGGGTTGTTGACTCAGCAGCTCGGCTGCTGCAATTTCTTTGAAGGCTGGCGCATCCAGTACATCGTACAATTCAGCCTCAAGAAAGTGTTCGCTCGCTACAGTAAGCGGCTCTCGGTGACCTATGAAAACGCCAAGGGATACGCTCGATCTGTCAGCCTGGCTCTGTATGCATCGTTTGCTAGGCAAAAGAGTTTCTTTGCTACTATCAAGTCGGCTGTGACATCTTTTCACTTGCCTGTTTACAACTTGGTAAAAATAATTTGTAATATTACGTCTTATACAAAAACCAAAGAAATCCTCCTTTTGGAAGCTATAAGGTTTCAGCGTAAGCCGAAATTTTCATAACCACAAGCCATAGAAGCCACTTAAGATTATCATCAATCCATGCGGACTAGAACCAAGCAAGCCTACGGCAATGCAGTTCGTTGCTACCATAGCCCCGCAGGGTCTGCAGCACGTCGGATAACTGATATTTTATGTCTAAGAGCGGAGGAAAACTGGCGTGATTTGTGCCTCCGATCGTCAACTTAACATAATAGATATTATCGGACATAAAATTTATTGGAAAATTAAATACAAATTACACGAACAAACGTTTTGTATCTGGTGGCACCAATATTAATTTTGCAACACAAAACTCTCCTACTGTGAACAATATAATAAAAAAAGCATCTCACGCGAGTTGCTTTTTTTTATTATTACCCTTAATTAAATTGAATTATAAATTAGTGCTATTCTTAGGTTTAGGTTGCTGGACTGGAATCTTAGCTCCAACGCGTATGATCCTGTCAACAGGGGGAAATTCATCGGTTCCTAACAGTTCCTGTTTAACAATTTGCCCATCGACTTTTTTTATACGATAGGTAGATACCTGAACCCCTCTTTGTCCTTCATCTTCTACAATTTCTTTTCCTAATTCTAGCTGCTGATCTTGTTGGATGATGGTATTCGGCTCTAATATCTTTTTATCTGCAGAAACTATATAAATTTCAGGCTGTTTTTTGATTTGCTTGCCCCAAATATTTATAGTAAGCCTGCTTCCCGATACTTCACTAGTAATATAAATATTCTGAGTTAGTGTGTTCTTAAACTTAAAATCTAATTGATTATCGGCAACTGTTGCATCCTGTCCTAAGGGTACATAACCAGGTGGATGAAAATGAGCTGTTCGTTCCTCAATACTCAAGTCTGCTAGCAAAACAGCATTGTACAGGGTACTGCTAACCTGGCATACTCCCCCACCCCAATCAGGTACTAAAACTCCATTAATATATCCAGGAGCTTTTTTATAGCCAAATTGAGGCAAACGTAAGCCTACAACATCATTAAAAGAAAATACTTCCCCTGCTTTCACCAGCAAACCATTAACACTGCGAGCTGCTAAAATCACATTTTGCATGCGGTTTTGATCCCAAGGATCAAAATGCGTAATATAAGAAGCAATTACTCCATCAATTTCTGCGAGATCACTAGCCACTACTGATGGTATAAAGTCGTCGACCGGTATTGTAAAGGTAAAAGTTATCTTAGTATTAAGATTGTCAAGCGCCAATGCCAAAGTTTTAGCTAAGTCTACTTTATGTCCGACTATCTCTGGAACGATCTCGAAATTTTTAGCTAATTTTATCCTGGCATTCTGTGGTTCTTGATTAATACTATTAGCAATATTGGCAAAAATACTTTGAATTTTTTCCTGGTTATATTGGACAGTTAATGGCAATTTATGTCCCTGATTTACCGCTAAATATCTTTCTTTTAAGCGATGAATAATGTTACCAGTCCGTCCAATATCGTATGCCTGCTGAGCTAATTGTTTTGCTTGAATACTCAAGTCAATGTCTTGTGCAGAAATTGTCCACTTTTGATTTTGATATACTGCTGTAATCACTGGTGTTTTTGCAGTCCGTTCTTTAAATGTAGTCGCAATCTTTTCCTGCGCTTGCATTATTGATAAACCACCAACATGAATATCGCCAACAGTTACCCCGTGGTAAATTTCGTTTTTGACCAAGAAAGCTGTATTAGCCGCAATCATACTTACTGAACTAAATAACATTATAATAAGTAAGAAAAAGAGTATGTTTGCATTTTTTGATGTTACAGTCTGCACAAGGCATAATCAATCCCTTCGTTATGGTAAGATAAGACGACTTGGCTTGTGCCAAGTCCTTTAGGACGGCCGAATTGCTATGCCATCCATGGCGCAATTGGCACTAGCGCCATCCGGGCGCGTCGCCAGCAGAAGCCCTAGTCGTTCAATCCAGGGAAAGTTATACTTTCCATCTGGATAACAAACCCCCGCCGAAATAGCGGGGGAATCTTGGATACTATTTTGGATACTGTTTTGGATACTGTTATTGAATGTTCATTGACAGTTCAACAAACTTACCGGCAAGCTTTGCTTTTTGCAAAACTTCCTCAGTAATCTCGCCACCCTGATCAACAATTAACATTCCATTATCAGTCTCTATCCGACGAGCAGCTTTCTTGCCAAGTAAGAACTTACGATGTTTATCATCAAATTTTTTCGCAGAATCATCAACAGGCTGTTGCTCTGCTTCATGAACTTCATTAGCTGGAGTTGGAGCAGCAATCTCAGCCTGAGAAACAGGTATAGGATCGAGCTTAGCGGGAATAGGTTCCAATTCAGGCTCAACCACTGGTTCTGGTTGAACAGTTACAGTAGGGATAGTTTCAATAACTTCAACACTGTTGGCTGCAGATATAGTACTTACCTCATCACTATCGGAAACAATTAAGACCGCTTTGCCAAATGTAACAATATTTTGTGCTGGGAGTTCTACAACTTCACCGTCTGTTTTTTCTAACTCACAAGTAATGATTTTACCTGAGTTATCAACGATAAATTCATTAATTTTACCTTGAATTTTGCCGCCTTTAGTAAGTACTTTAGTACCAATAATTTTAACACCAGTTTCAAACATTTTTTCAAACTCAGGTTGGTCAGTAATAGCTATGATATCACTACTATTATTGATAGTAACGGCAGATTCACCAAGACCCGCGATTGCATTGAATGGTAAAAGCTTAGCACCTAAATACCATTTACCATCATCAATAACTAATGCAGCTATTGTACCATTAGAATAATTAACAAGAAGCTCTTTAACATTACCCAATTCTTTACCTTCGGTAATGCTAATAATTGGCTGTCCAATAATGTCCACACTTTTTTTCATTTTATGACCTCCATATATCTCTTAATTAATTAGATATTACCTACACTGCGCCACTCGCGAAATTCTTCATCAATCTGTTTTACTATTTGTGGCGGAATCTTTAAAAACGGAATGTTCCCAAGGCGATTTTGGAGTAAAACATTTTTGATAATACGCAAATAAGCAATTGTACAAATAAATTCCTGTTCCATCATTTCGTCTTGCTTGGTGTGAGATAAATTACGACCATCACCAAATTCCTTAATGGCACCATCGTAGTCTCCCTTGTTTTTTAATATATTACCAATCTCGACGGTGAGAAATGGAGCAGCTTCACTATTAGGATATAAATTCAATGCTTTTTTAAAAGCATTGAATGCAATTTCATAATTTTGACTTTCTTTATTCAAGAAAGCAAAATCAATCAAATCATCTAATTTATCAGATTCCAACTGGATAAGATCTATTGGTTCTGTAGAGTTTCCAATTACTAATTGAGCATCTTCCCCATTCTCATGACTATCCATGAGTTGCTGCTCAACTATAAGGTCTTCAGAAAGATCAATATTTTCAGGGATCAAACCAGTAGTTACTGGTTCATCTAATTCATCTAAATCGAAATCAGATTCGATAATTGGTGCAACAACTTGAGAGTCTGGTTTCGATTTAGCCGCCTCCTGCACAGATGACTGCTCTGGCGGCAGTGCACCATCATCTGGCACTAAACCATCCTCACCAGCTGTCACATCAGAGATTTGTTGTGAAACTTCTGCATCTTCCTCAGTCTCGTGACTATCCATGAGTTGCTGCTCAACTATAAGGTCTTCAGAAGGACCAATATTTTCAGTAGTCAAACCATTGCGTACTGGTTCCGCTAAATCAGCTTCAATAACTGGAATAACAGCTAGAGAATCATCCTGATAGGGTTCTTTCTGAGTCGTCATCTTAGCTGATATCTCAGGCTGGATTAACGGTTCAGCCTGGCAACACGCGCTTTCTGCCTCAGTGTCGAGTTTTTGCTGTGGCGAAGGTTCATTATCACATCGAGCAACAAAGTAAGCAAATACAACTGAAAAAATTGCCAACACAGCCAAAGTGCCAGGTAAACCGGCAAATCCCACAACAATTTTGGGTAAGACCAGGCTGATAAACATGGCACATATTGCACATAACAAGAGCGGCTTTAATCGCAAGCCAAGCCCAAATAGGTTGTTTGCCACCTTATAGACAATCAGCGTTGCAATGAAAATAGCAACCAAACTGGCAATTATATATTCCACGATAAACCACCAAAAGCTACATATTTTTTCCAGCCATAATAAGTCATACTTTTACTGTATTCGACGCCTTGGCCTTTTTTCCTGTCATAAATGTATTCTATTTATGAAATGTGCAAAGAAATACCAAAATTACATGTTTATAATAGCATTCGCTGCTCCTAGAATGCCGAGTGCAGCATGCTCCAAGGTTAATCCACCTTGGAGGTAGATGATATAAGGTGGACGTAACGGACCGTCCGCACTCAGTTCAATTGATGAACCTTGAATAAACGTCCCCCCTGCCATAATTACCTGATCAGTATATCCAGGCATTGGGCCAGGTAGTGGCCGTACATGCGCATCTACGGGGGAATATTGTTGTAATCCTTGGCAAAATGCAACCATTTTCTCCGGTGATCCAAGTTCTATAGCTTGGATAATATCGCTTCGCAGTTCGTTAAAGTGCGGTAAAGTTTTATAGCCCAATAAATCAAATAATATGGCAGCAAATATGGCTCCTTTTAACGCTTGAGCCACAACATGAGGCGCTAAAAACAAACCTTGATAAAGTAATCGGCTATCAGCAAGACTAGCGCCCAAATGTCCACCCAAGCCTGGTGCGGTTAAACGATAGGAAGCCATATCTACTAATTCTGTCTTACCAGCAATATATCCGCCTGATGGCGCTAGACCGCCGCCTGGGTTTTTAATTAGTGATCCTGCCATTATATCAGCACCTGCTGCAGTTGGTTCAGCGATATCCACAAATTCGCCATAACAGTTATCCACAAAGCAGATACAATCTGGCTTGTGTCTCTTTATTTCAGCGCAGGCAGCACTAATTTCGCTAATGGATAATGGTTTTCGTAAACTATAACCCCGTGAACGTTGTAGCAATGCTATTTTAGTATTACTTTTAAGATAGCCAGCAATTGCATTAAGGTTGATTCCATCTGGAGTCATCGGTATTTCCTGATAGGTAACGCCACTTTCTATCAGTGAACCTGGGGTATGAACTGTCTGGCCAATGACTGTCTGCATGGTATCATAGGGTGTACCTGTAAGGGACAGCAACTCATCTCCTGGACGCAACAAGCCAAATAAGACACAGGCTAGTGCATGTGTCCCAGATACAAATTGAGTACGCACCAAAGCCTTTTCAGCTCCACATAGCTCCGCCCACACGGCTTCAAGGCGATCTCGTCCACTATCTCCATAGCCATAGCCGGTTGTTGTACGAAAAAGATACTCGGAAATTTGATGATTGCGAAAAGCCTTAAGTACCTTGGCTGTATTACTTTCTGATATCTCATCAATTCTCGCAAATAGCGGCCGTGCCTGTTCCATTGTTTTTGTTTTTAATGCCATAATCTGATCTGAAAATAAATTCATTAGTTACTCATCTCCTACTACATACTTCTTAAACCGCTCCCAATATTCTGGTGATAAAGAAGCAGAAACATAAATGCCTTCTGCCTGGTATTCGACTGAATTTACAGTAGCAACGGCATATAGTTTGGCCATAAAACCACTGTCATCGTAGGGTATTATTAACCTTGCATCAATACTTTTTGCTTTAATAGTGCCTTCGATCATGGCAAGCAGCTTATCAATATGGGTTCCTGCAACTGCCGATACGGCAATACTGTCGGCTTGCCGGAGCATACGCTCAGTTACGAATTCATTGTCAATTTTGTCTATTTTATTAAATACAGTTATTACTGGTTTGGTATCAGCTCCCAGTTCTTTGAGTACTTGGTATACAGCGATACTTTGCTTCTCAAATTGTGGATGACTAGCATCAATAACATGAAGCAGTAAATCAGCCTGAACTACCTCTTCCAGCGTACCACGAAATGCAGCTATCAACTGATGAGGAAGCTTTTGAATAAATCCAACAGTGTCTGTTAGTAATATTTCTTGCCCACCCGGTAATTTAGTTCGTCTGGTAGTTGGATCTAATGTAGCAAACAGCTTGTCCTCTGCTAAAACTTCGGCATCAGTAAGTTTATTAAGCAAGCTTGATTTTCCGGCATTGGTATAGCCCACTAATGCTATTGTAGGAATTTCAGATGCCTGACGCCGTTCGCGGTGCAAAGACCGATGGGCTTTTAGGTTTTCAATTGCTTTTTCAATATCACTGATTCTTGTTCTTATTCGCCGCCGGTCAACTTCAAGTTTCGTTTCCCCTGGTCCTCTAGTACCAATGCCACCACCTAAGCGTGACAGCACCAACCCTTGGCCGCCTAGGCGTGGCAGATTATATTTTAATTGAGCCAGTTCAACCTGTAACTTACCCTCATGAGAGCGCGCGCGTTGTGCAAAGATATCCAATATTAATGCTGACCGGTCAATTACTTTAACACCTAATGCTTGCTCTAAATTGCGTTGTTGAGCTGGTGAAAGTTCGTCATCAAAAATAATAATAGTAACGCCCAACTCTTGGCGAATAAGACTAATCTCCTGAACTTTGCCGCGACCAATATATAAAGCAGCATCAGCGCGACTACGCTTTTGCCAAACCGAACCTGCGACTTCAGCGCCTGCTGTCTCAGCCAATTGCGCTAGCTCACTAAGCGAATCACTAACATCCCATTCTCCTTGCCGTTCAATGCCAACCAACAGGGCTTTTTCTGTTTGCACTATCGTTGAGCTAACATCTTTAGCTTCCAACAATTGCTCAATTTGGTTAGTGAGATAGTTTAAATCGATTTGGACAAATTCAGCTAATGACAATGGCCCCGCTGTCT
The DNA here is from genome assembly GCF_002257705.1 of Sporomusa silvacetica DSM 10669. Lineage (GTDB taxonomy): Bacteria > Bacillota > Negativicutes > Sporomusales > Sporomusaceae > Sporomusa > Sporomusa silvacetica. The sequence continues at coordinate 44,774 of NZ_LSLK01000098.1, forward strand.
GTACTTCATAACTATCAGGACAATGCCCTGAAATAAAACCAAGACTAAATTCAAGAATATTTTCTCTAACAGCTAATGCGACCATTATATCAAACCGCATTTTTTTTAGTGAGGCCAGATCGACACTACTTAATTGACTGTCTCCGCCTGGATGAGTATGTATGCAGCGAATACCGCTCAGCCGATTTAAAGCGCGTCTTCCGTCTGTTTCTGGTAGTGACACGGTCTTAGTATCGCCAACTGCTACTTGAACAACGTTTCCCCGTCTATTAATATATACCGCAATTTCCTTGTTTAACTGTTCAGCAATAGCCCCCATGGCTTGTGCTAATTCATCCGTAATTGTTTGACCGAAGGGAACTGTATATTCATATAACTGTTCTAAATTCTCAATGATTGTTTTTTTTAAGCCAGTCTTTTCTCCATATATCTCAGGCAATCAGTAAACACCCCTAACTTCAACCTTAATTTTGGTCATTTAATATTGTACAACACTTTTGTTATAAAGTATTCAAATCCCTGCTAAAATTTTCACGATTCCTTGTATTTGCCCAGCATTCAGCACAAATAATGCATTTTCCTTCCTCTAAAGATTGTTGGCGTAGTTCTAAGGGCACAACGGCAGCTGCTTCCTGATAACCTTTTTCCCAGCCATGATACTTTCCTAGAATGTATCCTAGTAAAAAGGCAGCTAGAATACCGAATATAACATAGATTATCATATTCGCACCGTATTATTAAAACGAAATGATAATAAATATACGATAGCCGTTCCGGCTAGTGTCGGAACAAATAACCCTTCATTCAGCCAAAAAGCTACCAGGGTACAAAATAACCCTACAAGTAAGCATTCCATTTTACCATAGCGATTAGCCAGATTACGTTGACCGGATAAATTGTCACTGTGGGCATCAATATAGTCGTCAAATAGTTGGATAGCAAATACAAAACTAAAAGAAAATAGCATATTATTCCAACCGAATAATACCAGACCAACAGTAACGGCAACAAGTGATTCCTGAAATCCGTTTAAACGACTGGGAAACTTATCGCGCATAGCACTAAACATCCCAACAATATAGCTGCCTAAAAATAAAGACAGAGCCAAAGGTGCATTGATGCCTGCTGACAGGGCTAATAAAAACATAGCGTACAACATAGTCCCTTTGTCAAAAATCTCGGCCCAGTTAGTTTTCCCCACTATAGCATCATATTCCTTATCCAGGTAGTCATCGGCTAGTTTTACAGCTGCTGAACAACAGGCAACTGCTACAATGGTAGACAAAAATTCAAATATTTCTGGCCACACAAGCCCTCACCTCCCTAAAACCCTGACTATATAACGCCGAAATAGGCATGATCCTTGCTTTAGGAAAAGCAGTTGCCAGATGAGGCAGATTATTTTTAGCAGAACTTAAATCATATTTGTTTCCAAGCAATACATAGGATTTGCAAATCATACCATAGTTATAAAATTCATTGTCAATAGAGGATTGTTTGGAAAACCCTTTATTGATAAGCGATAAGTCCACTACATGCAAAAGAAGGTCAACCGAACGTAACAAACCGATAGTTTGTGCCATCCCCTTACGAATTCGTTCATCAGCATGAATTTGTTCGCTGACACCACAAGTATCGGTAAGTTTAAAATTTACGGTTGCTTTGCCAACTTTCATATTTAGGAGCATAGACTGTAGAGAACATGTTTTATGTAAGGTGCTGCTGCATAATTCTCGTTTAGCTTCTTCAATGGAAAAATGTCGGCAAGCCATCAAACCATCATATGTACGGAATGTAACATCAATATTTTTTGTTCCAAGATATCCGGCAAAATTAAGGGCAAACAAGGTTTTGCCAGAGTTAGGGCGACCGATGATTACACATTCCCGCATGGTCCCACCCCCACTAAATCACCTGGTTCAATAACCATCAATTCTTCCCTGGTGGTAGAATGTTTGCTTATTAAGCGAACAGCCTGCCTTCGAATAGACTTCTCAATAATGTTCCGTACAGTACGGGCGTTGCCAAAATTATCGTCACTGTTGTTTTCTGGGGGATTAAGCAAAGTTAGCAATGCAATTTTGGCTTGACTAGTAAGCTGATATTGACGCTTTACACACAGTTGTTCAGCAATTTCTAGTAATTCCTGTTTGTTGTAATCGGGAAAATTAAGATGTATAGGAAACCGCGAATGCAGACCTGGATTTGTTTGTAAAAAAATTTCCATTTCCTTATGGTATCCAGCCAAAATTAAGATGAATTCATCTTTATGATCTTCCATGGCTTTCACAAAACCCAGGATACAAATCAGCATAAAGTGAGCCTTAGCTTCAGGTTGGGTTTTAACCCCATCTGAAGCTTAGTCGAACCTATCCAGGGACTTAGTTGCTCTTAACTCCCACTTGTAGAAGCGGGAGTCTTAGAGCAACTTGGTCATCGGATAAACAAGATTTACAATTATTTCCTGGAAATAATTGTAATACGACTATCTGAAGTCACGCGGCAGCTTAATTGAACCTGTCGGCAATTTTACTTGCCCTAATTCATAGGCAGGACATCGTATTGGCGTACCCTCTTTATATCTACCATTTCCGATCAAAAAATTTTGTTTAAAGTGGTCACAGCGATTTGCTTTTTTAAAGCGGCAACCCGGACAATCAATAGCAGACAAAACGCTTCCCTGCTTTGCCTTATGAATAAACTGCTTGGCATGTAAGAGGTCGTTCAAATAATAGTTAATAAGCCGCGTTACACCCTCTGTCTGCAAATCATTCAATTTTTGCAGATTCCTAATGGCCTTGTTAAGTTCAATCTCATACGGTAGTGTATCAGGTATTTGATCGAGAAGAGCCAAATCATCTGTAAGTGTTTTAAGCTTAGCTTTTGCCTGCAGAGGATTTGAACCAAGATAAATAGAGGTGTTTTTAGGAAGTTTGGTTTCAGGATTATAGCTGCTATCTTTCAGATAAAACGTTCCGTTCTTGCGTAGTTCAATGTTCATTTTCAGTTACCTTTCAAAACCAAATACGTATATACTCACATTGAATTTATGAGTATGTATTCCAGGAAAACCGGTATACTCACAATCATATCGTGAGTATATTATAACATGTGAACCGTATACTCACAAATTAAATATGAGTTTACGGATAGACGGGCTCAGTATCGGTAAAGGCAATTTTCTCTACCATATGGTATTTTTCCGAGCCACGATCAGAGCTGTTACTAAAAAAGGTTATGGATTTTTAATAAAATTCCGTCAAGCAGACAACCTGAGCCGGCATAGGATTAACCGAGGTGATGGGAGTATGGTAAAGATGGATACCCCAAAGAAGGAAATAATCCCGAACGTTAAAATAACATGGATGAATTATGATCCTGCCAAACATTATGAATATAGCAAAAAATTTATGGCTCCTATTATTGCCGGCTTACTTCAGCGGCTGCAGCTAAGCACGGGTGAATAAGTCAGAGTAAGGAAGTGCTCAGAAAATGAATGCAGCAATATATGTTCGTGTTTCAACTGATCAACAAGCAGAAAAGGGCTATTCCCTTGATACTCAGCTTGCTGCTTGCCGCAAGTGTGCCTGTGAGTTGGGTGCCACGACTATTGAGGAATATGTTGATGACGGCTATTCTGCAGAATTTATTGAACGTCCTAATCTTACAAGGTTGCGAAAAGCGGTTAAAGCTAAAGAGTTTGACTTGGTAGTGTTCTATGACCCAGACCGAATGGCCAGAAACTTATTGCACCAACTTATCATTGCCGAAGAAATCGACAAATCAGGCGCCGAACTCAAATTTGTAATCGTAAATTACGACCAGTCACCTGATGGAAGATTTATGTTTGGAATACGCGGCTTACTTGCACAGCTGGAAAAAGAAAAGATTAAAGAACGTACAATGCGAGGCAAAAGAGGTAAAGCTGCCAAAGGAATGGTAATTAGTGATACCAAACCATTTGGCTATAGCTATGATGCTGATAAAAGCTCCTATGCAATCAATGAGGATGAAGCCAATATTGTTAGAATGATTTTTAACTTCATTGTTACCAATAAAATGGGTACAGCACGAATATGCAAGGAGCTTAACGCGCGGGGTATCCCCTCTCCCCGCGCAAAAAAATATTGGATAGTTTCCAGCGTATATAGGATACTAACCAATACGCTCTATAAAGGTATTATCTACTCCATGAAATACCGTTACGAGAAAATTGGACTGCATAAAAAGAAACGAACGTTACGTCCGGAATCAGAATGGATACCAATATCTGTTCCGGCAATTATTGATGAAGTGACTTGGCAAGCTGCGCAAAAGCAGCTTCAAGAAAATAAGGACTTTGCCAAACGCAACGGGAAGCGGGATTATCTGTTAAACGGTCTTGTTACCTGTGCCCACTGTGGGCGAGCTATGGTTATCTCACATTCTGGCTGCAAAGAACATATCAGTTACTATGCCTGTCTTAGCCAGAAAAGCGCATCCTATGCTTATTCCGGCCAGAAGCCATGCACAGCCAGGCAAGTTCCTACCAAAGTATTAGATGAGTATGTTTTCAATTATTTGTTGGAATTCTATCACAATCCAGATACGCTTACCGAGCATATTCAGGCAGCTCCTGAAGGCAAAGACCTTCAAAAGCATAAAGCAGCGCTAGAACAAATGGGTAACGCCGAAAAGGAACTGATAAAGCAAAGAGATACCGTGCTTCGCTGGTTTCGGCAAAAGATGCTGACAGAGAATGATGCCGAAAATCAACTGAAAGATATCAGTTGTCAATTAGCCGATATTGCTCAAATGAAAAAAACATACGAAGCCGAATTGGCTACTATCGCCCCTGCTCGCTCGACGGCCGAGATTGCCGCTACAATTAAGACCAATTTTCACAAAGGAAATTTTACCAGCGATGAAAAAAAAGCTGCAGTACGGGCTATAATGGATAGGGTTATCGTTGAACGAGTTGACAATACCCGGGGGCGCGGCAGTTGTCCTCAAATCAATGTTCAACTTAAACTAAAGTAAAGAAGAGGTCATACCTTGACTGGCAAGGTATGACCTCTTTCCGCTGAGACGATTTTTCTAATCTAACGTAACATCCTTTGTTTCTGGCACCAGGAAAAATACATTCACAGCGGCTGCCACATACATAAAGGCAAGGATTACCAGGGCGCCGTTGAGAGTATACTTGGCTGCCAGCATACCGATAATAACCGGGGCAAAACCGCCAACAGCCCGGCCTGAATTAAAGATAAAGTTTTGTGCTGTAGAGCGGGCGTTGGTAGTATAATGCTCGGATAATAGCGCGCCATAACCGGCCATCATTCCATTGCAGAAGAAGCCGAGGATGGCGCCGCCGATGAGTAGGAAAATCGGATCGTTCAAAATGGAGTATATCCAAACAGCCGCAGCTGAGCAAATATAGAATGTAATATAGGCCGGTCTTCTACCCACACGGTCAGCGAATTGCCCGAAGAGGTAAATGCCGATAACCATTCCAATTACCGTAACAACCATCCATGTAGTCGTTTTATTGAGAGAGAGGTTATGCTTTTGCATCAAGATAGTTGGCAGCCAAATCATAATGCCATAATAACCGAAGTTTTGTACGCTGGTCATTACTGTAAGCGCAAAAGTAGTTATGGATTTTCTTTTGTTGGCAAAGAGATGAGCCAGCGGAAACTTGCTAGCTTTATTCCAAAATTCTTTTTCAGTATCAGAAAGTTCTTCATTATTGGCTAATTTTTTAGCGACTGTTTCTTTCATTATTTTGCGATTAACCCAAATATCAGGTTCAGGAAGTCCGCGCCGTGCCCAAGCAGCAAATAAGGCTGGTAACACGCCAATGGCAAAAAGACCTCTCCAGCCGAAATGCGGTACTACCATAGCGGCGAGAACGGCGGCCAGTACTGCAACCTAGCTGCCAGCCAATAGCTACACCAGCAGTCGCGCGTGCCCGTTTGGCAGCAGGCCAGGTTTCGGCAACAAGAGTCATCCCGATGCCGAATTCTCCTCCAAGACCTAATCCAGATAGAAAACGGTAGATATTTAGTTCGGTAAGGGAACTCGCTACTGCGCACAGTCCTGTAAAAATTGAGAAAAGAATAATAGATAGTGCGAATACTTTTACTCGGCCTACGTAGTCGGCCATAATGCCAAAAATATAACCGCCCATGACTGCCCCTATCAAAGTATAGGTCGCAATTAAGCCGGCATCAACAAAAGACAATCCGAATTCCTTTATGATGGCGGTCATAACGAAGGAAAGAATCAGCATATCCAATCCATCCATGGCATACCCGGCTATCGAGGCATACATCACTTTCCAGCGGCGTTTCCAGGTGGCTTCATCGTCACCCGAAAACAGATTTTGTTTACTTTGCAATTCCACTTTTGTTCCTCCTTGTTTCATACTATATTCTTATTTAACAAAATGGTAATCTTTAACCGCTTGCTCTACCATCAAAGATTACATTTCCGTTAACTAAAGTAAGCCAGACACCGCCTTTTACGCTGGCTCCGTGGTAGGGTGTATTACGACTCTTTGATAAAAATGCATTTTTATCTATTGTCCATTCCCGAATCGGATCAATAACACAGACATCTGCTGCTGATCCTGCTGCCAGTGTTCCCCCGGGAAGACCAAAGATTTGTGCCGGATTGCTGCTCATGCGCTTAATCAGCCAGGCGGGGGATTTTCCTTGCTCATGCACAAGTTTAGTGAGTAAAGTAGGCAGCGCTGTTTCAAAGCCAACAATGCCATTGGCCGCTAAGTCAAAGGTCACATTCTTGTCATCTAGGGCATGTGGTGCGTGATCAGTGGCAATCATATCCACCGTCCCATCGTCCAAGCCGCGAATTAATTCAGCAATATCCTCGTGGGTGCGTACAGGCGGAGCCATTTTGGCATTTGTGCCTTGATGGGTAATATCAGCTAATGAAAGAGTTAAATGATGTGGACAAACTTCTGCTGTTACAGTAAGGCCCTCTTTTTTTGCCCGGCGAATCAACTCAATACTGTTTGCTGTACTCAAATGCTGAAAATGTACTTGCCCGCCAGTAACACGCAAGATCTCGAGATCGCGCGCAATGGCTGCAATCTCATTAACCGGTTCGTAGGCAGTTGGCCAATACGATTTTAAGGTTGCATCTTCCTCATGCAGCGAAAGTACTACCTTTAACTTCCTGGCTAATTGTAAAGCTTGATACAATACCGAAGCACGATCAATATACAGCCCGTCGTCAGAAAATATCCGGACCCCTGCAGCCGCCAGCGTAGCCATATCACAAAGGTCACGTCCTTTTAAATCCTTGGTGACGCTGGCAGCCTGAATAACATGCACAACTGCTTTTCCAGCAATTAGTTGCTGGATTTTGTTATACACACTGAGCTTATCCGGAACAGGATTGAGATTAGCCATGGCTACGATTGTTGTGAAACCACCGTGAGCGGCGGCTTTGGTGCCAGTTTCAATTGTCTCTTTGTGTTCAAAACCCGGTTCGCGTAAGTGGCAATGAACATCAATCAATCCCGGCACCACCCACTTGCCGGTACAATCGAAACTACTAGCTCCTTCGCAAGACAATTTTGGGGCGAGAGCAGCTATTCGACCCTCAGAAATTAGAACATCTGCAGGACCATCGATGCCTTGGGCTGGATCAATAACCCGGCCATTTTTCAGGAGTATCGGCTCTGCCAATTTTATGATTTTTTCGCCACCCATAATGTCACCACCTTCCGTGCTTTAACTAAAATATCATTCTACTGCTCAGCGGGCTTCATATCATTTATGATACTTGCGGCTACTTCACGGGGATTATCTGCTGATAAGATCGGGCGACCGACAACCAAATAGTTAGCGCCCACCTTCAGCGCCTGCGCCGGTGTGGCAGTCCTCATTTGATCACCATGCTCATCAGGAAGAAGACGTATGCCTGGTGTAACAATCAAGAAGTCCGGACCGCACAAGGCGCGAATGGCTCCAGCCTCCCTTGGAGAGGCAACAACACCGTCAAGTCCTTCTTCCTTACACATGACTGACATCCGCAGTACTGACTCACGTATGGGACTCTGGTAGCCAATTTCAACCCAATCACGCTCGCCGATGCTTGTCAAAACTGTGATAGCCAGCAGTTTGGGCCGCGGTTGGTTGGTTTTACCGGTCCATTCATCTGCCGCCCCAATCGCTGCCTTAATCATCTTTGATCCGCCAGCTGCATGTAAGGTAAGAAATGCCGGTGAAAATTGGCAAAGGGTTGTTACTGTTCTGGCTACCGTTGTGGGAATGTCGTGCAGCTTGAGATCGAGAAATGTTTTCTTGCCGCGACCGGCGATTTGGGCCAACACAGCGTGCCCCATTCCATAAAATGCTTCCATCCCAACCTTGTAATATTGCACAAGTTCTCCCAATGAATCTACCACACTAATTGCCTGTTCTGTTGTAGGAACATCGAGTGCAACAATAAGCCGATTTGTTGTGTTTTCCATGTTACCCATCCTTTCCTTCCCGTTATAGCTCACTATTCTTTACTGAAGTAAGCAGATGAACTCTTCCCATATGTTCGCTGGCCTGTTGCCCAATCTGGATAATTTCATGTACCAAACTGTTTTCCTGTTGATTAATGAACGTGGCATCACTTAACAGACTAATACTAAAGGCTGCCTTTTCATTTCCTGCAAATATAGGAGTAGATATTCCGGATATACCTACCTCCAGTTCCTCCCTACAAAAGGCAACACCTGTTTCTTTGATAGCTTGCAATTCACCGATAATCTGATTTACATCGGTCTTGGTATGATCTGTAAACTTTATCATATTATTATGGGCTATGATGAGATTGATATGGGAAGAAGGCAAAAACGCTAAAATCGATTTAGCAGCGGCCGTACAGTGAATCGGCATCCTTTGTCCCACATGAACGAAGTACTTTTTACTAAATTTACTTGGCTGTCTGGTGTAAATACAATATACTTCTCCCTCATTGATTCGACATAAGAAGGTATACAGGTTAGTCCGTTCAGCTAGTAAGTCACAATATTGAGAGAGTAATCCCGCAGGATCCTGTCCTAAAACAAATTTGCTTCCCCAGACCATTGGTTTAGGCCCGAGCCAGTATTTTTTTGTGTCAATATTTTGTGCAATGAGACTATGACTAACCATATCCTGTAACACGCGATGAAGAGTTCCTTTGCTTAGCCCTGTTGTATTTGCAATCTCTGTAATACTAACTCCGTCAGCCATTGAGTTACTGATAATGTCCATAATGGCAACAAAGCGTTTAAGCCATTCCACTTGCATTTCTCCTTTAGGACAATTGTTCCGCTAAGCGGTACCGAGTTCCACTTAAATGCTAAAAAATTAAGCTCGTACATCAACCTATGTATTTTTATTTATACTATCTACATTGTATACTTTGGCAGCCAACCGTATTTCTAAAATCAAAAAAGACACTATACGGCTTAATTACCTGGTAAAGCGTCTTTGCTTATTTACTCTGAAATTATGCTCTTTAATATACTCCATTTCCATTTCAACGTCAATATATTATGTCAAAGAATAATGTATACACTGTCGATATAAATAAAAAGTTTACCTAAAAAATACTAAACTCTCACTTAAAATTAAGAACTTTATGCATCTGTATTCCTAGTCGTAACTGTAGTTCTGGATAGCGGTTAATTAGATCATATGCTTTTTGGAGTGACTCTTGCCGACCACTTTCTATCTGAAGAAAAATCCTTCCTGCAGGTACAGCGTGGTTGCTGATAACATCAATGCTAAATTCGTCATCCACTACATATTTCAATTCATCTGCCTGGCAAGACAAAGCAAACCCGCTAGCGGGTTTTGGGGATGCAGTAATCCAATCAATCCCCCACTCAACCGGTATTGAGTTTGTGCCATTGGTTTCTATAGCGACGTACTTACCTAATTTATGTAATGCTCGTACTAATGGTTCGAGATTGTACAATGTTGGTTCTCCTCCGGTAATGACAACATGATGATGAGAAAAGCACTCAGCAGCTAAGATATCACCAACACTCATCCACTTTGATGTTGACAAATCAAAGGAATACCCGGTGTCACACCAGGAGCACCTCAGATTACAGCCGGCAACCCTAATAAAGGTTGCTCCCTTACCCATATGAAAACCTTCGCCTTGAATACTACTAAATATTTCGATTATCGGATAAAGGATGTCAATTTTCCCCAACTATTGCTTACCTGCCTTTGTTTCAAGATATTTTTTCAAACCAGCATTCCGTAGTTTACATGCAGGACATTCACCACACCCGTCTCCCATGATGCCGTTATAACAGGTAAGTGTATGCTGACGAATGTAATCCAATTTATCTAATTTATCGGCTAACGCCCATGTATCGGCCTTATCTATCCACATCAATGGAGTATGAATGACAAACGGGTAGTCCATTGCTAGATTTAAAGTAACATTCATTGATTTGACAAAAACATCACGGCAGTCCGGATAACCACTGAAATCAGTCTCACAAACCCCTGTAACAATATGACGAATCTGTTTTTGTTTGGCGGCTACTGCTGCAAATGACAGGAAGAGTAAATTACGACCATCTACAAATGTTGTTGGTAGTTGTCCGTTTTCACCGGCTTTTATTTCGATATCACTTCTGGTTAGCGCATTAGGAGCCAACTGATTCAGCAAGCTCATGTCTAAAACCATATGAGGTATATTAAATTCACTGGCAATAGTAGCAGCACACTCTATCTCCTGTTTATGTCTTTGGTTATAGTTAAACGTAATCGCTGCTACTTTATCAAAGTGTTGCATCGCCCAGAACAGACATGTAGTGCTATCTTGTCCACCACTGAAGACTACTAGCGCTGCTTTTGACATTAGTGTTTACCCCCTGGTATGATTAGTTAGGTTACTTCTTCTGATCAAATACTGAGAATGGTCAGAAGTGAATAGTTGAAAAATCAAAAACTCCTACCCTTGGTCAAAAGAGTAGGATATAGGCATAGAAGCCAAGGATTTTACTATCATGATTATAAATAAAACACGGCTTGCGCCGAGCCTTTGGCGAAAGCGGAAGCCGATGTTGCACTTATCCTGCTTTTAAGAAAGTTTTATACTTTCTGTTAGGGTAAGATAAGACTGCTTGTGCCAAGTCCTTTAGGACGCCGGCGGAAGCCTTAGTCGTTCAATCCAGGGAAAGTTAACCTTTCCATCTGGATAAAGAAAGGATTCCAATATGGAATCCCGAAACTTTTTTTGGTCGGAGCGACAGGATTTGAACCTGCGACCCTTAGTCCCCCAGACTAATGCGCTACCAAACTGCGCTACGCCCCGATATTTTTATCTTCAACCATTGGCATTGATACCTAGTATCTGACTGACTAACAAAATTCATTGTATCCAATTTAGAGAGCAATGTCAACCCTAAATGCCAAAAAATTTATGGAAACTTCTATTTTTCATTGGCAGACAGGGAAGACGTTTACATTTCCAAAAGATATAACAGGCAAACACAATTTTTGATAGAATAAGAAAGTATAAGTTTTGGGAGTCGCGGAGGCATTATAAAACAAGGGGTGTCAAGTACAAAACCCGGAACAGGCGGCTGTACTGTTTGCGTCCAGTAACCCTCGTAACTCCCGTAACTACTTGGCCTTTGCCGGAAAAAGCGTTCCGCAGGAGAAAAGCCGGGCGGTATTCCGTAAAAAAATCCGTACTGTCTGAGCGTAGCGAGTTTACGGATTTTAGGAATACCGCCCGGCTTTTCAGCTTTTGGAGGCTTGGGGCCTAGACCTTTTGTTACTTTTGGGGCAATGCCAAAAGTAAAAGGCTCTCACCTTGTATTCGATTGACCAAATATCTGATGTGTGCAAATCCAAAGAACTAGCCAAAAGCCAAGCCCATCCCATTTTAAGGATTGTTACCGCAAAGTACTCAAAGTACGCAAAGGGTTAAAGGTATTGTGGACGATAGTATTACTATTATTTTGGCTGAAGATTAAAAGGCCGCGATAGCAGTTTTCTTATAACACACACTATTTTTCATTCCAGCATTTACATACATCCACCCACGCAGAATTGTTCGAGTATTTTTCCAGTTTCTCTATTGTCAGCTCAATGGCGCTATTGCTGCTACCGCAAGCTGGAAATACCGTTTCAAATCTTTTTAGAGATTCATCCAGATAAACGGCAACTCCCTCTTTGACGGCAAAAGGACAAACCCCACCTAAGCATGGCCAATCAGATCAACCACCTCGTCGGAAGTAAGCAATTTCGCTTTCGTTCCAAATTGCGCCTTGTATTTTGCATTATCTATTTTGGCATCACCGGCGGTGACGACCAAAATAGCCTGTCCGCCGACCATAAAGGAAAGCGTTTTTGCAATTCTTTTCGGTTCACAATTTAATGCGGCTGCGGCAAGCTCCACGGTTGCACTGGATACTTCAAATTCCTGTATCCGATCCGCCAAGTTATATTTTTCAAAATACGCTTTCACTTTTTCAATTGCCATGATGGTCTCCATTTCCCAAAACATTTTACTTTCTTCAAATCGAACGCTTAATTTTCCAAATAATCCGGAGCACTTTTTCCAATGAATCCGGAAGTTGCTGTCACTAACTTCTGGGACAATACACCTGTCCCCCCGTCCCTTTCTAATGCTCATACCACTTATAGTCAGGAAGAATAGTGTCACATGATTCTAGCTTTTGCTTAATCCAATCAATCGCTAAAGCTACCAGCGAATGAACTTGTTTACGGTCATAAATTACTAACCAGTGCAATGGACGCAAATTACCTGCCGAAGGCGCGAACCGTACAATATCAATTAGTTCTTTCATGACGGTAATATCAACCGGTCCTTCTTTAAAATGTCTGATGGAGCGTCGTCCCCGCAGGTGTTGTTCAAATTGCGCCGGTGATACTTTCAGTTCGTTAAGCAAGACAGTATTTTCTCCGGGAAGACCATTTTCCAGCTTAATAGCTCCTTGCTGACAACCTGCTTCGCAGTGACCGCAAGCCCAACAGCTTGCTTCCATATTAGGAACAATTGACGGTACGGGTTTCGCTTCCGATTTATCTATTCCTATTATTCTGAACGGACAAATTTTGACACACATCCCACAAGCGATGCATTTCTCCCTGTTAATTGTTAGCAAAATTATAACCCCCTTTATTATTAGACCGGTCGTCTATAAAATTCTTATATTGGCACTTCAATGTAGACGTTTCCATTAGGCTAGAAGATTATCAAATATTTGTTCCAGAAAAATATCTAAGGGTTTTATATCTTGATTGATTTGCATACTGGTAAGTGCTCCCTGCCAGGCGGCGCCTATAAACTCAGCAAGAGATTGAGGGCTATGAGTAGACGAAATTTCTCCCTGGGCTTGAGCCTCAGCAATAATGCCGGCAATAACTTTCACCTGACGTTCAGCTTCTTTTTTCATAGCAATACGAATTGCTTCACTAGCTTTAGCCATCTCTGTACCCAGATTTCCAATCAAACACATAGCGTTACAGCCATGTTGCGCCCGATAGTCGCGTCCCAAAATGAACAGTTTATTTAACTTCTGCTTGGGTGACAAATTCTGATCATTGTAAACAGACATTGTTATATCAAAGTTTATTCGCCCATAATATTCCACAATAGCGACGCCAAAATCTTCCTTTGAGCGGAAATAATAATAAAATGATCCCTTGGGAACACCCGCTGCTGTTAAAATCGCCTGCAGACCAGTTGCATTATAACCTTTGGCAAGAATAATTTCAGATCCTGTTTCAATTATTTTCTGTTTTGTGTCATTGTTTTTCATAATTATATATTAGACCAGTCATCTATTAGTTGTCAAGCAGAGAAGGGGCATCGTGTAATAATTATCCTAATCTTTGCTAAGTAACAAATCTCATTCTTATCTATATTATTCTCAAAATTAGATACTATATTTTTCAGGACAGAAATTAACCGAATCTTTTAATCCTTTGATAAATATATTTGGTCTACGGTGTTTGATTCAATACACTACCACCGTCCCCCTGTCCGCTCCGAAATAAACACGCTAATTCCAGCATTTACATACATCCACCCACGCAGAATAGTTCGAGTATTTTTCCAGTTTCTCTATTGTCAGCTCAATGGCGCTATTGCTGCTACCGCAAGCTGGAAATACCGTTTCAAATCTTTTTAGAGATTCATCCAGATAAACGGCAACTCCCTCTTTGACGGCAAAAGGACAAACCCCACCTATAGCATGGCCAATCAGATCAACCACCTCGTCGGAAGTAAGCATTTTCGCTTTCGTTCCAAATTGCGCCTTGTATTTTGCATTATCTATTTTGGCATCACCGGCGGTGACGACCAAAATAGCCTGTCCGCCGACCATAAAGGAGAGCGTTTTTGCAATTCTTTTCGGTTCACAATTTAATGCGGCTGCGGCAAGCTCCACGGTTGCACTGGACACTTCAAATTCCTGTATCCGATCCGCCAAGTTATATTTTTCAAAATACGCTTTCACTTTTTCAATCGCCATGATGGTCTCCTTTTCCTTAGCGTTGGTCATGTTATTTAAGCTTATAGGCGCGATATACGAAATAGCATAAAGTCCCCAGCAATATAAATAAAAACACCGGTAAAAACAGCGCTTTAGTCTTAGATATTATATTCCATTGGATATAGATAAAAAACAACACGATTTCAGTTTTTACCGCTATTATTAGAGTGCGAGCCGTTCTGTACTGTCTTTCTGCGTTTTCCTCAGTAATATTGACCGGATAGTTGTAACTATGCGGAAAACGAGTTAGTACCGATAAAAAAATATAAATGATAACCGCAGACGTAATGGGAAAATAAAGAAGATTCTTATTGCCCCATGCATCGATTTCTCCTGTAGGACCGAAGTGTTTTGGCACTACTTCTGAAATTGATGGCCACGAAGAAACCAGTGTTCCAATCATGAAGATTAAACTAATAACTGCAATAAATTCTAAGATAAGTTCGGTGCTTGTAAACGATAGTTTTATGATTGGGCGAACACTCTTTTTTTCTGAAAAAGCCATATATTTTGCCTCCCTTAACAATCTCTATAATTGTTAATTGACGAATCTTTCCTTTCATGAAGATTGCTCCCTTCATAGAAACAGTTTTTTATTTTAACTGTCTACTATAAAGGCAATGTCATTAAGTTAAGCAAAATAGAACGCTTACATCGATAAAAGTAGATGTAAACGTTCTATTTTTATATTTGCTAGTCATATAAAAAAACACTTGACAAATAGTCGAAAATTTGCGGCTCTGCC
>NZ_LSLK01000099.1 GCF_002257705.1 Sporomusa silvacetica DSM 10669
TCCAAAGATTTATGTGAATATCTATGGCTAAGGACACGTGAATACTGTTTTGAAGAGCCGTGTGCGTTAATAGCGCCCGCACGGTTCCGTGAGGGGGGCGTGTCGCGAGGCAGGCCTCTACTCGACTTTGCTCCTATGCCTTAAACACAAGGCTCTGATTGATACCTGTTACTCTTGCTATTTGGCGTTGCGTTACACCTTCGATACTTTTAATTTTTCGTATTATCTTATCCCGACTGGCTTTTTCCATTGATTGCAGCTCTCCAAGTGATTGTCCTTTTAAGATTTTTTGTATTTCTTTAGACAAACGTTCATCATTTATCTTTTGCTGCTTCTCCTCTATATCAAGAAATTTATCATTACTATCTTGTTTCATAAACGCTTGCCATCTTTGTCGGGCTATCTCTCCACATTCGTCAAATATCTTTAGAATAAATCCCGTATTAATCATATCTCCAAGATATTTATTCGAGTCGTTATACTTTCTACAACTGCTCCACATATAGTCTTCTGCCTGCAATACCAGTTGTGCCTTTACTGGATTATTATGTATATATCTCAACACGCTTAGCAAATATGCGTCACTATCTATAGGTTCACTCTTATACCTATCTTGAAATACATGCCCGACCCTCTCCTGCTTTTTGTTATACCAACTAGCATAGCTAACTCCTACGCGCTTCATTATTGACTCCAGACTCTCTATTTTTTCATGCAGCAACAAATGTACATGATTACTCATTAGGCAATATCCATATATCTCAAATTTACTTATGTCTTGCGCTCGCTTCAGTCCCTCTAAATACTTTGTATAGTCTTCCTCTTCGTGAAATATATCCTGCCGATTGATTCCCCTTACTATAACATGATAGATTCCGCTATTACTTTTCTTTCTTGCAATCCTTGGCATTTTCTCCCTCCGCCATCTTTTTTCTCCAGTTTAGCATAAAAGAAGAAAGGAAGCAATAGAACCGTCCCTGAACTTCTCCACGCGCCCGTACGGGGCGCGACTCTCCATTGCGACCACAAGGAATGTTCACAAAGTTTCAATCCACGCGCCCGTACGGGGCGCGACATGCAAAGCGGTGACTATAAAGCTAGTGATTTGGGTTTCAATCCACGCGCCCGTACGGGGCGCGACGTTGCATCGTCAACATGCCATAACACACTATTGTTTCAATCCACGCGCCCGTACGGGGCGCGACGGTTTGTACAGTCGCTGGCACACCCGGGACATGGTTTCAATCCACGCGCCCGTACGGGGCGCGACATGTTCGCACTCACGGCTTACCTGACGCCCCAAGGGTTTCAATCCACGCGCCCGTACGGGGCGCGACGCGGACAATAGCAGACCTAGAGGAAATAGCTAAGGTTTCAATCCACGCGCCCGTACGGGGCGCGACTGCCTGCCGATTTAAACGAGGCAACCCAATTCATGTTTCAATCCACGCGCCCGTACGGGGCGCGACAACAATAACGGCAAATGAATTTGATGATTTTATGGTTTCAATCCACGCGCCCGTACGGGGCGCGACGCCAGAAGGCTGGTATGAGTGCAGCAGTGAGAACGTTTCAATCCACGCGCCCGTACGGGGCGCGACTAAAAAGCTCTGAATAATCTTTTTCACCCCTGTGTTTCAATCCACGCGCCCGTACGGGGCGCGACACCGCCGAACAAGCAGAGCGCGAAGTCAATACAGTTTCAATCCACGCGCCCGTACGGGGCGCGACTAAACGGGACGGTGATAAATAAGTGACACGCGAAGTTTCAATCCACGCGCCCGTACGGGGCGCGACGTGGTGTCCCGCCTTGTGTCCTAGCTGTAATACTGTTTCAATCCACGCGCCCGTACGGGGCGCGACTAAAGAACGCAACGAAAGATTCACGCAGGCAATGTTTCAATCCACGCGCCCGTACGGGGCGCGACACAATCCATGTGGCAATCCATTCAAGATAAGAAGTTTCAATCCACGCGCCCGTACGGGGCGCGACGGAGGGCAGATATTATCTGGAGCTGTACCATATGTTTCAATCCACGCGCCCGTACGGGGCGCGACGATGCTGTGAAGGAATTAAAAACCATGCTTAACCGTTTCAATCCACGCGCCCGTACGGGGCGCGACGTTGTCGCTCAGATTGTTTATTGATTTTCAAGATGTTTCAATCCACGCGCCCGTACGGGGCGCGACTTCGTGATATGTAAATCCTAGTAGCATCCCGTCGTTTCAATCCACGCGCCCGTACGGGGCGCGACAAATAGCAACGACCACAAGGAGCGTTTAAAATGAGTTTCAATCCACGCGCCCGTACGGGGCGCGACACCTAAAGCAGTTGATTTAGAACGTCTTGCTGATGTTTCAATCCACGCGCCCGTACGGGGCGCGACGTTCACGGGCGCACAGCTTAAAGATAAGTTCAGTGTTTCAATCCACGCGCCCGTACGGGGCGCGACATATTGAGGCAGACAGCAGGGAACAGGCAGAGGTTTCAATCCACGCGCCCGTACGGGGCGCGACATAACTTCCATGTCTTTTGTCATGCCATTGGGGTTTCAATCCACGCGCCCGTACGGGGCGCGACGTCAGACTTGTTAGCCTCAAAGTACTTGTCAAGTTTGTTTCAATCCACGCGCCCGTACGGGGCGCGACCGCAGTACCAACGCGAGAAGAATCCGTTTCCAATGTTTCAATCCACGCGCCCGTACGGGGCGCGACTTTCTCCTATGATAAAATTTTCTCTTTCTTGCATGTTTCAATCCACGCGCCCGTACGGGGCGCGACAAATATAGATGATGTTGCATTGTTGGTTGTAAAAGTTTCAATCCACGCGCCCGTACGGGGCGCGACGATTCGTACGGCAGAGAGCAAAAAGCATACCTAATGTTTCAATCCACGCGCCCGTACGGGGCGCGACTCCGAGTGGTACGACAAGGGTATGAATGATTGCGGTTTCAATCCACGCGCCCGTACGGGGCGCGACAACTGACTTCTACGCATTAGATACCCGGTACTGGTTTCAATCCACGCGCCCGTACGGGGCGCGACAATGGAAAAAGGGTACATGATTACCACTACTGAGGTTTCAATCCACGCGCCCGTACGGGGCGCGACGTGCATGTGCATGGTGGAGATAAGAAGCAAGGGTTTCAATCCACGCGCCCGTACGGGGCGCGACAACATATTTAGGTGGTGGTGCTCCTATTACTGGTTTCAATCCACGCGCCCGTACGGGGCGCGACATTCACCCCTACTAATTAGCCCGTTATATGGTGTTTCAATCCACGCGCCCGTACGGGGCGCGACTGCCAATCTTATTCCACAATAAAACCAAGCGTTGAATCACTTGGTTTTGCGAACCTAATAAAAATCTTAAGTTGCTTTTAGATTTTTTAACATTAAATTCGTCCTAAACCTTATAAATCATATAGTGCGAATACATCAGGAAAACAATGTCCACTATAGGTTCGCATTAGATCATCAGAACATCTTCTGGATCATAAGTAGATTTAGCACCAAAATGCTCAATCCGTTTTTTCCAATTACTACCTAGAAAGTAGTATCTCAAACTATCGGTCTTCGGATCAACAATTCCTTCAAGGCGGTGCTTCAATTGTGCAAATTGCGTTGGATCAAGCAGACATTCAAAAACTGAATTCTGCACACGTTGACCACAATTTACGCATTGTTTAGCAACTTTCCGCAAACGTGACTTGCCTGATTCGGTTGTCACATTCACGTCATAGGTAATCAAAACCAACATCCTTTGTCCCTCACTTCCAGAAAAATGGCGGATAATCTTCTAAATCGCCTCTCAAATGCCTTGCTAACAGTAAAGCCTGTACATACGGCACAAGTCCTAATGGAATCTTTTCTTCCAAATAAGGATGGGTGATTTCCTCTTGCTTCCGTTTTTGCCAAGCAATCAAAACTTCCTTACGGATTTCATCTTTCATAATGACCGCACCATTCTCTTTTACAACGAAACCATCTGCGGAAATCTGCTTACGATTTATCAACGTTACTGCTAGCCGATCTGCAAAATGCGGTCTTAACTCTTCCATTACATCTAAGGCAAGACTTGGTCGCCCTGGCCGATCTCGATGCAGGAAACCAACTTGCGGATCTAATCCAACACTTTCTAACGCCGCAACCACCTCATGGGCAAGGAGTGTGTATAAAAATGATAATAACGCATTAATTCTATCAGTTGGTGGGCGGCGGTTGCGGTTTACCATACAGAAAGCTTCTTTTTGACTTAATATCAGTTGATTAAAATTAGAAAAGTAATAATGCGCTGCTTCTCCCTCGATTCCCCGTATTGCATCACCATCTGCGGCTTTTTGCAGGCGTTCCACCATTCCCGCCATTAATTTTATAGTTCTTTCCAAAGACGTGCGCTCAACAACATCTCCATGATCCCGCATTACACGATGCAATAGTGCGCGACTGTTAATGATTTTTGCTGCAATAAATCTGCGCGATAGCCGGGTTGCGGCCTCACAGTCATCAGACCATCGGTACTGAGTACGCCTTAATAAGACATTTCCAGAGATATTTCCGGTTACACGTCCCCTAAATTTACCATACTCTGTTAGAAATGAGAGAGCTACCCCACGCTCACAGCATAAGTACATAAGCTTAGGACTAGCACCTGCAAAACCAAAACAGACAATGCCTTCTAGATTATGTACCGGAACACGAAATTTGATCTCTTCCTTAACTCTAATCAGCACATTTTCACCGTCACAGGCCAAATAAGCATCCGGCATCGTAACATAAAGCGTATTTAAAAGCCGCCTCAAAGATTGTCCACCTCCATACTGCACATTCGCTCCAGGTAGTTTTCTACTGAGCGGTGACGCAACATCCAATACGGCTGACACTTCTCAATAAGCGAACATTGAGAACAGCGCTTTCCCCTTTTTGCCCTAGGTGTTTTTCCTTCCCGCACAAGCTGTTGCATACGTGCAGCAAGCTCCGCAGTGTACTGTCTGAGCCTCATATCAAACGCAACTGTTTCCCGATGTTTCGTTTCGCCATAAAAGATACATCCAGATGCTATAGATACCTGCATCATCTCTTCTAATGCCATAGCTTGTGCACAAAGCTGCACTGCATCGCGATCATCAGGTTTCGGACGCCCTCGCTTATATTCGACTGGAAGCGGTCGCCACCACCCTTTACGCCCCTGCAGTTGGCAGGTTTCCCCTTCAGTAAAATCCTTACTCTGGTGAAATTCCACAACATCTGCTATACCCCTAAGTCCAAGCTTATGGGAAACAAGTGGCATACTCCTAATAATCCGCAACGTTTTACGGCTCTCATCTGCAAAGGGGTCATCTGCCCGCTCGTGTAAATTCTGTCCCTCCACTGTTCGAACATTTTCCGCCCAAACCTGCTCAATATGGATAAGAGCCCATTGCCGCTCACAGAAAGCCATATGCTGGATTCCCGAAAGCATCAGCAACTCATCTTCTGAATAGCTCTGCATTGTTATTGTTCAATGATCGTAATTCCGTCCGGCTTGGCGGAATAATTTACAGAAATGCTATAGTCTGTAAAGTTGCGCGGCGGTTTTTCCTCATCATTGCGTTTTACAGTCACTAAATCAAACAGTTTATGTGCAGGGGCATTACCAAGTGGCGTTTCATGCTCAAAAATCACTAGTTTTCGGCTGGCCATTTTTCCTCTAGCAGCAGAATGATCATGTTCAAACATATTCATAAGCGCTTGCCAGAAAAGCTCCAGATCCGCTTCGGAAAAACCAGTCTTTTTCGCCAGTGGTGCCGATACATACCCCTCAGCCCGATATAAAGCGTATGGGACAATATGCTTTCGGCCCATAGTGCGCTCCTTGTCAGCATCTTTTTCATTAGTTACTGCCATACGGGTAATAGTTATTTCTTGGGGAACAATGGGGTCCAAACTCTTGGCAAAACCAAACTGAATTGGCCCACGAACCTGTCCGCAGTTAACTTCTGTTGTCATTACTGCACCAAAAGATCGAATGTCATAAAATCGCTTACACATATAACCAGTAATATCTGCAGCCTGCTTTGCATCTTTGGGCAACCTTTTGGACTCCGGCTTAATCCCCTGTTCTTTATAAGCCTCTTGATTTATAAGATTTAATACTGCATTTTCTCGTACATAAATGTCAAACTGTTTCTTGTCATCCCTCGCTAAATCAACGTAATTTCTAACTTTCCGTTTAAGACAAACATCTGTAACAAGTCCATGACTAGTTTCGGGATCAATCCTCGGCATATTGCCAGCATCAGGATCACCGTTGGGGTTACCGTTTTCCACTTCGAAAAACAGGACAAACTCATAACGCTTGTCAACGATCTTACTCATACTATCACCCTTCCTTCTCTACTTCATTAGAATCATTCTTAGCATAATTAGCTTGGTTCTGATGGTAGTAGCCCAAAATGAATTGGCCCTGGTCTTCTATATTCAGATGTGCTGGAAATGAATCTAAACGGTTCATTACATCTTGAACTTTCCTATCTATGACATTTCCATATTTGGCTTTTGCAATGTGATGTCGAGACAACCGTAACAATAACGGAAATACAGTGCCAGGGGTTGCAGAAGCTGCACCAAAGTAACGGTCACTAATGGTTGCGTTAATATCCGCCAAAGCGTCTTTTTGTACTTTTTCCAACAAAGAGAATAGTCTACCCAATTGATAGGCAGTATTGGTATTGTTTTCATTCAAGCTCACAGTAATCATTGCCTCCTTTTCTGCCTGACCTTGCACACGATACTTTCTTATCAAAAATGCTTTGATAATTGCCGCCCGGCTGACTAACGATACCCCTCTGTGCTCGCCACCACTTCTCCAACGATTTAAGGCTAGATTATAAACTGTTTGCGGATACATATGTCCAGACAAGATGGTCTTCAAAAACTGTCCACTTAGAAGTGGCGGAATGTTTCTCGCATCTTCCTGCACAGCAATAGCTTTTAAAGTTCGCCAAGGTGATATCATCCCGCCCAACCGTTCTATTCCTGCAATCTCCATGTCCTTGTAGTGCTGCGCTATTTTTTCAAGTACGTCGCCAAAATTGCTGATTTGCCAAAACCGAACCGAAAGCCGGGCAGCATTAGGCGCAATCCCCAACAGATAACACCGTGTTTCAGGATTAAACGTGGCATCATCAACTGGCAGGCCGGATTTTGCACGTTCCAAAATGGTTTTTGCCTGCCTTGCAGCACTGGGATCAATCCGTCGTTTTTCATCATCTGACGCTGAATCAATAATAACCGGATCTAGGCTCCAGGCCAAAACTATTTCCTCTGTTTTGCCACCTTTTTTATCCGCCCAAAATACCATAGTGGTATCAGCAAGTCGCACTCGATTGGTGTCACTGGCAATTAGGTAGTTGAGTGCCGTTCCGTATGCAAAAGCGGCTTTCTTACTGACAGGAGCGTTGAAGCTCTGTGTCTTGCCATAGGATCGAAATGACTCAATTTGAAAAGATACTAAGGCCGTTCCAGCAGGTTGTCCTCCAGCCCCCTTTATTGCAACGTCGTGAGTCTTGGCTATACTCTCATATTCACCGGTGACTAAGCACTGCGCCCTCAACTCAACCTGATCTTCATTTTTTGATTGTTCCTCCATCCACTGAGATGCAATTTCTGAGTGGTTATGGACATAGCCCGAATGACCATCAATTTTGTATACAGTATTATAATTTGCTGGTTTATCAAATTCTTTTTGATAGTGCATGATTATTGGATGGGCATCCCACAGGAGTGAGTTCCAAGAATTCAAAAAAGCGCTAACCGCTTTACCCTCAATACACGCAACATTTTGGAGGAGTTTTAGGTTATATTCACGGTACTGTTCGTATCTTTTTTGTCCTTCTGTTTTATCCTTGCCCACCCCCAAAGAGTATAATATTTTATCACAAAGAAAGTATGGCGGAGGATTTTTCCCTGATCGTTTTTTGTGTTCTGGTACAAGTTCTCCCTGCTCTACTTTATACATATCTAACAGCTCTCCTGTCACGGAAAGGACTATTACGAATGATATCTCTACAAGACTATATCCCGGGGGAGCGACTCCTGATTCACGCTCCTCCAAAAGATGCCAATAGTGCTCATTTAAGGCTTGTAAAATCAACTTCCTCCCTCCTTTGTCAGCCTACTATTCACAATACCATTTATCATGGTAGGACGAAAGAAAATAGGCTGCATGTTATTAGCAAAATCAATATCCCAGAGCATCCATCCTAAATCGTGTTCCCCTTTTAAAGGTGACTTTGGAACTTCTCCTTCCAGCGACTCAAAATGTACTGGAAATTCGCGGCAACCGAAATAAGGTCGCATATAGCATTGACCTGTTCTTGCTCGCCTCGTAAAAATATCACAATGCTTTCCAGCATTATCACTTGCCCCTGCTTTTTCCGTCATATCAAAATGCGCTTCAATGATGTATTCAACATCACGAAGAACCATTGCTGCCCGCTGCTGTCTATCTTCCGCTGCATACTGATGAAGGTCGATATCTCCCCCTTTCATAGCCGTTTTAATATTCCTTTCAGAAATCTTACTGGCCACTTCATTCCTGCGAATTGAGTCGAAGCGAATGGGTTTCATAACATGAATATAGTCAATCTTCCAAAGAATAGCTGGCTTCCAATGAACTGCCTCTAAAATCCCACGGGCAGCGGACGGTGTCATAACATCGTAGCTAACCCTTTCTGCCTTCATCTCAGGACGTGTAAAACAAGCATAGTCACCCCAGACTCTAAGCTTTACTCCATACCCCATGTTCTTCTCCTTTCTATCACCATGCTAAATGTATCTCACCACATCAGAACATCAGTACCTCGGTCGGTGCCTTTACCTCCTTAGCATCTTTCAACCCAAACCTCTCATCATAGAAACTCAGGTCTATCAAAAAATTCATAAATTCGCCTACTGTTTTTATAACACCCGCTTGGCGCAATGCGATTAATTCATGCTGATACACCTGGACAACATATGGTTGCAGACTTCTCACCCGGCTTGCAGGGAAGGGATGATTTTCAGTTTCTTCCATTATTCTCTGCGCTTGTTTGTCCCACGGAACAATTACAGGAATGGTTGCACTATCTATCAACTGAAATTCGCGAGCCACTGTTGCAAAAGGAAACGCTAAATCATGCTGGCCTTCATCAATCATCCTGAGAATACCGTGCATGTCGAGGTTGTTTTTCTCTAGGTCAAATAGTTGCTGAAAGTAGTCCTCAATTGCTGCTAACGATAATAATTCTCCATCGAACTCTTGCAAACGTCTTGCCGTACTACGAGTCAATCCCGCAACTGCAGAAAATCGGCCCTTCGTTGGCATACCATGCGCCTCTGGATTAAAAACGATGACATTCCCTTCCGTTCTGCGCCCCTCCCGGTTACAGCGCCCTGCAGCTTGAGCTATTGAGTCAATACCCGCTGCAGCACGGTACACAGTAGGAAAATCCACATCAACCCCCGCTTCGATAAGTTGTGTAGAAACTACGCGGCAAGACTGTCCCGCCTGAAGTGCTTCCCGGATTTCGGCCAACACCAGCTTGCGATGAGCCGGACACATCCGTGCCGACAGATGGTATATCCCATCCCCTGTTTTTTCCTGAACCTTATCAAAGAGTAACCGCGCGTGCCGCCGGGTATTTACAATCGTGAGCACTTGTGTAGTTTCCACCATGGCTGCCGCCAATTCTTCATCAGACATCTCGTTTCCGTAATGAACAGTCACTCGCTTAAATATCGTTTGAAGCTCACAGGGATTTTCCATAATTTCGACTGGCTTTAAATTGCCGGGAATCATATTATTTACTGCTGGCTGTGTAGCTGTACACAACACCACTGTAGCACCATAGTTAAGCACCAACTCCGTCATGGCCCACAAACAGGGTTTCATATATTCAATCGGTATCATCTGTGCTTCGTCCATAATGATTACACTATTGGTCATATTGTGCAGTTTCCGGCAACGCGACCCTTTATTGGCATAGAGCGATTCAAAAAATTGTACAGCCGTGGTAACAACAACAGGCATCTCCCAGTTTTCCGCAGCTAACCGGTGCGCTTTTTCATGCTTGTCCCAATCATCAAAGGAGCCCTCTGGATACTCAAAATTGCTATGATGTTCGAGAACTACACTATCATTCAGCGAACCATCTTCCAACGCATCCCGAAATACCTGTGCATTTTGCTCAATAATACTAGTATAAGGAATGACATAGATAATTCTGTCCTTGTTATATTTTACTGCATGTTTCAGCCCAAAGGCCAAGGAGGAATAGGTCTTCCCGCCACCAGTTGGGACCGTTAAGGTAAACAGACCTGGCTTAGATTCTGCCATTTCTAAGCATCTTTCTAATATTTTCTGACGTTCACTATTGATAATCGACGGATTTTTCTGACTACGCTTTGCCACATTCTCTAGTTTTTTTTCCAAACGTTGAAAAATCATCGACAAGGAAGTCTTCCCCGTCCTTGCCCCGAACTTCTCTGGATTCATAAAACGTTCAGTATCCAAATAGTCTGCATCAACTAAGCACGAATAGAGCATCCGTATGCAGAAGGAAAAGCTAAACGTTCTCATTGTTGAGTCTTTTGCCTGCGGCATACTTTCCAAATCTCTGTTGTGCAGCACTGGAAATTCAATTTCCCTTTTAAAAGCTTGATATGTTGGTATATCCTTCTTATCAAGTCGTTCCGGCAAATTCTTCGGATCTCCCTTGTTCCCGTCTGGCAATCCACCATGGTGTCCCGCAATCGCAAAAGCCAAAGCATGCCCTATTACTTTTCCTAATCTTTGTCGAATTTCTTGCGCGCCAGCCGTTGCATGATCAACTTTTTGGGATGAACCCTCTAGTCTCTTTTGAAACTGATTTGAATATTTTCCAATATCATGTGCTAATCCAATGATTCTCCCCAGTTTTCCTGCCCCAAACTTCGTTGCCCGTTGCTCAGACAAATATGCCACTTCATATAAGTGCTCTTTTAACAATTGCCACTGTTCCTGAGGCAAAACATGTTTCGTCAGTAGATCTTCCTTGGTATGTCCATAATAAATCACTGAGTATATCACCTCTACTGAGTCTTCCTAATCAAATAAATTAATTTATGGATAATAATACTTTTATTGTTACTGTTTACCATACTATCTAAAAATCCTGCAAAAATCTGCAGGATTTTTAGATAGTATGGATGTTTTTGATAATTATTTACAATTTATCCTTAAAACTTGCTTGGGAAATTCCAGTTCAATAAAGCAGAAAAAAAGCTGTAGAAAACTTATCTCTAAGCTTTCCACAGCTCCCCTTACAACTCCCTATGAAGGATTTGCTCTTCTCACCCGCACTTACTAAACCCGCAACTCCTACAAATTACGCAGCCACCTTCATATTCAAGCACCTTGCCGCATTCGGGACAGCCATTACTGGATACGGTACAGCTATTATCAACTTCAATCTTCTCGCCACTTTGGTATTTCATTACCTTTTCAATAACCTTACCAATAGCATCAGGACAGGATAATACCTTCAAGTCATTTTGCCTGATTGTGGAATGGCACCGTATCCCTTTTAGCTGATCAATTATAGAATTTACATCCATGCCGGAGCGTAATGCGATTGAAACCAGCCTTGCCGTAGCCTCAGATTGCGACGGACAGCCGCCCGCCCGGCCGGTGTTGGTGAAAACCTCACATATTCCGTGCTGATCATAATTTACAGTAATGAATATCGAGCCACAGCCTATTTTGACTTTTTCCGTAAAGCCGGTAGTTGTGTCAGGTCTGGATCTTGGGGCAAAAAAGCCCTGTTTCGTTTCCACAAGGTTGCTTTCCTGTTCGGTTGTTTCTTTGACGTTAACTTTACCGATATTAAGCACCTGCGAATCCCGGCTGCCATCCCGATAGATTGTTACCCCTTTGCAGCCAGTCTCATAGGCTAAGTTAAATACATCGGCAACGTCTTCCCTGGTTGCCTTACTACTGAGATTAACTGTCTTAGAGACAGCATTATCCGTATATTTTTGAAATGCCGCCTGCATTTTTACATGCCATTCCGGGGAAATGTCATGGGCGGTAACAAAAACATCTTGCAGATATTCCGGTATTTCGGTCACCCCTTTTATTGTTCCCTTTTTGGCAATTATCCGCATTAATGTATCAGTATAGAATTGACCGTTTATGGCAACTTGCTTAAAGAATGGATTTGTTTCGATTAATTCGTCATTATCCATAACATTTCTTATGTAAGACAAAGCAAATAAGGGTTCAATGCCGCTGGAAACACCAGCAAGGATACTTAACGTGCCTGTTGGTGCTATTGTGGTTGTGGTTGCATTGCGTACCCTGATCCCCTGCTGCTGATAGCTGCTGTTCTCAAACTGCGGAAACACGCCTTTTCGTTCGGCTAATTCTATTGACGTTTTTCTTGCTTGCTCTTGAATGAAGCCCATTACCTGCTTTGCAAGTTCTAGGGCCTGCTGCGAATTATAGGGGATATTTAATTGACAAAGCAGGTCTGCCCACCCCATAACACCTAGTCCAATCTTTCTGGTGCTTTTTGTCATCTGATCAATTTCGGGTAGGGGATATTTATTCACATCAATGACATTGTCCAAAAAGTGAATCGCTTTTTTTACAACAGTGCCAATTCGTTCAAAGTCGACCTCAGGCTGGTTTTCTGTATTTTTTATCATCAAGCTCAAATTTATCGAGCCAAGATTGCAGGCTTCATAAGGAAGCAGCGGCTGTTCACCACAAGGGTTGGTGCTTTCAAATTCTCCCAGAGCAGGTGTTACATTTGCCTGATTAAGCCTGTCCAAAAATATGATTCCAGGCTCACCATTACTCCAGGCCATGTCCACAATTACATCAAATACTTCTCTTGCGTTTAATTTTCCGACTGCAGTCTTATAATGAGGATCTATTATCGCATATTCCTTATTCTCTTCTACCGCTTTCATAAATTCTTCCGTGATTCCAACACTAATATTAAAATTTGTAATATCCGCGTTGTCTTTTTTACAGGTGATGAAATCCATGATATCAGGATGATCGACTCTAAGGATCCCCATATTGGCTCCTCTTCTCGTACCACCCTGCTTTACCGCTTCTGTCGCGGCATTAAAAACTTTCATAAAGCTAATCGGACCACTGGCAACTCCACCTGTGGAATTCACTGCAGCACCTTTAGGCCGTAATCTTGAAAAACTAAAACCTGTTCCGCCACCGCTTTTATGAATCATGGCAGCATTTTTTATTGTTTCAAATATATCTTCCATTGTGTCTTCTATTGGCAGTACAAAACAAGCGCTTAATTGTCCCAAAGGTCTGCCGGCATTCATAAGTGTTGGTGAATTTGGCAGAAACTCAAGACCAGACATCATTTCATAGAATTCATTCTCAAAAGCCTGCAACTCTGCTGCTGAAACATACGAAGCATCTGCACTGGCGACAGCTTTAGCAACTCTGTGGAACATCCCATTAACATCTTCTAAAAGCTGACCATTCTCATCTTTAGACAAATACCTTTTTTCAAGAACCTTAATAGCATTATCTGATAAACTCATAATAACCCCCTGGTATAACACCATATTTAGTGTTAACATCCATATTTCGATACTATATATTGTATCTATTATCATTAAACCCGTCAAGATTTTTTTGGGCTGCCCACGGAACCCCACCAAGAATATAAAGAGGCCGCGGCTTGCGCAGAGCCTTTAGCAAAAGTGCAAGCCGATATTGCCTCCTTATCGTACCTTTTACTTAACTCTAACCACCACAGTCCCAGCCATCATATCTCCCAATCGCTGATTGCGCTCTGATGACCATACGAATATTGCAGCCACTAAATAAGCAAACAAGCCATCAATAATCCGACAAGCAGTGCGCACGGCAGCTGCCGAAATGTCACAGGCTGTGCCATCCGTTTTTTCGACGCGAAGACCACACAGCATTTTGCCAGGCGTGGCACCTGTCCTGCCTTCAAAATAAGTGTAGTAGCAGAAACCAGCAACTAGTGACCAAAAATAATATGAGCCACTGACGTGGCCATTGCTAAAATCACTGCCAAGCACTGCCGCTAGTACCCCGCCGATAACAACTAAGATAATCCCGTCCATAATTGTTGACAACGCGCGAATACCCACACCCGCCCCCCTGGCAGGAATAGTAGTGTTATTTGGTATATCCACATTTTTCACCTCCTATTTGCCTTGATGTAGTAATATATGCGCCACAGTTCACGTAAGTGAAAAAAGAAACCCCCGCTATGGCAGCGAGGTTAAAGCTCGATTATAGTTCCTTCTATTGCAGCGTTTTCATTTATCTCCAAAATGGCAAAACTCGGATCTGACCCGCCCCGGGGTAATCTAGGGCTGCCGGGATTAAGCAGCAAAATGCCTTCATGCCACTTGTTATACGGAATATGGGTATGACCAAAAACGACTACACTGGCATCATACTCTTTTCCCCAAAAGGCTAGTTGCGCCATTCCATACTTTACATCATAGCGATGACCATGAGTTATCCAGATAGTTTTACCGGCAACCTCGACATATTCATCGGCAAATACAGCATTTGTCCGGTCACAGTTACCGGCAACAACGGTTACTGGCAGATTGGTTAGTTCTGCTAACCGCAAACCGTCCTGATAGTAGTCACCAGCATGAAGCCACTGATCAACCGGACCAGCGGCGGCAATCACTTTTTTCAGTATAGCTATGTCGCCATGAGTATCACTGACAACACCAATTCTCATTTTTCCTGGTCCGCCAGTTGCATTACTAATTTTTTCAACGCCCGCCCACGGTGACTAATTTGATTTTTTTCTGCTGGCGACATCTCGGCTAAGGTGCGGTCCATTTCAGGGACAAAAAGCAACGGATCATAGCCAAAACCACTATTTCCGCGCGCTTCAGTTAGGATAATGCCTTCCACTGTACCATCAGCCGTATACCACAGCTTCTCGGCATCCGCGAGTACTAATACACAACGGAATCGGGCTGTACGCTTTTCTGGTGGTACACCAATCAAATGTTCAAGCAGCTTTTCATTATTGTCCTGATCACTGGCGTATTCGCCAGCATATCTGGCAGAATAGACCCCTGGTTCTCCTTTTAGATAGTCCACTTCCAAGCCGGAATCGTCAGCCAGACACAGCTTGCCTGTTAAACGCGCATAAAACTTTGCTTTGGAACAAGCGTTTTCTGCAAAGGTTTCCCCCTGTTCGGGCGCTTCCGGGAACTTTCCTAAATCGGCTAAAGATAATACCTTATAAGGCAATCCGTTTAGTGCTGCCTTAAACTCAGCAACTTTACCAGCATTTTGGGTGGCCACAATAATTTCGCTTATCGTTTTCTCCAACGCTATCCCGTTACGCAAAACTTATAAAACCCCATAAAACATTATAAAAGTTTATGTTTACTTCCTCATTCATCGCATCCGACCTCGGCGTACCTACTATCGTTTGATATGATGCTCCCGAGGCTTAAATTCCCGTGTAACTCACGGTACACAGCACCATAATACGTTAAGTGTCTTATGATACTTCATATCTTGATAAATTAATACTTGCGTTCTTATCTCGGTCTATTACAGCACCACAGCACTCACATCGAAATTCCCTTTCAGAAAGTGACAGTTTGGCTTTTACATGCCCACATACTGAACAGGTCTTTGATGATGGATACCATTTGTCGGCTTCTATAAATTCAGTACCTTGTCTCTCTGCTTTATACTGAATAAACCTGCTAAATTCGTAGAGTCCTTGTTGCTGTATAGCTTTGGATAAATGCTTATTTTTCATCATTCCACTGATATTCAAACTTTCCATAACTATCCTCGCTGGCTTGGTTTTCACTATTTCGGTAGTTACTTCATGCCTGTAGTTTGTTCTGATATTATCAAGACGTTTATGCAACTTTCTAATGTTAGTTTCAAGTTTTATAATGTTGCCTGTTTTAACGTAACGCTCTCCTTTCTTGTTTTTATCATATTTATTTGATACTTTGCGCTGCAACCTGCGCAATTTCTTTTCCAGTCTTTTAATTTTCTTACTTTTATTGATGTTTTTATATGGCTTCTCAATTTGGGAGCAAACCGCTAAATACTTGATACCAACGTCAATCCCAATACTTTCACCCGTCAAGTCAACAGACTCAGATTGTATTTCGATACCTACCGATACGTACCAGTGTACACCATCAAATGTTACTCTTGGATTAGTATATTTAGTATTCTCAGGTATCCTGTTTTTCTCAGAGAGCTTAATCCAACCTATCTTTTCAAGTCGCACCTTGCCATTTTTAAATTTTATCTTGTCTGTATCCTGATAGAATTTTGGCTGGCTTTTCTTTCTGCTTTTAAACTTGGGTTTTTCAGCTAATCCTTTAAAAAACTTATAATACGCATCACAGGCATCTTTTATAGCTTGTTTTGTTATATTGTTGCTATAGGTATTAAGCCAATTTAATTCTCTTGTCTGTTTTAAAATAGTTAATTCTTTTCTTAAATCCCTGTCATTTATAAACTTACCGCCGTTTTTATAATTTTCTTCTTGCTTTGCAAGTGTCCAATTATATGCCCATCGGGCTGTGCCAGCACTCTGAAATAATTTAGACATTTGCTTATTATTAGGTTCAAGCCTAACTTTCAGTGCCGTTATCATCCTCCAGCAACTCCTTTATCATCTTCCTGGCTTTATTAGCTCTCCGGCCTTGTAACTTACAACTAAACAAAGTTACAATTTGGACTAAATCCTCAACCAATTCTTGTTCTTCGGTTTTTTCTGTATTATCTATGATTTCTATAGCTGTTCCGTATTTACTGCATAGGTTTTCTATAAGTTCATATCCAAATCTTAGTAACCTATCCTTATACAAAACAACTATCTTTTCAACCTCGGAAGCAACTATCATATCAATTAACTGGTTTAGTCCTTTTTTGTTGTAGTTTATACCACTGCCTACATCTGTAACAACCTCAAACGAATAGCCTTTAGCTATCATATATGATTTAACATTTTCTACTTGACGCTCAAGGTCATCCTTTTGTTTATTACTCGATACTCTGCAATATCCTACAACTTTTCTTATGGCTGGAGTTTCGCCTTTAAGCCCTAAATAATATTGGAGTTGTTGTTGGGAGTAATACCTGTACCCACTTTTTCCTATATGACTGGGTTTTAGTTTACCAACCTTATCCCAATTTCTAAGGGTTTGTTGTGTTACGCTAATTAATTCCGCAAATTCACCGATTGAGTAATATTTCATATAAAACACTTCTAGAATTATTTTACCATAACTGTATAATAATTCCATAGTATTTTATATGCTTTCATAAACATTCGTTAACTGTTGTTATCCCTCCCGGCCTACTTTCCACGACAACGGCCCCAGTGCTTCTTTTTGAATATCAAGTAAAACCTCAATACCTTGACTAGCAACTGCCAGCATCTCGTTTAGCTGCGCTTGGGAAAAGGTCCCTTTTTCTCCAGTTCCCTGCACTTCAACAAATTGCCCACTTCCGGTCATAACCAAGTTCATGTCAACAATGGCTGTGGAATCTTCGCTATAGCAAAGGTCGAGATACACTCCTGCAGGCAAGATGCCCACACTTATAGCAGCTAAAAAGTCTTTAACCGGAAACGGCTTTGGACTTTCGCCCCAAATACTGTTAATGGCGTCAACAAGTGCTACAAATGCCCCGGTTATGGCGGCAGTCCGAGTACCGCCATCGGCTTGCACAACATCGCAATCCAGCCATATCGTCTTTTCCCCCAAAGCCTTAAGGTCAATAACACTCCGTAAGGCCCGACCAATTAAGCGCTGAATTTCATGGGTACGGCCTGTCTGTTTCCCTCTGGCTGCTTCTCTGACATTGCGGCTTTGAGTAGAACGAGGCAGTAAGGAATACTCGGCGCTTACCCAGCCCTCGCCAGAACCCTTCAGAAATGGGGGCACTTTTTCTTCAATGGTAGCTGCACAGATAACCTTGGTATCACCGAATTCAACAAGTACAGAACCCTCAGCATATTTTAAATAATTACGAGTAATTTTTACTTTTCTCAATTCATTGGTTGCACGTCCGTCTGCTCTGGTCATAATGACCTCCTTAATTATAGCTATTATTAGACTTGTTCTAGTGTATCCTGCTCTTTGTCCTGGAGGATGCAATAGTCATAGTGACCTTCTTGTTTCGCTTTATGTACCGTATCCAGGGCCTGACTCCGACAGGTCCTGCAACTATTTCTAGGAATAATGGCGGCAAATGCTGTTTTAACTCCAAACGGATGGCCCTCGGCCTCTGTCGCAACCGTCTGATAACCTCGGCAGTGAGGACAGATTCTTACTGTCTCATGCTGACGCTCTTGAATACCGCTATCATCATAATAAATGCTGCGCCGCCGCTGCCAAAAGTCTCCGGCCTGAGCTACTGCCTCACGCCTGAGTTGGTCCCGCTGACGCCAAATGTCCTGCCAATTGGTAACTAATTGAGCAATATACCGGGTGTTAGCCGCTGATTGCCGCGGGCAGCGGGCAATGTCAGGCTCTACCACCCGGCTATAATCCAGACCGGCCATAGCCAGAATAATGCCAGTATTGACGTAGGGCAGCGCATCTTCAATTGAGTAACCACCTTCGAGTACAGCGATATCAGCGTTTAGTTTCTCAGCTAACCGTGCATACCCCTGCGCCGTAATAGCCATATTAGCAAGCGGATCACTATAATGATTATCCTGCCCGGCTGAGTTAATAATAATGTCTGGCTGAAAATCTTCCAGTACAGGCAGGACAAGGTTATCCAGCACATAGTGAAGGCCATCATCTGTGGTGCCAGGTGGCAGCGGGATATTAATGGTTGAGCAGAGTGCACTTGGACTACCGAGCTCTGTTATGGCTCCCGTTCCGGGGTAGAGTGTCCGGCCGTCTTGATGAAAGGAGATAAACAAGGTGTCTGGATCATGATAAAAAATATCCTGCGTCCCATCCCCATGGTGAACATCAGTATCAACAATGGCGATACGGTTAAGTCCGTAATGCTGGCGCAAATACTCCACCATAATAGCTTCAATATTGATGGTGCAAAAGCCCCGTGTACCCTGCACCACCCGCATGGCGTGATGTCCGGGAGGACGTACCAGGGCAAATGCATTTGTTACTTCCCGGCGCATCACGGCTTCGGCCGCAGTTATAGCACCACCTGCTGACACGAGATGGGCGTCGGTAATGAGTGAAGCGATGTCTGGCACACCAATATGGACACGCTGCGCGTCCTGGATTTTTGCCAGCTTAGGGCGGTATTCCCTGATATTAGGTAGATCCAACAATCCTTCTTCGACAATCTGATCCCGCGTATAGAGCAAGCGTTCTTCCCGTTCCGGGTGTGACGGGGTAATCGCCCAGTCAAAAGCGGGAAAGAAAACTAATCCCAATGATTTATTGTTCATTTCCTGCCTCCCCCACCTGCACCGGCATGAGCACACCTGGTTTTAACTGCAGCTTGCAAGTCATGATTTTTCCAATAGTGTTAAAGCCGCGAATGACATTAAATTCCTCTTCATACACTCGTTCACTTACCTGTGTAGCTTCGACTATACCGCCTGCGGCCGCGCGCTGCGCGAGATGGGCTTCTGCCGCTGTCCAGGCAGCTGCCAAATTAAACTTGCGTTTGTCCACCAGTTGCTTGATGCCTAGCTCTGGCACCGTATAATAGCCCTCGGCACTGTCTGCTCTGAGTGTAATCTCTGTCGTCGGCCGGGCTGAGGCCGCGCCGATAGCATTTGCCACCATATGACCGGGTGGTACTTGCCAGGGGATACTAAGCTGCTCTGCAACCAGGGGTGCCAGACCCATCGCCGCGCCGCCGACTCCAATAAGCAGTTCCGGGGTAAATGCCTCACCATGAACAATATCTTCCACTTTATACACAGGTCTTGCGGCCTGTTCACTCAGCATAGTGCGTATCGCCTGACACACCGTGTTGACCGCCACCCGTAAGGTCTCCCAAGCAGCATCTTCAGGAGTTTGGTTACTAGCAGCCACGCTAGCCATGGCCTGTCTGGCCAGCGCCTCGTCACCGTAATCAATCAGCCCGGCAACCCGCAGTGCATCAGTTACAGCAGGTTCTGCGCCACCGCTGGCCATAGCAGGGCCGCGGCGCATAGGACCGACCAGCAAGCCAGTGTCTTGACGACGGACATAACTATCGCCGCCAATCCCCACTGAGCATAGCCAGAACGAGCGTACTGCCGTAGGATAATTGTTGACACTGGCGCCGCCCGGAGCTAATAGTGGCACGCCATTTTGCCACAAAGCAATA
The DNA here is from genome assembly GCF_002257705.1 of Sporomusa silvacetica DSM 10669. Classification (GTDB taxonomy): domain Bacteria; phylum Bacillota; class Negativicutes; order Sporomusales; family Sporomusaceae; genus Sporomusa; species Sporomusa silvacetica. The sequence continues at coordinate 20,336 of NZ_LSLK01000099.1, forward strand.
TCGGTACTTGTACCGCCAATATCTAATGAAATGGCCGATTCCTCCGGATTAGCCAGCGCCATAATGCCTAACACGCTGGCTGCCGGTCCGGTAAAGATGGTTTCTACCGGCCTATTTTGGGCTGCCGGCAGCGGCAAGGTGCCGCCATCGGCTTTTAAAATATAAACAGGAGCAGCAATCCCGCGTTCCACAATGGCTGTTTCGATGGCTGCTGCAAAGTTAGTAAAAATGCGCCATACTGCCGAGTTATAATAGGCCGAATTGATCCGCCGGAGGTAGTTTAGTGAACCAGATAACTCCGCTCCTGAGGTTAGCTGGGCAGGTTTTAGGTATTCCTGAACCCAACTGGCTACCTGCTGCTCCTGCGCCGGATTGCGTACTGCAAACTTGCCCACAACGGCCGCGACTTGCCTGCCACCAAGCTCGTGGCAGACGGTAATTACTTCTTGCTTGACAAGTGCAGCTTGTTCCCGACCCCGGTGGTCGGTATAGCCTGACAAGAAATGTGGCTGTCCTGGTGTCAGCCCCTCCAGATTAAGCCCCGGACCTGGCAGCAGCAACAAAGCTACTTGGTCGATTTTCCCTTCTATCAGGGCATTAGTCACAATGGTTGTTGACAAAGCCACCCGCCGAATAGCAACTCTATCGATATTGGTAAGCACCTTGTCAATAACCGTTATAATCCCCTCTAACAATTCGCCATGTGTCGTTGGCGTCTTGGCAGATGCCAAAACATGACCATCCTGAATAACTACAGCATCAGTAAATGTCCCGCCCACATCAATTCCCAGCAGCATAATTCTTCGCCTCCATACCATTTGGGATCAGCTATTTGCCAGTGTATACAGCGCAGCCGATGGCGCCGTTAAGTTGGGGATGTTCAGGCACAATAACCTCTGTGTCCATTTCCCGGGTAATAAATTCCTTGATAGCTCCACCAAGGGCAACACCGCCTGTAAAAACAAGTTTATCGCTCCTCAGTGCCACTAGCATGGGTTTTATCCGTTTATAAATGGTATAGTTTACTCCGGCTGCCAACGCAGCGGTGCTATAGCCCTCTACAATCCGCCCAATCAGTTCTGATTCGCCAAAGATGGCACAGGTAGCGCTAAGTTCCACCGGATTAGTGCTATAGCCAGCCAACTCCTCCAAACTGATATCAAGTACCCCCGCCATATTCTCCAAATAACGTCCAGTACTTGCAGCGCATTTGTCATTAGTCTGAAAGTCTACCATTCGCCCTTTGCGGACTTTGATTACCTTACTATCCTGACCGCCTAAATCCAGCAAAGTAAAATCAGTTAACCCAGTCTGCGCTATCGCGCCCAGCATGTGGGCCTTTAGCTCAGGAATTATGGTTGCACCGACAATATCGATCGTATTGCGTCCATAACCGGTGGCGGTAAGGTGAGTAACATCAGAATATCCGATAGCAGCAAAATCGACTACCAGCCCCGAATCAGTCCGCTGGCCATAATCGCGATAAAATTTGGCTGTTTCGTAGATGCTTGCTGTCTTAAGCTGTTTTGCGTCATCCATCATGACGATCTTAACACTACGACTGCCCAAATCTATGCCACAGCGCATAGTCATCCTCCTATCTTAACGCAACATTTCCAAAAAGCTTTCCATCCGCAGTCTGGTTCTGGCATCTATTTTCCCAGGCTTGTCGCCTTCAATTGTCAAAATAGGTATAGTGAGTTTTTTCCGAAAAATAATGTCCTCAATTTGACGAAAACAAAAACTCTGTACATAGTGAACCAGACCATCCAGATTACGCCGTTCAATTTCAATCTCAATATCATTAATCCGGCCAAACACACCATAGGGATACGTATACAGGCGATATTGCTCAACAATATCATCTGTGGCAAATGGCATAGCAAACTGCCGCTGCACCTCGTTATATACTATTCTTGCTCCCAGCGTTTCTAAATAAGGGTATAAATCAGTAAAAATAGGCGGCACACCGATAAAGCCCAATCTCAGGTCGTCGGTATACTCTGAAGCATTGTCTGTTTGTTGTAAAAAACCATCGACATCGCTGACAAAAGTCTCCGTATCACTATTAAAATCGCTGCAGCTTACCTGATACAAATGGTTGTGCAAACCGCTCACCGTATTTTCCTGCCAAGTACGTCTATCAATCTCTGCTACGTTAAGACGCAGTTTGTCCAACTGGCGCTTAACGCCATAAACCGCCTCCCAGTTTGTCCCTAATGTGGCCATCAGTTTTTCCATTTGCAGTTTCAATAGATCGTAGTCGCGGTCAAAAGGATAAGCAAATGGAATGGTTTCAATGCCAGCCAATTGGTAAGTCTCCATAAGGGCATGGGTATTACTGCAATCGCCTTGGGTAACAGCAATAACTTTATCAATACCGCCAAAACTGGCGTTAAATTCCTTATTTACCATCACTGCATATAATCCCTTTATCCAGCCACAAATATTCCGGGGATATCCAGCCTCCTCGGCTGTTTCCACCATGCGACTGGCTGCAGGGCTGGTAATAAATATATTGTTAAGGTCAACAGGAATATGTCCTGCTGCCAAGATAATCTCAACCGGCACAGTAGTCGTTATGCCGATGCGGGCCATAGTAATCCGCCTCCCAGATATTTAAAACAGAGGATAGTAAGTCTACCCTCTGTTTTTTGTCATGCTTTCTATTAGAAAAAAATTTCAAGTTATTGTCCGACCGTTTTTTGTACAACTAAGCCGTAGTTTTTAATAATAACGATCGGCGTTTTTTGACTAGCATTCCCAAAGGGGTTATTGATAAGGATTTGTGCAATCTCCTTCGGCACTAATCCTTGGGTCGCTCCCAATACTGCCGCCCGCTTCAGGTCATTGACATCAGCAACGACAGCCCCATAACAGCCCAAACGCTGTTTTATGGCTTCCGCCACCCCATTGGGGTCAGCCGGTCCATATACCAGACACTTGTCAAAAGGAGGCATCGTACCAGTAACATCGTCAATCAAAGCCGTTTGTCCACCTGCCAATTCATAGAACAGGCCCCTTCGCCCCACCAATTTACCTAAAAAACCGACAAACAAAGCCCATGTTATCCGCCAACTGCCTTCCGCATTCATGGCCGTCTGCATACCATAGGCACTTGCCAGGCTGCCCTCTTTCGCGATAAACCGGCAAAGTACCCGGGCCAGAAGTGACGGATGCAATTCTTCCGGCCGGACAAAGCGTCCCTGGGTAATAGCTACAACACTTTCAGCTACCGATACCACATCATGCGGACCAATATCCTCTTTGGCATATTTCTCAATCACATCAACAATATTATCTTTATCAGTAAGTATACGAGTAGGTACTGGTTTTAGTTCTAACGCCTGCTCAGTCATATCTGTTTCCTCCTATCTAGCTGCAGCCTCTTCACTAGCAGCAAGTGCCTTATGTATTTCATCAGCTGTCATAACCAAGCGCTCTTTAGCAATATACCAGAGACTACGAGCGACTACCTGATATACAATATCAATCGGCATATCCACCATGTCTTTGAGCACGACCTTAATGTCTCCTGACTTGGCAGTAAATTTTACTGTTAAAATAATCGACCCACCAGTAGTCACGGGAACAATATAGGCCTCCCAATAACCATCATTCCGGTTGGCACGGTCAAGCGTCAAACGTGTATCGGTATCCACAGCATCAAACTGTTCGCAAGGCAAAAAGTGACGGGGAAAAACATCCATCAGCGTGCCATCTTGTGAGCCATTGTTAATAAATGGCACAGTGGCTGAAAAGGTTGCTGTCTCTTTGGTTATTCCTGTAAGCGTAAAATCAGTCCGTTGGTCAATAATAAACTTAAAATTGGCATCTCCCTGCTTGGCAATGTACAGCCACACGCCAACAGCTGCCCCTAGCACAACAATAAGTAAAACAATTAAAAATCCCACACCATAGCCTCCGTATCCGGGTATCGGCAAGAAACCCTGTTATTCAACTTCGCACTAAAATCCTGTACGATGACGCCGCTTATCAAATTAGTTTCTCTTAGCGCCATATATAATATGCAGCAACCGAAGTTGCCAGCAATCGCGAACACCAAACAGCCTTATTCTTAGGAAGGCTTATGCAGCTTATTAAAATACTTGTCCGGCAGACGAATGATTTTTCCTTGGTTGTTAGTAAACACATTTTGAGTACTCCCCGTAGCCAACAGCGTCCCATCTGCTTCTTTAAGCACACGGTAAGTGAACACCAGTTTCACTTTGGTTGCTTCCGCCAAAACAGCTTCAATGAGAATATAGTCATCAAATTTGGCTGATGAACGGTACTTGCAGTCAACCTCTGTAATTGGAAAAACAATATTATCGGCCATCATATCAGTAAGTAAAACGCCAATCTGGCGCAAATACTCAACCCTGGCCATCTCAAACCAGCGAAAATAATTAGAGTGATGTACCACCCCCATCATATCCGTTTCCACAAATCTTACTTTTTCTCTTACAGTTATCATATACCTTATCCTATTCCTTAATTGATGGTAAATAAAAAAGCACGCTATCAGCATGCTGGTAGAAGAATTTACTTATTCATTGTACTCTTTGTTGGACATTATTGTCAATGCCGGATTGCTCTATCTACGATTTTGCAGACGAGTGGCGTGTTGGCAAACTGTTTTCTATAAGGCAAGAAAAAACCTCTGCAAAAAACTGCAGGGGTCAAGAATAAAATGATATTTGAAAGGAGAAGAGGGTATGGCATTACTGCCAACCTTACCTTTATAATACATTGCTTATTATTACTTGTCAATAATTATTTTCCATAAATATCAACATCTCTTTTATGTAGTTTTGAATCTCTAACTATTATGATTGCACCCTTAACAGGCTCCTGCTATAATTAAGTATACACAATTTCCCATAAAAAAAGGAGACTTTTATGGCAGATAGTAACACCGTACAGGCCCTCGCACTACCAGCAAATGTTGATGCCGAGGCCGCTATTATCCTAAAATCTACATTGATTAAGCTCATCAATGGCGGAGCCAGAAAAATAATCTGTAATTTTTTTGCTACTGAGTTTCTCTCAGAAGAAGGAGCAGAAGAATTGCTCCAGGTAGCTCGTTTCCTTCATAAAGTTGGGGGAGAGCTTGGGATTTGTCTGATAAAACCGGATGTTCAGGCCACTATATTGCAACCGCATTTTTTTAAGTTTTATAGCGTCGAAGAATCGGTTGCTTTAGTCGCACTAAGGAATCTAGTTACCTATTTTGATCTGTATGAAGATATCTTAGATCTCAAGGTTCGTATGGAAAACACGGTGCCTTATATCGAGATATATCTCGGTTTTGGCGCCACTGAGACAATGCTCCAGGTACAGCAGACGATCGAACTTATTCGTCATAGTCTGGAACAAGAACTCACTGACGTACATGTTCTCATCGTTCCAAGTACCACCATTGAGAAAAGTTCCCCCTCACAGCCTGTGGATCAAAAAAAGCAAATCGTTTTTTCAAGTCACTCCGATGCAGTTTGGCAACTTGCTCAAGCTATTCAACAAACAATCCCGGAAGATATTCCATGTAGCTCTATTAATGAGGCCTCTGCTGACGATAGTTTTGATTTGATTTCAATTGTCTTTCGTATAGACCAGGCTACAGCTGACTCTGAAGCGACACTTTATCTAAAAGAATTACATGAGCAGAAGTTAGCTTTATTTGCCATCACAGACAACTATCCCTACTCTGGTTACGCCGGGGAGTGTATGAAAAATATCACCGCCCTGCTGGATACCAGCAATACTATTGTAGGAAAATTTATCTGCCGAACTACTGATAACCAAATTCCCGAAACTGACCTAATGCGCGCCCGGAATAAATATTTCGATATCCTGCAGGAAAATATATAAAATACAAAGTCCTCGCAAAACTGCGAGGACTTTGTATTTTACCGGCTATTCACTTTTTTTGGAAAATACACCCATGGTACATCTGGAAACACAGATGATGTTTCCGGTCTCATCACTGATTCTAATATCCCATACCATAATCGTTCTCCCGCGATGAATAGGTTTTCCCACTGCCGTAACAAATCCATCCTTTTTGCTTCGAACATGATTTGCATTTATTTCTATGCCAACGGCATATTCTACCTCTTTATTAATAAAGTAATATGTACCTAGGCTAGCTACTGTTTCCGCTAACGCGGCCGAAGCTCCACCATGTAATAATCCAAACGGCTGGCGAGTAGCTTCGTTAACCGGCATTGTTGCAACAACTTGCTCCTCGCTTATTTCAGTTACTTTAATACCCAATGCGTCGATAAGAGTATCTTTATAACACTCATTTTTCATAAAAAATCCAACCTCCATCTGCTTGTTTACGTACTCATGTCCTGTATCAATACTTACACAATAGCTCTTTTAGCCTAACATATTGGAGTTGCCTGACGCAATCTTATCTTCGCACGTATAATATCTAAAAAACAATATACACGGGATAATGGCTACACAACTACACACAAGAAACATAGTTGCTAGTCCCATAAATTTGGATAGAGCCCCCAACAAAATAGAACCTAATCCAACACCTAAATCAAACGCTGTCATGATCGTACCGTTAGCCAATCCTCTGCTAAAAGGATCTACCTTGTTAATTGCCATAGCTAAGGTAGTGGATTGAATAACGCCAAAGCCTACACCAAATAATACTGCTGAGGTGACAAACAAACTAAATCCCTTGGAAAAAAACAGGAGCACAAAGGATAGCCCTAACGCAACAAACCCCCACGCCATTATTTTAAATGGTCCCTTTAAGTCAAACGTTCGCCCCGCATATGGTCTACTTATAATCAATGCCCCGGCATAGGCCAAAAAGTAGGTTCCCGGATTGGCAACACCAATCTCCTTGCCAAAAACTACAATAAAAGAAAGTACGCCTCCGTAAAGTACAGCGATGAAGAATGATATTGTTGCGTGCAAAAATACTCTTGGTTCAAATAAATTGCTTAATTTACTACTACTCACCCCACGAATACATTCCTTATACGCAATTCCTGTCATGCATAAAGAGGCCACCGCCGCAAGGCCGAAGCTAACATTAAACAAATATGTAAATCCCGCAAAGCCCACAATCTCCAGGCCAACCAAGGGACCAACAGCCATAGCTAACGTAGCCGATAAACCAAAATAGCCAATCCCTTCTCCTCTCTGCGCTGCCGGGATAATATCTGTAGCTACTGTTCCCGATGCTGTAGTAGCAACCCCCCAACAGAATCCATGAACCGCTCGTGCCGTAAATAGAAGGAAGATACTTACTGCCATGTTATAGAATGCAATAACTAGTGTTAAGCAACAGAGCGATACCAACAAAATAACCTTTCTGCCACCAGTATCGAGCAAATAGCCAGCCAGTGGTCTTGCCAGAACCGCCGCAAGTGCAAATATGCCGAAGATATAGCCAATGTCACTGCTGTCTCCGCTCAGTACATCGATAACATATATCGGTAATGTTGGTAATAGGCAGTAGAAACTCGTAAATACCAGCAAATTACCGAAACAAACAAGCATATAGTTTTTTGTCCAAAGCTGCTGCTCAAACACATTTTGGTTTTCCACTTAATTTCCCCCTAAGCAACATTATATACAATTAAGGCCGACGAATTTTCCGCCGGCCTCGTATAAGAAAGTCAGTATAGGCTTTTTACCAATCTGCTAGCGCAGGACCTTTGTAGCACTTAACAATGCCCTCAGCATCCATCCTTTCAACGTCGCCTTCTGTGAAACCGTATTTCAGCAAATATTCACGGGTATGATAGCCGATTGGTTTAGATTTTCTGAGTACAGGATCCCCAACACTCTTCAATCTGATTGGACTTGTAGTAATAACACGATCTCCGTAGGTATCGTAATGAATTGGTCTTAAAATATCGTTGGCATAACACTCTTCATCGGCTAAAATGTCGTCAATAGTATGACATTTTTGATATGGAATCTCGTGATCTCTGAAAACTACTTCCCACTCTTCAAATGTTCTTGTAAGGAAAGCATCCTCCAAGAGTTTAATGACATAAGGAGCTTTACCATTTGCAGTGATCACTTCCAATGTATCAAGTTCTTTATCACCTACAAGGTAGCCGAGGCCAAATGCAGTCATCATCTCCTCAAAGAACTTGTTATAGTTACCGTTACAGATTAGGAACCAGATACCGTCTTTAGATTTATAGCTGTTGTTAAATGGACAAGGTACTTCTTTTCTTGACCTTGGATACTCAGCACCCGACTGACGTGAAATAATAGCAACCCCCATCGCCCAAACAGCCATATGGTATAGGTTAACCACTACCTTGTCGCCTTTACCAGTTCTTTGCCGATTAACCAAAGCAGCTAAAACGCCGGCTGTCAAAGCAATCGCAGCATTATAGTCACCAAATGCTGCCGGCACGTTAGCAGGATCATCGCCCTTTTGGGGAAAACTCATAACAATACCACCCCGAGACGAATAAGCAGTAGCATCATATCCCTTTGAATCTTTTTCCGGACCTCTTTCTCCATAGCCTCGCATATGTCCAAAAATAATATGCGGAAACTTTTTGCTAAGGGTATCATAGTCAATACCCAATTTTAACAAAGCCTTATCTCTATAGTTAGTAATGACAATATCGGCACCCTCAATCAGTTTATATACAAAAGCAATCCCCTCCGGACTTTTAAGATTAACACTAAGCCAGTTTTTGTTCAAGCTGCTCAAGTCATATGCGGGATCTTCCAACTCAGTTTTTTCCATACCATAACCGGGTCCTTGAGTACGTTGTTCATCCCCTGTTAAGGGCTCAACTCTAATAATTTCTGCACCCATTTCGCCAAGAATTCTTGGACATGCTGGTGCTGCTACATAGGATGTTAATTCAACTATTTTGATTCCTTCCAGGCCTTTTGTCATATATAATCCTCTCCTTACCCAACTCATCATTTTTTCGATATAGATATAAAGGAAGTTAGCGTTTCGAAATCTCTTGGCTTAGTTTATTTTTAATATCCTGACGCAGCACAAATTTCTGTATCTTGCCTGCCGCAGACCTTGGGAGACTGCTTACGATCTCCAGGCGCTCGGGGTACTTACACTTGGCCACTCTTTTCTCTTCAAAAAAGGATTTTACGCTATCCAAAGTTAATCCGTTATTTACCTCTTTCAGAACTATGTAAGCACAAATTCTCTCACCTAACCGTTCATCTGGCATTGACACTACACCCGCTTCATAAACATTAGGGATTTGTAGTAAGATATTTTCAATTTCCACACTACTGATATTCTCTCCCCCGCGAATGATAACGTCTTTTTTTCTGCCAGTAATTCTGACATACCCATCCTCATCCAAAGTACACAAATCGCCACTGTAGTACCAGCCTTCCTCGTCGAAAACGCCTGCCGTCAATTCGGGCTCCTTGAGGTAACCCATAAAAACATTAGGACCCCGCGACGCTTCTTCGCCTTCAATTCCCGTCGGCACCGATTGTCGTGAAGCATCTACCACCTTTATCTCTACACTTGGTACAGGCACACCATCGGTATTAATTACTTTTTCAACGGGGTCATCCAAGCGAACAGAAGTATGGGGAATACTCTCGGTAGAGCCATAAACACTGATTACCTTAAGTCCTGCCTCCAGGGATTCTTTAACTAAGTGCCTGGGTATTGGCGCCCCGCCGCATAAGAAGAAGCGAAGTGAAGCTATATCATACTTCTTATTTTGTAATGAACGAAGTATATCGTAGACAAACGGCGTAGCCCCCATACTACAAGTACATTTTTCCCGTGCGATTAATGCCAGACTGGTTTCTGCTGAAAATATATCCTGGAGCACACTTTTAGCCCCGAACATAAATGGCACGGTCACACCATGGTGAAAACCGGTAGCGTGTGCCATTGGCGCTGTCATTAGCATCACGTCTGTATAGTTGAAATTCAGCGCAGCAGCAAAAGCTTTTTCACTGGCAATAATGTTATTATGTGTAAACATAACACCCTTGGGAGCAGCAACTGTTCCCGAAGTGAATAAAACCGCTGCCAAATCATCGGCCTTACTTACACGGTTATCGGGCAAGGGTGAGTATTGCTGCATTACGCTATGCAACGTATTACCATCATCTGTCTGGTTTTCTTTTTCGACTATAACTATTTCCTTTAAACTGGGGATTTTAGGGACTACTGACTGAACCATGGGCAGATAGGTAAATCGCCGATACTCAGACGGGAAAAAAAGCACTTTAGATTCACATTTATTTAAAATATATAATAATTCTTTCTGACGATAACAGGGTAAAATGGGATTTGCAACTGCCCCTGCTTTCAAACAGGCCACGTAAATGACTGTAAATTCGGCCCATCCGGGTAATTGAAAGGAAACAAACTCCCCTGGCTTCACACCAACCTCTTGTAAGAAGGTTGCTACTCTGCCGGCCGCATCATCCAGTTCAGCATAGGTATAACAAGCACCCTGTAAGTCAATTACTGCTATCTTATCCGGGGAACTTAAAACCGCCATTCTCCAATAATCGGCCAGAGTGGCATCACCCCAATAGCCCTTTTGCCTGTAATGTTGTTTGCGGGACTCATTAATCGTAATCAGTGAAGACATTCCGCTCACCCCCTGATTTGTTTTATCAACCTATATAAAAATAGGCAAAATTCGTTATCGAACAACTCAAATCGAGACCGTCTATTTGTCAGCCTTAAAAAAGTGACCTTACTACGGTTTAATGGACACACAAATAGAAATCATAGGGGGGTACCTAAGCAGAGACTGATAAAAAATACAACTAGAGACCCGCAATCTATGGTAACTTTCTGCCATTTTGCTGTGGCTTAAGGGAATAATTCTAAAGGCGGTAGTAAGCACCTCTTGAGGCTGATAATGAAGGCAACGTAATATATGCAATAAAAAGAGGATGTTTTAAAACTCATATGCTCTGTTACTTTAGTGGTTTAGAATCATTATGTAAAATTCACACCGCTTCCCAAATCCATGTAGCACCCTCGCATCTGAAAATTTTAATCATCTTCTTTTTATTAGCAGCGTCATCAAGAAAACATACTATTTTTATTGCGTGGATAATAATGGGTGTGCAGCAATTTATGAGATTTTCGGCTTAAAGGTTTTCCCAAGAACTCATCATATAATGCTTTAACTGCCGGATTTTTATGAGACTGGCGAATAGCTTTATCACTATCTACCTGATAAAGGCCAGCCATCCGGGCTTCCTTAGTAACTGTGGTAGTACCCCAAGGTTGACCACCGCCACCAATGCAGCCGCCAGGGCAGCACATAATTTCTACAAACTGATAGTCACATTCGCCAGCTTTGATTTTATCAAGGATAACGCGGGCATTCTTCAGGCCGTTAGCAATAGCGACTTTGACTTTTTTACCATCAAGATCAACTTCAGCTTCTTTGACGCCAGTTAAGCCGCGGATATCTTTAAAATCAACATTAGCAAGTTCTTTGCCTGTAACAACTTCGTACACAGTACGCAGCGCGGCTTCCATAACACCACCGGAAGTTCCGAAGATTACTGCTGCACCAGTGGACATACCCATCGGATTATCAAATTCTTCGTTAGCAAGCTTGTTGAAGTCGAAACCTGATTGTTTTATCATCCGTGCCAGTTCGCGGGTAGTCAGGACAATGTCAACATCACGATAGCCGCTGTCATTCATTTCCGGCCGGGCACTTTCCCGTTTTTTGGCCACACATGGCATAATCGACACCGAAACGATTTTGCTCGCATCAATGCCAGCTTTTTGTGGATAGTAGGTTTTGACCAAGGCACCAAACATTTGCTGCGGCGATTTGCAGGTGGACACATTAGGCAACAATTCCGGGTAGAAGCCTTCAACAAAGTTAACCCACCCTGGGCTGCAGGAGGTAATAAGAGGCAAGGTACCACCCTGGCTCATTCTCTCTAGCAGCTCGCTGCCTTCTTCCATAATGGTTACGTCAGCAGAGAAATCAGTATCAAATACCTTATCAAATCCTAACCGCCGGAGAGCGGCTACCATTTTCCCAGTAGTAATACTACCAGGGTCCATACCAAATTCTTCGCCCAAAGCCACCCTTACTGCCGGAGCTACCTGCACAACTACATGCTGATCTTCATTGCCAATAGCTTGCCATACTTTTTCCGTATCATCTTTCTCATATAATGCGCCTACCGGACATACAGAAACACATTGTCCGCAGTATACACAAGTGGTATCTTGCAGCGGCCGGTTAAAGGCAGTGGTTATTTCATATTCACCCGAACGGTGTGCCGTATTAATAGCACCAACGTTCTGAACCTCTTGGCACATTTCTACACAACGCCCGCATTTTACACACTTTGACATGTCACGGACAATAGCGCCGTCAGAGTCTTCAATGGGTAACTGTTTGGACTCATTCTTAAATAGTGGTTTACTAATACCGAAATCGCGAGCCAACTTTTGCAATTCACAACTAGTGTTTCTTACACAATTTAAGCAATCCTGCGGGTGCTCAGCCAAGATAAGCTCAAGCACATCTTCTCTAGCTTGACGAACAGCCGGACTATTAGTAATAATTTCGGCGCCGTCCCACACTTCAGTACCGCAGGCAGGTTTAAGTTTTCTCTGACCCTTAACCTCAACTACGCATACCCGGCAGGTAGCGCGCACTTTAAGGTCAGGATGGTAGCATAGAACAGGGATGTCTATGCCCACCATCTTAGCGGCATCCAGGATAAGTGTGGTTTCAGGGCATGCTACAGTAATGCCGTCAATGGTAACATTTACTATTTTGTTAGGATCTGATGCATGATGACCCATCGCTACTCACCTCTTTCCTGTTCAGTAAAGCAGACTTTCGCCGGACATTTCTTGTTCAGGTGATCTGCAAATTCGTCTTTAAAGAGTATCCAGCAGGTATTTAAAGCCACTGCCGCCGATTGTCCCAAGCCACAGAAAGAAGCATTGGTCATCGTACTAATCAGGCGCTTAAGAACAACCATATCCTCTTCGTTGGCTTCCCCTTCGGAAAGTTTGCATAGAATGGCGTAAATCTGCTTGTTACCTTCCCGGCAGGGAGTGCATTTACCACAGGATTCGTGGATAAAGAACTCAGTTACACCTTTTAGGTAATCAATAAC
>NZ_LSLK01000100.1 GCF_002257705.1 Sporomusa silvacetica DSM 10669
ATGAACTAGCCCGGTACATTGACTGGTTTAACAATATTAGAATTCATGGTTCTCTCAATTACTTAACGCCAGTTCAAGTTCGACAATTGACCTTATAAATATTGTCCGACTAAGTGTTGACAATCCACTTTTGCTTTTTCAAAAGCTGGCGGCTCAACAATATGACGCCGAACAAAATAACCAACTACTACACAAACTGCACCAAAAATAAATGGGAGTCGCCATCCCCATTCCACAAAAAGATTGTCTCCCATTATAGATAGGCATGAAAAGAATACTACATTTGCCAAAAGTATCCTCTGTCATGTTGCCTACCCTCCCCGGAGTTGCCAATACAGCGCGCAATTCCCTTTACATAAAATTTCTGAAAGTTCTTTTTTCTCCATCACAGCTGTGTCTTCCTGCTTGAAATAAGAAAAGACTTGGCTTGTGCCAAGTCCTTTAGGACGGCCAACTTGTGATTGGCTTACTTGTCAGTGTGCTCAACATCTGGCTGTTTAATGATCAGTTCTTCAAATAAACTTATCTTTTTACCGCCTCATTTTGAATAAACCTAGACCATTTAAAGCTCGAGTCAACCACCGTTATGATGACAGCCAAAATCATCAAGGCCATCAGGATTGCATTTGTCAGCATTCCCTTAGGTAGATAGGTATTAAAGATAGACATACTCCCGGCCGTGACTGTAGTAACAAACAAAAAAGTCATTGGCACAAAAGTAACAAGTGCATAGCTTATGCTTTTGGTCTGTTTTAGGATGATAGTTGTGCCAATACACAGGGCAAGCGTTGCCAGCAATTGATTAGCTACTCCGAAGATAGGCCATATTGTCGATATATTTCCGCCATAAAGCAGATAACCCCAAATAAATGATACCAGTCCGCCAGTGATAATAACGCCCGGCCACCAGTTGACCTGCTCAAAGGGTTTATAAACCTTACCAAATAAGTCTTGGACAATATACCGTGCCACCCTTGTACCGGCATCAATTGTTGTCAAAATAAATAAGGCTTCAAACATGATGGCAAATTGATACCAATAGGTCATCAAATGCTGTAAGCCGGGAATACCGGCAAAGATAGCCGCCATCCCCACAGCCAGAGACACGGCCCCACCCGGCCTGTGGGCTACATCTTCACCGACCATCGCTGACAAATGGGGTAAATCTACGATGGTATACCCTTGGGAGGCAAGACTGGGAAAGACGGCGGCCGAAGTATTTATGGCAAAATAATCACCAGGCTGCAATGAGGTGGCCGCAATCAGTGCCATAACCCCAACAAAACATTCAGTCAGCATAGCTCCGTACCCAATCATTAGGATGTCTCCCTCATTATCCACCAACTTAGGTGTAGTGCCTGAACCAATTAGAGCATGGAAACCAGAGACAGCACCGCAAGCAATGGTAATCATCAGAAAGGGCCACACCGGACCGGCAATAATCGGTCCGCCACCATTAGTAAACACAGTAAATGCCGGCATCTGAATCTCAGGTCTTACAATAAATATTCCTAAAGCCAGACCAGCGATAGTTCCAATTTTCAAATAGGAACTGAGGTAATCGCGTGGTGCCAGCAGGAACCAGACTGGTAACGTTGCTGCAACAAAGCCGTACGCCGGCAACAGAAGTTTCAATTGCGTATCAGAAAAGGTAAATAGGGATGCCCAGGCAGAAGCTTTAATAACCGGTCCAAGGACTACCCCCAGCAAGATAAGAATAGTACCAATAAATGAGGCTTCACCAATATGTCCTGGGCGGAGATAACGCATGTATATTCCAATAAACATGGCAATCGGAATAGTTGCTGCAACAGTAAAGGTGCCCCAGGCATTATTAAATAGAGCATTTACAATAACAATTGCCAGCCCCGCCATTGTCATAAGAATAATAACAAGAACAGCAAAGCTTGCGGCTGCCCCCGTCGTTTTTCCAACCTCATCTTTAGCGATTTCAGCAAGCGACCGTCCCTTGTGGCGAATTGACGCAAAAAGTACTACCATATCATGAACACCGCCGGCGAGAACGGCCCCGATCAGCAGCCAAAGAAACCCGGGTGCATAACCATACTGAGCAGCTAAGGTGGGACCAACAAGCGGCCCTGCACCGGCAATGGCTGCAAAATGATGTCCAAATACCACCCATTTGTTGGTAGGAATGTAGTCACGGCCATCATTGAGTTCATGCGCCGGTGTTTCACGACTTGGATTAATTGCTAAAATTTTCGCTGCAATAAAACAGCCGTAAAACCGATATGCCAGGACAAGCACCAAAGCAGTGATAATAATCAATGTTAATGCATTCATACTAACTGTTCCTCCAACTATTTTGATTTATGGCCAGATATGGGCCATGCACCGCCACCAAAAAAAGAGTCCGCTTCGCGGTTGATACTGCGATACGGGTCTGTTTCATGTACTATCGCATTTGTTGGGCATACTTCAGTGCATAGTCCACAGCCTTTACAGACAGTATCATTTATACCATATTTTTCCTCTGTCGCGTAGATGGCTCCTTCTGGGCACACCTCCACACAGCGATTACATCGTTCACATTTATTAGTAATAAAGTATCTGATTAACTCTGCCATAAACATCCCTCCCTCTTTGCCATTAGCATGATACAAAATTACTATCTATATTCAGGTATCAGGTTCTATTCCGCTATTTTCATTAGGCTGCATTTAGGTTTACAAAGATGAAATCGGCTTAATTCCTTGCGTAGCAAAGAATTAAGCCGATTTCATCGTTAATAGCGCTAAAGTTAACAAACGCATTATCGTGCTCTTCTCAGAGTGGTTTTGAAAGCAGTAGTTATATTACTATGTGCCTTGGGATTACGAGTACGCAACTTCTCCAGCCAGTATATCAGTTTGGTATGACTCTCTTGTTTTCCCGCCAGCCAAACCAGCAAACGGCTAAACCCAAACTCATATACATCAACTTTAACATATACCGCCAAGAGCTTAAATAACGTGCGATCAGAATGATTGGCAATTACTTTTTCCACAGCTTCTTCGGCCAATATCTCGCGTACATAGCTATGCTCACTCAGCCTTAACATGGCATAAAACCAGGTAATACACTGTTCTTCGTCAGCTAAATAGCCATTTAGCAGCTGGACCTCTAGTTTTTTTAAAAACAGCCCCTGTAGATAAGCCGCTTGCACCTCTTTAAACCGCTGTTCACCTTCAAGCGAGTTAAGTACAAACTCCAGTTTTGGGCAAAATGCCTGTTGGTCAAAATTCCAAACGTGACAAACAATCTGATTATTAATAACATCGTACATCCAAATCTCACCAAAGCGCAGATAGCTATCTTGTTTACGCTGTGCATCGTACATTATTGTTTTATACTCTTCCAGATCACCAGTATACCATTCTTTAATCATCTCTTGAGCAATGCTTTTGGCGTCTTCATCTTCTATTTGGAAATAGCTCCTGAGCGCCAGTTCTTCCTGCTGGTTAGAGTAGCGAAAAACCGGCAAACTTTGTTCTGTACGCCTGAGGTTATCAACCAGTTGCTTACAGGTATCAATTAATTCATACTGCGCATTTACGGCGATCACAACTGCTCCATTGCGGGGGGTGGCAGCAAACAGGCCGCTAAGAACTACTTTCCGCCCTTTATCAGTCAGTTCGTAGTTCTTAGCGCCACCAACCTCACATTCACTCAGCAAATGGCAGCGGACAAGTTCGCTAAGGTAATAGCTGACAGCGACCTCTTCCACTCGTAATAAACCAACAATACCTTGTTGACTACACAGCTCAGCCAGGCCGCAGGAAATACACTTCATAATAAACTCTTCGATGAGGTTATAGCGCCTGTATCCGTCAAGCCGAAACTCTACTGCTATAACAGCAACAGGCAGTTGCCATTCTCGTGTCTCTAATACTACCATTCCGGCTTGCTCAGCGACTATACGCTGAGCGATATTCTCAATTTCTAAGGATTTTTTTCCTAAAAGCGTTTCCGCCGGGGTTACTCCACTTACTATGTCAGTCATGCCTACATTACATTCAGGCTGGTACTGAGCTTTCTGTATCCGGTTTATCCATTCCTCCGCCAGCAAAACCCTTATTTTGTTATCAGGGCTTACGCTCTCTGCCAAATGTGCTGTACTTGTTTTGATTCTTGAAGAAATGATATCTTGCTCGCATACTAATTTCTCCAGTTTACCACAAGCTACCGTTATTACATCTTCCAATTCGGTCAGACGCTGGCGGCTTTCCTGCAATCTATTTGTATTGTCTGTCCTTTGTTTCTCAATATTGTCAACTTGTCTTGAGAGATCTTCTAACCTATTTTGCTGTTCTCTCTGGCGGGGCACTACCATTATGTCGTTTTCCTGCAATAAACCCTGCCGCTCAGCAAGCGCAGACTTCTGCTGTTGCAACTTGTATTGAGCCTGCTCCAGCGTGTGCTCAATTTTTCCTAAACTTTGTTGCAACTCAAGCACATCATTAACGGGATTGGGGTCCATTTTCGCTTTAATGTCTTGTGTTTCCTTACGGGAGCTTAGCAGTTGTTTTGTTAAAGCCGCTAATTCCTCTTGGCACTGGTTATAGGCATGTTCTATTGAATGTCCGCAATCCAGAAGCTGCCGGTAGCAAGCCTCATAAATCCGTTGCGTTAGATGACGGCATTCCAGCAAAACCTTATCAATTTCGGCAATTGTTTGTTCACGAAGAACAGCGGGCGAATCTGCCCGTTCTTCCATCGACTTAGCCTTTATAAGCAAATCCAATAACGTTTTTTTCCACTGCGTACACAGGCCGAGTTTAGCCAATATTCCCGGTGGCGTAACCCATAATAGGTCATTAATTTCTTGGCGTAAGTGACTGATAGTTTGATAATTAACCACCACATCCTGTGTGTCTGACTGAAGATCACTTGTCGTCAAACCATAGTCCTTCGCCGTATCATTTAGAACGTAAGATAATTCACGTAATTGGGTTATTTTTTCAAACGCCGTAGATTTAAGATCATATTGTCGTTGCTTAATGATATTGATTAGCTCCAACAAACGACTAATATCCTGATTCAAAAAGTGATTTATTGGCGCTTGTTCCTGACACGCCACCTGCTGCACGACAGCTACAAACTCAGTAAGGTCTTGGTTGTACTGTGCGACAGCAATAATTTGCTCCTCACGCTTACCACTTAATAATACATAAGCATCTTGTTTGTGCTCGATAAGCAGTGACAAGGCTTTAACCAGGTTTGTCTTTTCCGCTTCGATACGCTGCAACTCAAATTCCCGGGTAATTACAGTTGCTTGAAGCTTTTCATTTTGCTGTTCCAAGTCAGCCAGTTCGGATAAATAGGTTAACTGTACAGTCACGTCTTCCCTTTTCGCCAGGTTTTGGGCAATGACAGCTTCTGTCTCATATTGAGCCGCAAACAACCGGTCTTCTTCCTCATCAGCAGGCGCCGGCCTTCGCAGACTAGTTTTCTGCTCGCTCACTATTTTCTGATACTCTGCTTGCAGAGCTTCATGCCGTGCTTTTAAAGCCTCACTGTCGCGCTGAATTTCATGCTCAAATTGAGCTAAATCCCGCCATTGTTCATCATAGCCGGTAATCTCATCTGCGCTAACAGTACATTCTGCTTGTATTTCATCCTGCCGTTTCGTGAGACTGGCTAGCTCCAGCCGCATGCTAGCGGTTTCTTCCTGTTTTTTTTGCAGCTCAAGCAAGTCCTGCTGGCACCAAATAGCTATTTGGCTTAGATTTAAGGGTGCCATTCTATCTTTTTACTCATGTAACTGCCTCCAGTAAAACATCTCTTACTATGTATATATTTTACACAAAGCTACAGGCTTCTCCTTCCAAGGCTGCTTAAAATAAGATAAGACTAAGGCTTCTGCCAAGTCCTTTAGGACGCCGGCAGAAGCCGCCTGTGCCCTTTAGGGGTATAGTCGTTCAATCCATGGAGAGTTAACCTTTCCATCTGGACAAAAAAAATTCTAGATTATCTAGAATTTTTCGATTCCCTATTAGCCCACAACAGCAACCAACCTTTTATAGAATAGCAGCTTTGCTAATTTTACAATAACAGTTTGAAAGTTAGCTGGCACGTTGTCAGCATAAAAGATAGTTATATCATCTACCGTCAACTTATAGTAAATTTGAATTTTTTCCGGATCTATTCCCAGTCGCACGGACGGGAGTTTGGCCTCTTGGCCACCTCCTCAGCAACTGCCAGGACGCCTGGCAACAGTAAGAGTAATAGCCTTATCCTTATTTTTTTTCATTATATAATCGCGGGCTGCTGGCTCAATAATTATATTCACTTTGTTTGTTCCACCTTCTTTTCTACCGGCTCAGCCTTGATAGTGATCGTTTCGTCCTTCGCCCCCTCACCGGAAAGGGCCCGCCGAAGCTCCGTCATCCCTTTACCAAGAGCCTTACCTGCTTCTGGTAACTTACCTGGTCCAAATACAAGCAGAGCAATAACTAGTATTACGCTTAGTTCAGGCATACTTAGATTAAACATAGTTCCACATCCCTTTTATTATTTCTTACCAGTCAGGTCCTATTATGAACTGTGTATTCAAACAATGGGATAATCAACCGTAAGCTCTGCAGCTACCTTTCCATTAAGCCGGTCTTCCACATTTTGAATTATACAAAACGCTTCATTGCAGGGTGCATTTTTTTAAAATAAATTCATAGAGTACTTCCTCTCTCACTATCCTAAGCATGCGCGGCAATAACAAAATTTATAAGATTTGAAATGCAAATTAATTAACGCCTACACCTCTCTGCAAATATTAACTATTACTATTATATTATTCCTATCAAAACATGAAATTCCTGCTATGATGTGCGAGATTCGGCAAAAAATTTCACCCGTGACTTGTTCACACATAAACAATCCTTTTTAGGATTGTCCTACCGGACAAAGCTTTAAGCAGTTAAAACACATATACTGATTTCCTAAATAAGCTGCTTGTCTCAACCGGGCATATTGCTCACTCATAAGCAGCTTTTTTTGTTCTTCCGGCGAACTACCTAACCGCTGCAGCTGAAAACCAATATCAGCGCCCAAACCATAGGGCTGTGAATGACCTAAGCATTTCATTACATCGGTTTTCCCTTCGTCATCCAACGCTCTTGCCGGGCAATTTTCCACACAAAGATTACAATGAATACAAAAATCTTGTTCACATTTTGGCGATGGTTGCAAGGGAAGATTCGTAATAATACTCGTATAGTGAACCCGTGTCCCAAACCGGGGATGAATAACAAGATTATGGCGACCAAACGTTCCTAAGCCAGCGGCAACGGCTGCATGACGCTGGGAAAAATCTGCTATCGCCGGCCTGTCACTATGAATTTCGAAGGGGTAGGATATGGGTATCGTAGCAACCTGCGCACCGTATTTACGCTCCAAAAAACGGGCAATCTGGTAACTCGAGAACCTTGAAAATGAACCCAAATCTAAATAGCCATTCAAGGCAGCACTCATACTTGGGCTTTCGCAGCTTGACAAAACTTTAAATGCCAACACAATAAGGGATTTTGCAGCAGGCAGAAATTTTGTGATTTCGTAGGACTTGGGGCTGTGATAATCCTCGACACAGGCGAAACCAACGTCATCTACTCCTAACTCCAGAATATAATTTTTGATTTGTTTCTCCATTACATTTCACTCCTTATTAATTTTATGTGTACATACACCAATATCGCGAAAATTTATGGTACTAGCGCTTCTAGTTTTGAAATCAAATAGTTAAACTGTTCTACCTCTGTATCTCCCAAATATTCCTGCAGTGATGCCTGCGCTTCGTCCCATAATGTCGTCGCGGTACTTAATGCAGATTTTCCAGCCTCGGTAAGCATTACTTGCCTCGAACGAGGGTCCTCGCCAATATTGATTTTTATGAAACCCATTTCACTGAGCGGCTTCATATTGCGGTTCAGAGTAGTTCTGTCAATGCGCATAAATTTAGCCAGTTCACTGATTGTAACCGGCTCTACCTGCTCAAGATGCCTCAATAGCGAATACTGTGTAATTTTAATTCCGCTTGGTGCCAAAACCTTTTCATATAATTCGGTCACCGCCCGTGAAGCCCGCCGTATATTAAGACATAGGCACGGGCTGGGAATCTTAGGATAGCATCCAGCAATATGTTTCATTGCACTAACACCTTTCAAATGTCGCGAGTTAAGTGTATACACACATATATTATTACTTATTATAGTATAACCTAATACCTGTTGTGTCAATACTTCCATCCAGCGCTTTGGGGACCAGTCGATAATATATTGTACAATAAATTTATGATGCACAGCAAAAAATTCCGGAGGTACTTTGGCATCAATTGTAAAATATTACTATATCTCCTATTCACGCGAATTTTTTACTATTTCAATTACCCAATTATTCAAATATACACAAAATGGAGGATACTTTATGAACATCAGAAAAAAGCTAACCTTATTACTATTGCTAGCCAGTGCATTACCACTACTTATTTTTATCGGTATTAACTTGAACAATTCTATACAACTTGCGCAAGTAACAGCTATGTCGGAGAATTCAAAACGAGCGGAAATTGTTCAAGAGAAAGTAAATAGCTTTATTGATAAAAATATGTATGGTGTGAAAGTACTGGCGACAAATCCTACTATTAGTTCCTACGCTGCTCATGACCCTAAAGAGATTAAGTCTATTATTGTTGATGCCGCAAAGATATACACAGATTTTAATCCTATGGTCGTTACTAATTCTACCGGAACGCAAGTCGCAAGGATTGATAATGCACCACTGACAAATGTCGCCGACCGTAATTTTTTCAAATTGGCCATGCAGGGACAAGCAGAAGTAATCTCAGAAATTCTTGTCAGTAAAGACAATGGGCACCTTATCGCTGTACTGGCTGCGCCAATAAAAGATGCCGTGAGTGGTAATGTAACAGGTGTTATCCAAGGAACAGTTGAACTTTCCGTGCTAAATGAATTTGTAAAGAGTCTATCTAGTGATACTGTTACTGTCTATATCCTGGATCGGGATGGAAAACTCCTGGCTCATCCCACGAAAAATCTTCAGAAACCGGAAGAACGTATTGACTTAACCAATTACAGCTTTGTAAAGAATGGTTTGTCAGGACAGAGTGGCGCTGAAGAAGTTATCATGGATGAGAAAAAGATGCTGGTAAGCTATATTAAAGATGAAAAATCAGGTTGGCTGATCTGTACAGAAGTTCCTGACAGTGTTGTGAGTGCTCACAGCCTAACAGCGGCTACGAAACAATCTCTTGTTGGTTTGATTTTGATCATACTAACAGGTGCAGCAGCTTATGTACTTTCTACTATCGCCACAAAGCCAATTCTCTCCCTAGTATCTGCTGCCAATCGTATTGCCGAAGGTGATTTAACAGTTAAAAAGCTGACAGTAACATCAACAGATGAACTAGGTTTATTGGCGGAAGCTTTCAATACTATGGTTATTAACCTAACTCAGCTCATCCGTAAGATACAGGGAAATGCTGAACTGGTTGCAGCTTCCTCGGAACAACTCAATGCAAGTTCTGAACAATCCGCGCAAGCTGCTAATCAAGTAGCTGCATCCATAACTGAAGTAGCGCAAGGCGCAGATAAACAGCGGGTTGTAGTTGATTCAGCTTCTACCATAGTGACACAAATGTCTGCGAATATTAGTCTTGTAGCTGCTAATGCTAATGCAGTTTCAGAGCAGTCAGCACTAACCGCGGAAACTGCCCAAGAGGGTGGCAAGGCAATACAAAATGCTGTCAAACATATGTCTGAGCTTGAAACAACTGTAAACTCGTCCGCAAAGGTAGTAATTGAACTGGGAGAACGTTCTAAGGAAATTGGGCAGATTGTAAATACGATTTCCGGTATAGCCGGTCAAACCAATCTACTCGCTCTGAACGCCGCTATTGAAGCTGCACGGGCTGGCGAACAAGGCCGTGGTTTCGCTGTTGTTGCTGAAGAAGTCCGGAAGTTGGCTGAACAGTCCCAAGTTGCTGCAAAACAGATTGAAGATCTGATTAGAGCCATTCAAAACGAGACCGATAAAGCAGTGCAGGCTATGGATGACGGCACTAGTAAGGCTAAAATTGGTACAAGCGTAGTAAATGAAGCAGGTATTGCGTTCCAAAAGATAGTTGGCATGATTGCCGAACTTTCACATCAAGTCAGTGAAATATCAGTTGCTATTCAAAATACTGAGAACGGTAGCCAGCAAATTGTGTCGGCAGTCAGAAATATCGCAGCTTTGACAAACGCAGTAACCGGTGAAACACAAACAGTATCTGCAGCTACTGAGGAACAATCAGCAGCCATGCAGGAAATTGCTTCTTCAAGCCAAAGCCTTAGCAAAATGGCTTCAGAACTGCAAGAAGCCATTGATAAATTTCATACCTAAGCAAAACAAACAAATAACCAAAAACAAGCCACAACTCACAAATTTGGAGTTGTGGCTTGTTTTTGACAACCTACCTGCTGGCTAATTCTTTGATACTTGCCACCAAAGCTCCAAGCAGACGGTGAAACCCTTGCGGGTTTTGTGCGGGCACCCGATATTGCTTGTTAATTTCTACCTGCACAGCGGGAATTCTCAGTTCACGGGCTACATAATTAGTTATCGTATTAAGACCAGTTGCGGCAAAATGTTCCTTGGATATTTTGCCTAACCCGAACTCCCGAAAATTATGCTCTAAAATTTCTACCAGCTTAGGCTTAGCTAAGAGAGTTTTCCCATAATTTGTGCCAAAGTCTACATCGAATTCCTGCTCACGTGCTGCACCGTGGATGTCTAGTACGAACTTCACCTTTTCCCGGTTACAAATATCGGCAATTCTTTCTTTGTAGATGCAGGGGGTATCCATGTTAGGATCGCCGCCATAAAGCTTAGTTGTTGCAATCGCATGACAACCTGTCAATTTGCTTAAGAGGTATACAATAGAGCCTGTGAACTGATCTGACATCTTGATTTTTTTTTGCCGATAATGCCTAACAGCATGCGGTGCCGACACCAAAACAGGTAGTTTCCCCAGGGAAATCCAGAACGGTTCTTCCTGCTTGGGGTTAACGCTTTTATCGGTCTTATAGAAATGCACTCTTTCTATACTCACTGCTTCTTCATTACTACGTGCCCGGTTAAACTCTTGCAGAATATCTTCTTGTTGTCCCAAATAAATTAACCCCCGGTTTCATTGTTGATCGATAAGTGAATAAATTTGTGTAGCTGCTTTATCGCTTAAATTTAACAAAAACTGTTGTTCCCTGCGTTGAACTCCGGATACCTAATTCCGCATTATGTCGCTCTGCAATGCGATAGCAAACCGGTAACCCCAAGCCAGTACCATTTTCCTTGGTCGTTACGAAGGGTTTACCCAATTGATTCAAAATTTCATCAGGTATGCCTGGTCCATTGTCTTGCACTTCAAGGAAGATTGCATCACTACTGCAATAGGTTTTAATCCTAACATGACCATTGGGTGCCATCGCCTCCATCGCATTTCGCAGTAGGTTTAAGAGTAGCTGCCGCACTTCACTCGGATCAAACTCGTTATCCGGAGTATCGCCTTTTTCGACAATAACATTATGTCCCAACCGAAGTGCATCAGCCTGAATCAAGGGGAACATGGTATCGATTATAGCATTTAGGCTCCCGCGTTGCCTAACAATCGCCTTATTCTTAGCCAGCGACAGAAATTCACTAATGATAGTGTTGGCTCGATCCAATTCTTCGATCATGGTACTCAACTGGTCCTTATAATTAGCAAATTCTGTCCGTTTTTGGAATAACTGCAAGTATCCCCGAACTGTGGTCATGGGGTTGCGAATCTCATGACCAATACTGGCTGCCATTTCGCCGACAAGGTTGAGACGGTCCAATCGCTGCATTTCGGCCTCTAGTTTCTTTTCCTTAGTTATATCTTGAGCTACACCGATCCGACATATTTCCCCCTGCAGATGGATGAGTGCATTTGATAGTAGTATTGTAACAATGCTGCCGGCTTTTGTTCGCAACCGTAATTCGCAATTAGGGACTTCCTCTTTTGTGGCTAAGTCTTCTTTTAGAGTTTCTAGTTTCTTGTCATCTTCTACCCACAAATTCAATTCCTGAGCCGTGTGCCCCCTCACTTCATCCCGCGTGTACCCAATAACATCCAGAAACCGCTGATTCACCTCGACAAATTTATCATCAGTCATTCTAACGATAACTACCATCGCACTCTTACTGTGGAAGGTTTTGTGAAACAGTTCTTCTGACTGACGCAAGGCTTCATCAGCTTGCTTGCGGTTTGTAATGTCCGTGAAAATCAAAGCAAACTGGTTTCCTTTGTGCAGCGAGTAAGCATAAATACTATACCACCGGTGTAGGTTTCTGTTATACTGCTCAAAATGCATCGGCTGACCAGTACGTATCACCTCGGCATATCGCGCTATCGCCACTGCACCGAATGCCGGAAATAATCCTCTATATCCTTGTCCCAGAATTTTATCCCGCGATAACCGTATCAGTTTTTCATAGCCAGGATTGATATCAAGCACCACTGCATCGACCGGTTGTCCGCAATTGTCATAAATCAGCTCGTAGAGCCCAAAGCCTTCGCCCATCGACTCAAATAAAGACCTGTACCGTTCTTCACTTGTCCGCAGCGCATATTCCATTTGCTTTTGTTCTGAGATATTTTTCGTACTTACCAAGAAAAATTCGACCTGTCCCAATTCATCTATCTCTGGCACAATATGGACCTGATAATATCTGCTTTCGCCATGCACAGAAAAAAGGTGCATATCATATTCTACGCCCCGGCCTGTCCGCAATACTTCTTCGAATTTAGATTGGTCAGGGGAAAAAACAGTCGCAGCAGTAATTCCTAACTCCCTTACCGCTGTTGGGTTGGCATAGATACAACGAAACTGCCTGTCAAAGCGGCTAAACGCAAGTGGCATACTCTCAAGCAACATCCGGATTTGCAACTCTCGCCGGAGTAGTTTTGCCTTGATCGCCTTCTCTTCTGTGACGTCACGCCAAGTAACTGCAATCTCATCATTCAGTTTGATGGCATTCATATCAAAAATTCGGGTAGGAGAAGAATGGTTTTCATTAGCGTTAACTGGTACACATAGGTTTATTTGTTCTCCGGTCTCAATCACGTGGCAAAACGCTTCGAATTGCTCTGCTGATTTAGGCAGGGGAAATAACTCCAGCATCGTCTGGTCGCGAAATTCGTCTTGAGTAATACCAGTGTCCCGGCAAGCCGCCGCATTAACATATTGGTGGACAAAATCTGTAATTTGCCCTGCAGCATCGCGCTTAGCCTGTAGCAAAGCAAAACCAGCTGTCATCGTATCGCAATATCTTTGGAAACGTTCCTCACTTGTTTGAGCACTTTGTGCTTCTAGCTGGTTGACGGGCATAACTAGAGACGTTTGCTTCGCTATTTTTACCTGATTCAGCTCGCTGAGTTTCATACGGCACACCTCCGCTATTCCGCAAGCATTTTCCATAATAGCCTATATTTGGTACATATTATTATTTTTTCGACATCAGCCTTTGTTTTCCTGCTTTCCTCTCCCTAATCAATTATCTCTAATCCATCAAACTGCATGTTGTAGTACTTAGCGTATAGACCATTCTGGGCCAGCAGCGTTTGGTGGTTGCCGCATTCTTGTATCTGCCCGTCGTTGATTACGATGATTTCGTCCGCATGACGAATGGTGCTCAGGCGATGAGCGATAATAATTGTTGTCCTCTGCTTGGCCAGTTCTTCCAAAGCGGCTTGAATATGTCGTTCGCTCTCGTTATCAAGAGCTGAAGTCGCTTCGTCCAAAATCAAAATCGGCGGATTTTTAAGGAAAACACGAGCAATCGCGACACGCTGCTTTTGACCACCGGACAGACGAATGCCCCGCTCACCAACATAGGTATCATAGCCCTCTTCTAGGCTAGCGATAAAATCGTGAATATTAGCTTTTTGCGCAGCTGCGATAACCTCTTCTTCAGTCGCGTCCGGCCGACCGTAAGCAATATTATCCCGTATGCTGCCAGCAAATAAATACACATCCTGCTGCACAATGCCAATGGCATTGCGCAAAGAGGTAATCGTCAGGTCACGCACATCCTGGCCCTCAATCAAAATCATGCCTGCTGTCACATCATAGAAACGCGGCAGCAAGGAACAGATTGTTGTTTTACCACCACCGGACGGGCCAACAAGCGCGATGGTTTTTCCGGCTTCAACCGTAAAATCAACCTGATTAAGCACATCATTGTTCCCCTCATAAGCAAAGGAAACCTGGCGGTACTCGATGCCTCCTTTTACGTTGGTAAGGGGAGTAGCCGCTTCTTTGTCCACAATTTCCGGCTGTGTTTGTAACACCTCAGCGAACCGTTTAAACCCGGCATAACCTTTTTGAAATTGCTCGGTAAAGTTGAGCAACACATCCAGCGGATTGATGAAAATAGCAATATAAAGTGCATAAACCGCCAGGTCAGTGGCCTCTAACTGACCTTTTCCTATGAAATAGCCGCCGCTTACCAGCACCACTACATACAGCAAACCTTCCAATAACCCGTTACCGGCGTAGAAACTCCCCATGATTTTGTACACGCTTTCTTTCGATTCGAGAAATTCGAGATTGCCGCGGCGAAATTTTTTCTGTTCGATCTCTTCATTGGCAAATGACTTAATCACGCGAATACCGGCAAGGCTATCCTGCACGAGGGCATTGACAGTGGCAATCCGTTTACGGTTTTCCAAAAAGAGTATTTTCATGCGCTTATTCTTGTAGTAGCTGAAAATAGTCATACTCACCGCGATACTAAATAAGATCAGCGTCATCGGTATATTAATCATCAGCAACAAAATGAAGGAACCGATCAGTTTGAGACAAGAGATGAAAATATTTTCCGGGCCGTGGTGAGCTAATTCAGAGATGTCAAATAGATCAGACACCAGTTTAGACATCATCTCGCCGGTATTGTTCTTATCATAATAGGAAAAAGAAAGGCGCTGTAGGTGATCAAACAGATCTTGCCGCATATCGCTTTCCATCCTCGCACCCATCACATGCCCCCAAGTCGTAATGTAATATTGACAGGCATAACGGACGCCGTATAAGAGCATCATCCCTGCACCGACATAGCCGATAATGGCAATAAACTCCCTTGTTTGCGCGATTAATAAATTTTTTGTCAGGTAATTGAGCACCTGCGGAAAAACCAGATCAATGGCCGAGACAATAATAGCACAAGCCATATCAATATAAAAAAGCCGCCGATACGGCTTATAATAATGCAAAAAACCAGCAAGAATAGACATCAGCAACACCTCTCCCTATGGAAAAATATTCACTTTCTTTATCGTATGCACTTTCCCTTTTATCTTCGTATGCAAGAGTGCCTCCATTACAAGATCCCCTTTTCCCCCAAGAATCTCAACATAGGAACAAGTATCCTGAATATCGATAATGCCGGTATCTGCTGCACTAACTCCGGCAATATTCGTAATGGCGCCAAGTATATCGCCAGGTCTCATTTTTGTCTTTTTCCCGGCATTGATCCGAATCCTAGTTATATTTTTATTTAAATTGTCACTTTTATCGCTTTTATAATTAGGCATAGCCTTATTTTTATCAAAAATCAGCTTGCCGCTTTCAGCTGCTTCGACTGTCGGAGTTTCTTGCCGCGGTATCTGATAATCAATATATTGCTCTATCTCCGCTAACGAACTGCGTTCATCCGGAGTTACGAACGTAATTGCCATACCTTCCTTTCCAGCCCGCCCAGTCCTGCCAATTCGATGAACATAGCTTTCATTATCTACAGGTATATCATAATTGATAACAAGAGCGATACCATCGACGTGAATACCTCTTGCTGCCACATCAGTAGCAATCAGTAATGAAAACTCGCCTCTCTTAAAGCTTTGCATTGCCTGTAACCGCTCCCTTTGTTCCATGCCACCATGCAAGCTGCCACAGTGAACTCCTTCCTTTTTCATTTTGTCAAATAGCATTTCTACTCTTTCTCTGGTGTTACAAAATACCAGACAACTATCTGGTCGCTTCGTATAAATTATTTTCAGCGCAAGGTTGATTTTTTCACTATCTTGGACCTCATAACATGCCTGCTGAATCAACTCGGCAGGAGGAATTTCTGAATCGACTTCAATCTTTACCGGATTACGCAGATATTGATTGCAGATTTCCTGAATTTTGTCCGGCATAGTTGCCGAAAATACCATAGTTACCCTATTAATTGGCAACATTTTTACTATTGCTTCGACCTGGTCGATAAAGCCCATGTCCAGCATTTTATCTGCTTCATCGATAATAAGGTATTTGAGCTCGTCCAGATTAACATTTTTTCTTACAATGTGGTCAAATGTTCTCCCCGGTGTACCGACGATAACATGTACCCTTTGTTTCAACTCTCTTTTTTGTGCTTCCATAGGTTGTCTACCGAAAAGAGCCACACATCTTATTTTTTTAAACCTGCCAATGTTAGCGATATCCTGTTTTAATTGTACCGCCAATTCTCTGGTTGGCGTAAGAACAAGTGCCTGGGGGTACCTTTGTTCCACTTCTATTTTTTCGCAAACCGGAATGGCAAAAGCAGCTGTCTTGCCGCTGCCTGTCTGGGATCTTACTATAACATCCGTATCGGCAAGAGCTAAGGGTATTACCTGTTGCTGAACCTCAGTAAGTGTTTCAAACCCTAAATCTTCTAGCGCTTGCACGATTTCTTGGCTAAACTTGCATTTATCAAAACCGTTATTATCCATTATCTAACCTCATTTTTTCCCAAACTCCGGTAATGGCCTTACTATGCTTTTGCCTCAGCCATTCACCAATATCTTTACCTTTTAATTCGGCAGGGACAACATCCTGCACCAGATTCAGGAGTGCCTTAAACGGGCCCAAAGCCGGAATATGTAATTTTATTGCCTGTGAAATGATATCAAATTCCTCTACAGTCAACGAACCACGCCTCAGAGTATCAATTGCGGCTACAATTTTTTCCGGTTCAGGGACCTCCAGCAATGTCATAATTTTACTGGCAGTTACAGACGCAGTAAGCCAGTCACCAGGCAACGTCATGCGGCTATTCCAGTGGTATAGACTTTGGTGGTCCATCACAAGGCTCAAACTGGCAAACCTTAGCTTTGGACTTGACGTAGCTTTTGCCACCGAATCCAGGCGATCCATTGCAATAGCAAATTGGTCTGCGGGTAAGTCCGCTATTTCTTCAAACACACGTGGCAGTAAATTGCTCTGAACCAAAACCTTAAAAAAACGTGCCGGGGCCGGAGCGTCGTTCAAGACCTTTGTCAATTCGGTAAGCACCCGTTCAGCAGGCTCGCCGCCAAGTTCATCAGCAGCGCCACTTGCAAGAATCAGTGTCTCATCATCGATGGCGAAATCTAAGCGCGCCGCTTGTCCTGCAAGCCGTAAGGCACGTATGGGATCATCAACAAAATGCTGACTAGTGGCACGAAGTATCTTGTTTTTAATATCCTGGATTCCATGGAAAGGATCAATCATTTCTCCAGTCAAACTATCTACGGCAATGGAATTCACAGTTGTATCACGCCGAAATAGGTCTTCTTCAATGGTTATCTTAGGGTTTGATGCAATCTTGAAACCTTTGTAGCCGCTGCCGACCTTTCGCTCCGTTCTGGCAAAGGCAACTTCACACGGTCTGCCATCGATGACCAGCCGAAAAACCGGAAAAGACTTGCCACATTCATCGGCTTCAGGGAAGAGTACTTTGAAGTTTTTCTTAACCATGCCAACTACGCAAAAATCAATATCTTTCGGCGCAATTCCTCTCACCGTATCACGGACACAGCCACCGACTCTATAAAGGCGTCCCCCATTCGCGAGAATGGTTTCCGCAAAAGTTCGCTCTGTTACGACATTGCTACTCACCAGGATCGTCCCCCCTGATTATATTTTTTCATTTTATCTCCAATACATACAAACCCCAGGCTCCAGTGCTGGAGCCTGGGGTTTGTATGTATTGTCATTTCGTTACCAGTTGCAAGTTTTCCTTGTTCTACTCCTTCGTCAGCTGTAAAAGCTTACAAGTAGCTGCCTTAGGATCTGCTGCAGCAACAATGGCTGATACCACTGCCACCCCATCTACACCTGTATTCATGACATCGCGGATATTACTCCCATTAATTCCGCCAATAGCGACAATAGGAATCTTCACCTTAGCTTTAATAGCTTCCAATTCTGCCAAACTGACACTATCGGCATCATCTTTGGTATTTGTAGGGAATACGGCTCCAATGCCAAGATAGTCAGCACCTTGGTCTTGCGCCAGCAAAGCTTCTGCCAGCGTTGCCGCAGATACACCAATAATTTTATCAGGCCCTAACAGCTTCCTGGCCACTACTACCGGTAGATCTTCCTGCCCAATATGTAGACCAGCCGCATCTACCGCCAACGCAATATCTGCCCGATCATTCACAATCAGCGGCACACCATATTTTTCAGTAACACCTTTTATCACTAAAGCCACTTGATAAAATTCTAATGATGACAGATTCTTTTCTCTTACCTGTACCACCGTAACGCCACCTTGAATCGCTTGTTCCACAGTTTTCGCAAGATCTTTATCTCCAAGCAAACCTCTATCTGTTACTAAGTATAATGAATAGTTACTATTCCTTTTATCCATTCGTAATTCTGCCACCTTTCCTTATGACTTCTGGCGTCAGCGACCATACTGCATCAAACAAACGAACCCGAAAGGTTCCAATACCTTCTCCCGCCTGTAACGATTGCTGCGCCAACTCGCCAGCTAATCCCATGGTCATCACGCCAGCAACTGCTCCGGTAAACCAATCGTCTGTTGCACCACAGTAACAAGCAATCAGGGAAGTGGCCATACAGCCAGTACCTGTTACCTGCGACAATATTGCATGACCATTATTAATACGACACAACTGCTTTCCGTGGGCAATAATATCCTGCTTACCCGTGATAGCAATTACGCAGCCCAGTTTCTGGGAAAGCTGCCGCGCCACCTCTTCTCCGTCTACCTCGTCAGCAACAGAATCAACACCCTTGATATCTGCAGCAACTCCAGCAATAATTTTCATCTCCGACATATTGCCACGAATCACCGAAGGACAAACCTCCTGAATAATCCTCTTAGCCGTAGCGGTACGAAGAGTTGTAGCGCCCACCCCCACTGGGTCAAAAATAATGGGAATTCCTTTCTCCTTGGCTTTTTTGCCGACAGCAACCATGGATTCAATACTCCGGGAATTCAACGTTCCAATATTCAATACCAAGGCAGCCGCAAACGACACCATTTCTTCTACTTCCTCAATATCATCAGCCATAACCGGCGAAGCACCAATTGCCAAGGTTATATTGGCACAATCATTTACTGTTACATAGTTAGTAATATGATGCACTAATGGTTTCTTAGTCTTCAAGGCTAAGAGGCTATCTGATATTTTTTGCAGTATTTCCATTGTTTCGTAACCCCCCATGTCACTCTATATAGTAACGCCGTTATCATCATTACTGGTATGGTAGCGCCTAACACAAAGTCCAGCTTAATAAACTGATAATACAAGCCTACTCCCAACGCCCAAATAAGTAGCGCTCCCCAATTAATTAGTATTTTAGCTTGAACCTTGCGATTTTTAATAATAAAATACTCTGTCAACAAAACGGCAAACAAGGGCGCAAAAACAGAACCAATGGCCAGGAGGAAATTCTCATACTGTTCAATATTAAACCACAGGGCAGCAATTGTGCCAATCACCGTCATAACTAAAGCTACCCGTTTCTCATTGAGTTTCGGGAAAATATTTGCAAAACTCACACCTGCTGAATATGCATCCAAAAAAGTAGTTGTTACCGTTGCCAAGACTACAATCCCCAATGCTGATAACCCTAGATTTGCGGCCAGCATCATGGCCGAAGGTTCTGCATTACCAGCAGCAATGGCAGCTCCCAATCCAATAATATACATCCAGCAGCTGCCCGCAAAGTAACCTAAGCCACTCCCCCAAGCTGCGCTTTTATTATTTTTGGCAAAACGTGTATAATCCGCAATTAAGGGCAGCCACGAAAGCGGCATAATGACACTTAATTCTACGGCTTGGCCGAAAGACAGGCCCCCGGCAGGTGGCGCAGTTAACGCAGTGCTATTTTTAAATACAACAGTACTTAACACGATGGTGATACCAAGCAAAAGGAATACAGCCACCATATTGGCTTTTTTCAGGCCTCCTTCCCGGCCAAGCGCAATCCAAACAAGGACTAAGCCACCAATGCCAATTGTCCATACAGAAAGCTGATCTAATCCCCAGAGCAGCTTACTAATCTCATTAGCTGAGCGGGCAGCCGCAATAATCATAACTGCCGTCCACCCTACCAATTGCAAAACATTTAACACCGAAAATAAATAAGACCCATATTCGCCAAAAGAAATCCGAGTTGATACCAGCGCCGGTATCCGTTCCTGAGTACCAATTATCCCACCCAGCACTAAAATACCAGTTCCGACCACATGGCCAATCACGATAGCTGCTATGCCACTGTAAAAACCAAGTGGAGCCAAAAGTCCGCCTGTTAAAATCTCAGCAATGGATACAGCAGCACCAAACCACAAAAACAAGTAATGATTAAACCCTAATGTATGATTTTCATTCGACATCCAACATACCACCCCTTTTTTTAAAAAATAAAAAGCACACCCATAAGGATGCGCTTAAAGTACAAAAAACTCTATACCATCATCCCTACGCTGGCATTACCCAGATCAGGTTAAAGGGTCATAGATTTTATTAGATCTATATCTCAGCCGGCCTTTCCAGCCCCCCTTGAAACGTCGATATTCTTTTAGGCTCATAGTAACATATCTAATCACCATTTTCAACTATATACGAGTAATTAACTAACAAATTATTACAAATAATAGAAATACTGTTTAGCAAACAGGTGCACAGCACTTTTTCCTCTTACCAATATCCCTTTAAGGATAGATTTCCTTGACAACCACGTTTATCGCCAAATAGCTTGCTGAATTGTCCTTCTATATATAAATTGTCGCTTAAACCAGCCTTTAACCCAAAATTGATTTGATATAGATTGCTTCCAAGTCTGTTTTGGCTTTGCTCACCCGAAATATCTGCTACATTATCGCCCTTAAACTCATGAATATAATTTACCCCCAACAAGGTAGTCATTAATTTTCCGTTACTTTGCGTTACCGCCTTACGCAGTTGCAGGCCTAGCCGCCCTTGTAAGGAGTCACCTTTTTTTAGCGACACATTTGCCCCCACATTATCGGTAAAGCCTCCCTGATGAATACCAATATATGATAATTGCACTTGTGGTTCCAGTACCAGACCGTGCTTCTGTTGAAAAGTCACACCATGTTCCAGCGAAGTAACAAATAGCTGTCCCGAATACTGCTGTTTAAGACCGTACCCATAATAACCTGGCACATTGTTGGTAAAATCCAGATTGCCAAATAGTAAGGCTGCATTAAAATAACCAGAATGGTTGGCTTCCATTGGCGTCCTGATTACAGAATAGAGGCCACCATAATTTCCTGTTATCTCATTCTTTACGTTACTTGCCGTATTCCTTTGATTAGTTTCTCCACGTCCAGCAATGAAACCAACGTACACTTTATTCTTTTCCCCAACAGCGGCCCCTTTAACTAGTTTTTCCCAGCCCAACTGCATGCCTTTCGTCTGAGCATGATAGTTGGATCCAAATCCATTCGTGTAACTCGTATCACTGCCAAAAGGACTTACCCATATATCATTATTTTCTTTTCTTGCTACGACTTGAGAATTACGCAGCTCATACATATGTAGACCTAAATCGTCAATAACCCCTCGGCTTAGATTTTGCCCATTGGTAATTGCCGCACTATAACTTGATAGATAATTAGGCGCATACAAAGCATATACCAGCCAAGACATTGTATTTTCAGGTTGACCACTACGTTTCCAATACTGATAAGCTCCCCCACTACGATATTCACTTCCATCAGCCATTGGCGATGCGGTACCGGCAATAAGTTGAGTTCCCTTTGGTACGGAAATCACATAAATATCCTGTAAATCAGAACCCCAGCCAGCCAATATCGCCTGTGCATTGCGTGAATCTTCTACAGAAAAGTATTTATCTGACCACCATGCACCTAAATAACCCTGGGTAATCTCATCTGATTTCAGATGATTGCCTCTGCGGACTAGTTTCATGTCTTGCTCAGTTTCCACTATCCGAACCGCCGTATCAGTAATACCTGGCGTACTTGTAAACGAATAAAAATTACTATAGTAATTTTGGCTGGCAAAATTAGTAAACCCCGCAGCTAGCAAAATTTGTCTCTTTTGTTCCAATAAAGCATCAGTAATACCAGGAACAATATTCACTGCACTCTGACCACTCACAGTCTGTGCCGGGCTGGTTCCTTGGGCCTGAATCTGGGCATCAATCGCAGCGAGCGCGCTATTCCAGTCCTTAATCTGCTGGGACTCAGCTGCAACTGGTGTGATGCTAAATAGCAATATTACTACACTGATAACGGTGGTCGCGAATTGTTTCTGCCAATTTCTGAAACTACTTTTATAAGCTTGCATTGACATAGTCAGCTCCTTCCACTAGAATCTACCCCTGCTGTTTTTTCCCAAACAGGAAAACATCGGTAGTGTTACTCCCATCTGGCTCTAAATAATCTTGCCTGATACTACGAAAGCAATCAATTCCATTCGCTTTAAAAAAAGCTTCGATTTTAGCTTCTTGAAAATAATTAAAATATAGCGGCTGTAAAGAAAAACTAGTCGTCTCAAAGCCAGCTTGCTTTCCTTCCATAAAGCTAACATAAAGATAACCATCACTCCTGAGCCACTTTACGGCATTAGCTAATACCTCATTCACTTCGTCATCATCCAAATGAACAATGCTAAAAGAAAGTACTACTGCATCAAAGTATTCTGACAAAAATCTTGCTTTGCGAAAGTCCTGAAGCTGAAAAATTCCATCTGGAACACTGACTTTAGCTATTTCTAACATTTCAGAAGATAAATCAATTCCAGTAATCTCTAATCTCCTTACAGCACATAATTGTTTTGCCACATTTCCAGGCCCACAACCAATATCCAATACTTTAAAATCATCTTCTAATAAACCCGCAAACTCGATAACATGCTGAGCATATGGACTATATTTCATAAATTTATCAGCATAACCAGCAAAGTTTTTATTATATGCGTCAATTGTCAACTTTGTTTTATCTTGCAATTTACCACATACCCCCAATCATTTCCCCAGGAAACGCAAGAATATTAATAAAGCTCCAGCTAAGATAGCAAATATTTACTATCAATTATTTACCATAAAATATAAAAACTCCTGCAAGACATTTGAACATACATTTCCTGCAGAAGTTTACGCAGATTTTCTCTTGTCGAGGGGACAGGTCCATTGACACAAGTGACCTTCACACCATTTATCTTCTAGTGTAAGCAATTTAAACTTGTCTTCTTCTCTGAATATTTATCTCCCGTCATTACCTCATAGCATGATGTGGTAAATTTGCGCTTGGCTTTTTATGTGTGTCAACGGACCTGTCCCCACGACACTCTAACTTTTGTTACTTACCTGTGCAGTCGCTTGGGCCGCTTGTTCGAAGCTTGTAGTTAGTTCTTCAGCTTTTGGCAAAGGTATTGAAAATAAGAATTGTATAGCTTGTAACGCTTGTCGGTATAGTAATAGTACAAGATAACTACCTGACCGTTTGGAGGTGTAATTTTTGAGCATAACAGAAGAATTGGTACACATTCCGGCAGATACCGCTTTGCTTGAAGGGGAACTTAGAGTACCCGCCAACTCGCAGGGAATTGTACTTTTCGCCCACGGCAGCGGCAGTAGCCGTCACAGTCCTCGCAACAATTATGTTGCACGTGTATTAAATAATAATGAACTGGCAACTTTGCTTATGGACCTATTAACACCTGAAGAAGATAGAAATTATGACACAAGGTTTGATATTGATCTACTTACGCAACGGCTAATCATAGCTACCGATTGGATACGAAATAAAATACAAACTCAGCGTCTGCCTATAGGCTATTTTGGGGCAAGCACCGGTGCTGCTGCGGCATTGAAAGCGTCAGCTATGCAAACTTCAGTCCAGGCAGTGGTATCCCGGGGCGGTCGCCCTGACTTAGCAGGGGACGACTTAGACCGAGTAATCGCTCCTGTTTTGCTTCTTGTTGGTGGTCATGATTTTGGCGTAATAGAATTGAATGAAAAGGCCTTTAACCAATTACAATCGACTAAGAAGCTCTTCCTCGTACCAGGCGCTACTCATTTATTTGAGGAAGCTGGAACCCTTGAGCAAGTGGCCAATCAAGCCGCTGACTGGTTTAGAATATATCTGGATTTAGCAAAGTGTTAGACAGTTTTTGTCCACACCGCTGCGAGTAGGTTTTTAAAGCAATTTGTAAAGGAGTCTGGATATGGAGAACAATAGCCAGCAGGCAAATAAACCTTCCTCTTTCCCACCTCAACAGCAAGATCAACAACCAGGTAGTGAACTCGCTATGAACCCTCGCCCGATTTCAGTTAAGCAAGACTATAAGCCTTGCGGTAAATTAGATAAAAAAATAGCATTAATCAGCGGCGGTGATAGTGGAATTGGTCGAGCTGTTTCCCTGTTGTTCGCGCTGGAAGGCGCTGACATCGGAATCATTTATCTCAATGAACATGATGATGCAAATATGACCAAAAGCGATATCGAAAACCTCGGGCATCGTTGTCTTCTTCTTGCCGGTGATGTTGGAAATGAAGAGTTTTGTAAATATGCAGTCACTCAAGTAATTAGCGAGTTAGGTCATCTTGACATCCTAGTCAACAACGCCGCGGAACAGCATGTCCAAACAACCCTGGAGAATATTACCGCTGAGCAGTTGGAACGAACCTTCCGCACGAATATTTTCTCGTACTTTTATCTCAGCAAAGCCGCCTTACCTCACTTAACCAATGGATGTGTTATTATAAATACAACATCCATTACTGCTTATGAGGGTCATGAGTTGCTAATGGACTACGCAGCCAGCAAGGGCGCAATCGTCACTTTTACCCGCTCACTCTCGCAGTCACTTATTGGAAAAGGTATCCGCGTAAACGGCGTTGCTCCCGGACCAATATGGACACCCCTTATTCCGGCCTCGTTCAACGAACAACACGTAGCCCAATTTGGGCAAGATACGCCGATGAAACGTGCCGGGCAGCCAGCCGAGGTTGCGCCATCTTATCTCTTTTTGGCCTCACAGGATTCCTCCTATATAACAGGGCAGATACTGCACGTCAATGGCGGAACCATCGTAAACGGCTAGCGTAATTTACCCGTAACAAACATATTTGCTGCCCCCATTTTTCTTTGCCTCATACATGGCTTGGTCGGCATAGCTTATCAAAGTATTAACACTGTCTGCGTCTTCGGGGAAAAAACTTATACCGATGCTCACACCGATTCTTACTTTGTGGGCACCAATGAGTATTGTCTGATAAAAACTTTCAACTAGACGGGTTGCTAAAAGGTCGATTGCTGAGTTGTCTCCGATTCCAGGTAATATAGCCACAAACTCGTCGCCAGCTAAGCGGGCAATGAAATCCTGTTTACGCATTACGTGGCAAACCCTGTCGGCCACTACTTGAAGCAATGCATCGCCAATAGAATGCCCATATGCATCATTAACTTTTTTCAAGCCATCAACATCAAGAAACATAACAGCAAATGATTTATTAAAATCCTTATGTTG
Source organism: Sporomusa silvacetica DSM 10669 (assembly GCF_002257705.1). GTDB lineage: Bacteria > Bacillota > Negativicutes > Sporomusales > Sporomusaceae > Sporomusa > Sporomusa silvacetica. The sequence goes on from NZ_LSLK01000100.1 coordinate 25,802, forward strand.
ATCAATCACACGTCCAAGCTCTTCTTCAAATGACCGTCGATTCGGCAGATTTGTAAGTGGATCACGGAATGCGTATTGATGAATAACTTCTTCATCCCTTCGGCGCACACTGATATCGCGAGTAATGCCATTGTACCCAATCAACTGATTTCCAGTTCCGAATATCGGGTTTACTGTAACCTCCATCCAAATAGGATGTCCCTCCTTATGGATCACCTCGACAGTATACGTTGAACTCCCCCATCTCTGCCCTGCTTCTTGCAGGGCCTTACGGCTTGCGTATCCTTGGCTAACAGTATCTATCGATTCTTGTACAAGAATCTCGAAAAGATGCCGCCCGACTATTTCTTCAGGTTGATAGCCCAAGAGATTCTTTGCCGCTGAAGATACGTACACAAATCGCAACTGGTCGTCGAGCCGCCAAATCGCATCAACCGAATGCTCAGTGAGAAACCGGTATCGCTCTTCGCTTCTTTGTAGTTTTTCCTTAATATGCTGCAGTTGCTTAACTGTCTCGCGCAATTCATTTATTTCACGGCTCTCCAGTGTCTCATCGTCCGGTTTCACGTTAAATCTCCTTTCAGCTACTAATACTATTTATCTCAACCATATTTCTGTCCGTCCCGCCAGTCTATAATCGGCAATAACAACTACTTATATTCATTATTACTTCCCCTAAATATACAAAATTCCTGCCAAATTCATACAAAATTTGGCAGGATTTATACCAGGCTCTTCCTTCTGGGCATAGGCTTTAGTCAGATAATCATTTCTTGCCTTATGGTATTTGCTAATTCTAACCCCTTTAAGACTTCTACTATTGTTAGTGCAAAGTGCGGAGAAGTACCCGGTCCACGTGAAGTAATTATATTACCATCAATTATTGTACTGTCTGGCATGCTTGTATCTGCATCTTGTAAATGCTGCTCAAGCCCTGGATAACAAGTAGCTGATTTCCCTTTGAGAAGCCCTAATTTACCTAAAATAGCCGGAGCTGCACAAATTGCTGCAACCCATTTTCCCTGTTCCACAGCTCTTACTAGCTGTTCATTTAAACCAGCATGTTTGTCCATAATTTGCGTTCCTTGCGATCCCCCCGGCAGTATTATCATGTCAACATCCGAATATTCAACACTCTCATATAACACATCCGCTATCACCGTAATATTGTGTGCGCCTGTTACTTCCCTTTTCCCCATGATAGAAACCATTTGAATAGTAATACCTGCTCTGCGTAAAATATCAACGACACTAATTGCTTCTATCTCCTCAAATCCATCCGCTAAATGCAATAATACTTTCATTTCCATACATCCTTTCCTATTCGCTGAACACATCAGATCTACAACTATTATATTCCCGCCTCTATAGACGGCATTACATCTATTTAAGGCTGTACTATGCTCCATGGGCCTTTACAAAAAGTCCAATGGCTAAGCCAAAGCCAAGGATAATAATGCAAATTCGCAATATCTTTTCATTTACCCGCTTTAGCGCGTAAGCTCCTATCTGGCCGCCTGCAATAGAGGCAACCGAGGCCACCATAACTTGGGTCCACGCAACATCCCGAGAAAAAAGAAAAATCAAAACGGCAGAAGCGTTCATTACTCCAGCCAATACATTTTTGGTCGCTCCTGCCTTGCGTACATCCAAACCTGCAATTGTCAATGCAGCCAACATTAAGATGCCAATTCCTCCACCAAAATATCCTCCGTAGATAGAAATAGCAAATTGCATGGCTAATGAACTACCAGGCCCTAAGGGCTTTGAATTTTCGTTTGTTTTCCGAAAAAAGCTCCCCCATAAGAAAACAAATGTAGCGAATAGAACCAACCACGGTACCAAAAATTCGAAAATCGAAACAGGCGTCATCAGCAAAAGAAGAGCACCAAAAACACCGCCAATCAAACTAACGCCAAACAGAACTTTAAATGATAGTTGGGGTAAGCCTGAAACATTTTTTCGCCCGGCAAAACCTGTTGTAATCTGCCCCGGAAAAAGTGCGACAGTCGATGTAATATTGGCCGCCCGCGCATCCAATCCCGTAAACATCAATGCTGGAAAAGTAAGGAATGATCCTCCGCCAGCTAATGCATTTTGAACACCTGCACAAAAAGCTGCAATAAAAAGAACAACAAATGTTATCATAAATTAAAGTACCACCTTCATTACCTATCTTTCAGCGAACAAGCTTTTTGATATCGTATTTATTCGAGATTTATATGCAATGTTGGCATTCCCCCCATAATTAGGTTTGGCCAGATATAAAGGAAAACCCACCGGCCTTTAGTCTTTATTCGAGCAGCTACTTTTATAATACTATCTTCTTGCTTCTAATCCTTCTCTTAAACGCCTTTGCGCTCTCTATTTTGCTAATGCCAATTCATTCAATTCGCTTAAGGTTGTCCTCTGACCAAGAACAATCATAATATCACCGGCGATTATAACTTGTGTTCCCGGAGGATTAGTAATTAGCTTATTATCCCGCTTGATGGCCACTACAATCGAATTGAATCGTCCTTTAATATCATTTTCAATGAAGTTTTTCCCTACTAATGGAGACGCTGGCTGTACTGTAACCTCGGCAATATCCATATGTAATTCTTGATTGTAAAACAAGTTTTCAACAAAATCCATAATAACAGGTTTTATCATAGCCGATACCATCTGCCGCCCCCCCATTACAGATGGAAAAATAACTGTGGTAGCCCCCGCACGGCGCAGCTTTTCTTCTGCTTCCGCTCTATCAGCTCTTGCTACAATCGTCATCTCTGGATTGAGACTTTTCCCAGTGAGGGTTACATATACATTATCTGCATCATGAGACAAGGCTGTAATCAAGCCTTTCGCCCTTTTGACGCCGGCTTGTAATAATATTTCATCAAGCGTAGCATCTCCATGAATGGTTAACACTTTTTCTTCACATAACTGTTCATAGAGTTCCAAATCCTTTTCAATAACTACAAAGGCCTGCCTTTCATCCTGCAAACGCTGAATCACATTTCCTCCAACCTTGCCAGCGCCACATACAATAATATGATTATCTAAACTTGCAATACGCCTATTCATACCCTTCCTCCCAAAAAAATCTTTTAATCGTCCTTCTATCGACATACTGATTACTAATGTAAAAGTATAATAAGCCATCCCGACTCCAATAATAATAAACAAACAAGTAAACATTCGGCCAGCCGATGTTTTAGGAACAATATCGCCAAAACCGACAGTAGCGATTGTTACCACCGCCAAATAGGTGGCATCATAAAATGATAGATTTTCTAGTGCCATAAAACCAATAATACCGACTATTAAAATACCAATAAAAAAAATAAGTGATACTTTTAAACGATCTAAATACATACTATCTCACCCCCCTTACTTTATCGTACTGTCTATCATCTTAGTTTAACAATACATTCATTATACGTCAAAAAATCCTTCCAGCAATATGCCGGAAGGATTTATCTTTAGCTTGATTTCTCCATACCTAATCCCCCTTAGTGATACCCGTGAATAGTTTCTCCTAAAGTGGAAAAAACATGTAATCGCGATAATTACATGTTTTTGGCAAGACAATCTTTATTCAACAATTTTAAATACACTTTTTAATGAGTTCTGATCAGCAAATGCTGTTTGGTATTCTTCCAATGTATACACTCCGCCAATCAAGCCTTCCATTGAGACCAGTTTCTTTTCTAGTAATCTGAGAGCTGCTTCCATGGGACCGCAACGGGATCCTACTAACGTGATTTCATTGACTACCCATAAGGTCGGATTTAATAATGCCTGGTCGTGATAAGTACTTTTCAGCACCACTTTTCCCATCGGTTTTACTATTTTTTGCGCATAGCTTAGGCCAGCCTGATTCCCTGTAGCCTCTACTACTACATCAAAATAACTCTCATAGTCAACCTGGGAAATTAACTGGACCCTCGCCTTGTTTGTTAGCAAAAGCAATGATTTTTCATTTCTTCCTAATATAGTTAAATCACAGCCAGTAAGGCTGAGTACCTGTCCTATCAGCTGTCCAAGCTTGCCATTTCCCACAATAACTACCTTATGAGTTGGCTTGATATGGCATTGGTTGGTAATTTCCAGCGCAGCAGCCAGCGGTTCGGCAAACACCGCTTCTAAATCAGCAACATCATCAGGAATCAGATGCAGATTTGCTAGCGGCAAAGTAATATATTGGGCAAAGGCTCCATCCTTGTTGGTAATACCTAGTACTCTACGGTTTTTACAGTGGTTACTGTAGCCTTGACGACAGCGCTCGCATTCTCCGCAACCCAGGTTAATTTCGCCAACTACGCGTTTACCAATATAAGTTGGATCATCGGCCTCTTCCACTACTCCCACAAACTCGTGTCCTAAAATTCCCTGAAAACCTTTATAACCCTTAATGATTTCTTTATCTGTATTACAGATGGCTCCATAATGGATTTTAATTAGGACCTCCCCTTTGTCTCTCTTAGGCTGAGGATAATCTTCAATAAAGGTTAGTATATCATCAAAATATAAACACTTCATTTTCGCATCTCCTTTTACACATTGTCATAAACCCTGTTGCTCTCAATGGTTTTTTATAATTGAGTATTCCCTGCCATATAGTAAAGTTCGCTTTGGTCGTTATAATACCCCCTTAATAAACAATTTGTACGTTTTAATCATACTTCTCGTCTACTAAAGGGGTGGCATTCCAATAGGGTTACGCTAAATTAGGCTCCATTTAGCATGTCAGTGGCTAACTTTTTGGAAATTCATACAACTCTATCTTTACTTCGAACATCCGGTTCCAGGGAAAGGCCAGCTTGAAATTATTCAGCGGATACTCAGGAAAATTGGTGGCGGCGAAAGCCCGCAGCCGCTGCTCGGTCTCGACCGTCAATCTGGGAGTTAACTTATCGAGATAAGACCAGTTGCCGCCAAGTGGGAAGAGCACTTCTGTCCCTACCGCGCCCCGGACATTGGCCTGATAAGCCCAGTCGTCCAAAAGTCTCACTGCAAGGAGCCTGTTCTTGTCCACTGATGCCATCTTACTGGCCAACATTCCCTGGCCGATTGCATAACCGATAGTATTGCTCGCAGTATTCCAACCCGAGTAGGACTCCAGCTTAAACAGCAGTCCACGTTTGCGCAACTCGGACATGAAGGCGTTATCCGCGCCGTTGGCAAAAGCGATATCTGCCACAGCCAGCCGGTGCCCGGATGCCGCCTCACGCGCGGCATCCGCCGCCAACGCGACGGGTGCCGCCCTAAACTGGTCACGGTTAAAGGTGCTATCGGCCTCATGGGTAACACCATCCTCAGGCGTATTTACCGCCAGCGTCAGGTCAGCCAGCTTTGAATTCAGCGGTATGCCGCCGGCAGCAAAGATATGGGCGTTGATGGTCTGGCCGACCGCGACGTCCTCATAGGAAGGCACCGTGTCCCGACCGGCACCGGGAGCAAACAATACCCGCACCTTTGGCGTGCGAACTGTGGCATTATTGATCGCCCTCGTCACCATTAGCATTCCAAGCTCATCAGCTCCAGGGAAAGAGGTGTATCTGTTCATCGGAAGTTCAGTTGTCTCTGCAGCCAGATGGCGAGACTCCATATGTGACTGGGAATAGGGCGAGCAATCATCTCTCCCCATCAACAAATAAGTAAGGGTATCGTTTTTAGCGTAATTGATTAAACGCTGATTAGCAATGAAGTTTTTCTCCCTTCGGGCATACCAGTCGGTCAATATTGCTTGTGGCACCTCGTCCAACAAGCCACGCAGCTCGCTTTCCTCATGACGCTTCAGGCCACGAATCTCAGCCTGATCACGCAAGGCGGAAATACGAAAAATACTTGGCCCATATACTTCGTAGTAGGACGGTTCTTCTCCGCCTTCGCCAGATTTAGGTGTACGCATAATGGTAGAGTAAACATATATACTCATTGCCGGATTAAGAGCTTTCAACTTGGAGAAATTATTAAGCCTGTCCTCAATAACATTCACGGCAATGTTATGCGTGCGCGAGAGCACTAGATTACCATACAAGAGAGAATCGGCTGATACCACCACCCTGTCGGCAATGAGGGCGTGATCAAGCAGCCACCCCCACAGGCCATCCGGATCGCCCGGCTCATTGCGACTACCGAGCAGGGTCGCTGGCGGTGCCACAATATCCACGCCGGCTGCCTTAGCTGTGTCGACTACATAATCCAGATTAACCGGACGATCATCCATTGGTATATAAACTATGGTCTGAGCTCCGACGGGGGTGGCAGCCAACCAAAATACTGCTACCGCCGTCAGCAGAAGATATTTATATTTGCTCATAGTATCCTCCTGTATTATATTTTGTCAAACCTCCATTGGATCCAGTGCTTGGAAAATTCCCTCTGTTTTCTATTTGGAAGGGACTAAGTCCTGGACACCCGCATGCTTGCCTTAACAGGCTATTATCAAAAAAAAAATTACGGGAAGCAATGAAAAACCTGGAAGATGAAATTGCATCCGCCAAGGTTGATGGGGTTGAGATTGACCAGTCACGGGGACAGGTCCTTCGACACAACTGACTTCCGCACCATTTCCCGGTTTAGACCCAACTCGGCTGCAATCCCTCTTAGAGACAAATTAGACTTAGCCATCAGAAGCTTTATTAAGTCCTCTCTCAGTAGCTTATTGCTTATATTTCTCAGATCAATAATTCCAATACCTTTTTCAGCCAAATAGCTGTTAATATATTCTGTCACGTTAAACTGATCTAATTCCTTCTCTTCACTAACTTCCAGAAATTTTTCGCTAATAAACTCCTGATTGAACCGTACAAACTCTTTACGGGCTTGATCATGAGCGTTCGAAAGAATACCCAATATTTCTTCAGTATCCGTTAATTTTCTACCAATACCTATATATTCCCTATAGCTACTCCACTTGTACCCCTCAATAGTTCCAATTCCAGCCTTTATAGGATTTTGATGAACATATCTTATAGCTGTTAGTAAATAGCTTTCATCTTCAATATTTTCACTTTTAAATCTTTCCTGAAACACGTGCCCGATTCTTTTATATTTTTTGTTGAAATAATAGGAATAGCTGGCGGCAATTCTTTTAACGATACTTGCTATTGTATCATTACCTTCTTTGATGATTAGGTGGATATGATTATCCATTACGCAATATGCATAGAGGAAATATTCCCCGAACTTCTTTTTATTTTCGAGTATAAGAATGATTTTTGACTTATCTTCTTCATCTCTGAATATTTTTTCCCGATTATTACCACGTAGTATGATGTGGTAAATCTGCGTTTGGCTTTTTATTCGGGCATATCTTGGCATACTAACCCCCCTATATACAAAGTTTACCAGTTGATTTTCAGAATGTCAATGGACCTGTCCCTGTGACATTTATACAAAGTTTACCAGTTGATTTTCAGAATGTCAATGGACCTGTCCCTGTGACATTACAGGAGGAAGTGTATTATTCCTGCCCTTTTAAAGAAAATGCAGGACAAAGACGAGCACTACCGCTAAGTTGGTAGTGCCCGTCTTTTCTACTTTGCCCCAATAATGAACTTATCAAAATAAACGGCTGAAAATATTTCTTACCTAAAGGTTCAGCCCACTTTTCACCGCATCCAGGTATAACAACGAAAAATTAAGTTGCCATACAAAAGACGTTCTCCTCCCCTTATTAACATCTAACGTCCAAGGTTAATACGGGCAGCGGTTTTTTCTCTTATCTGCTCAGGATCAACCTGAACCCGTGCCACACCTGTTTGCATTGCCACACGAGCGACAGCTGCTGCGACTGCTGGAGAAACTCGTGAATCAAATGCATCTGGTACAACATAATCCTCTCTCAATTCATTTTGGGGAATCAGATCAGCAATTGCATAGGCTGCGGCAATTTTCATTTCTTCATTAATTTGACGTGCGCGTACATCAATCGCGCCACGGAAAACGCCAGGGAAAACCATTACATTATTAACTTGATTAGGCGCATCTGAGCGGCCTGTACCCGCAACCTTTGCTCCAGCGGCCTTGGCTTCGGCATAACTTATTTCCGGTTCAGGGTTCGCCATAGCGATAACAATAGCATCAGAGTTCATGTTGCCGATAATCTCTTTGGTAAATGCTCCCGGTGCCGAAACACCAATAATAACGTCGGCTCCTTGGGCCATGTCGCATAGATTTCCCTGTTGTTTTTGGGGATTGGTTACTTTGGTCAGTTGCTCCTGAATCCGATTCAGTCCAGTCAAGCCCTCATATAAAGCCCCGTTAATATCTACAACAATAACATTTTTCGCGCCAGCATTCACGATTAAACGTGCAATCGCAGTACCGGCGGCACCTGCCCCATTCACGATAATTTTCGCATTCGTCAAATCTTTCTTAACCAGACGCAGAGCGTTAATAACAGCAGATAGGGCTGCTATAGCTGTACCGTGCTGATCATCATGGAAAACAGGAATGTCCATTTGTGCTTTCAGCGCATCTTCAATATCATAACATTTTGGCGAAGACAAATCCTCTAAATTAATTCCGGCGAAGGTCGGTTGCAGTAACCGTACTGTCTCAATAATCTTGTCAGGATCTTTGGTGTCAAGACAAATGGGAACAGCATCAACATCCCCAAATACTTTGAATAAAACAGACTTACCTTCCATTACCGGCATGGCTGCTTCCGGTCCTATGTCCCCCAAACCAAGCACCCTGGTTCCATCGCTCACAACAGCCACCATATTCCCCCGGCAAGTATATTCAAATGATAAATCCTTATTCATCTTAATCTCTTTACAAGGTTCTGCCACACCCGGTGTATAGGCTAAACTCAAGTCTCGCTTGGAAGCTAGAGGCACTTTGCTGGTTACAGCCAGTTTACCTTGGTGTTTTTTGTGTAATTCAATTGCATCTTCTCTAATGCTCATTCATCTTCACACTCCATTTTTATAGGTTTGTCCGGTGACTAACCTTCAGATGGGGTTACTCCCAGCTGAAGGTTAAAACTATTTTATAGTGACATTTTCATTAGTATTGTAGCTAATACTATCATACAAGCGCCGCCAATTCTTGTTGATATCTGGGCAAATGGCATTAATTCCATTCTATTGGAGGCGGAAAGAATAGCAACATCGCCAGTTCCACCTAAACCACTATGACAGCCTGTCACTAGGGCTGATTCGATGGGGTACATATTCAAGTATTTACCGATAAAGAATCCCGATGAGATCATCGCCAGAACGGTGGATGCGCAGATTGCGATATAAGCGGGGTCTGTTAAAACTTCCACAACATCTTTCCACGGAGTGAACAAAACGCCTAAGCCAACTAATAACGGCCAAGTGAGGCTGGCCGAAATAAAACGATACATATGGTACGCGCCCTGTTCCATTTTAGCTGGCATGACGTTTAAATACTTAACAATTGCGGCGGAAAAGATCATGATGATAGCACCTGGAATCCCGATAAATGTTTCAGAAAACTTGCCCCAGATAAAGAAGCTGCAAGCAATCAGCAATCCGGCTCCCATCAGCGGAAACTCTATCGGCTTCTCAGTATTTGGGACCGTTACCAATTCTTTATCATTACCTGTTTTAACAAGCAGCCCATTGCCAGTAAGTTCAGGGCGCTTTTCACCCAAGCGCTTCAAGTAGCCTGCCACCATTATGGCAACAATATTTCCCAGCATAGCTGCCGGAATAAGCTGGGGAATAAAAACTTCCTGGGACTTGCCGAGTATTTCCGAGTAAGCAATAGAAAGCGGGATAATACCCTCACCAATACCACCGCCGACAATAGGTATTATGATATAAAAGAATGTTCGATGAATACTGTAACCAAACAACGTACCAACTAACAACCCTGCAGCAATTGCAGCAAGAGTCCCAACAACTAGCGGAATGAACATCCGCACAAATCCCTGAATCAAAACTTTGCGATTCATACCAAGAATACTACCTGCCACCAAACAAGAAATATATAAATACAAGAAATTGGACCCTTTCATTAAAGCAGTGATTGAGTTCATGGCGGAAGGATTAATAAGTTTGTAAAAAACCATAATGGAGGGAATAAATATCGAAAGAATCGCTGGTCCGCCAATGTCTTTTAGAACCGGAACCTTTTGTCCCACGTCTCCTAAAAGAATCCCCATAATCATGATGACCGCGAATCCACCAATCATGTCAGTTGGTAGCTTCCCATAAATGGACGCTGTGTAAATGATTAGCGCTAGTATGAGATACAGCGGAAAAGGAATTACGCCAACCTTAAAACTGAGTATTCTCATAAATCCGGTTTCTGTTTCCTGCCCTGTTATCCTTACTTCATTCGTCTTTTGACTATTCACAGATACACCTCCTAGTTATTTGATTTAATACTAACCAGTAGGTGATAAAATGAAAATCTTATGCAATTTATTTAAACATTTAGTAAGTAAAGTAAGTAAAAAACCGGCCTTGCGGCCGGTTCAGATATAACGCTTTATCACATTACTTTCAGGATTGATACATCGATATTTGTATACAGGCCTTCCTACAGTTCCATATATAACTTCCATACTTAAAATATCTATTTGCTTCAAAAATTCGAGATACTTACGCATTGATACGCGCGAAATGCTAACGTTGTTTGCCATTTCCTCGGTAGTAAATGCTTGTCCTTTAGTCGCTCGTATAATTTCCCATACGGCCTTAAGCGTATTGCGGCACAAGCCTTTGTTTAACTCAGTTTGTCCCTGTTGCTCTCTGCCCAGAATACGCCGGTCTAGTTCAGCCTGATTCATGACATCCCGGTTTCTCATAAATAAGGCCTGATTGCGATAATCGGAGAGAGCAGTATTTAACCGTTCAAACTCAAACGGTTTTATCAAATAATCTACCACACCACTACGCAGCACTTTTTTAATCGTATGCATATCGCTAGCAGCCGAAACTACAATCACATCAATGTCCCGTTCCTGTTCCCTGATCTTATCCAATAACTCCAAACCATTCATCCCAGGCATAAATATGTCCAGCAAAACAAGGTCAATTTCATGCTTTTCAAGCAAAATTAAAGCTTCATTCACATTACGGGCTATAGCAATTAATATAAATCCGTTTATCTGTTCAAGATAACGTCGGTTTAATTCAGCCACCATCGGGTCATCTTCAACAATTAAAACTCTAATCATTTTGCTCACCTTTACTCTGGTATGGTATACGTACAACAAACTGCGTACCCTGTCCCACCTCTGAAAGCACCTCAATCGTCCCGCCCATTCTTGCCATACTGCTTTGAACCAATGATAATCCTAGCCCACGATTACCAACCTTAGTCGAATACCCCTTTTCAAATAACTGCTGCCGCTGATTTTCAGCCACTCCCGGCCCAGTATCACTAACCATTATATGCAAAATTCCTTCATCATATATACACTCCACACTGACACATTTCACAGGCGAATTAGCCACGGCCTCCAATGCATTATTAACAAGGTTGCCTACCACCGTGATTAGTTCGTGGATTATAGCTCTGTCCTCAGGCTCAGGCAAAAAGCTTTCTTCAGAAAAAACTAGATCCACACCAACTTCTCTGGCATGACTAAGCTTTCCTAACAAAAAACCTGCTAATACCGGGTCTTTTATACGCCGCACGATAGATCCGACTTCACTCTGATACTGATGCGCAATCCCATTGATATAGTCGGCAAGCTGGTCATAGCATTGTAAGCGTACCATACCGAGAATGACATGAAGTTTATTCATAAATTCATGGGCTTGAGCCCTAAGCGCTTCTGCATAATTGCGCACCCCGGTAAGCTGTTCCGCGAGTTGGCGAAACTCCGTCTCGTCACGAAACGTGGCAATAGCTCCTACTATCTCTTTGTTCACACAAATTGGAACCCGGTTGGTTAATAGCGTAATCCCCTGCATATCTTGCTGTTGATCAAGTTCTGCCTGTCCGGTCCTCAATACATCTTGCAATCGTGTATTGGGCACAAATGACTCCACATTTTTACCCAACGGATCTCCTTGAATTCCCGCCCGCTGCAACAACCGCATAGCTTCACCATTTACCAGTGTAATACATGCATTTGTATCCACAGCGATAATCCCTTCGCGAACAGACTGCAACATGGCACTGCGTTCCTCCATCAATTTAGCAATAACATTGGGCTCCAACCCGAACAGGGTCTTTTTTATACTTTGCGCCAAGAGAATTGCACCTGCTATCCCCACCAGCGAACCAAACACCATTGCATAGTAGATAAACATTCGACTATTCTCTACCGCAAGCTGCACACTGTTAAGTAAAATACCAACTGCAACAGCCCCGACCTGCTTTCCATCGCGAGTTATAATTGGGGCGAAGGCCCGCAGCGAAGGCCCTAGGGTTCCGGCGCCTAAAGAAGTATATTCCTGCCCGGCAAGGGCAGCTGTTTCGTCACCGCCAACAAACTTTTGCCCAACCTTAGTTTCATCAGGATGGGATTTTCGGATACTGTTCATATCTATAACAACGATAAACTCGACATTTGTGGCATTACGGATCTCTTCCGCAAAAGGCTGTATTTCTGTTTCATTCCTTTGACCGGACAAAGCCTCAATCACCACTTGAGAGCGTGCAACAATCCTGGCAATATCCCTGGCCTTTTCGTCTAATGCCTTCTGCGTACTGGAAGATACATTAGCACTGATTAATATATTGGTTACAAGCAAAGCCAGGGCAACTACACCACAAACAAGCACTGTGATTTTAGTCCGCAAACCAATAACAGGTTTATTGGCTTTCAAAAGCTCATCCCCTATCAAATCCTTATCATTGTTATACTCATATAATACTTCAGCATTCCTGCTGTTAACAAGCCAACGTGTTGGTACATTAAGATTTTTATTACATCCCTTGCGCCAATTCGATGGCGGCCTCCTCCGTAAGCGGTTTACTGAAAATATACCCTTGTATACGATCACATCTGTACTCTGATAATATTTTTAGCTGCTTCTCAGTCTCCACACCTTCTGCTACTATGGTGAGACCCAAAGTATGACCTAAATTAATAATTGCCCCTACAACGTGCAACTGTGCTTGGTCATTAATAATCTCGTCTATAAACGATTTATCAATTTTTAGTACCCCTACCGGTAAACTCCTTAAATAAGTTAATGACGAATAACCAGTACCAAAATCGTCTAGCGAAAGTATTACTCCGATCTCTCGCAATTGACATAGCTTGAGAACAGCATCATTCACAGATTCAATAAAAACACTCTCGGTAATTTCAATTTCAATCTGCCCCGGCTTTATACCAGCATACTCGATGCAACTGCGAACCTTATCCACAAAGTTCTCTGATACCAACTGCCGCGGGGAAATATTCACCGCTACGTGAATATCTTCTTTCCCCATGTCTGATAATCGCCTGGCAAAACGACAAGCCTCTGTAAGTACCCATTCACCAATAGGCACGATAAGACCAGTTTGTTCCGCTAAAGGAATAAAGCGGTTAGGCGGCATAAAACCATGGTCCGCACTGTTCCACCGCAGCAAAGCCTCGAAGCCAACCAGATACTCTCCCGAGGAAGCAAACTGTGGCTGGTATTGCAGCGAAAATTCTCCCCGTTCCAACCCTCGTCGCAAACCATTTGTTAACACCATTTTTTCATTGGTCTCTTGGAGCAATACCGGCTCGTAAAAACGCCAACAGTTCTTCCCCGCTTTCTTAGCAGCATACATAGCGATATCAGCCTTTTTAAGGAGATCCTCAGCCATGCTGCCGTCATCAGGATAAACTACAACCCCAACACTAGCTGATAAATGTACCCTCTCAAAAGCTACCCGGTATTCCTTACAGAGTTCACCAATAACATTACTAGCAATTTTAGCTGCTTTATCCCGGTTAGTTTCCCCTGGCACAACAACAATAAACTCATCGCCACCTATACGAGATATAAATGCCCCTTCGCCAACTGCCGATACAAGATACTGGCTTACTGTAACAAGAACATCATCACCAAAAGAATGCCCAAAATTATCATTTATTTCTTTAAATTCGTCTATATCAATAAACAAGATAACACCAGATGACTGACCGAGACGAACCTTCTCCATTATTGCCTGTAGATACAGATTCAAATTCACACGATTAGGTAACCCTGTCAATGTGTCATGAAATGCAATTTCGCTAATCCTCTTCTGTGCAGTATCTTGTTCCAAGGCCACAGATGCCAGATCAGCAAACTGCTGCAGGCTTGCTAAATCCTCCGCTTTGATAGACGTAGCGACTTCACTCCAACTTATTGTAAGAATTCCGCTAACCTTACCGGCTTGTTTCAGCGGAACAGCGATCACACTACTTGTTAAAGGTTTTAATGTTTTATCAATACTACGCTTAGGATGGGCACGATAATCGGCTATGTAAAAAATCTTACCCGTAGAATAAACCTGTCCCTGTATCCCTAAATTGCCCGATTGTGACTGCATAATCTGTGCTCTATCAATTCCGATGCCGTAATGGATATAAAAAATTCCCCCGCTATCATCGAACAAACCAATATAGCCTGCTACAGCATTAAGCAGTTTTATTGCATTATGCAGAATCGTTTTAAGGATATCTTCCCTTTCACCGGCTTGCCGCTGTGTTAAAAGACCGGTTATCGCTCTGTATTGCCGTTCACGTAGTATTAGATTTTCCTCAGTTTGACGCCTAGCTAGGTTTTCATCATTCAGACGTTGGTTTGTTTCCTCCAGTATTTCATTCATGGCTGCCATTTCTTGATTGGCAGCCTCCAATTGAGCCGTCCTTGCCTCAACCAAGCTTTGTAAGCGCTCGCGATGTTGGCGCAATTCATATACCATCTGGTTAAAATTCGCGGCCAAGATGCCAAATTCATTAGAAGATTTAACTGTTAGCTGTACGGCCAGATCACCATCTTTAATCTGGTTAGTAGCGTGCACTATATCTAATAGAGGATTAGTCAGTCTACGCGAAAAGCACATTGTCAACAGTGCCGAAAATACAATAACCGATATTCCAACAAGAGTAGTATTTAACGTTACGTAATCCATAAAGGCCATAACAGTTCTTTTTTCTTGTACTACAATCAAGCTCCAGGGTTTGGACTTTCCTGGTATGGAAATAGACCTGTATGCACACATATATTTCTCGCCATTAGTGTCGATGTATTCTCCTGCGCCGATCTCGCCTGCTGTAACCTTAGCGACGATAGTTTGCAAGGAGGGCGCCAGTTCAAAGGGAATTTCCTCAGTAATTTCGTTATTTTTATCATCTCTAAGTGGTATGCCAGCCAAATCTCTCAATAATACTTTTTTCTTCATTGTTTTATAATTATACAGTTCAGCAGCCTGTTGCCTATCTGGATGAGCAATCACTACCCCTTCTCCATCTAAAAGGTAGGCATAGCTTTCCCCACCCGAACTATAAGTCTCTACCATCTGCTGCAATTGCTTTATTTCGATATCTGCCAATAAAATCCCGTATAACTTACCCTGCGAATATATCCCCTGAATAATTGATGTTACCGGAGAGTCAGAAAATACGGAGTAGTAGATTTGGGAAATATACGGTTGTCTCTCCGCGACAAATTTTTTAAACCACCACCGCTCGGATCTATTGACCAAAGTGCCACTCGTTTTAGCCGTTTGTTCTCCACTAAGGTCTTGAATAGTCAAAACCTGGTAAAAAGGATACTTTCTTTTAATCTCTGCTAATAATTGATATTGTTTTTCGGGATCCATTTTTTCCAAATCAGGATATTCAGCTATTAGTTGGTTGACATTATATGCATTCTGCATAAATTGAGCGATATTAAAGGCCAAGCTTCCCGTCGTAGTCTGAAGGCTATATTGCATCTTGCTTTCATAATCTTCTGATATCAAAGAATGACTAATCATCAGGGTAGAAACCATCGCAAGTAATATTAGTGAACATATAATTAAAGTCAATTGATGGCGAATTGAAAACTGCATATAATTAATTACACCCCTAAATTAAAACCATACTTTCTGTCCTTTACGAATAAAAGTTTACAATTTCTTGTAATTCGTGAGAAGTGGAGGCCTTAGTTGTTAATTGATATAATCATATATTCTAACGAAATTTATCAATCCCTTCGCCAAAATACAAAAATTTTCGACAATCTATGTTTTGTATCGATATGTTTATCATTGTGTCAATGGACCTGTCCCTGTGACATTCCAGGAAACCAAATGAACCGCCCAAAACCACTGAAGTTTTCATGGTACTTTCTCAGTGATTTCGAGCTGTCCAGGAGTCATATAGAGGGTGAATTTTCTTAAAGGCATTGAGATAGTCATCTTTACAACTAATTCCCCAGTCTCTTGTTGTACTTCTTCACTTTCGTAGAGCAATCACCGATAATAGTTGCTTCAATATTTCGTCAAATTCCTTATGGAGTTTTGGGATTATCTCAACTTCTCCATTACTGAGTGACCTTTGAAGATTTGATGCAGCTTCATGCAATCCTTTTGCCCCAATACTTCCAGAGCTACTTTTTATCTTATGTACTATTTGTGCCGCCTCTTCATAATTTTCCTTTTCAATTGTCCTGTTTAAGATCAAAGATGTCTCCAAATTTTCATTGTAATATTCCTTTAAAACCATCTCATAGAGATCTACGTTTCCCCCCATATGTCTAATTCCATCTTTTTCATCTAACACACCTTCATTCAACTTAATCGGGTCTTCTGGTTTGGCTTCACCCCCCGATTTTATGAGCAAACCTTCTTTATATGGCTTGACTACCTGCCATATCGTTTCGACAAATTGTTCTGGGTCAAAGGGTTTGCTGATATAGTGGTCAATTCCAATACTTTTGCACTTTTCCTCAACCCCTGCTATAGCATCTGCAGTCATAGCAATAATCGGAATGTTACTATCCACATTTCTAATTAGGCTCGTTGCTTCATAACCACTCATTACGGGCATATGAATATCCATTAATACTAAATCAAGATCCTTTTGCATCTTTAAAAAAAGCTCATAGCCTTCAACACCATCATCTGCAAGCGTTACTCTGAATCCAGACTGCTCCAAAATAGATTGAGCAATAAATTGGTTTGTTTTATTATCCTCAACAATTAGCACATGATAAGGATACTCAACCATAAAGGGATTCTGTGTAGTTATAAGTGCGGAACTCTCATGCATCTCGATCACATTGATCTTGAAAATTTCAACAATACCATTATATAAAATGGAAGGTATTATCGGTTTTGTTATGCCAAAATCCAGTCCTGCGTCTTCCAAGTTTTTAAAAAATTCCTCTTTCGATAATGGAATCATTACTATAAATTTGGGTATCTCTTTGAGCCAAGGTAACCTTTTTACTTTGGTGCAAAATGCAATCCCCCCATCTTGCGGAGTCTCATAATCCACGATCAATAAATTATAGGATGTCCCAGCCTCCCTTGACACCTTCTCCATAAGCTCCATTGCTCTGGCTTCTGAAGTTGCAAATTCGGCAACCATATTAAAAGAATTTAAATAACCGCTTAACAAATTTCTATAAAAAGCATTCTTTTCTACAACAAGTACTCGGATATTCTGAAAATAAACAGATGCAGCCTTTTTCTTCTCCTCGTAATCTTTGTTTCGATCAGCTTCCAAGGTCAGCTGTATATTAAATGTTGAGCCTTCATCTACTGCACTATATACCTCTATGCTGCCTCCCATCTGCTCAACTAAACTCTTAACTATGGATAAACCAAGTCCAGTACCGCCAAATCTCCTGCTAATACTAGAATCTCCTTGGCTGAAGGGTGCAAAAAGCTGTTCAAGTTGCTCGTTGGACATGCCGA
Organism: Sporomusa silvacetica DSM 10669; assembly: GCF_002257705.1. Classification (GTDB taxonomy): domain Bacteria; phylum Bacillota; class Negativicutes; order Sporomusales; family Sporomusaceae; genus Sporomusa; species Sporomusa silvacetica. The sequence continues at coordinate 43,601 of NZ_LSLK01000100.1, forward strand.
TTCCCGTGTCCTTAACACTAAACTCAATTATATAAGAATCCTTTACTTTTGCTACCAATCGAATAGTAAGAGACACAGCACCATCCTTGGTGAACTTCACAGCATTATTTACTATATTCAACAAGACTTGTTGAATTCTCTTCTGATCCCCCCAAAAGAATGTTGGTATCTCAGGATCTCTATTCATGGAAAAATCAATATTTTGCTCATCGATTTTAAAGGATACAATGCTGATTAACTGTTCTAAAATATCATCTAAATTGAAGGAAGTCCTTTCGATATCTATTTTTCCAGCTTCTATCTTTGAAAAATCCAATATGTCATTGATGATACCTAACATATCCCTCGCTGCTCTGGTTATTTTATCTAAATAAACTTTTTGAATCGTTGTGACATCTGTCTTTTTAATTACATAAGCCATCCCTGTAATTGCGTTTAATGGTGTTCGGATCTCATGAGACATCCTGGCCAAAAAGGTTGATTTGACATGATTCGCGTACTCCGCCTCCTCCTTGGCAACCTTCAAAGCTTCCTCAATCCTTTTGCGTGTTTCAACCTCTCTTCTTAATTTAACAATCCAATATAGGGAGACAAGAAGAATAATAGTAATCACGGCACCAGCAATTCCAACTATTCTGATTATTTGCGTGTAATCAATCCTATTTTCGACACCAAGCCAACGATTATCAATATTGATTTTTTCTTCTTGTGTTATATCTGCTAACGCCTTATTTAGTATGCTGACTAATATTGGCCAGTCCTGCCTTACAGCAAAATACAGCGATTGCTTCTCTTCCGATGCTACTTTCACATACTTCAAATTTGTAATACCATTTGCCTTTATTAAATAATTTGAAGTCGCCAAATTGCCTATAAATGCTTCTTCTCTTCCATCTGAAACGGCTCTAAGGGCTTCGGCAACATTAAAATATGGGCTGGGCTTTATAGATTCAAAAGCCTTTAAATAGCTATGATGAGAGCTGTTTGTCTGGACTGCTACTTTACGATTCATTACATCAGCAAAGTTCTTTATCGTATTATTATTTTCATTTATATAGATAACTCTTTGAAATGAATAATAGGGCTCCGAATACAAAAAGTACTGTTCTCTCTCTTTCGTTTTGGAAACGCAAGGAAGGGCATCCAATAGCTTTAATACACCCTTTTCATAGGCTTCCGGCCAGCTCAGATTCTTTTCAACTACAAATTCCAGACCGGTCCTTTCACTGATCAGTTTAATATAATCCGCTGCAATCCCTTTATACACGCCATCTGTATCAATAAACTCATAGGGAATGAATTTGGGGTCAACACCGAGATGAATAACAGGATGCTCTTTAATAAAGTCCCTCTCCATTTGCGTAAACTGAATATCCTTTTGCGCAGCAAAGCAAATAGTAATAAAAAATGGCAGTACTACTATACTAAGAAAAATATTCCTAAGTAATTTCATATATTCCACCCTATTTCATTCTATGCCTGAGTATATTTAATAGCTATCTCCTTTATCTGCTCTTCAATAGCTAAAAAAGCATCGACGAGATTGGGATCAAAATGTTTTCCCTTCTCCGTTTTTATTAATAACAAAGCCTCTTCGTGTTTGAATGCTGGTTTATACACTCTTTTACTTATTAAAGCATCATATACATCAACAATAGCCATTAAACGCCCAGGAAGTGGAATATCTTCGCCCTTAAGCCCTTTTGGATATCCAGAACCATCATATTTTTCATGATGGCCGCCTATACATTCTATCGCTGTTTCCACAAAAGAAGGAATACTATCCTCTGCCACCCCATATTTTAGTGCATTTATTCCATAGGTAGTATGCTGCTTCATTATTTCAAATTCCTCAAAGGTAAGTTTGCCAGGCTTTAAAAGAATGCTATCAGGTATTCCTACTTTCCCAATATCATGTAAAGGTGCCGTATCAAAAAGTTCTTTAATATACGCATCTGACAATATGTTGCAATATGGTTCCTTATTTTTTAGCTGTTCACATAGAGCCTTTATCATCCACTGTGTTCTTTTGGTATGATTACAAGACTCAATATCTCGTACTTCTAATAAAGTAATAAGAGCATGAATCGTAATATCTCTAGTTAAAACCAATTCCTTCGTTCTTTTCTGTACCGTTTCCTCTAAGATAGCATTGCTTTGCTCCAATAATTTACTGTTATTTTTCAACTTACCATGGATTTCGATCCTCTTTCTTAGAGATTCAAGGTTTAACGGCTTGCGAATATAATCTACCGCTCCAAGCTCCAATCCTCGTATTTCGTTTTCCGCTTCATCATAGTTAGTAAGAATAAGAGTTATAATTTTTTTGTAGTCTTCATTCTGTTTGATGGCTTCTAAAACTTCAAAACCATTCATTCGGGGCATATTTAAGTCCAAAATTATTAAATCGATGTTTGGTTCCTTTCCAAGAATGTCCATAGCCTCAATACCATCATTTGCAAATAATACAGGATAGTCATCTAATATGTTTTTAATCAAAATCCTATCTGTTCTTGAATCATCTACTACCAATATTTTAATGTCCACTCTAACCACCCCTTCACTCAGCTTATTATTTGATCAGTATTTTATTGCCTTCAACCTCAATCCGTTCCAAAAACTCATTAACAGACATTTCCTCATTCATCACTTGATGCAATCCTGGTGCATAGTACCCGTCCTTTATGATTTGCCATTTTGGAACAGGAACATCAATGCTTGGTCTCTTAAATCCCTTTAAAAACGGAAGGTATTGGGGGTATTTTTCAAATACGAAACTATCTGATAGATCCTTACGTACAGGCACTCTAAATGGATAATATGTATCGTGCTCGGGGCTGTATTCCCCGTCCATAATTTTTTCCTGGGCTTCTTTTGAAGTCATAAATTTTATAAACTTTATCGCTGCTTCTTTTTTTTCATTGCTCATGCAACTTGGTATCGATAGCATCATTGAACCTACTTCAGGGCAAAGTCCAATATTCTCTAAATTAATAATGCCTACAGGAAAGGGATTCCCATTTTTTTCATTATCTGCAACCCCCCACACCCCTTGAAATTCAAAGGCAATTTTCTGCTTTCTAAAATGCTCCAAGACTTCTACTCCTGTATCATTAATCCATGAAGGCTGAGCATGTTTCCCCAAAACATCCTTGTAAAATTCAATAGCTGCTTTCGCCTTTTCGTTATTTATGGCAACCTTTGTGCCGCTTGCATCTACCAAATTAGAACCATATCCATAAACAAACTGATTTACCATCCAGGAAATATCATTGTGATTTGCACCAACAAGGCCTATCCCCTTAACATTGGTTTTCTCTTCTACTGCTTCGAACGCTTTAAGTAAGGAATCTGAGTCCTTAATAGAGGCAGCATCCACACCAGCTTTTCTTAAAAGATCTTTATTATAAATCAAGCATATGGAATGTCCTACCCACGGAATACCATAAATACCTCCATTAATTTCACCTAACTGCCATAATTCTGGATAAAACAGTTCCTTCTCTGTTTGAAAAGAAACTGAGAGATCTTCCAATTTACCTTTATCACCAAAGTACTTCACGTATCTATAAGGCAAAACATAGATCATCTCTGAAGATTTTTCTGCTAAGAGTCCTTCTATTGCCTTAACATTTTCGTCTCCACCATGTAATACTATTTCGAATCCATCATTATTATTTTTATTATATAAATCAACGATTTTTTGTATTGCTTCTCCACGACCAGAATAGGCTGTCCAAGTAATTCTGAAGGACAATTGTTGTTTTTTGTAGGTTGGTGCTTCTGATATACTTTGCTTTTTTCCACTACATAAAATTAGAAATACAGCGACCAGAGAGACCATACTTAGCAACAACAATGTCCTAATCTTCATCCCTTTGCCCCGCCTTTCTATATATATGGGAATTTTACAATTTTCTTGTAATTATATTTTATCACACCAAATTTTTAAATAGTAGTGCTATTCCCCTTTGTCACTATGAATAAACATAAAGGGGCTGTGGAAAAACTTAGAGATAAGTTATCCACAGCCCACTTTATAAGTTTTTCGCTACTAAAGAGATTTACTCTACGGTTCGTTTATTGATAGTATTTGAAATATATACTAAACTTAATTTCGGAGGTGTTATTAGTGAACTGCGATAAAATCGGCAAATTAATATATAATCTGCGAAAAGAAAAAGATATGACGCAAAAGCAATTAGCTGATTTAATGAACATCAGTGACAAAGCAATAAGTAAATGGGAACGTGGCCTTGGATGTCCAGATGTATCATTACTCCCAGAACTATCACAGATACTTGGAGTCAATATTGAAGAAATCCTATCAGGTAAAATTGAGCTAAATGATGCAATTGGAGGAAATATGAAAAAACTTAAATTTTATGTCTGCCCGCAGTGTAATAATCTGATGACAGCTACAGGAGATGCCAATATTTCATGTTGCGGAAAGAGATTAGAATCATTAGTTGCAGAAAAAACAAACGAGAATCATTTGCTAAATATAGAGCCTGTAGAAGATGAACTATATATTTCGTCCTCCCATCAAATGGAAAAAGAGCACTATATATCTTTTGTTGCTTATGTCACAGGAGATAGGGTTTATATTGCAAAACAATATCCGGAATGGAACATGCAATTTCGCTTTCATAAGTTAGGGCATGGCAAACTATATTTTCATTGTTCAAATCATGGCCTATTTTATCAATTGATTTAAGTGACGTAAAATACCAAGAGACAGAGTTGGTGATACCCATCGTGCCAACAACTCCGTCTCTTTGGTATTTCCCTATTCCTTAGCCACTCCTACTTCTTGTTGCGAAACTGAACTGGTGTCATTCCATGTTTTTTCTTAAATAATCGATTGAAATGTTCCACGTTCTGATACCCTACGCTATCAGCAATCTTTTCAACTGTCATGCTTCCATTCTTCAAAAAAGTACAAGCCTTTTTCATCCGGACATTTCTAACAATTTCGCCAAATGTCCCCCCTGATTTTTCCTTGATATATTTTGATAGATAGGGGATCGACAAATGCATCTGGTCAGAAAGTTCCTCTAACGTGACTGTTAAGTAATTTGTTTGGATATAATTTATGATTTCATTAATTCTTTCATCACGACATTTATCTTCCGCCTGTATTTCGTCTAATTGATTGACAGCTACCACAAGGGCATTAATCGAAGATTTAATAATGTCGTCATCAATTCCAACACCCCAGTATAACTTGTTGTTACAGCTAACTCCAACATAGGAAACAGCCTTGGAGGAGGAGCCTTTTGAATGTGCATGTTCTTCATAAATGGCTAACTCATAATGAATGTCAAAATATTGTTTAATCGCATTGCTGACAGCATCCAAGCGTCCATTCCCATTTCCGACAATCGTTCGAACTTGTCCGTTATGGTTAATATTAGCTTGCGCCATAATACCATCGATTTGTTTAAAGCGAACTTCCTCTAGGTGGAAATACGGAGTGTTATTCACATATTTATCTTCAAATATTTGGTATACCCACCCTGGTGATAATTCTTTGTGTTCCCTGTCCGAAACACCTTTCACAGTGTAGCCGACATCCTCTTTCATTTTAGCAGGAATGGACATACCATAATTTTCTTTCAGAATGTAACCAATACCGCCCTTTCCTGACTGACTGTTAATTCTGATGACATCTGAATCATATTCCCTCCCGACATCCTTAGGATCAATGGGAAGGTATGGAACTGACCATTGAGCGGTTTTCCTTTCATTCCTGTAATTCATCCCCTTGGCAATCGCATCTTGATGGGACCCAGAGAAAGCGGTAAATACCAATTCGCCTGCATATGGCTGGCGAGCATGCACTTGCATTCTAGTTAAATTCTCATATTTCTGGCATATTTCTGGCATATTGCTAAAGTCAAGTTTAGGATCAACACCATGTGAGAATAGGTTCATCGCCAACGTGATAATATCAACATTTCCTGTTCTCTCTCCGTTTCCAAATAGTGTCCCCTCAATTCTATCGGCACCCGCAAGTATTCCCAATTCGGCATCACAAACACCACACCCCCTATCATTATGAGGATGTAAACACAAAATAACTGAATCCCTGTATTTTAGATTCTTATTCATAAACTCCACTTGACTTGCAAATACGTGAGGCATTGCATTTTCTACCGTTGTTGGCAGATTAATAATTGCTTTCTTATCAGGAGTCGGTTGCCATACATCCAGTACCGCATTACATATTTCCAATGCATAATCCACTTCCGTTCCAGGAAAACTCTCTGGACTGTACTGGAATGAAAAATTACCAGTTGTCTCTTCTGCTAATTTTTTTAATAACACTGCACCATCAACAGCAATCTGCTTGATTTCTTCCTTACTCTTTCTAAACACCTGCTCCCGCTGAGCAACAGAGGTGGAATTATACAAATGAATTACAGCGTGGGGTGCGCCCTTAATAGCCTCAAATGTTTTTTTAATAATATGTTCCCTGGCCTGTGTTAGTACCTGAATTGTTACATCTTCTGGTATCATGTTTCTCTCTATTAATGCCCTTAAGAAATTATATTCCGTATCTGATGCCGCCGGGAAACCCACCTCAATTTCCTTGAACCCAATGGCCACCAACATCTGAAAAAATTCTATTTTTTCCTCCAAGCTCATTGGCTCGATAAGCGCCTGATTTCCGTCTCTTAAATCAACACTGCACCAGATTGGGGGGGCATCGATATGATCTTTCCTAACCCAGTCATAGGATACTTGGGGTGGCATAAAATATGCCCTTTCATATTTTTCAAAATTTTTCATACTATTCTCCTTTCTTTTACGCATGCAGCATAAGATAAGACTTGGCTTGTGCCAAGTCCTTTAGGACGCCGGCAAAAGCCTTAGTCGTTCAATCCAGGGAAAGTTATACTTTCCATCTGGATAAGATAAGACTTGGCTTGTGCCAAGTCCTTTAGGACACCGGCAGAAGCCTTAGTCGTTCAATCCAGGGAAGGTTATACTTTCCTGGATAAAAAAATCTTTCGTCTCTATAATCCATTACAATGGATTATAGAGACGAAAGACAAAGCTCCCGCGGTACCACTCTATTTCATGATCACCATACACTCATCGGCACTACTAATGCCTATCCTGATAACGGAGGATTTCCGTCATGACCTACTATATTTCAGCCAGAAGCTCCAAGGCGAGTTCACCACATTTCTCATACTGTTTTGCATCATCCAACAGCTTTCTGAAATCAATTTGTGGATACTATTCCTCTTCATATCAAATACTTTTATTAAACTATCCAAATAATTAATTCACTTCAACAAATGCTATTAACATTTTCGCAGGATTTCTAATCCTAATTGAATAATACCATATATCTCTGGTCTTGCGTAGTGATAAATTTAATCATTTTTATTGATCTTTTTTATCCTTTTACAATTAACCATAATAAAAAGAGGAAGAACGGCAATTTTTTTAAGGATATTACAATGTCGCGGGGACAGGTCCATTGACACAGAATTTAGTTTTAGATAAGAATTTATTTAAGAGCATGGCATTCTAAGGCTGTAATGTAGTATACTAGGCATAGATTTTTACAGTAATTTCATAGATACTGTTAATTTTGAAAGAATGATGAGGGATAATTAATGAGTATTAAATCGCTTACACCGCTGGAAGGGCGGTATGGAGCCATTACCCAGCCTTTGGGCGACTATTTTTCGGAATGGGCTTTAATAAAATACCGTATTCATGTAGAAGTGGAGTGGCTCATTGCCATGGCAGGCAATCCTGCTTTTGCTGAAATCCGCCAATTCACTCCGGAAGAAATTGTTTTTTTGCGCACCATTGTCAAAAATTTTGATGAACCAGCCGCGCTGCGGATTAAAGAAATTGAACGCACTACCAATCACGATGTAAAGGCGGTCGAATATTTTCTCCGTGAGACCCTAGGCTCCATGTCTCTGACTGATGTACTGGAATTCATTCATTTCTCTTGTACTTCAGAAGATATTAACAATCTTTCCTATGCGCTGATGCTTAAGCACGGCATCGAAAATGTCTGGCTGCCGGCAGCGGAAAATCTGGTACAGACCGTTACGGCTATGGCGGAAGAAGAAAAATCGATACCCATGCTGGCCCATACCCATGGACAAGCAGCCTCGCCCACAACAGTAGGCAAGGAACTAGCCGTGTTTGTCTACCGCTGGAACCGCCAGTTAAAACAACTTCGTTCCCAGGAATATCTGGGCAAATTCAACGGCGCCGTCGGCAACTTCAATGCGCACAGCATTGCCTATCCAGAAGTAGACTGGGAAGCTGTTTCCCGTTCCTTTGTCGAAGGCCTGGGATTGACCTACAACCCGCTGACAACCCAGATTGAATCTCATGACTATGTAGCCGAATCGTTCCATGTGCTTACGCGGTTTAACAATATTCTTCTGGATTTTGACCGCGATATGTGGCTTTATGTTTCCCTTGGCTACTTCAAGCAAAAAACAATTGCTGGCGAAGTGGGCTCTTCTACCATGCCACACAAAGTAAATCCCATCGACTTCGAAAACTCAGAGGCAAACCTTGGTCTAAGCAACGCAGTGCTTGACCATCTGGCCAACAAACTGCCTATCTCCCGTCTGCAACGTGACCTTAGCGACTCTTCGGCCCAACGCAATATTGGCACAGGCATCGCCCATTCCCATATTGCAATTACTTATACTTTAAAAGGTCTTAGAAAAACAGTAGTCAATAGAGAGGCCCTTGCCGTCGATCTGAATCATGCTTGGGAAGTTTTATCCGAAGCAGTGCAAACAGTGATGCGCAAACAAGGCCATGCCAATTCCTATGATAAACTGAAAGCCATTACCCGCGGCAAAGGCATCAGCGAAGAAGACATCAAAGCTTTTATAGAAAGTGTAGAATTGCCGGAAGCAGACAAAAAACGACTGCTAGCCTTGACACCGTCTCAGTACATAGGTATAGCCGCTTCCTTGGTAGAACATATAAAATAAAACAAAACCTGCAGAAAACCGACCTCGCTTGGGTCGGTTTTCTTTGCTTAGAGCAGAATAGGAACGGCAGGCCAACCATTAAAGGGTCCTAGGCTTGGGTAGAGTAGTTTAGTAACTTATTAACGCGGCCAGTAATAAGCCGATTGAAGTACTTAAAAACGCAGACAGAATACCCACGGCAATATTGCCATTTGGAATTTCACTGGTTACTTTGAAGGGAGTAATTAATTCGTAAAGATAAAAAATGATTACCTGAAACCCGATCCCAATACATCCCCATAAAGCTAAATCAATGATACTAACAGAATGAAAAATGGCAGAAGCTAATACTAGAGAAAGACCAATAATTTTGCCGCCTATAGTGTATGCTGCAGCTTGGGCTGCAGCAGCTTTCCTGGGTGTATTAACTTCATCACCCTCACTAATTATTCGAAATTCACTATAGGGGGTTATTTTCATAAAAAGAAACATACCTATTCCGAGGAGTGGTAAAGATATCCCCAAGTATAGCAAAAAATTAATTATATTTAGCCATTGACCTTCCATTATGTGTTTTCCCCCTTGTTATTAGCCATACGGATAGCCAAAAAATAGGATAAATCGTCTGTTATTCGGCCGCCAACCCTGGCATTAACAGCAGCAGCCTTACCGCCGATAAGAAATGAACCCCACAATAGAAACCCATCATAGCAACCTTTCAATGTTTCTACTTTTATTTGCTCAAGTTCAACACATTGCTGATAAATCATTTTTTGTTCCCAATACGATTTATTACTATCTTTGGCCGTTGCTATACCATCTGCATTGTAAATGGTGACAGCACCGCCTTCTCGCCCCAAAACAGGCTTAACAACATAGTCAGTTTTACCCAAAAACCGGTTTTCCAGATACGTGGGTAACATATAGGTGCCAATCACTTGCTGTTCTTGTGGCGTAAAGTACTCGCCGGTTTCATGCAAACTCCAGATTAGTGCCTGCAGTGCTTTTGTCTGCGCGAGCATAGCTCCCGGCTGATTAATTATTGCCAGCCTTTTTCGGGCTACCAGATCCAGCAAGTGTTCCCCGGTCGGGTAGCCATCCTGATCCTTTTCTTCACACATTATGCCAATCGGGTGCAAACGGTACAAGACATCAATTGGCTTTAACCGCCCGCCGCTTGACCACCAGAGACGATCCTGGTAAATTCTAAGCTCCTTAAGTGGTACAAAGCAGGCCGATAAGCCGGAATGCTTCATGAGAAAACGTGCCGTTCCCGCGTCCTCTTCATGCCAATCAAGGGCGCTAAAAACAATATTCTCCGTATCATACCCCTGCGACTTATATTCGGCCATTATGGTGTCAAATGCATTGGCGATGGTTCCAAGCAAACCGGCGTTGACATCAGTATAACCGTAATACTCACATATTCTGCCGTTAAGGTAAAAGGCCTCGACAATTCCGCCAGGTGTGTCGCTATTGAATTCTAACATTTTTAACCCATTAGCCGTTCGGGCAAAGTCAAATCTGCCGATTGTGGTCGGGCAATGCGGCAAACTAGGAACACGAACGGCAGTAAATGATTTCGGCGGAATACCTAATTCCAACAGCAACAGATCACTGCCTTGCTGAAGAATTCTTATAGTCTTGGCAAAAATACCGCCCAATTGTTCGGTAGCATAGGCAATTTCTTCTAGTTCATTTTGGGATAATTGGCAGGTTGTAGCTAATGCATATTCCTGCCCGTACATAAAGTCCCAGGTAAAAATGTTTTCCTGCCTTATGCGGTCAAATAGGTCTGCCCTATGTTGTCTGTAACCGGTCATGTTAACCGCCACTGCCAAAACTATGACTGCCAATGCCGCCTTTAGGCGAGGAGGCTGTAGATATGTGACCGGAAGAGGTATCAGGGGATGAAGATGTTCTTATCCCCGAGTCACCAAAATAACTATGGCCGGTGGAAGTACTCCCCATTGCTGCATTACAATCATCACAGTAACCGTCATGGTTACGATCAATATGAGTATGTGAACTGCAGCCAGGAGTAAAAGCCAGGACGGTAGCCAAAAAAAGCCCCAATAATCGATCATCTTTAGATCCCATGCTGAATCCTCCTAATTCATAGGCGTGGCATAAACAATATATACTTTACGGTCTTCATCCAGCTCGGTTGAGGTTTTTCGCCACTCTTGACCCAGCCAATATAAAAAGTCGCTTTGCAAATATAGGAGCATATCCAAATTGTCTTTGGGCTCAAAAACGGCCACTTCCGGATAATAGCTACTATTTTCAAGAAATTGCCGCAGCTCTAACCGCAAGATATTTTTCGTGTTAGGCGGCTGAGGCAGACTATTATCCTGTACTTCAGCTTTTTTTACATAAATAACATAAGTTGTAATTTCTCTGGCACCAGAGATTTTTTCGTAAGTTACCGCATCTTTAACAAAATAATCACAGGCCAACCGGGCAATAATTTCTGAACAATCAATATTTTCATAATAGTATAGGATAGGGTAGCCTTCAACTTCACTTAGCAATCGGTATTCCAATTTAGCCAAAGTGGTACCTCCCAATCATCCCAATAGTTTTCGTTCCTTATCATCACTGTCAAAAAGGCAATGCAAAAAAATTATGTTATCAAATAAAGTCATTATTATACAATACGACAATACAGATTTCATTTCCTCTTTGTATGATGATAGGCGAAAAAATCACTTTGTATAACACAAATTTCACCATAGGTGTATTTTTTCTAGCTATTGTTAAGGTTTTTCCGCAAACGTTTATCGCTGTACATCGCATCATCGGCTCTTTTTAGGGTCTCTTTCAATTCCTTGTCGCTTATAGCAAGGGCTGCACCAAAAGAAATTTCCACGGTTGGACCCGTTTGCTTCTGGTTAAACCGCTTTGCTTCCGCGCGAATTCTTTCTACCACTGCAGAAAATGCTGCTGCCTCGATCTCATAAAGGATTATGACATATTCATCGCCGCCAGTACGAGCAACCACATCTTCAGCACGGCAAACTTTTTTAATAATTTCGCCTGCACTTTTTATAAGCCAATCTCCTACAGCATGTCCCAGAATATCATTCACCGCTTTCAAATTATCCAGATCTCCAACAATAATGCCAATAGGAAAACGCCTTCCACAGGCAGCATGGCTAAGTTCAACATCAATATACGCACGGTTATAAAGCCCTGCCAAAGGCTCGTGATTGCTATAGTACAAAAGTCTCTCTTCTGCATTTTTTCGATCAGTAACATCGGTATGCGTACCGCTCATTCGGAGGGGATTGCCTTCCTGGTCTCTCACCATAACCATCGCCCGATCATAAATCCACTTATAAGTTCCATCCTTGGCAAACATCCTATATTCTAGTTCATGAAGAGGAGTCTTTCCTTTGAGGTGATTGTTGATAGACTGCCAGGCCATGAGACGGTCATCCGGATGTACAGAATCTTCCCACTGTTTCATAGTAGATTGTATTTCTTCAAACGAATAACCCAGCATTTCTGCCCATTGACGATTTCGATTTACTTCGCCAGTTACAAGATTCCAATCCCAAAATCCTAGGCGGCTGCCCTCTAAGACGAAACGTAAACGCTCTTCACTTTCTTGCAGGGCTATTTTCTCCCGCTTACGTTCGATAATATCCTGCTCAAGCCGTTGGTTGGTTTCCTCAAGCATCCGCCGTATAAGGCCTGTTTCGCCGATTGTGCGAACCAAAGAAGAGATAAACTCCATGATCTGTTTTATATAGTCATCTGAAAAAATAGGCACCTTGCTTAGCGCTGCAAGATAATGACTTTGGTCAAAGCCATACTCGTTGGCTTGTCGGATAAAAAACTCTTTATCAGGCACCTCAAATAAAAACTGTCCTATAAAAAAGTTGGCTACATGCTCATCGCGAATCAGAATGGGCATGGCAACATCAACCAAGCCGTTTTTACACTTATAGACCGTGAAAGCCTCGCCTAAACGCAACTGTCTCGCAAGAATGGTGTCGCTTTCTCGGCACCGGAACAGTGTTGTTGCATGAATGCGATGAAAACAAGTGCAGATTTCCTGCCAGCCTGTTTCAAGAATAATGTTTCCTTCCAAATCAAGAATCGCTGTCACGGCATTTGTGAAGCATGTAAATTTTTCACATACATCCCGCAGTTCGTCGATATTGACAACTTCCAATAAAGATCGTCTTGGCTTTAAGGAACTTATTTGTATTTCCACACCGTTCTCTGTCCTCAAGCACTCTACACCACCTTTCTTGCTACGTAATCTGCAAAATCCTTATTAGCATTGTATAATTTATAAATTCTACAAAATGAAAGCAAAACCTATATATTTAACAAAAACAATTGAAATCTTTCTGATTATGTGCACTGCCCATACATTAAAGTTCGTGCCTTTTGTCTCCCAGTTAACAACAAAACTCCTGCCAAATAAAACTCGGCAAGAGTCCTTGAACCGTCCCCTTCTCCCCGTGCGAATTAATCCTCTGCAGGACAAACAATCTCAAACGACTGCCTGTAAACATACCCCCAATCACTATCCTGTACTACTTCCTCCAGATATTTGCCAGCGGTTATCTTATCTATCACCTTCCGCCAAAAGGCCCTTGCCGAATCCGCACCAGTAATCTGACGAACCTGCCATCGCCCTGGATGCTGTGAAAACACATAACTGGCTAAGGTTTGACCATACCCACTCATTCGTTTTCCAGGTATTATATAAAATTCTGATACATCTTTCACTTCCCCCATATAAACAACCATAAAGCCAATTGGCTTCTTCTCATCATATAGTAAGTAACCAATATGTTCATGATCAATATCTGTCTGGATTTTGAACAATCCGTCCTCGTCTGGTATTTCATGGGTAAGTTTTGAAAACTCCGCTTCATATGCCTGGCTAAGATTATAATAAGCTTTACTATTTTCTTTTGAAATAGTATGAATCAACCATCATCATTCCCATCTAAATGTACTCTATTTATCTATACCTCTAGCAAATATTGATAGAAGGGATTATCCACCCAAACTGTTTGTCCATAATTTGAATATCAGACCTGATCGCCTTAAAGATTGGATAACCAATGACTTCATGCCAGCCAGTACCGGGTTTAAGTGAATATACCCAGATAATTCCCTATATTTGAAAATGCCTAACAGCACTTTGCATTTCTTCAGCTAGATTTGCCAAAGCCTGGCTGGAGGCTGCAACCTCTTCCATTGATGCCAAATGTTCCTCGGTGTATCGTCCAGATAAAGTCGCTACATACCCCAACTTGATTGGTTGACTAAAATTGCACGAAACTAGTACTAATAAATTTAGAAGCAAAATTGCGTATAAAAACGGCTTTATCGTCATAATCCTTTCCCCTTAACAATAAATTTATAGTATAAAATGTAACCCACTGCTCTTAACTATTGTTACGAAGCTTTTTCAAAAATAGTTTCCAGCATATAGTAGGAGATATTAGTTACCACCTACTCTTAAAATCCTACTTATCAGTGCATATTTGGCAGTTCGCCAAATATAGTTACGTAGCCCTGCAACCAAGTAATTCAATATGCAGCGTGAAAAAATAGCCACAACTTACTTTTCCAGTAAGTTATGGCTATTTTCTCTACCTAAAATAATATATCCTGCTATATTCTTACATACTCCAGCAATTTTCCCAGAAGAAGCTTTCCAAAAAACAAAATATAAAAATACCGTCTCATACGCAAGAAAGAAATCTTGCCCAGGTGACTTCTGGTATATTGTATTTTCTATATTTATCTTTCATAATATCATTTTTCGCAACCAATGATACGGTTCGCCGTACTCGGGTATACGGCGAAATCCAAAATCAAGACTCGCTGGAACCGTCCCCGCGAGTCTCCTAGTTGATTAATACAAGGTATAATCTGTATCATCAAAGCGTATCACGACGAAATAATTTATACGCCTGACTTAACGACAAAAATTATGAAGAAAAACAAATTTACGTTTTTTGGGTAAATATACCTATAAAAACCATATTTTCCAGTATGTAATATTGTTTAAAAATTTTGGAAGGAATTTGCTTGCTATTAGCGAAGTATACATGAAAATACTTTTATAGTGGCTATACGATGGACATTTGAGCTATTAACCTAAAACATCCTATAATTAATTGTCTATAATCGTATATCACAAAATCGGTAAAAAGGAGTAAAAATCAGAGAAACACGATATATAGGTTTCTTTGATATAAAAAGGAGGGTAAAAAATGATTCTTAACAATTGTGGTCAAATGACTATTAGCCAACAAGGCGATGGGGGAGAAATTAAATACGAATCAGGCTCCTTAACAACTCTTGTGGACTATTCAGTTGTTAGTACAGATCAGCAAAAAGTAGAAGGTACTATCGCCGCTCAAAAATATTGTCAGATTACTCCAAATGGAAAACCACCTTACACAGTTAAGATGGGGTTTGGTGATTTCTCTCATTCAGTTACTCAAGAAGGAGTAGAATCATCGGATGTAGTCAGCTTTGTAATGACTTGGCCTTGCGGTACCAGTTATAAAAATTACGGACCTCATATTTTCCTGAACAAGGCATCCTCATAGAACAGCAAAACTTCGTATATCTGAAGAGTGTCCAAAAATAAAACCCTGAAAGTCTATATGGAAAGGGATGTGTACTTTTTAGCATTACGCTTACGTACACATTCCTTATTGTTAGTTTGCAACAGTCTCCGAAGACTTTTTGCTTTTAATTAAGGAGTGTTGATTTTGGACGAACAAATAGAAGAAGTATTAGCGGATTGCCGGAATATACTCAAACATAACCCTTACCATGCCCAAGCTCATGTAACCATTGGCAATATTATGCGATTAAAAAACGACTTTGTTGCGGCGCTGGTTGCTTATCATACGGCGATTGATTTGGACGCATCGCTATTAGAAGCTTATATAAATCTTGCTGGTATCTTAATATATCAAAAAAAGTACAAGCAAGCTATTGACACTATTCAAAAAGCACTCTTTTATCACACAGAGTCACCTGAACTTTACTTAAATTTGGGGCTTGCATTTAAGTTAGATGGAGATTGGGTAATGGCAACAGAAATGTATGAAAAGGCTATTACCTTAAGACCTTACTGGGCGGAAGCTTACTATAATCTTGCCGGAGTACTAAAAAGGCAGAATCGGATTGAGGAGGCCATAGTGGCTTATCAAACTACGCTGGCTATAAAACCCGATTGGGCGGAAGCTTATAATGATTTTGGCATACTTCTTCAATACAATAATCAGTTAGAAAAAGCTTATCAAATGTATTCTAAGGCTGTGGCTTTAAAACCACTATGGCCTATTTCCACTTATAATTTAGCCAAGTTAGCCATTAAGCAGGGTTGGATTGAACAAGCCATCGAATGGCTTCGTAAAACAATTGCTATAGAACCGGATTTTTCACCGGCCCACGTTGATCTTGCTTTACTGCTCTTACAACAAGGCAATTATATTGAAGGATGGAAAGAATATGAATGGCGGTTAAACGATCATAATTATGCAATCTATCGGAAAATGTCAGGTATGCCTTTATGGGATGGGACGGCGCTTAATGGTCGGACTTTACTGTTATGGTCGGAACAAGGATTAGGAGATACCTTGCAATTTGTCCGTTATATATCACTGATTCAAAAAGAAGGTGGGACGATTATCCTGCAAGTACCACAGCTACTTGTGCTATTATTAAAAAACCTTGTTGGAGTCGATCAAGTAATTCCAAATTCAGAACCGATAAATGGTTTTGATGTTCATTGTTCTCTTTTTAGCTTACCACGGATTTTTGGAACAACCTTGGAGAATATACCGTCGGTTGTTCCTTACCTTCAATCACCATCCTCTTTTTCACCCGAATTATATATGACGATTGTCGATGAATCGTCATTTAAAATAGGAATTGTTTGGAAAAGCGGCAATAAATACATAAATCACCAATGGCGTGATTGTGATTTATCATATTTTCAACGACTTACCAAAATAAAGAATGTAAAACTGTTTAGTATGCAAGTTGGCGAAGATCAAAAAGAACTGCTAAACTCACCTGGTCAAAAGATTAGCAATCTTGCTTGTTATATTGATCATTTTGCTTCTACAGCTGCTATTGTAGAACACATGGATCTTATTATTACTGTGGATACTGCTATGGCACATCTCGCAGGTGGCTTAGGGAAAAAAGTGTGGTTACTACTAAATGCCAGTGCTGACTGGAGGTGGATGCTTTGGGGCAATTACTCTCCGTGGTATCCTACTATGCGGCTATTTCGTCAATCGCAACCTGGAGACTGGACCAGTGTTTTTGACCAAATAACACAATTGCTTAATGAGACTAGTACCTTGGGAAACGAAGCACAGATTAGCAATCTTTCTAAATGTCAATAGAAATAAAAATGAATACGTTTGGATCATACCAACTCAGACAAAAACCTAATTAGGGCGCTAGGGGTCTTGAGTTATGCCAAACCTACTGATAAGTTATCTACAGCCTAATTTATACTACCATCTTTTTTAATTACATATATTGTCATCTAGAGAAAATAGGGCACACAAAATTTTGTGTGCCCTTGTATATTTCTATGCTGAAATATTTTTGAGACTTCAATATCCTTGTTATCTTGTCCCAATTTCCAGAGCGGTAGCAATAAACATAACCATGCTTAATGTACCGTTTAAATAGAAAAAAGCTACATTAATTTTAGATAGATTTATAGGTGAAATAATCTGGTGTTGTTTATATAGCATATACGCAGCAACCACTAAACCGATCCAATAGATTAAGCCTAAATTCAGGACCATGCCGGTAATAGTGAAACAAATTGACGCCGCCAGATGGATAACTGCCGAAATTGTTAACGCAGTCTCAATCCCAAAATAAGCGGGAATAGAATGTAAGCCTATGGCGCGATCAAATTCGACATCGTCGCAGGCGTAAATAATATCAAACCCAGCCACCCACAGGGCCACTGCGACACTTAACAACACGGCGCCAATCGTGACCTCATTGGTCAAGGCGATCCATGCACTTAGCGGAGCAAGCCCAATAGCCAAGCCAAGCACAAAATGAGAAAGCCAAGTAAACCGCTTTGTATAAGAGTAGAAAACAAAGATTAACAAAATTGCAGGCGAAATGATAAACGCTAATGTACTTAACATATAGGCTGCAAGCTCAAATACAGCGGCAACAATTAGCGTAAAAAACCAAGCCTCCCAGACTTTTATCAAGCCTTGAGGCAAAGCGCGGTTCCACGTACGTGGATTTTGCGCATCAATAAAGCGATCAATAATTCGATTAAGTCCCATTGCCGTAGTTCTGCCGCCGACCATTGCCAAGGTAATCCAAAACAGATTCCAAGCGTTTGGCACCTTCCCGTCAGCCAAAAGCGCTGCAACATAGGCGAACGGTAGCGCAAAAACAGTGTGCTCAAACTTAACCATTGTTAAGAAAACCCCTAGCTTTGCAAACATGTATTTCTCTTCCCTCTGTAATAGTATAAGCCTATGAGCTGACGCAGTTGCCAGCCGCCAGCCATTTTTGCACAGCATAATCAAGCGGCAATATTGCCAAAACAGTTTCGCGCCATTCCGGCTCGGCTGCAAACACCCGCAAGTCGGCAGTTTTTAAATAGCCGCGGCAGGTGTTGCAGACCATAACTGACCAGCCAGGAAAATCATCGGTTGTTAGCTTTTTCATGTGATCTGGTCTATCTTCATGACAAAAGCAACAGCCAATCCGTTTATAACTCCAGTGGGTAAAACAACTGCCACAAACCAGGGTCCGTTTACCTGAGTCTTTCTCTAGACAGGCGAAACTGGCGGCATCGCCGCAGACTGGGCATCTCGCCCCTACCCACTGGGCAACAGGGGCAGCTTTGGTAATGGCTTGCGCCATATGAGCCAAAGCTGCCTGGCAAGCCAGGTGCAGATAGACATTAGCGTTTTCTGCATTAATACCACAGGTCTCCCAAAGGTCATTTACAGCTTGCTCTTGCCAATAGGCAGTGACGACCTGCAACGCTTGTCCCTGCGCAAGCGTTTTAGGTCCATGTACTCTAAGAACCGCCACAAGCAATTCCGCCGCCGCCATATATGGTAAATCCGGCATCGTCAACGCCGCTTCTCCCTTTGACACACGCATTAAGTAGTTCTCTTCTACCGTAACGGGTGCCAATGACTCAGCGGCCTTTTCTAAGGTAACTAAGATGGATCTAAGTACATCAGAACTAATCACTGACCATTCTCCTTTGTCGATTCTTTGGTTACTTCACGATACCATAATGCATGATGTGTTTTGGCAAAAGTCCGAGTAATTGTTCCATATATCATCCCATGGATTGATTCTTTGGAACCGGGATGTAACAAACCAAGATACATATGAGCAATAATTACGGCAGTCATGCCAAGGGCGGCTAAGTCATGCAATGGATACGCCCAGCGGATGATCTCCAAGGGGATAGCTTCGGCAAACCACATCATAAAACCCGTTATTGTCAGTATCGTACCAACCACAAGCACCATCAGTGAATTGATTTTTTGTCCAGCGTTAAACCTGCCTTGCTCCGGCAGTTCGGGATGCCCCCCCATAAATTCCTGAGCAAACCCTTGCAAAAATTTTATATCGCTTTTCTGGAAGAAAGTAATTTCCTTCAGCCAGCGAATAAAACTCGTGCGATCACCAATAAAGAAAATAACAAGTGAAACAAAGCCAAAGACAATACCTGCAGCCCTGTGGATAATCCGTGCTCCTTCAACCCCGCCTGTCAGTGCGGTAATGAAGTGGAACTTTGGCGAAAAAACGACAAGCCCAGTTAGTAATAAGACAAAGAAGCTAAGTGTGTGAACCCAATGTGTCACCCGTTCGCCAACACTAAAGCGTTGAATGCGGTCATTATCCATTTTTACCAACCCCCTGATCGCGCGATTTGCCGGCATTCTTCTCGTCATCTTTCTTCCTGGTTTTAATAAACGAAATGGCAGTTGTCAGCAAGGCGCCAGCGATAGCGATCTCACCGAAAGGACGAAGCACCTGTTTCCAGGCATGTACCGAAACCGGTACACGTGGTTCGTCTGGCAAACCATAGAACTTAGGCTCACGCAATAATATGTAGGTAAAGTTAATCCCTTGTAAATTAGGAGCACTATATAAATTTGCCTTGGGATGCAGTGGCTGGAGTGCCTTGAACCGTGCCTCGGCCAATGCCATAATATCTTCCCGTTTCCCATAGACCAACGCTTCCGGCTGACATGTTTGCACACAGGCTGGTGCCAGCCCGTTGCCAACACGTTCAGGGCAACCGGTACATTTATATGCTTTGTTGGTAACAGGATCCACACGTGGTACATGGAATGTACAATTTGTTACACAAAAACCACAGCCAATACATTTATTGTGATCAATCACAACAAATCCCAGTTCGGTATGAGATATCGCATCATGGTTACAAGACTGCAGACAGGCCGCTTCCCCACAATGCATACACTGTTCTTTCCTAAACAGCCATTGCATTTTATTATTTTCGTACACTTCATCGAAAGCGATAAATGTCCAGGTTTTTGGCGTAAGTTGATCATGTGTTTGATAGCTGCTGGTAAACGTTGTTTTTTCCGCAGGCAGTGTGTTCCATTGCTTACAGGCTACTGAACATGCCTGACAGGCTGTGCATTTGGAAGCATCATATAACACGCTCATTCTTTCCGACACCTTACTTCACCTTCCTTACGTTGACCAGCTGCGCTTTGAATTCAGGTGTTCCCGCTGCCGGATCAAAAGCAGCATGGGTTAGATTATTCACGCTCGGTCCGGTACCTAACCCAGCATAACCCCACCCAAACGGCATACCCACAGTGTATGTTTCTTTGCCGTTAATCATCAAGGGTTGAATGCGGTTGGTTACCATCGCCTTGACCTGAAGGATGCCACGTGCCGAGGACAGTTCAACAACTTCGCCGTTAGTCACGCCGAGTTTAGAAGCCATGGCCTTCCCCATCTCAAGAAACGGTTCGGGCATAAACTCCACCAGCCAGGGCAAGTTTCGCGTCAGTGAGCCACTGCAAAAATGTTCGGTGCCAGAAGTATATGTCGTCAGGACAAAGGGGAATTCTTCCTTGCCGCCCAACTGTTGCTTCTCCTTAATAGCTTGCCGCACTTTCGCCAGAGGATTGCTTTGAACATTCGGATGCAGAACATTGCTTGTTGGACTTTCAATAGGTTCATAGAACTCCGGCAACGGCCCGTCAGAATTAATTCCGGCCAGCGATGTCGGCAGATTAGTTCCTGGTTTCATATTTTTGAACGGAGCCGTAAACAAACGGGCCATTTGATCGGCATTCATCCTAAATGCCGTCTTGCCTTGTGGGGTATCTGGCCCCTTAGAGCGATCAGGAACATCGGGAACGTCGTTGCCAACCCACTGGCTCTTAGCCAGATCCCACCAAACAAGCTGACGAGTTGCATCGAGTGGCTGACCTTGCTGATTGCACGAAGCGCGGTTATATAGTATCCGAATATTTGCAGGCCAAGCATATGTCCATTGGGGGAATAGGCCCAACCCGCCCGGATCTTTTCCATCACGCCGTTTGGCCAGGTTACCGTTCCCATAAACGCCGGAGTAAATCCAGCAACCTGAAGAAACCTGTCCGGCCTCGCCGGCAAGATACTCGCCCAACGACCCAAGCAATTTCCCAGTTGTCATGTTATAACCGTTGATTTCCTGCAGTACTTTTTCGGGGTCTGCTTCGTGTCCGTAATCCCAAACAGAATGAAGAATTGGCGCATCTTTCGGATCGGTACTGCCTGCGTACAACGAGCGAACCTTACGGAAGATTGAATCGAAAATATCAAGATCGGCTCTACAAGACCCCTCCGGTTTGAGTGCTGCCGATTTCCATTGTATCCAGCGACCGCTATTGGTTAAACTGCCGGCTTTCTCATAAGAAAAAGCGACCGGCAGGAAAATAACTTCGGTTTTTATTTCGTCAGAATTTACACCAGGCGCTTTCCAGAACGAAGCTGTCTCGGTTTCAAAGAAATCACTGACTACCATCATTTCCAGCTTGGCTAACCCCGATTGTACCACCGCATTATTTGGAATACTCACCCGCGGATTAATCCCGACATTGAGTAACAGTTTAAATTGCCCCCTGGACATATCTTCGGTCATCGGAATATAGCTTGTGGCTTTACCTGTCGTAATGCGCGGCAAATAGCCATATGCATAATCATTGTCGGCAGTGGCGTTCTCGCCGTACCAGGCTTTTTGCAGAGAGATCAAATGTTTAAGATTGGTTAATCCATATTTCATGCCATAAGTAGCTGCGTCTTTGTCCTCTTCCATCGGCGTAGGAAGATAGCCAGGCAGAGTTGTCGATAAATTAGAGAAGTCGGTAGAACCCTGCACATTAGGCTCGCCACGTAGAGCGTTGACGCCGCCGCCGGCAACACCAATATTGCCTAGCAGTAGTTGAATAATGGCATAACAGCGAATTCCCTGGGTAGCCGTGGTGTGTTGCGTCATTCCCAGTGCATACATAATCGTACCAATGCCGTTCTTAGTAATTATATCGGCAATTTGTTTAATGGTTTCTGCCGGAATCCCACTGATGGCTGACCCTATTTCTAAGGTATACCGGCTATAATGTTGTTTCATCAAACTGAATACAGTCCCTGGTTCTTCCACTGAAGCAGCCTTAACCGGCTGCCCCTGTTCATCCAGCACATATGACCAACTGTCGGTAGCATAACTTCCTTTTGTGCTGTCATAACCTGAGAAAAGGCCATCCTGGAACTCATAGGCTGGATTAATCTTACACAAAGCATTGGTGAAATTAACAAGATACTCTTTATTGTACAAACTATTTTGCAGGATATAATTAATAATCGCGCCTAAGTAAGCAATATCAGTTCCCGGCCTTATTTGGGCAAAAAGGTTAGCCTTGGCGGCAGTCCTTGTAAACCGAGGATCAACGACAATAATTTTTGCACCTTTTTCCTGTGCCCTCAATAAATATTTCATTGCAATCGGGTGGTTTTCCGCCGCGTTTGAACCGGCAATTAGAAACCACCTGGAATTTTCCATATCTGTCCAAGAATTAGTCATCGCACCCCGGCCAAATGAAGGTGACAAACTTGTCACCGTAGGGGCATGTCAAACACGTGCCTGATGTTCGTTATAATTACTGCCGATCGTACGGATAAATTTGGTCATCAAATAACATTCTTCATTATCCAGCTCAGCCGATCCTAATAAACCGATGGCATTTGTGCTGTTGGTTGCAGGCAGCCAAGTGGTATCCCGCACTTCCTTAATTTTTCTGGCAATCTTATCAACAGCTGTTTCCCATGATATTTCCTGCCAGTCTTTTCCTCCTGGCGCACGATAAAGCGGCTTGGTGATTCTGCGAGTATTACCCCGTACCTGCCCCAAAGCCGCGCCCTTAGGACAGAGCGTCCCTTTATTTGTCGGGTGATCCGGATCACCTTCAACATTAACGAGGTTTCCTTCACGTACATGAACAATCACGCCACAACCGCCAGAGCAGAAATGACAGATGCTAGGGTATTCAGTAGCATCATGTAATTTCAACGTATAACCAGTTGCTTTGGCTTTACCGGTATCGAAATGTAAACCAGTACTTAATACTGCAACAGTTGAAACAGACAATTTAAGAAACTGTCGACGGGAAAAATCCATTATAAAACCTCCCTCATTTTTAAATGAAAAATCCTATTCGTAAATCTCTTTTTTTTGCGAATAGAAATTATCTTCGCCATTGATAGCAAAAATCCTGTAAATTTTTGTTACTTTATATTATTTATTAGAAGATTAACTCTTTATAGGCAACTTGAGTAAAGAATACTAAGTGTGATCCAAATAAATAAAACATCTACCGAATTCTCAAAATATCGGTAGATGTTTGTTTTAGGGCAGAAGGACAAGGACCGGGTTATTAACATACGATTGTCTCCGTCCCCTAAAACACATTGCCCAAGCAGAAGATTACTTCGGGTTTATGCATTTCTACCTGCCATTGGAAATTTTCCAGGCAGATTGCTCGCGCTTGCTCCTTGTTATAGGGTCGAATAGGACGACACTTGGAGCGCCTGGATTTCCTTCTCCCCAGACCATTCTGGTACTATGATTGCACAATTCACATTTAGAGCATTCGGCAAATATTTCCGGCGCAGGGTCTTCCGGCAAAGAATTGATTGTTCGGAGTTTTTCTGTTCCAAAATGGATAACCCTTCTGCTCAATATCTTACAGGGAACGGGATTGATGACAGCTGCGTGTCAATAACCCCGTCCCTTCGACACTCCATGTGCCATTGATGCTTCTTTATTAGTATGCTGTGGTTAACTGTGTCGAAGAATTGGCGAATATCGCCTTCGATAACCCAGTTGTAGTTGGTATTGGACCCCATATGTTGCGGGCGAACACCTTCTGTTTCGGTGAACTTTAGCTTACGAGCTTTTCATCCGAGAGTTCTTGCCAGCATCTTTGGTGCACTATAGACTTAACAGTTTTATAGCCTCCCGCGTATTTCGCTAACCATCGCAGGTTTCTTTTCCGCGCCTTCACCGAGCTTTGTACGTTATACCAAGGAATGCACAGCGCACATCGGAGGATTAGAGTGAGTTGCCGGTTTTCAATCTCATGCGGGAACTTCCCCCGCCTATTAAACGTAGAGTTAGGCCTCCCGATAGAAGGTCCTCCATTTTTATTGTACCTTTCGGCACAGATTGTATGGAAACAGATCGCGCGTATCGGGTCAAACGGTGCAGAAAAAAACAATGGAGTCTGCCCTCATTGCCCTCGTTATTCGATAGACTAAGTCTCTTTTAAACGATCGGCTCAATTACTATCTCTTCCTTTGGTTATCTAATCCTATTGTCTGCTCCCCATTTTGACATAAGTTCCAATATTGGAATGAGTGTTTCACCCTTTTCTGTTAGTGAGTATTCCACTTTAGGTGGAACTTGAGAGTACTCTTCTCGATGGATTAATTTCTCTAATTCTAGTTCTTTGAGTTCATGGCTTAGCATTTTATGTGTAATAGATGGCATTTTTTTCTTGATTTCGCCATATCTTTGTATTCCATTTTGAAATAGTTTATAAAGGATAAGCCACTTCCATTTCCCACCGACCACAGCTAGTGTATAAGTAATAGGACAGTCGCATTCACTTGGTAACCCTTTATGCATAGATACTCTCCTTTTTGATAGTATCTACCTTAAAAGTGCATACTATCTTTTTTAATAAAATAATATACAATTAAAAGAGAAAAAACAAGTACAAATTGGAGGCATCGTTTATGAAGGTATTGGCATTTAACGGCAGCCCAAGAAAAACGTGGAATACTGCAGTTTTATTGAATCATGCACTAGAAGGGGCAGCTTCACAAGGCGCAGAGACAGAAATCATCCATCTTTATGATCTCAATTATAAAGGATGTGTAAGTTGTTTTGCCTGTAAATTAAAAGATGGCAAAAGTTACGGGAAGTGCGCCTATAAAGATGACTTAACACCAATTCTGGAAAAAATCGAACAAGCCGATGCTATCGTCTTTGGGTCACCCATCTATCTCGGAGCGGTTACAGGTGAGATGAGATCATTTCTTGAACGATTAATATTTCAATACCTAGTATATGATAAAAACTATTCTACTCTTTTCTCCAAAAAGATACAAACAGGTTTCATCTACACCATGAATGTAGACGATAGTCGTTTGCATGAAATGGGATACGAACGCCATCTTAATCTTACGGAAATGGCACTTCAGAGAACCTTTGGTGCAGTAGAATCCTTATTTGTTACCGATACTTATCAGTTTGACGATTACTCTAAATATGTTGTAACATCATTTGATCCAGAAAAAAAAGCAAAGAGACGAAAAGAAGAATTCCCCAATGATTGTAAAAAAGCTTTTGAAATGGGAGCTAGATTTGCCACAGGAGTTATCACAGAGGAAACTTATTGATATTGCTCAAATGAAACCGTTAAATGCAATCGCCCAAAACTGCCACAGTTAAATTGTTAATCTGAAATCAGTAACAAGTCTATATGTCAGATATTGAATCGAGTAGGAGGTCATCCATTATTTGAATGACCGACCTCTCACACCACCGTGCGTACCGTTCGGTACACGGCGGTTCAATAACTTAACGTAAATGAAATACCTCGTATTTCCTCGCTATGTTCAT
>NZ_LSLK01000101.1 GCF_002257705.1 Sporomusa silvacetica DSM 10669
GGGAACTCAAGGGAGACTGCCGCAGACAATGCGGAGGAAGGCGGGGATGACGTCAAGTCATCATGCCCCTTATGTCCTGGGCTACACACGTACTACAATGGGCTTAAACAAAGCGAAGCAAGCCCGCGAGGGTAAGCAAAACGCATAAACAAGCTCTCAGTTCGGATCGGAGGCTGCAACTCGCCTCCGTGAAGTCGGAATCGCTAGTAATCGCAGGTCAGCATACTGCGGTGAATACGTTCCCGGGCCTTGTACACACCGCCCGTCACACCACGAAAGTTGACAACACCCGAAGCCGGTGGGGTAACCAGCAATGGAACTAGCCGTCTAAGGTGGGGCCGATGATTGGGGTGAAGTCGTAACAAGGTAGCCGTATCGGAAGGTGCGGCTGGATCACCTCCTTTCTAGGGAGAACCGTTCAGTGTAACAACTGAACTACTTCCAGGTCGGTACATCTTGGCAGATGAACACTCTTACATTGTTTAGTTTTGAGGGAATGCAAGTTACCACAAAGTACCTGTTGAAATACACAGAGAACTGTGATAACATAAGTATTCCTGAAAACAAAATATCCAGTGACGATAGCTGTGGGAAGGAAGGTACTCACGTACCTTTGAATGTTACACTGTGTGTCCTGTAGCGTAAAGAGAGCCTTCGTCAAAGCCGTGAGGTAGTATATATACTTAGCGGCGGTAAGACGTGTGACCTGTTCCGCATACCGAACACAGTAGTTAAGCCCACAAACGCCGAAGGTACTTGGTTGGAAACGGCCTGGGAGATTAGGAAGTTGCTGGTTTTGGAACGAAAGTTGCCAGAACTTACCTGTTGAAATACACAAGTGGTTCTGATAATATAGATGTTCCGCTGTTCCTTGAAAACTGCACAGAAGAAAGCAAAGTAAAATTACCTCTCATATGCAAATATGTAGAAGTAACTTAACGAAGCGCAATTAGGATTTAATTGAAGGCAAAACGTAAGCAAACTATCGGCATAGTAAAATATAGCCGAGAGACTGGCTAGAAATGGACAGATGCTAGGCGCAGCGAGCACCGGAGCGGAGGCGTACAAATTGTACGTTGAGCACCGGAGCACAGTAGCAACAACGCAGATGGCCGTTTATAGACAGTCGACAAAGTATGTAGCAACAAGACTTAATTAAGTCAAGTTAGTAAGGGCATACGGCGGATGCCTAGGCGCCAAGAGCCGACGAAGGACGGGGTAAGCTCCGATATGCCAGGAAGAGCTGCAAGCAAGCATTGACTCCTGGATTTCCGAATGGGGGAACCCGGCGGTGGTAATGCACCGTCACCTAACATATGTTAGGAGGGCACCCGGGGAACTGAAACATCTAAGTACCCGGAGGAAAAGTAATCAATTGAGATTCCCTAAGTAGCGGCGAGCGAACGGGGAAGAGCCCAAACCAGAGAGCTTTGCTCTTTGGGGTTGAGGACTGACAACAATCAAACCAGGCTTAGTCGAACTACCTGGAAAGGTAGGCCACAGAAGGTAACAGCCCTGTAAGCGAAAAGCAGAGTTTGAGGGTCAGAATCCAGAGTACCACGGGACACGAGGAACCCTGTGGGAAGCAGGGGGGACCACCCTCCAAGGCAAAATACTCCTTGGCGACCGATAGCGCATAGTACCGTGAGGGAAAGGTGAAAAGCACCCCGGGAGGGGAGTGAAAGAGAACCTGAAACCGTATGTCTACAAGCAGTCGAAGACCCTTATGTGGTCGACGGCGTGCCTATTGAAGAATGAACCGGCGAGTTACAGTAACTAGCGTGGTCTTGACAGTGG
>NZ_LSLK01000102.1 GCF_002257705.1 Sporomusa silvacetica DSM 10669
CCTAGGCTTGCCGGCGACTGTAGACAAAGTGGTTCAACGGGCAGCAGCGGACATATTAGAAGCTATATACGAGCAGGAATTTCTGCCTAATAGCTATGGTTATCGACCAAATCGAGGACCGCAAAAGGCAGTAATAGATTTGACACAGGAACTGCAGTATGGCAGATATAACTATATTGTAGAAGCAGACATACGCTCTTTCTTTGATAACATTGACCACGAATGGCTAATAAAAATGCTGGAGCAGCGGATTGATGACCAAGCTTTTACCAGACTAATAAGGAAATGGATGAATGCCGGAATCCTGGAACAGGACGGAAAGATATTGCATCCAATTGCGGGAACCCAGCAAGGAGGCGTCATTAGTCCGGTTCTTGCGAATATATGCTTGCATTACGCCCTGGATTTGTGGTTTGAAAAGGTAGTCATATACCATTGCGAAGGTAAGGCATATATATGCCGTTTTGCCGATGACTTTGTTTGCGCATTTCAGTACAAGCGTGATGCAGAAAGGTTCTACGAGGTCCTAGGAAAGAGGCTGAATAAGTTTTCGCTGGCGTTAGCGCCGGAGAAAACGAGAATCATTGCATTCGGACCGTTCCATAAGGAGAAGAGCAGTTTTGAATTCCTCGGGTTCGAATTCAGATGGGGGATGTCCCACAAGGGCAAAAACATCATCAAGAGACGGACATCGCGGAAGAAGCTGAAAAAATCCGTAGCAAACTTCACGGCATGGTGCAAAGGAGCTCGTAGCAGTCGACTGAGAAAAATATTTCGTCAGTTGAGCAGCAAGTTAAGAGGCTACAGGAACTACTACGGACTAATTGGTAACTCTGCAAATCTTGCTCAATTCTATTATCAGGCAAAGCGGATTCTCTTCAAATGGTTAAATCGAAGGAGTCAACGGAGCAGTCTTAGCTGGGAAGAGTATGAAAAGCTGTGGGAGCGTTACCAAGTGCCGAAGCCGCGCATTACCCAGAGTCGACAGATAGCGATGAGTTTCTAACCCTGAGTACGGAAGCGAGTACTCCCTGAAGAGCCCGGTGCGGGAAAACTGCACGCCGGGATCTGTGCGGGGGAAGCGGAGCAATCTGTTACCTACCGCGACTAAAAGAGTACTAATATTAGTAATAGGTGGAAATTAAAAAGTAAAGTCGCCGTGTCCCATAGGTGTTAGAGCACCTATAGGCACGAGCAGGTGAATAAGCACCTACACGTAACAGCGAACTGTCCACGACGACAATCTTATTATACCCGGTTGTTAGCTGAATTACAAGTTTTTACAACTGAGGTGTAATTGATTGACGCGTAAAGGCAGATGGCTGTGCGACTGCATGCAATATTCGATGGTATCATATCTTGATACAGGTTTGGCAGGACACGCTGACGGGTTCTGTTATTTGGGTTGCTTTCTGTATCTTGATACTGTTGCAAAAATCGATTTGGATCGCATGTGTAGGGTAGAAATAATCCTGCATATGTGATCCTTTTTAATTTCCTCCTGTAAAATTCCCATTCATGGGTGATTACAGGAGGGCATAGAAGCCTCCAGATAAAATAAGGAGGGATAAGTTTAACTGACTTATGAATATTAGATACCTGGATTTTAAGAAACAAGAGACTGAGCTATATGATGAAATTTGGGAACTATCTGAAGAACTTGATCGGCTGTATAAAGAGGGAAAAGATACAACGGACACTATCCAGAGATTTGGGGAGGTATTGGAAGAATTTTTGTTATTCAGGCAGCATGGAGGCAAAGACTCGCTAGTTAAAGTCAAACCCTAAATCAAATAAAGACGCGGGGCGATGGTGTCGCTCTAATGGAGACAATACCACCGTCCCCGCGTCTTCCGTTATGCTCAGGTATAAGCTTGTCTACACAACAGGCCCCAAAATTATTTAACTTATATCTTGTGCTTAATGATGATTTATATTATAATATGATAAAATTATAATATAAATAAAACAAAGGGATAGTAAATAGGGAGGTTTTTTATGCATAATCATGATCACGCTCATAATGATGGCATATGGTGCGAGGGTAATAATCAAAGTCTAACAATTGTAATAATCATCATTACCTTTGGCATCATGATTGCTGCGGCGGGAGATGCATCTTTACGGTAGTATAGTAAACCGGTGCAAGCACAAAAAAATTATTAGGGAGATGATTTTTTTGATTATATTTGAATGGTTAAATAACCAATTACTCAAAATGGAATGGCTTAATAATTTAGTTACTTTACTTGTACAAAATGTATTTGGCTTAGATATAAGTAGTCAAGTGGGTGGAAGTATTCATTTCTTTATCTATGATGTTATAAAGATATTCATCTTACTTACTGTTTTAATATTTATGATTTCCTATATCCAAAGCTTCTTCCCGCCTGAGAGAACGAAAAAGATATTAGGGCGATTTAAAGGAATTTCAGCAAATATATTGGCTGCGTTACTGGGAACGGTTACGCCTTTTTGCTCTTGCTCATCAATTCCTTTATTTATTGGCTTTACAAATGCAGGACTACCAATTGGTGTTACATTTTCGTTTTTGATATCTTCACCACTTGTAGATTTAGCATCTATAATTCTGCTTGCAAGTATATTTAACTGGAAGATCGCAATAGCTTATGTGATTATGGGCCTTGTACTTGCGGTTGTTGGTGGAACTATCATTAGCAAATTAAACCTGGAAGAGTATGTCGAGCCCTTTGTTCACAGCAATAAGATGCTGGAAATGGAACAAGAAGAATTAACTACGAGTGACAGAATAGAGTTTGCAAAATATCAAGTGATGGAAATAGTAAAAAAGGTATGGCTATATATTTTGATCGGTGTGGGAATCGGTGCTGCTATTCATAATTTTATTCCAGAGGCAGTGATAAGTGCTGTATTAGGTCAAGACAAATGGTATTCTGTTTTGGTGGCAACTTTGGTAGGAATTCCAATGTATGCTGATATTTTCGGAACATTACCAATTGCGGAGGCGTTAGTTTTGAAGGGAGCAGGACTTGGTACTGTTTTATCCTTTATGATGGGTGTAACGGCACTTTCGCTCCCGTCTATGATTCTGTTAAAGAAAGTTGTTAAGACAAAGCTGTTAGTTATATTTGTGGGTATTGTTACCATTGGCATTATTATATGTGGTTATGCATTTAATGCCTTTAGTTATCTTTTGATGTAGGATACAAATTTCAAAATATAAATTGAGAAAGAGGCTAAGTATGAACGTGATATGTGCTAGCTGGCTTGAATTATACTCAGCAATACTATGTATTAAAATGGGATTGACCTATATGGAATAAAATGCTAATATATAACTATTAACACATTATAAAATGCTAATATCATTATATAATTATGGGGGGCTATTTATGAGTAATTGCAATTGTGGTGGAGTTCCAGATGTATCGAGAATTATCTATCCTTGTAACGGTTGTGCCGACGTTGGCGAGGTCTCGGATCAGGTATGCCGTCAATTGAGACGGGAAGGATTTGCTCAAGCTAGTATGAGTTGTATTACCGGCGTTGCAGCACACATGCAGCCGTTTATTGATGCAGCAAAAAAAGCCAATCAAGTAGTTGTAATTGACGGTTGCCCGGTGGGGTGTGCAAAAAAGGTGCTTGAACATGTTGAATTATCTCCAGTTTCCTATGTTCTCACCCAAATGGGGCTGGAAAAAGGTAAGACAGAAGTTACCCAAAAAGTAATTAATGAGATCTGTTATAAAATCAAAGCTGATTTTATAAATTCATCTAAATAACTCTGATACCATTAGGTGAATGCAGTTGTACAAGGGAGTAAGATATTACAAGGGGGAATTACAAATGAAGATTGAAGTATTAGGAATGGGGTGTGCAAAGTGCCATACCCTAACCGAACGGGTGATGGAAGCAGTTGCTGAGCTAGGAATTACCGCCGAGATTGTAAAAGTTGAAAATATGAAAGATATCATGGCCTACGGAGTTATGACGACACCAGCACTTGTCGTGGATGGTGTCGTTAAGGTGAAAGGGAAAGTTCCAACTAAGGATGAAATAAAATCAATTATTAGAGGCTAGCGTTACTACTAACTAACTAACTAACAGATTCTGCAATTTATTTTTACCACATTACCCGGCTAATGAAATTATCTTTATATTGGTTTATTCATTTACTAAAAATATCCGGCTTAGCCGGGTATTTTTAGTGGAAAAGTGGAATGGGGTTTTAATAAGACACTGCCAATGTCTCGCTTTATCAAAAAGGAGATAGCAAGAAATTCACAACAGTGCGCAAGGTTTGGCGAAGGAATATTTATAATAAGCCAGAATGAAACAATGGTTGCAACAATCTAAAATTTCTGAATAATACTACTTGCAAAAGTGGCTCGCCTATGTTATTATCTAAGTAAGCACCATCCGTATAGCGTAGATTCAAACCCAAGCTGCAGTAGGTAGGAAACGTTCCGTTTTCCGTTTGTTGCAAAGTAGGTTATTAATCTGGCAGGGTAGTGTTTTTTGTTTCCTCAAAAAGGTCAATTGAATCACAGCTTTCCATTGGGTGTAAGAATTAGGTTGTTCCCGTTCGCAAGCTAAGTTGTATAAGGTTAGTGTGTATCAAGTACAGTGACTGCTATAGGGATGGGCGCTTTAGGTAAGAGGGAAGGATTAAACCTTCCCTCTATTAATTTTGCCGGATAGTTAGTCTCATACTATGCAAAAGATGTAGTCTAATCTGTGTATGTCCTAAATTAGGTATTGACGAATAGAATGGCCAATGATAAAATAAGCAAAATAAAGCTAACTGGAAATCCAGAGGCTACACGTAAATAGTATAGTAAACGGCTGATCAGAAATCTGAAGGCTAAGTGTTGGTAACAGAAACCATCACTTAGCCTTTTTTAGTCTACCAGAATTTATAACTAAATTCTGTTGACATAAGAACGACTAAGGCTTCTGCCGGCGTCCTGAAGGACTTGGCACAAGCCAAGTCTTATCTTACCCTAACAGAAAGTATAACTTTCTTAAGAACAGGATAAGGGCAACATCGGCTTCCGCTTTCGCCAAAGGCTCGGCGCAAGCCGTGTTTTCTTTATTTTTCAGTACGCGTAAAATAGGGAGGTTTAAATTATGGGTTTGTCTACCACTGTTTTATCACCACAGGAGCAACGATTAACTGAAGAATTAACAGGTAAATACAAAGCTTGTGAAAGACCAAGACCATATAACATCTTTAATTCATTTAAAGGAGAACGCCCCCAAATCGATATCGAAAGAGCAAAGTATTTTACTGAATCCTTTAAGCTAACTGAGGGGCAACCGTTAAGCTTGCGGTGGGCTAAGGCTCTTCGGCACATTGCTGAAAACATTACTGTATATATCGACGATCAACAGCTTTTGGTAGGCCGGGCAGGTTGCCAGGGTAGATATGGAGTCATATATCCGGAATTGGATGGCTGCTTTCTGGAACAAATGGCAGAAGAATTGCCTAAGCGGATAGAGTCTCCCTTCTATATTGCCGCTGATGATATAGCCTATATTAAACAGGAGATTGCACCTTATTGGAAGGGAAAAACGTTTTATGAAGATCTTGCCAAGTCACTGCCAGAAGATGTTTTAAAGCTAACTTACGATCCGGTAAATGTGTCGAAATCAAGATTTATTGTTAATGAAACAGCCACTATGCGCTCAGCACTACAATGGGTTCATGATTTTGAGAAAGTATTGAAAAAGGGCTTTAAGGCCATAAAACAGGAGGCCCAAAGCCAATTAGAGGCTCTTGACCTGTTTGATCCCAAGGATGCTCTGGAGAAAGCTCCTTTCCTTGAGGCTATTATCCTTGTATCAGAGGCTATTGTTGTATGGGCCAAGCGGCATGCAAGACTGGCCGCCGAACTGGCTGTAAACGAAACTGATGTAAAAAGAAAGCGTGAGTTACAGGAGATTGCCAGAATATGTGATTGGGTGCCAGAAAATCCTGCACGTACTTTTTATGAAGCTGCTCAGGCACAATGGTTTACTCAAATGTTTTCCCGACTGGAACAAAAGACAGGTGCTACTATCTCTAATGGAAGAATGGATCAGTATTTATATCCATTTTACAAAGCTGATTTACAAGCGGGGCGAGTTGATCAGGAAAAGGCCAAAGAACTTTTAGAGTGCATGTGGGTAGGAATGGCTCAGTATATTGATTTATATGTTAGCCCGGCTGGTGCTTGCTTTAATGAAGCCTATGCGCATTGGGAAGCCGTTACCATTGGTGGGCTGGATGAGAATGGTGAGGATGCTACCAATGAATTAACTTATTTGCTTTTAGAATCGAAACGGGAATTTCCCATCAACTATCCTGATTTAGCCGCCAGGGTTCATGCACGTTCACCAGAAAGATATCTTTATGAGATAGCTGAGACGATAAAGGAGGGCTCAGGCTTTCCTAAACTGATCAATGATGAAGAGGTTATTCCCTTACTGGTTGCTAAAGGCGCTAGTTTTAAAGAGGCTAATACCTACGCTGTCTCAGGCTGCACGGAAGTCAGAATGCCCAACCGGGATACATATACCAGTCCTTGCGCGTATGTTAATATAGCCGCTGCCTTAGAAATGGTTTTGTACAATGGAAGAATGAAAATCTACCATGATGAACTATTAACTATTGAAACAGGGAATCCAAGAAGCTTTGCAACCTGGGAAGAATTTTGGCAGGCCTATATTGGGCAGCAAAC
Source organism: Sporomusa silvacetica DSM 10669 (assembly GCF_002257705.1). Lineage (GTDB taxonomy): Bacteria > Bacillota > Negativicutes > Sporomusales > Sporomusaceae > Sporomusa > Sporomusa silvacetica. The sequence continues at coordinate 6,705 of NZ_LSLK01000102.1, forward strand.
CTATTTGCTTAAGCAAGCTTTCAAGCAACAGTATATCGCGAATAGTTTACGGGAAAAGCACTTTGCTGCTCCGCTGGGATCTGTGTTGCATGAACAATGCCTAAAGGATTATAAAGATCTTCATTCAGCAAGTATTGCTGGCGGAATTGACTTGGGTTATTTTGACATTATCGGCTATGCTACGGTAGTCGATTCATTGGCTGCCATTAAAAAGTTCGTATATGAAGAGAAGCAGATAACTATTGCTGAGTTGATAGCTGTACTAGCTAATGATTTTCAGGGGGATGAAGCTATCAGACAATTACTGTTACATGCTCCCCGCTATGGAAACAATGATCCTTATGCCGACTCTATCGCAAAAAATATAGATTTAGCGGCACTTCAATTTACTCACAAATACTCTAAGACAATAGGTGTGAGCCTTGATGTAAGGTATGTACCGGTAACTTCTCACGTTCCCTTCGGTAAGGTTGTTGGTGCTACAGCCAATGGTAGAAACGCAGGTGCTGCTCTTTCTGACGGATCTTCTGCCTCGCATGGCGCAGACGTGAAGGGGCCGACTGCCGTGCTCATGTCAAATGCTAATTCCAAAAATATGGGTTTTCAGGAACGGGCATCAAGACTATTAAACATAAAGTTAAGCCCTTCATGTGTGCAAGGTGAAGCAGGAACAAGAAAAATCACTTCCCTCATCCGTAGCTGGTGTGATTTAAAGCTCTGGCATTTGCAGTTTAATATTATCAACAAAGAGACTTTGCTGGCAGCCCAAAAGGAGCCTGATAAATACCGGAATCTGCTTGTCCGGGTGGCCGGATATAGTGCGTATTTCATAGATCTTTCGCCTGATTTACAGAATGATGTCATTGCCAGAACGGAGCATAGTTTGTAGGAGGATACTACATGGAACCCAATCACAAACGGTCAGGGTATGTCTTTAATATCCAGCAATTTTCGGTGCATGATGGCCCTGGAATAAGAACCATTGTATTTTTAAAAGGTTGTCCGCTGCGGTGCCGCTGGTGCAGTAATCCGGAATCCCAGGAGAGCAAGCCAGAGCTGGCTTACAACCAAAACAAGTGTATTGGGATCGCTGCCTGTGGCAGATGTCTCAAAGCTTGCCCCCATAACGCATTACGGCAGGGAGAGGATGATAAGCCAGTAGCTCTCCGGGATGTTTGTAAACGGTGTTCTTCTTGTGCAGGGGCGTGTCCTACAACAGCCTTACATACTTTCGGGCAATTGATGAGTATTGACGATATTTTAGAGGTGGTAGAGCGAGACAACGTTTTTTTCTCTAGATCAGGCGGTGGTCTGACTATCAGTGGTGGGGAACCACTGATGCAGCCGGATTTTACGGTTGAACTGTTACAGGCGGCCAAACGCAGGCGGATAAATACCACCATGGAAACTAGCGGTTATGCCAAGTGGCAGACGCTGGAGCAGGCATGCCACTATCTGAATACACTTATTTATGATATAAAGTGCTTGGATTCGAGTAGACACCGTGAGCAAACCCAACAAGCTAACAATATCATCCTTGAAAATTTCGTCAGACTGACAGCAGCCTTTCCTAACCTGCCCATACTGGTCAGAACACCTATAATCCCTGGATTTAATGATTCTGAGGAAGATATTACAGCCATAATTAATTTTGTTAAGGGAAGGCCCAATGTTGGTTATGAATTGTTGCCCTATCACCGTTTAGGGCAGCCAAAATACGAGTATTTGGGAAAAGAATATCCTCTAGGTAATTTAACCTTGCGTGAAGAACAATTTGCGCGGTTGAACACTGTAAAAAGTGCTCTCGACAATCCATGCTTATCCAAAGTTACCTATTGACGCCATCGATAGAGTATGATACTATTAATACAATATTTTAGCTAGGCTGATTAGAAAAACTGAAGGCCGAAGCAGTTGGTAGATATTTTACCGACTCTTCCGGCCTTTTATTTTTTGTCAGGTATACCATTCTACTCTATCGACAAGGCTTAGGGAATTGAGAGGTGTACATATTGAATACCGTAAAACAGCTTGGCCTGACAATTAATCAGCAAGAGCAACTACTGGAAAGAGAAATAGCCAAGTTCGCCAAGGAGAGAATTGGGAAAGGGCCAAGTAAAACAGAGGTACGTATTGCTGATAATATACTTATTTGTGTGCAGTATGGCTTCTTAACCAAAGCAGAAGAGTTAATCATCGAGTCAGGCCATTCGGATAAAGTTATTGACTATCGCAGAGTGTATATCATGCAATGTGTTAATGATATTGAGAAGATAATCTATCAGGTTATTGACCGAAAGATTAAGTATTTTTTCCCCAGTTGGATACTTGAACAAAATTTATCATGTTGGACAATTTATCTGGATTAAAAGCCTGATAAAGGCAAAAATCCTTTAATGAAATAGTTATGCTTCTTAACAAAGAACAGATAACTACCTTTTGGTAGCAGTCTGTTCTTTTTTATTTTGTGCTAAAGGGGGTGAGGAGAGTCGTCGAGACGGTGTAATACTAAGAATTTAAGGAGGGATTTTATGTTAGAGAAAAAAACGTTTGTTGGCTACTTGGTTGCTGTACTTCTTACAGCTAGCTTGGTGATCGCAGGGTGCTCGGGGAAGAACCAAAGCAGTACAACCGGAAGTGCGGTAGAGACGCCGAAATCCCAAAAGGAAATTGTGAAAATAGGAATCGGATATCAAGCACCAACCGCTCAAACCTGGGGTGCGCTAATTATCAAAAACAAAAAACTCTATGAAAAGTACTTGCAGGAAAAGTATCCGGATAAGGTTTTTGAAATTGAATGGTTCAACTCACCTTCCGGTCCCCCGTTAACAAATAATATGATTGCGGGGAAGCTGCAACTAGCACTCATGGGAGACATGCCTATACTAATTAACGGCGAGCAAGGACAGACATCCCGCAATTACAAATCCGTATTTCTTGCTTTCGACGGAAAAGGTGTTGGAGGGAAAAATCAGGCCATATTAACTCCCAAAGGCAGCAACATAAAGATGGAGGATTTGAAAGGGAAAACGATTTCGACAATCCTTGGATCTAGCGCCCACAGGATGCTGCTAGTGGCCCTGGACAAATATGGCTTAACAAACGAAGTGACAATTGTTAACCAGGATGTGACCGTGGGCATGAGTAATATTGAGCAAAACAAAATTTTTGCTCACGCTACCTGGGAGCCCTATCCCAGCCTAATTCAAACTAAAGGTATTGGAGATGTTCTGCTTGATGGCAGTGAGACTAATGTGGATTATTTAGATGGTGTTGTGGCTGATCGCATCTGGGTGGAAAACAATCAGGAATATGCGGTTGCCTTTTTAAAGGCTTTGATTGAGTCGCATAAGTTTATTAGAGAGAACCCTGAGGAAGCGGCGAGGATTTTCCAGGAGGAATCCCAATATCCGCTTGATGTAACCAAAAAGATTGTTCAGAATGTCAGATTTGATGCGGCAATCTATTCGAAAGACATAACGACATTAGCGGGCAGCCGGGATTTTCTGAAAAAGCTTGAAAAGCTCAAGAGTATTGATTTGAACAAGTTTGTTGACGATCAGTATTTAAAGGCTGCATTTAAGGAGTTAGGATACAAATATCCTACGGACGCTGAGCTGAAAGGTGATTGGATTCCTTTGAAATAGAGGTGGCGGTATGTCGGATTCATCTTCTTTTCGATATAGAATTACCAGGGTAATCCGAAAGATAATAGCGATAATTGTATTTGTTGTCACATGGCAGATCCTGGTCAGTAATAATGTCATGTCGCCGCTTATGTTTGGCAATCTGCCCTCCCCGGTAGAGGTTGGGGAAACCTTCATTGTAGTTTTGCAAAAGCAGGTATATTACTATCACATACTGGCGAGTTTCGGGAGAATTCTTGCTGGTAGTTTAGCAGCTCTGCCACTTGCAGTATTCTTGGGGCTAATTATTGGACTATCACGGGTTACCGAAGATTTGCTGCTGTCTATCTTTGATATGCTGCGCCCCATTCCCCAGATTTCCTGGATACCGGTAGCGATATTAATCTTCCCTTCGGTGGAAGGGAGTATCATCTTTATCACTTTCCTGGGAGCCTTTTTCCCCATTCTTGTTAATACAATTGCTGGAGTAGCTAATGTCAATCCATCATTAATTATCGCGGCCAAGAGCATGAATGCTACTAAGTTACAGCTTTTACGGTATGTTTACTTGCCGGGAATTATCCCGAATATATTTACAGGCTTTACTATTGGAATCGGAGTATCATGGATGAGTGTAATTGCCGCTGAAATGATTTCCGGGAAATACGGAATTGGTTATTATACCTGGACTTCCTACACGTTAATGGCGTATTCGGAGACCATTATCGGGATGATTACCATCGGCGCAATGGGTACAGTATGTTTTGAATTAATCAAAATAATTGAGAAAAGCTTGTTAAAATGGCGTGAAGAAATTGGGGGCTAGACCATGGCAATCCTGGTACACGATGTTCGAAAATCATTTCATCTTCAAAAAGACAGAGAGATTATTGCCCTGAATGACGTAAGTCTCGGCGTAGAAGATCAGGAATTTGTGTGTTTGCTGGGACCATCTGGTTGTGGCAAAAGCACACTGCTGAAGATTATTGCCGGTCTCGAACAGGCAAGCTCCGGATGGGTGGAGATTGATGGTCAGAAGATAACCGCGCCCAGTAGTGATCGCGCTATTGTTTTTCAAGATTATGCGTTATTTCCCTGGCGAACAGTTGTTGAGAATGTTCAGTTTGGCTTGGATTTAAGAAAGGTGCCGGCTAAAGAGGCCCGTAAGAAGGCACTTGAGTATTTAAGTTTAGTAAATCTTTGCAACTTCGCCAATGTATATCCTCATCAATTATCCGGAGGAATGAAACAACGGGTGGCAATAGCCCGCGCCCTTGTACTTGAACCTAAGATTCTGTTACTGGATGAACCATTCGGAGCTCTGGACGCTTTTACCAGGATGCAGCTCCAGTTTGAACTTACCAGCATCTGCAAGAAGAATAGTCCGACGGTGATTTTTGTAACTCATGATATTGACGAGGCCATTTACCTTGGTGATAGGGTGGTAATCATGACACCAAATCCAGGTAAAGTGAATGCTATTGTTAACGTCCAGTTGCCCAAACCCCGCAATAGGACAGACTATGATTTTAACAAAATTCGTGATCGTGTTTTTAGGGAATTTTCACTAGTTACTGAGACTTCTCTAGAGTATGTCATATAGGGAACATGAGGAGGAATAAGAATGGCAGTACATTATATTTCAGCTGACGTAAGCATTATTGGAGGTGGCAGCGCAGGTACAATCGCAGCGATAAAGGCTAAAAGCCAAAATCCTGACGCTAAAGTCATTATCTTAGATAAGGGGCCCATAGAAACTTCGGGCGCCATTGGTAGAGGGATGGATGCTTTGAACATTGTAGCCGTTCCCGGATATGGCACACCTGAGAATGTAGTAGAAGCACTTACCAAGGTAACCGAAGGGATACTAGATCAAGAATGTGCCTATGTACTTGGCGAAAAAAGTCTTCAAGTGATTAAGGATCTTGAAGAATATACTAACCGCGAGCCTGGTGATTTGTTTCCGATTGATGAGAATGGCAATTATAAAGCTAGCTTTCTCCACCCGACCGAACATCCGTTATATCTTGCTATGGATGGAGAAGACATTAAACGGGCTTTGGCTAAAAGGGTAAGGGATCTAGGGGTGCAGGTACTTGACTTTACGCCTGCCGTACGTTTATTAACTACCGATGGCCGGGTGTCTGCATTGCTTGCTTTTAATATCCGCACAGGTGATTTTTATGTAATAAATACACCTACCGTTATCTTGACGGCAGGTGCTGTTGGTAAGTTTGGTCTGCCAAGAGATGGTTATCTCAGTGGGTTATACGAGTTCCCGGGTAATACCGGAGAGGGATTTGCCATGGCGTATCATGCAGGCGCTAACTTAATAAATCTGGAATGTTTCCAGACTAACCTATTGATGAAAGACTACAATGGGCCTGCTTGCGGCTATGTGGTTATACCGAGAGGCGGTTATGGTGTAAACGCACTAGGCGAGAAGTACTGGACTCATGGTTACTGGTCAGGAGATATGTTTTTGGCTGTCTGGCGGGAATTCCAGGAGGGAAGAGGACCTGTGTATCTTAAAATGGACCATCTTCCTGAAGAGACTATTCAAGGTCTGGAAAAAATCCTATGGGGAACCGAGCGTACATCGCGGGGACTTTTTCATATTCAACGGGATGAAAACTATCGACGATGGGATTCGGTTGAGCAGGGTATGGAGGAAATAACGCTATGCAGCGGGCACAGTATGTCTGGAATACAAATAAATAAGCATACAGAAACCAATGTGCCTGGCTTGTATGCTGCTGGCGATTGCGCGGCAGTTCCTCATCAGTACCTTACAGGGGCGTTTGTGTTTGGTAGTATTGCAGGAGAGCGTGCGGCAGAGTTTGCGAAAACGCATAAGGCGCCGCAGCTCGACGTCGACATAAATCAACTTATAAAAGAAGTTGTACGGCCTTTAGAGCTGGAAGAGGGTATACCGGTAGAACAAGTTGAATATAAGATTCGTTCCAAAATAAGTCAATATCTAACGCCCCCGAAGAGTGATCCACTGATGAACAAGCTGCTATGGTGGACGGAAAGAATTCGCAAAGAGGATTTGCCGCGTATAAAGGTCAATGATTATCATGATTTAATCAAAGTAACTGAGGTACAAAGCATTATCGATTGTGCGGAAATGGCGGCCAGAGCATCATTGTACCGGACAGAAAGCAGATGGGGGCTAGGTCATTACCGTTTAGCATATCCCCAGCGTGATCCGGACTGGGACAATAAATGGGTAGTGTTACATAAAGATAGAGCGTCCGGAAGTATGACTGCCTCTCAACAAGAAGTGCCTGCCCCTCAATGGACATTCCCGGCCAGACTTGATTATGAATATCCAGCTTTAAATCTTAGCATTGGTACTGGCTATAAACACCCGCCTAATAAGGTAAGAGATCCCTGGATTGAAGAAAAGGTTCAAAGAGAGGGCTTTGAAATTCCGGCCCGGTTTGTTCCTGGAAAAGGGGGCGTAAAGTAATGAGTTGCAAAGAAAGCAAACAGTATCAATGGCTAGATTTTAATGGTGAAAAATGCAGTTCCTGCGGTTTGTGCATTAACTACTGTCCGCGTGATGTTTTGAGAAAAGGAGACGATGATGTACCATTTATGAAATACCGTGATGACTGCTGGTATTGTGATATTTGCTCGTTCGTGTGCCCGAATAAAGCAATTACATTGAAAGAGGTCCCTTATCTTATCAAATAATAATTCTTAGAAGAATACAGGTTGAATAACTGCTTTGCCAAGGGGTAAGAACATTGTGTCTTATCCCTAAAGCTGTTAGTTTTGCAGTTTTGTTCAATTTAATAATTTATGTTGACAGCAATTTAAAGGTACTATATACTAAATCTAATATATTGGCTGATCAGAGAACTGAAGGCTAAGAATTCTTTGGAATTCTTGGCCTTTATTTTTTTTATTAAAAAAATAAAGCTTATTGAAAAAAGCGGGGAGGAGAGTCAATGGAAAAAATCGCTTTATGGTTGAAAGAAAATTATCTTGCATTAGTGGCACCTATCTTACTCCTGGCTATATGGGAAGCTGCCAGTCAGTTCGGTTTAATTCGGGCCAACCTTTTGCCACGGCCTTCCGTCATTGCCGTCGTGTTGGTTGAACTACTGGCTTCCGGAGAATTGCTTGCTAATTTAGGCGTTAGTATTCTGCGGGTAGCTGAAGGATTTATTATTGGGGCAGGGCTTGGCGTTCTAGTGGGTGTTCAGGTAGCGTTATCAAAGAAAATGCGGATAGCAGTTAGCCTGATTTTTGGGGTACTTAGACCTATTCCGGTGATTGCCTGGATTCCGGTGCTGATTCTATGGATGGGGATTGATGAAGGTTCGAAGATTACTGTTATCGCTATTGGCAGCTTCTGGACTGTATTGGTCAGTGTGGTAGAGGGAATTAAAAACGTCGATAAAAAATACTTAGAAGTAGCTACTATCTTGGAAAAGGACCATATGACGCTGCTAACCAAGGTGATTTTGCCTGCAGCCCTGCCAGCAATCTTTACCGGCGTTCGAGTCGGTATTGATGTGGCTTGGCGCAGCGTAGTGGCAGCTGAACTAATTGCAGCGGCATCTGGTATTGGCTATATGATCATGTATGCCAGGGAATTATCGCAAATTGATGTTGTTTTGGTGGGGGTACTTTCCATTGGATTTACCGGAATCATTATTGAACAACTGCTGCAATTGCTCGAAAAGCGTTTGCTAAGATGGAATGTAAACATTCACTAAAGGGAGTGAGAGGGATGAGCATAGCGTCAGTAATACCACAAACGCTTACCATTGATAATTTGAATAAAACATTCCAAATCGCCGGTAAATCGGTGGATGTTTTGAAAGATATTAATTTAACGGTAGCGCCTGGGGAGTTTATCAGTATCATAGGTCCCAGCGGCTGCGGTAAAAGTACGCTTCTCAGGCTTGTTGTCGGTTTGGAACGAGGGTTCTCCGGAGAAATACGTCTTGGTGAGGATTTGATTGAGGAACCAGGAGTAAACAGAGGGATGGTTTTCCAGGAAGCACGGCTGTATCCTTGGTTAACTATCGAAGAAAATATACTTTTCGGCTTAGGCAAGGGGCCAAGGAATGAAGAAAAGCAGCGTATTGTTCAGGAGCACTTGGAACTAGTGGGCTTAGCAGGGTTTGCGAAAGCCTATCCGTATCAATTATCTGGCGGTATGCAACAGCGGGTTAGTATAGCAAGGGCATTAGTCAACCGTCCACAGGTTTTATTGCTTGATGAACCGTTTGGTGCCCTGGATGCTATGACGCGTATTACCATGCAACAGGAGATTATCCGTATATGGGGAGCAGAAAAGACTACAATTTTGTTGGTTACCCATGATATCGACGAAGCCATCTTTTTGGGAGATCGGGTTGTGGTGATGTCTAAGCTGCCAGCTACGACGAAATCCATTATTCCAGTTGATTTGCCCCGGCCACGTGACCGGAACAGTTTTGAATTCGTAAAAATCCGTAAGAAAATTTACACTGAATTTTTCTCAGATGTTGAATTGCCGTTTGCTTATAGTATCTAAAGCGATGCTTAACTTAGTCGACGAAAGGGAAGAGGTACTGTAATTGGGCTTCAAATGGAACTTATTTAAATTTTAAAGAAATAAGGGGATGAGGGTATGAAAAAGAAACAGCTGGTTGTATTTCTCGTGGTATTATTTGTGATTGGTATTTTGACGGCAGGATGTGCAGGAAAAGACACCAAAGTCGCAGACGTAGAGAAAAAAGTGGAAAAACCGCAGGAAATTCATGTTGCCTATCAAAATTCAAGCATAATCATTTTGTTAGCAAAGGCTAAAGGAATGTATGAAGAGGAATTCGCCAAAGACGGAGTAGCCGTAAAATATGATCTGTACCTATCGGGACCGCCCATGATTGAAGCCTTTGCCGGTGGTCGCGCCGATTTTGCACACACTGGTGATATGCCGCCTGTATCGGCTCGGTCAGCTGGTGTAGATATCAAGGTAATTAGCCGTGCCGGCTATACTCCTGGGGGTAATGCGCTGTTAATTCGGCCTGATTCACCGTTTAAATCTGTTAACGATTTGAAAGGGAAAAAGATAGCTGTACAGGTTGGTTCGAGCGCCCATCATTTCTTAATTCTTTTATTGAAGAAAAATGGTTTGAATACCAATGATGTCAATATCGTTAATCTGCCGGCAAGTGACCATCAGGCAGCATTGGAAACTAACAATGTGGATGCTGTGGTAACCTGGGAACCGTGGAATTCTGTTTTAGAGAATGCTAAAGCTGGCAAAATCCTGGAAGATTCTTCGAGTGGAGTTAAACGCTATATTGGCGTATTCCTGGCCCGAAATGAATTTGCGCAGAAATATCCTGATTACACAGAACGTATCCTCAAAGTGAACGAGAAAGCTGCTGCATTCATCAAAAGTAATCCGGATGAAGCATTGGAGTTAATTGCGAAAGAAAGTAAGCTTCCTGTATCCGCTATTTCAAGAATTGTAAAAAGCTCTGATTGGGATTCTAAAATAGTTCAGGAAGATATCGCTGCGCTCCAGCAGGTAAAGGACTTCCTCAAAGAAACCAAAGTTCTCAAGAAAGACTATGATATTAACGAGTTATTTGACGACAGCTATTATAAAAAGATTAAACAGTAAAATTCCTTATTTGCTTAGTGTGACCGTTTCATCATACTAGCCTCAAGACATAGGTCTTCCGCTGCCACCGGCTTTTGGTAATAGCGTTTTAACATAGTGTTGAGTCTGCACTGTACTGCTTTGATGCAGTAGTGTACTAAGCTACTGTCCAACAAAAAGGTACAGTGCAGATATAATTATTTTGTGTGAGGATGATTTTATGAATGACCTAGCGGTGAGGATTAGGGAAATTATCGTTGATTATGTAAACATCTCAGATGAAAACCGCTTAGGTGGACCGTACCTGGAAAAGGCTTGGGGATCTCCTTTGGTTGGCTTTTCGTTAGGCGGTGATCCGCTATATTCAACAATTAAAGAGGTAATAGGCGAATTTTATTGGACTCCTGAGGAGATTTTTTTAAAAACTTATCCCGGAGCAAAAATACAGCAAAATGATTTAACTGTTATATGCTGGGTGCTACCACATACGTTACAGACAAAACAAGGAATGAGGCAAGAAACCTTATATCCTTCGAAAAGAGCATCTTTTGCGCGCGTGAATGGCGAAACATTTAATTTAAATCTAGGGAAGTATGTTGTTGACACGTTGGGTAGTCTAGGATATCAGGCTGTGGCACCGGTTCAGTCACCCTTTTGGGCAAGGATAGAATCTGATAAGCATGGTCTTGCATCATGTTGGTCAGAAAGACATGCCGCTTATGTATCTGGTCTTGGAACATTTAGCTTAACAGATGCACTGATTACTTCTCAAGGAATGGCTGTAAGGTTAGGTTCTGTTATTGCTAATATTGCGGTTGAACCTACCAAACGTAGCTATAGTACTTACAATGAATATTGTCTGTTTTTTTCAACAGGGGGTTGCCTAAAATGCGCTCAAAGATGTCCGGCTGGCGCAATAAACGAGCAAGGTCATAATAAGTCCAAGTGTAGAGAGTATCAAAAAGCTGCTACGTCGATACACAATAAACAACAGTATGGTTTAGAGGCCAATTATTGTGGTATATGTCAGGCTGGGATTCCGTGTGAGTCGTGTATTCCGGCGAATAGTCTTATGAAGAACTCGAAGATTACACGATAATATACTTTCTCCGATTTGTTGAAGGCTGCTTTTCGTAGTTAGTAGTATATAATAGGAGGTATTTGTATGCGGAAAACCTTAGGCCTAATAGTAGCATTTATCTTAGTTGCGGGGATACTCGCGGGGTGTAGTACCGTAAATAATGCAGGGGGTAAAGGCGCAACTATTGAGCCGCAGGTTAGTTCCCCTAAGATTCGCTTTGGGTATTTGCCGTCAATGGCTCAGGCCGCGTTTATTGTGGCAAAAGAAAAGGGCTGGTTTGAGGAAGAATTTAGTAAGAATGGAACAGTGATTGAATACCAGAAATTTATGGTTGGTCCTCCCTTGATTGAAGCTTTTGCCGGGGACAGGCTGGATTTTGGTTTTGTTGGCGATCAACCGGTTATTCAGGCGAAAGCCAATAATATTGATTTAAAAGTAGTTGGAGTATGCAGTGCTACCGAAAAAGGTGCGGGTCTGGTTGTTCCGGTAGGATCTGATATAGTCACACCCAAAGACCTGAAAGGCAAAAAAGTAGGGGTTTCGGTTGGTTCTATTTTTCATCAAATTTTATTGATTTATCTAAAAGATAATGGTTTAAAACCTGGGGACATCAAGTTGGTCAATATGAATCCACCGGACATGAAAACAGCTCTTGCTACTAAGGATATTGACGCTGTAGTTCTTGGTGAACCGTGGATCTCGATGATAGAATATGAAAAAATTGGACAGCAAATAGCAGATACAACCGGAATTAAACTCAATTTAAATGTTATTGCAACTTCTGCTAAATTGGCTCAAGAGTACCCTGATACTGTAAACCGAGTGTTAAAAGTATATGATAAAGCCGCAAAATGGCTTCAAGATCATCCGGAAGAAGGTGCGGAACTTATTGCAAAAGCCACTGGACTTAATCGGGAAGTTGTGGCAAAAGCCATTGTAAAAGCAAACTATGATATTCAATTGACTGATGCTGCAGTGAATTCCATTACTGATACGGCCAGGTTTCTACGCGAGAACAATACGATAAGAAAAGACGTAAATGTCACAGAGTTAATAGAAACAAGTTATTTAAAGGAAATTGGCTTTCGGTAAAAGAGTACCAATAAGTGATTACGTGTCTAAGAGGGTGAAATTGTGTGTACTTTAGGAGCTCTATACGGAAAATTTTTGTTCAAGAACCGGGACATGGAACCAGGTGCAGGTATTACTGAAGATTTGATTCATGGTCATGGCCGCTACCGCTATATTGGGGTGGCCGGCCATGCCAGCCCTCTGGAACGGGGACTAAATAGCGGCATTAATGAGGCCGGCGTAGCTGTTGCCATGACTTTCGTAGATTATCTGCCGCTGCCTGAAGCCATTAAACGTAAGACTCCACGGGGAGTACTTGTGGAAGACATTTTGCGAAATGCCAGTCATTTAGACGCTGCTTTGCAGATTGCCGGGGATTTTTTGACAACCACGCCCTTGGTAGGGGGAAATCTGGTAATAATGACTCCTGACGGTGGAGCTGTCATTGAACAGCTATATCCAAAATATGCTGTTGAACGTATAACACAAAATATTACTGTGAGAACCAACCATTTTCTTAATCTAAAGACAGATGCAAAACTCGCAGTAAACGAAGAAAATTCCCAAACGCGTTTCGCCCGATTCACCCAGCTGTTAGGTTCATCAGATTCACAGGAGCCACTCTCGGACGAGTTTTCGTTAGAAAGAATCAAATCAATACTAGCTGATCATGAAGAGCCTCATCCCATCTGCCGGCACGGCGGGGATGCCCAAACAGTATCTACTGCAATTTATGACATTACTAACCGGACAATCCAGTATGCTTATGGTAATCCCTGCAAGCAGACTTTTGCGCAGTATACCGTATAAGGAGTGAAAATATGAGTTTTGAAACCTTGACTCAACTACTTAAGTATCGCGCTTTAAATGACAGTGAGCGCATTTTTATATCTAGGCCTGAGCAAGGGAAAGACCTAACGTATGGAACATTTTATCTGGCAGCTCAGAAGTTTGCGCAACAGTTAGAAAGGCAAGGTTTGCAAAAGGGTGGACGGGTAGCGATGATCTTAGAAAATGGAGCAAACTGGGTCATTGCATTTTGGGGTATTCTGTTGGCGGGAGGGGTTGTCGTCCCGCTAAATCCCCGGTTTAAACCAGCGGAAATTTCAGGCTTGCTGGAGCAGGCGGAAACCCAATTAGTTATTGTAAACAACGAGGGGGCAAAAGCATTGCCCCCCGACTTATTAACCGGAAGCCATAGCTGGCAGCGAACAAGTATTGATGAAAAAGAAGAAATTTGTATTATTACTGTTTTGGAGCAAACCAGCAAGGACGTAGTGCGGGAAAATAAGCCAAACTCTAATAATGAGGCGCTTCTGCTTTTTACCTCCGGATCGACCGGAGTACCCAAAGGGGTTGTATTAACCCATGGCAACTTACTGTCTGAGGCTGGTTTTATTGGGCAGGGACACCAACTGACAGCAACTGACATTGTATTGTGCATTTTGCCTTTTTTTCATATCAATGGATTGGTTATTACCATGATTACACCGGTTTTTACCGGCGGGAGAGCTGTCATACCGCATAAGTTTAGTGCCGGAAGGTTTTGGGAATTGGTAAATCAGTATCAGGTGACCTGGTTTAGCGCTGTTCCAACCATTTTATCGATATTGCTTTCGAGGGATGAAGCTATCGTTGTCCGGACAACAAGACTGCGGTTTGCCCGTTCGGCGTCGTCGTCACTGCCGGTGGCAATTTTGCAGGAATTTGAAAGTCGGTATGGTGTGCCGGTGATTGAAGCCTATGGATTATCTGAGACTGGCAGTCAGGTTGCCACTAATCCGCTGCCGCCGGGAGTTAGGAAAGCCGGTTCCGTCGGATTACCTGCGGGAAACAAAATTCAAGTTGTTGATGAGTTGGGCAATACAGTCTCTACTGGCACAACGGGAGAGGTTATTATTCAGGGGGCAAATGTTACCAAAGGCTATCTCAACAACCCGCAGGCAAACCGGGAAAGCTTTAAGAACGGCTGGTTTTATACCGGGGATTTGGGCTATTTTGATGAAGACGGCTATCTTTTTTTGACAGGCAGAAAAAAAGAATTGATCAACCGGGCCGGAGAAAAGATTTCGCCGCGGGAAGTGGATGAAATTCTATACCAATTGCCGGAGATTGAGGTAGCTGCCGCGGTAGGTGTGCCAGATGATTTATTTGGTGAAGAAATCGTAGCCTTTGTACAGTTAAGGCCAGGCTCACAATTAAGCACAGAGTGCGTGCTGAAACATTGCAAAGTACATTTGGTTGATTTCAAAATACCTAAAAATATTCTATTTATTGATGATTTTCCCAAAGGACCCAATGGGAAAATTCAGCGGCGTAAACTAGTCGGGCTTTATAGCCGGCTTACTGCAGCTTCTCCCACACCAGGCAGAGAGTGAGAATGTCGCAGCATCTCAGAAGCACAGAAATTATCGTAGAAAGGAGCTATCGGCTATTATGGCTTGCGAGCAGCAAAATACCAAAAAATATAAGGTAGAGGTCGATGGGCAAGGTTGCAAAGATTGCGGCTATTGTATCGAAGTGTGTCCCCGTGGAGTTTTTACCCAAGCCGATTATTTCAATGATAAGGGATATCGGCCGGTACGAGTTGAGTCTTCTCATTTATGTATCGGCTGCCGGCGCTGTTTCTTTGCGTGCCCGGATTTTGCCATCAATATAGATGAACAACCGGCAAAGGAGGATTGTTGTGAAAAGAGTATTTGATACAGGTAACGCAGCTATTACGGAAGCCGCTATTTTTGCCGGGTGCAAGGTGTTTGCAGGATATCCGATTACGCCGGCCACAGAAATTGCCGAAAATATGTCCCGGCGTCTGCCGCAAATAGGCGGCTATTATGTTCAGGCGGAAGACGAGTTATCAGCGCTGCATATGTGCATTGGTGCTTCTCTGGGCGGGCTAAAAGCTATGACATCAACATCCGGTCCCGGTTATGTTTTGTATGCTGACCCCTATGGCTGGGCTTTGGGCAGTGAAATTCCGGTAGTGGTAGTAAATGCCCAGCGTGTCGGTCCTGTAAGCGGGATTACGGGAGCGCCTGGACAGGGTGAATTTTATCTCAGCCGCTATCCGACCCATGGCGGAAATTTTGAGAGTATCGTACTGACGCCAAACAGTGTACAGGAAGCGTTTTCATTGACAGTCGAGGCTTTTTATCTTGCGGAACGATTTCGCATGCCGGTTACTGTTTTGGCTGACCAAATTGTTACCGATGGCTGGGAAACGCTCTTAATACCCGAGACAGAAGAGGAAGCCAAGGAAATGGGACTTAGGATTGCTCCAAGAAAGATTAATTATGGGCCTGAATTTTATCCGGCAACCGATGAAATAGATGTTCCACCTGTAGTATTAGGGCATAACACGGGGGCGGCTTGCTCAGACTGGACGCCTACGGCCGAAGGCTTTGATACCGAAGAAGTGGAATGGCAGCATAAGCATGCGTATCGCTTAATCTACAAAGTAAGGAATCATAAAGATCTAATTACTCGTTATGAAGAAATTGACACTGAGGATAATCCGGATGTAATTCTCGTGGCTTACGGCAGTCCGTCGCGCGTATTAAAAAGTGCGGTTAAAGCGGCGAGAGAACAGGGACTAAAGGTCGGCGGGATTCGGTTAGTTTCCATATGGCCTTTTCCTGATGAAGCATTTAGCAAAAGTGCTAAGTATCTATCTGTGGAGCTTAATTATGATGGTCAGTTGGTGCGGGAGGTCCAGCGGGCAGTCCCGAAAGACAGTGAAGTGCATTTTTTAGGCAGATGTGGGGAACTGCCCAAGGTGGCAGAATTGGTGGATGCAGCACGTACTTTAATTAATAATCAGCCACTGGAAAGCATAAAATGGCAGCGGGAGGCCTGGTAGCATGGACAATTTAGCAACAAAATACTTAAAGTCAAAAAAAATACCCAGTACCGCCTGCAGTGGCTGTGGTTTGGGACAAGTTCACAAAAAGGTTTTGTTGGCTATTGATGAGCTAGCACTCACTACCAGTGATATTGTTTGGGGAACAGGCATTGGCTGCGCCGGACGGCAGACTTTTAACACCTGGAAAGGGGATAACTTTGCCGGTACTCATGGGCGTGTGTATGCTATTGCCACTGGTTTGCGCTTAGCGCTTCCGCCAGAGCAAAAAATAATACTTACAGTGGGTGATGGCGATGCTTTCGGCATTGGGCTGTTACACCTACTGCACTGTGTGCGCAGAAATGTGGATATGACCGTGATAGTGGCCGATAATTTCGGCTATCAGTCTACCGGTGGCCAATATGGCTATACTACCCCCAATGGTTCGATGACAGACAGCAGTCCGTATGGGATGCAGGATCCTAACTGGGTACAGGATGGACGGGATATTCTGGATATTTTACGAGCAGCTGGTGCAGGTTTTTTAGCCAGACATACAAGTGTCGAAGGTCAGAATGCGGTAGAGAGTATTAAAAAAGCTATTCAGTTTAAGGGCTTTTCTTTAGTGCATATAGCTTATCCGTGCATAACTAACTTTGCTGGCAAGGCGCTGGGATCACGTAAACCGGTAGTGGCGTACCGCTGGCTTACAGAGCGAACCAATCCTGATCCGGCTAAAAATATTGCAGGAATTACTTTTAAGACAGGTATTTATTATCAGGCTTCAGAGCGCCGGCCAGAGTTTTCTGAGCAAATGAGAAAATTTACAGCAACTGTGCGCGGGGAGGGTTAACATGAAACGAACGGAAATATTGGTTAGTGGTTTTGGCGGTCAGGGTGTTGTTCGGCTGGGACAAATTTTTAGTACGGCAGCAGTCTATGACGGATTATTTACCACGATGTTGGTTAGCCATGGCACTGAAACCAGAGGTGGCTATGTCCGCAGCCAAATTGTACTGTCCGGCTCGTCGATTGACAGTCCAGTTGTCGAAACACCTGATTACTTTTGCGCAATGTCAAAATCGGCATATACCAAGTTTGCTGCCTTAGTGAAGCAGGGTACAATCATTTTTGATCCAGGGTACATTGAACCCGATCCAGAGTTAGGTGTTCAACATATGCCTCTCCCGGCTAGAGATATTGCGGTGCAGGAATTGGGGCGGGATATCTTCGCCAATATTATTTTTCTGGGAATGCTGGGCCAGTACTTAAAGACGGCAATCAGTAAAGAAAGTCTATTGAAAGCGTTAGAAGCACGGGTTCCTAAGTTTGTTGAGGAAAATCGCAAGGCGTTTGAGCTTGGTTATACATTAAGTAATTAACAAAAGACGAGTGAGAGCGGGGGAGCTAGCTCATGTCAGAACTTATATTATCGCCTCAGGAGCAACGAATTCAAGCCGAGATACAAGGGGAAACGCCGCTGCATACCCGGGCGAGAACCGCTGATATTTTAAGATCATTTAAAGATACTAAGCCGCGCATTGATGTGGAGCGGGCTAAATATTTTACTGAGTCTTTTCGGCAAACAGAGGGAGAACCGCTGCTTCTTCGATGGTCGAAGGCGTTAAAACACATTGCCGAAAATAGTACTGTCTACATTGATGATTACCAACTCTTAGTTGGGAGAGCCGGGTATCAAGGGCGGTATGGCATATTATATCCTGAATTGGATGGCGATTTTCTGGGGTTGGCTATTGAGCAGATACCTACCCGGGTGGAATCTCCGTTTACTATTTCTGATGCGGATGCCCGCTTTGTTGTTGAGGAAATTGCGCCATATTGGCAGGGGAAAACCTTTCATGAAAACCTGGCCCAAGCTTTACCTAAAGAAACACTAAAATACACCTATGACCCGAAAGATCCGCTCAAATCACGCTTTATTGTTAATGAAACGGCCTCTTTTCGATCTTCTATTCAATGGGTGCATGACTATGAAAAGGTGTTGAAACGGGGCTTTAAAGGCATTAAGACTGAGGCAGAACAAAAGCTATCCCTTTTAGATCCACTAAGTCCTGTCGATGACAGGGAGAAGGCCCCTTTCCTCCAGGCGGTGGTTATTGTCTGTGATGCCATCATTCTCTGGGCTAACCGCCATGCCCAATTAGCCGAAAAGCTGGCTGAAACAAAAAAGAATTTAAAACGAAAACAGGAACTCTTAAAAATCGCGGAAACCTGCCGCTGGGTGCCAGAAAATCCGGCCCGTAATTTCCGGGAGGCCATGCAAGCCCAGTGGTTCACCCAAATGTTTTCACGCATGGAACAAAAAACCGGCACTATTATTTCCAATGGCCGGATGGACCAATATTTATATTCTTACTATCAACAAGATATTGAGGCCGGAATACTAACAGAAGAAGATACACTGCAACTTTTGGAATGCATGTGGTTGGCAATGGCTCAGTTTATTGATTTGTACATTTCACCGACCGGCGGTGCTTTTAATGAGGGATATGCTCATTGGGAGGCCGTGACGATCGGGGGACAGACACCTGAGGGACTGGATGCCACTAATGAGCTGACATATCTGTTTTTACAGTCTAAACGCGAATTTCCCCTGCACTATCCTGATCTTGCCGCCCGTATCCACGGACGGGTATCTCAGCGCTACCTCTATGAGGTGGCAGAAACCATTAAAGAGGGCTCTGGCTTTCCTAAGCTAATCAATGATGAGGAAGTTGTCCCGCTGCTATTGGCAAAAGGAGCAACCTTTGAAGAAGCCTATGATTATGCGGTGTCTGGTTGCGCTGAATGCCGTATGCCTAACAGGGATACCTATACCAGTCCATGCGCTTATATTAACTTTCCGGCTGCTGTGGAAATGACTATATATAACGGAAAGATGAAACTCCACGGTGATGAGCAGATCGGCCTGAAAACAGGCGACCCTCGGGATTTTGTAACCTGGGAGGAATTCTGGCAAGCCTATTTGGCTCAGCATATTAATTTTTTGAAGCAGGCCTTCATTCAACAACATGTTATCATCAATTTGCGGGCTAAGCACTTTGCCTGGCCATTGGGTTCGGCGCTGCATGATCTCTGCATGAAGACATATAAAGACATTCACACGCCTGTTATCGAAGGCGGTATTGACTTGGGATATTTTGAATTCATGGGCTACGGTACAGTCGTTGATTCCCTGGCCGCTATTAAAAAGCTAGTCTATGAAGACAAGACGCTGACCATGGCTGAATTGGTTGAGGCTATGGAGTACAACTTTGAAGGCCGGGAAGTTGTCCGGCAATGGCTGCTTAATGCTCCGAAATATGGTAATAATGACGCCTACGCTGATGCTATTGCCAAAGAGTTGGATCGTCAGTGTCTGCAATTTACCCAAAAGTATTCTCAGGAGTTGGGCGTACACCTCGACCTCCGGCTAGTACCTTTTACTTCCCATGTTCCTTTTGGTAAAGTCGTTAGTGCAACTCCTAACGGTAGAAAGGCATATACGCCATTGTCTGACGGCTCGTCTGCCTCACAAGGCGCTGATGTAAACGGTCCTACGGCGGTGCTTTTGTCTAACTACGCTTCCAAAAACTTCGGGTTCCGGGAACGCGCAGCCCGGTTGTTGAATGTTACGTTAAGCCCCTCGTGTGTAGCTGGTGATGAGGGCACTGGCAAGCTTGTTGCCTTTATCCGGTCCTGGTGTGACCTGAAATTATGGCATATCCAGTTTAATGTAATTAACAAAGAGACGCTGTTGATGGCTAAAAAAGAGCCGGACAAATACCGCAATCTCATTGTCCGTATTGCCGGTTACAGCGCGTACTTTACCGATTTGTCCCCCGATTTGCAAGATGACCTCATTGCCCGTACAGCGCATACTGCTATTTGAGTAAATATAAATAGACGGATAGACCAGAGCAAGAATTGTCTCTGGTCTATTTATTTTATGTCAATGCTTGTATATTACAGGAATTGTAAGTATAATTTTGTTCAGTACTAGATGAAATCAGAATAAGCAGCTAGGGGGACGTTTGTTGAAAATACTTTTTTGGGATATTGATGGAACACTAATTAAAACAGCTAAAGCCGGCTTATATGCTTTTGCGCAGGCAACAACAGAACTTTGGGGCACCGCAGTGGATTTTGATAAGCTTACCACAGCCGGCATGACAGATAATTATATTGCAAGACAGATTATTGAGGTATCTTCCGGTCGTGAGGCAAGCCGGAGCGAAATAGATAGGTTATGCCGTCGTTATGAAGAACTTCTTCCCCGGGAGCTGGCTGCCAGAAAAGGGTTGGTTTTGCCTGAGGTAGCCAATATATTGGCTTGCCTGCATGAGCGTGACGACTACAAGCAGCTGTTGTTAACTGGCAATAGTAAAATGGGCGCGCAAATAAAGTTAAGGTATTTTGCGCTAGAGCGGTATTTTGATTTTGCCAGCAGTGCGTTTGCGGAGCAGTTTGAGCGAAGAGGTGATATAGCCAGTAATGCCCTGAAAATAGTGCACGCAAACTGGGGTGACCCCGGGCAGCATAAAATTTATGTAATTGGTGATACTCCTCACGATATTGAGTGTGGTAAAGGCATTGGAGCGTACACAATCGGCGTTGCTACAGGCAGGTATTCTCTTGAAGAATTACAATGCTTGGCCCCATGGTGGAGTATGGAAGTTTTTCCAGAACCGGAAATTTTTGCAACTAAGATTACCACAAGTGCGTAATGCCAGCTATAGTGAGTATGCTGAGCTTCTACATATATTTTGAATTGCAGTGAAGGTAAGAATAAAGCGATTGTCGAACAAAATATAACGAGCCCAGCATACTATTCAAAGGAAATGAGGTTGTATAATGAAAAAAAACGTTGTTTTAATTACAATTGCGCTGCTGCTGCTGGTCTTGGCAGGATGCGCTAGTGAAAAAAAAGAAAATACAGTGCAAAAGCAAGGTCAGCTACAGAATATTACCATTGGTCTTATGCCTGACGTAGATTCCATTCCTTTTATTATTGCTCAGGAAAAGGGTTATTTTAAAGAAGAAGGGATAACGGTTACGCTGAAACCGTTTAAAAGTGCCATGGAACGGGATAGTGCCCTGCAAAGTGGTAATTTGGATGGTGCCATCTCTGATGTGTTAGCCGAGGCCTTTGCTAAGGCTGGTGGCTTTGATACTGTAATTACTGCCTTAACAAACGGCAGCTATAAATTAGTTGTGAATAAAAGTGAGACAGCCGCATCTGTTCAAGATCTCAAGGGAAAAAATGTGGCTATTTCTAAAAATACCATTATTGAATATGTCACTGACAGGATAGCCACAGAAGGCGGATTAACCACAACCGATATGAACAAAACCGTCATTCCGCAGATTCCTGCCCGCTTAGAAATGCTGCAAAATAACAAGATTAGTGCTGCCACCTTGCCTGACCCGCTGGCAACAGTAGCTGTAAAAAATGGCGGCAGGGTAATAAATGCGTCGGAACAATTGGGCATTAATCCAGGAGTTATGCTATTTACTACTAAGGCCATCAATGAAAAAGAGCAAGAAATTCAGGCTATGTATCGAGCTTATAACAAGGCTGTAGATTATTTGGCGCGCGAACCGATGGATAGCTACATTGATATGGTCATCGAAAAAGCCGGCTTTCCGCAAGACGTTAAAGGAGCGCTTATTCTGCCTAAATACAAAAAAGCGACTGCACCACAGCAAAAGGATATTGATGATGTGATTACCTGGATGCAATCAAGGCAGCTTATTCAGCAGAAATATCAATATACCGAGTTGGTTGATACCCGGTTTGTCAGGTAGTAGCTATGATCCAGATTAAAGCTTTGAATATAGCTTATGAATCTAGCGGAGTCCGCACCGAGGTGCTTACAGATATTAATCTGGAGCTGGCCGCCGGGGAGACTTGTGCCATCATTGGTCCTTCCGGTTGTGGAAAATCAACAATGTTAAAAATCCTGGCCGGAATTATTACCGACTTTGATGGTACTGTCCTAATTAATGGACAACCAGTTATGCCTGAGCAGCAGACTATCGGATTTATTCCGCAGAACTATGGATTATTGCCTTGGAAAAACATAACAGATAACATTCGACTCGGTGTCAAAATTAAGAACAAAAATACCAATGACAGTGGCAATAATCTTGCAAAGATGGTGCAACTGCTGGGGTTGGGCGGCTTGGAAAATCGTTATCCCGGCGAACTAAGTGGTGGTCAGCAACAGCGTGTTGCGTTAGCTCGTGCCTTTCTGCTGCAGCCTGATTTGTTACTGATGGATGAGCCATTTTCTGCCCTGGATGCCATGACGCGGGAAGAAATACAGAATGTGTTTTTAGCTGTTTGGAGAAAATATTCTGTTTCCACTATCCTAGTTACCCATCATGTGGAAGAGGCTGTATATTTAGGCCGGAAAATCGTGATTTTATCGGCTGCTCCGGGGACAGTCAGCAAAGTAATTGATAATCCACTTTTTGGAGTAGAAGATATTCGCAACCGCCAGGATTTTTTTCAACTCTGTCTTGAGTTACGGAAGACAATAAAAGAGGATTGGTCAAAATGAAAGAAAAAGGAGCAGGGGTTTGGTATCTCTATGGTATGCTAATCTTCCTAATTCTGTGGCAGGCAGCTGCTAGTTGGCTGCAGCTGCCCATTATTCCATCTCCGGGGATAGTACTTGTTAATTTACTCCATATTTTCTTGCCACAGATTGCTGTTCATGGGCTTTATAGTTTGTGGCGGATTGTTGCTGGAGTTTTGTTTGCCGTCATTGTTGGTGTTCCGCTGGGGCTTTGTATGGGTTATTTCTCCAAATGGGACAGGCTGTTATCGCCCCTCGTTTATTTGACATACCCTATACCCAAAATTGCCCTTCTGCCTGTCGTAATGTTATTGTTGGGCTTAGGGGAAGTAGCAAAGATTCTAATGATATTTTTAATCGTTGTCTTTCAGGTAATTGTTGCTGTAAGGGATGGAGTTAAAGGAATTCCCAAAGAAACCTACTACCCGTTATATTCGCTAGGAGCCGGGTTCGGTGACATCTTTCGAGATATTCTCATTCCGGCTTCTATGCCAAAATTTTTGACAGCGTTACGGGTGGCCATGGCTACGGCTGTGTCGGTACTCTTTTTTACCGAAACCTTTGGAACCCAGTATGGGATGGGGTATTTCATCATGGACGCATGGCTGAGGGTCAATTACCTGGAAATGTATTCCGGTATTGTAGTATTAAGCACCATCGGGTTGATTTTATTTGGTACCATTGATTACTTGGAACGAAAACTGTGTGGCTGGCAGTATAAGTAACTATGGGGGGAAATGGTATGGTAAAAGTACTAGCACTGCTGGGTAGTCCCAGAGCTCATGGGGCAAACAGTGTGGTCGTCGAGGAAGTGCTGCGGGGAGCGGCTGCGTGCAGCGCAATTGAGGTTGAAAAAGTGTGGCTTAATCAAGGTAAGCTTACACCTTGTCAGGCTTGTGAGAGTTGTTTTAAGACCGGACGCTGCCGCTTGCAAGATGACATGGAGCCTATCTATACGGCAATAGTTGCGGCAGACGCGGTTATTTTAGCTGCTCC
The DNA here is from genome assembly GCF_002257705.1 of Sporomusa silvacetica DSM 10669. Lineage (GTDB taxonomy): Bacteria > Bacillota > Negativicutes > Sporomusales > Sporomusaceae > Sporomusa > Sporomusa silvacetica. The sequence goes on from NZ_LSLK01000102.1 coordinate 30,520, forward strand.
GATATATTTTAGTGGTATGAGTGCCCAAACAAAGATAATGATTGATCGTTGCCAGCCATTTTGGGCTGCTAAATATATAATGAAATCGGATGCATTTGCAGGAAAAAGACGTCCCGGCTTATCTATCGCAACAGGTGGTCAACCATTATATGAGGGGCAGTTTATCGGATCAGAGTATGTAGCAAGTTTATTTTTTAAAATGATTGGGGTAAAAAATATCGGTAGTCTCACGCTGTCTGATCTAGATGCCAGGCCGCTCTCGGAGCGACCAACTGACCTGGAACGAGCGTTTGAACTTGGGAAGCTGTTAACACAGCCTATATAGAAGCTAGTAAAAAGCAGGGCGCTGAGCGTCCTGCTTTTTACTGCTATTGTACCGTAACCCACAGGTCAGTTGCTCTGTCGGTCTCAGTACTGTTGGGAATAATTTGGAGCTTGCCTTTGCCGGCCTGTTTAGCGACAAAGACGAGTTGACCGGTGCTGCTTTGGTCACCTTCCTGTTGCATCACATCGCCAAAAAAATTATCATTGCCTGACGTAAAACGGGTGTTCTTGGTCAGACCAGGGGCTGGCTGCAGAATAAGCTTTTGGCCTATCTTGAGTACCAGATTATTGGCTGAAAGCTGTACGGGGCCGGTATCACCATAATTATAAGTGACCTTGTATTCCTGAACGTCGGTGGTTGGTTTAGCTGGAGAAGGAGGCACAGTGGGGTTCTGCGGTTCAACAGGAGTCATGTTGTTGGTGCAGCCCCCAATTAGCAAGCAGGCTACCAGGAGTAATAAAGTGACTGTCTGTACGATCTTAGGATAAATCATTTTTACAAACCTCCTAGAATTAGTGTTATCGTTATTATTAGGAATTTGTTCGTTATTATGATGACCAAGTTGCAGAAAAAGTTTGCTTTGTTTCGCCTGCTCGTTGTGTACAAATGTCAAAATTCGGGCAGACTATCAGCTAAAATACGGAGGTGATTTCATGTTATTAAGCTGGCTGATGATGAAACTGATGGATCCGATGGCTGATGAAGCTATGGCTAAATTGCTAACAGAAGATTATCCGGATAACCCGTTTCTCATGGTACCCGTGGCCGAGAAATTATCGCCCCGCGCCATTATGGAAGCGGCTATGCGGGCTGAACTAGGCACAGAATTGACCCGGCCATTAGGCAGCCCGGTTGTTTTGTCACCCTGGGAGCAGCTATTACTTAACCCCAAACAGCTATTTCAATTGCCGTACCCTGATTATACGCAGGTCGATACGACAACTGTGATTGGTCCTATGGCCAAACGGCCCCTGCAATTAGCTATACCGATCATGATTACTGGCATGTCCTATGGCGGCTCATTGAGTTTGCTCATGAAGATGGCGTTAGCCAAAGGAGCGGCGCTAGCTGGCACCTCAACCAATACGGGTGAATCGGCTGTTACCAATGAGGAACGTGACGCCGCCAAATTTCTGATAGGACAGTATCACCGGGGCGGGCAGCTAAGTGGTCAGGAACAACTGAGCCGGTTGGATGCTATTGAGATTCAGTTAGGTCAGGGAGCCTGGGGTGGGGCCGTCGACGAGCCCATGCCTGCTGACAAAATTGGGCGACATTTGCGACAAGCCTGGCATTTGGAGGAAGGGCAGGGTAGCACAGTCTATGCGAGAATGCCAGGAAAACAAACATCCCGGGATTACATTACTATGGTTAACAATATGAAAGCCCAGTATGATGTACCAGTAGGTGTAAAAATTGCCGGAACTGATTACATTGAATATGAACTGGCAGTAATTGCTCAAACTCAGGCCGACTATATTGTTGTCGACGGTTCAGAAGGTGGGACGGCCGCATCCAATCCTACGTTACAAGATGATGTTGGCTTGCCTACCTTCCATACTCTTGTGCGAACGATAGACTGGCTAGTGGAAAATAATCTACGCAGTCGTTTTAGCGTAATTGCCACAGGTGGGCTGACAACCCCGGGACATTTTCTTAAGGCTTTGGCGCTGGGGGCGGACGCTGTCTATATTGGTAGTATTGCATTGATGGCAGCCATGCAGGCTCAAGTCGCAAAAACGCTGCCACAGGCAAACCCTACCCAAATGGCGATGTATACAGGGAAAATGAATGACAAACTGGATGTTGACCACGCAGCACAACATTTGGCTAACTTTTTAACCTCCTGCCGGGCCGAAATGCAGCTTGCTGCGCAAGCGGTCGGCAGACAAGCATTACGAGATTTAGATCGCAGCGATCTTGTATCAGTGGAAAGGGATTTGGCGGAATTTGCTGGGATTCGTTATGCGGCTAGTCACAGGTCATCTCATCAGGTGCAGTCAGGTGCTCAGAAAGTACAGTGTCAGCAGCGGGAACTTCAAATGCATTAATTGCAGCATAAGCAGGAAAAGCAGTGCAGCATAGCGAAAAGAGCCATAATTCTTCAAGGCGCTCCTTGGAGATTATGACTCTTTATTTAATTGAAGGTTGTATGAAGGGAAGGGTAGACGATGGAACCGATTGAGATAGTAAATTTAACCCCAGATAGATTAGAAGAAGCTTTGGCTGTCTTCAAAGTGAGTGATTGGGATGAAGATAGTTTGTTTTATGTAAAAGCGGAAATGCAGGCCTTTTTAAAAGGAGATATCAATGGTTACATTCGTGCCCATTTTATTGTGGCCATTGTTGATAAGCGGATAATTGGAGTAGCCGCTTGGGCACCGTCGATGTGCTCCTTTTGGCTTTATGAATTGTCCTGGGCCACCGTGTTACCCGAGTGGAGACACCGTGGGATCAATTCGTTAATGCTTACTGAGCGGCTACGCCAGATACGGGCTCACCATGGCTCAGAGGTATTTAGTGTAATGGTTTGCACCTGGGATAACCCCATGTATACTCAAAATGGCTTTGTACCCATGGAGCCGCAAGGGCGAAGATCTTTAGATAAAAAAGGCAAATGTCTGCTATTGGCTCAGTTCGGTCTGGCTACAAAAACTCCACCTGTCCATTGGTAAACGCTTTTATTCGAGCAAGTGATTCTACACGATACCCGGCCGCTGTTAGTTTCTGCGCGCCCGGCTGGAAGGATTTTTCGATAACAATGCCGATGCCGACTAGCTTGGCTTTAGCTTGCTCGACAATATTGGCCAGACCGGCCGCTGCTTCACCATTTGCCAAAAAATCATCAATAATGAGCACATTGTCTTCAGGCTGCAAAAATTGTTTGGAGATCATAATAGTATTGCTTTCCCCTTTGGTATAGGAATAAACTTTAGCCGTATATACATCATCTCCAGTAACCTTGGGTTTGCGTTTGCGGGCGAAAATGACCGGTACCTTAAGAATTAGCCCGGTCATAACTGAAACGGCAATGCCTGAAGATTCAATTGTCAAAATTTTAGTGATTTTTTCATCCTTAAACCGGCGGACAAACTCTTCGCCAATCTTCATCATAAGTTCAGGATCAATCTGCTGGTTCAAAAATGAGTCAACTTTAAGTAAAGAGTTATTCAAGATCAGACCATCTGTCTGAATTCGTTGTTTTAATAAATCCATAACAGCCTCCCTATGTTGTGTGGGCTATAATCGAAAATTATCCGATGACCAAGTTGCTCTAAGACTCCCGCTTCTACAAGCGGGAGTTAAGAGCAACTAAATCCCTGGATAAGTAAGACTAAACTTCAGATGGGGTTAAAACCCCACCTGAAGCTAAGTCTTACTTTATATGATTCCGAAGTGGTTTAAGCCTTATTGTAACAGCATTTTTGCGAAGTTGTCAACAAATGTGAAACAGAATTCGACAGATTGTGAGATCCTTTTTATGAGCAGAAGGGAGAAGCGTATAATTGATAAGAGGAGCATTGCGATGAGCTATGAAGTGATTTTGTTTGACTTGGATGGAACACTGACAGATCCTAAGGTCGGAATTACCAAGTCGGTGCAGTATGCACTTGCGAAATTTAACATTTATGAGTCTGAATTAGACAAGCTGGTGCCGTTTATTGGGCCGCCACTGGTCGAGTCTTTTCAAGAATTCTATTCGTTAAGTAAGGAGCAGGCTGCTGCGGGGGTTGGGTATTACCGGGAATATTTTACTAAGGCCGGGATCTTTGAAAATGCTGTGTATCCTGGTATTAAGGAGATGTTGGCACTATTGGCAGCGGCAGGTAAGCAATTAATTATTGCTACCTCCAAGCCCACACTATATTCTGAACAGATTGTCGAATACTTTGGTCTGACACAGTTTTTCCAGTCAATTATTGGCAGTAATCTGGACGGATCACGTATTGATAAAGCCGAGATTATTGACTATATCTTAGTCGAGCTTGCTGGTGTTGACCGGAAGAATGTTGTTATGGTTGGGGATAGAAAGCATGATATTGTTGGTGCGCAGAAAAATGATGTTGCTGTTATTGCTGTTAAGTACGGCTATGGAACGGCGGCAGAGCTGCAAGCAGCCAAGCCTACTTATACCGTAGCCACTGTTAATGAGCTTGCAGAGATTTTGCAGGCCTAATGCAAAAGATGTTTGCACAAGATTCGCTTCCTGTTAAAAACTGCATTACATTGAAACGGTTATTTGGCAGAAACTATAATAATAGTTTGGGAAGGAGGCAAATGTAAATGACGCATAAATTGCATCGTAAACACAGTAAGTCCCTCAAGCGCAGACTTAAACGCATGGCGGCAGCGGCAGCTGTTGCTGGTGCTGCGCTTATATCGTCTGCCTTTATACCTGGATTACCAACTACCGCCCATGCCTCAGCCATGCCAGATGTTACTGCCCTTCCTGATGCTGCTGTGCAGCATATGGTGAAAACGCCGCATATGCAGTCAGACAGCAAAATTCCGCTGAAGAAACAGGCTAGAATGCAAGCTAAGGCGGCAGAGCGCAGCCGACTGGCAAAGAGTTCAGTAGAAGCCAAGACTATGGACAATTCATCTAAGCAGGTAGTGCAAGCCACAAAAGTTCAGGCAGCGCCAGCAGCAGAAAAAACATCAGCCGGCGCGCCTGAAAATTTCCAGAAGGTCATAGACGTTAAGGCTACTGCATATGCTCCTGGTGCTCATGATAATGATCAATGGGGGGATAAAACTTTTCTCGGGACAACGGTTCGCCCAGGTGTTGTTGCCGTAGATCCGAATGTTATTCCGCTCGGTTCGCGGGTATATATCAAATATCCTGATGGAACCGGCCACTATGCAACAGCAGAAGACACTGGTGGAGCCATCAAAGGCAATCGTATTGATGTGGCTCTGGACTCGGTAGATGAAGCCTATGACTTTGGTATCAAAAATGCAAAAATATATATGTTGTAGACAAAGCGTAAAGGTATGAAAAAAGGCTACATCTGGGGATTTGTAAACATTCTCCTAAATGTAGCCCTTTCTGTTTTTATTCAATATTAACCGTTTTTGAGGTTGATTTTGGATGGTTAAGACTTTTCAAGCGCCTATTGGAGAGGTATGAACCTTCTACAGGCAGCAATTATCTAAAGTTTGGTTCTTCTATTGCTTGTCGTAAACTTACTATAACAGCAACAAACCCTTTGAACTCAATGAAGCAGCCTATGACAAGTTTGATCAGTCTTTTGCTGAAGGCGAAGACATAATTGAGATAAACCAAGAGATATTCAGTTCGGAGTAAAATGTTTCGATTGCAAGTTAATTCATGTTTGCAATTTAAACATTTTTGCTATATAATGGGTTTGAGATTGAAAATTAGTAATTCTAATTATTACCCTCAAGAGAAACGGCACTAATTATGGATTGGGGTTGAAGAGTTATAAGTGGAATAAATGGGGGATGTTTGATTTGCGGCGGGCCGTTAGTGTACAATGATCAAGCGGCAGAAATGGAATGTGCAGGCTGTCATAAGATGCTTTTCAGCCATGCAAAATGCGAGAATGGGCATTATATATGCGATGGCTGTCATGGCTCGGCAGGCGTGCTGGCCATACAATATGCGTGCAACAAAATCGTCTCGAAAAATCCGCTGGAAATAGCGATAGAATTGATGAAAAGCCCTGTAATCAATATGCATGGGCCTGAACATCATGTGTTGGTAGGTTCTGCACTGCTTGCTGCGTATCGTAATAGCGGTGGGGATATTGATTTAAAGAATGCATTGCAAGAGATGGTAAAAAGGGGAAGAAATATTCCGGGCGGGATCTGCGGCTTTTGGGGTTCTTGCGGGGCGGCAATAAGCTCCGGTATGTTTATTAGTATCATCACGAAATCGACACCGCTTAGTACAGATACATGGGGATTGAGCAATCTCATGACTGCGGAAACATTAAAGAACATCGGTTCTATCGGCGGGCCGCGCTGTTGTAAGCGTAATTCATTTATTAGCATTAAAACTGCCGTTTGGTTTGTCAAAGAACATTTAAGGGTAACGATGGAGTTGCCTGCTGAAATCAAGTGTACTCATTTTTTAAGAAATAACGAATGTCTTGGTAAAAAATGCCCTTTTTTCCCAGAATATTCATCGTGATTTATTGATGGGCCTTTCAATGTAGGACTATAAGTCAAAAGGGCGTTGCTATATAATGGAATCAAGTTTAAAACACACTGCAAAACTGGAATAGCAGTTTTGCTCTTTTTTTGATCCTGACGATTGCAAATTTGTTTCAAATTGCAATTGATAGGTTTTATTATATTTGGTAGATACCGGTTTTAAATGATCAAAGTGATAATCATTCTAAAACAGGATTCATTATATTGGGTATAAGTCAGCAAAAAGTAATTGTTGCTGTTGTGGATAACATTTGCTAAAAAATTGAAGGGGGAAAAAACAATGCGTGAATTTCTTGGAGAATTTTTGGGAACTTTTTTGATGGTTTTATTCGGATGTGGATCGGTAGCCGTATCGATACTGTTTAATTCACATCAGGGTCTTTTTCAGATTGCATTGATTTGGGGCTTGAGTATTGGTCTAGCGATCTATGCAACACGATCACTGTCTTGTGCACATTTTAATCCAGCGGTATCCTTCGCGATGGTTGCAAGTAAAAGAATGAAGGCAAGTAAAATTCCGGTATATATTAGTGGACAATTTTTAGGGGCCTTGATTGCTGGCTTTTTACTTTATCTACTTTTTGAACCCTCAATTGCCGCATATGAAGCAGCACATCATATTGTAAGAGGAACTGCTGAATCAATGAGTACTGGCAAAATGTTCGGAGAGTATTATCAATTACCAGGGAATACAGCGATTGTTTCCATGCCACTTGCGATGTTTGCTGAAGGATTTGGTACCTTCCTATTGGTTTTAATGATTTTCTTTTTGACAGAGGGCTGTAATGTTGGTCGTCCAGATAATAGTTTAGCACCAATATTCGTTGGTTTGACAGTATCCTCTTTGATTTGCTTGATTGCTCCATTAACACAAGCTGGTTTTAATCCAGCACGTGACCTGGCGCCGAGGTTAGTTGCCTGGATGTTTGGCTGGGGGAGTTATGCCTTCCCAGATCAGAGTGGTGGATTCTTCTATGTATATGTGCTTGCACCGATATTAGGTGGATTGGCTGCTGCAGTACTATTTAGCTATATATTAGAACCATTTATGAAAAAAGAGCATAAATCCTGTGAAAGTTGCTAAAAAATTACATAGACAACAATGAAAGATGATAAATGCATGGGTCTAAGCATAAGTTTGGCAAAACTCCACCTGATACTAGGGTGGAGTTTATATGTTCCGACTTAAAGAAGTTTGCAGGCCCATACGCACCAACGGTATGGCCTGCAAAAATTTGTAACAAGTTGTATATATATTGAAAAGATTATGCTTTTTGGTGCAGGGATTTTCTGAAAATGGTCGAAGATTTTTGTAGAGGCATAGTGAGTGCTAAAGCGCGATTTTGCTTATTTTACATACGAAGAGGGGATATAAATGGACATTAAGTCAGCGGGCGATGTGAAAATACCGGTGATTATACCCCGGGTAGATGCACATACCGCCAAAGAAGTAGAAGCCAAACTAAATGAGTTACTGAGCGAAGGGAACAAAATGATGGTATGCGATTTCTCGCAAAATGATTATATCTCCAGTGCCGGTCTCCGGGTATTTTTGCAGATGCTGAAGATTATGCAAAAGTCGGGCGGAAAAATCGCTCTATGTTCTTTAAAACCACAGGTCAAAGAAGTTTTTGATATGGCTGGATTCAGCCAGTTGTTCCGTATTTTTGATACGGAGGAAGAAGCAGTAAAAGAATTGTAGAACAAAAAATAAGACCTGCTAAGCCTTCAACCAGGGTTTAGCAGGTCTTATTTTTATCTTGGATACGAGTCAAGACTTCCGCCTCTATAGGCGGCGTTAATTCAGGTGGAGTAGACTCTCCACCTGAATCCCCGATGTTTCAGCTATGCTGAAACGAGTTCACTGAATTAGCAAGATGGAGCCGCAAGCGGGAGAGAAAATGTAAAGGTAGTTCCTTCGTGCAGCTGGCTTTCAACCCAGATTTGGCCATTGTGAGCAGTTACAATTTCTTTAGCTATGGCCAGTCCTAATCCAGAGCCACTGTGTTTGCTGCTATCGCGATGAGGACTTTGGTAATAGCGGTTAAAAACAAACGGCAGATCTTCGTCGGCAATGCCGTTGCCGGTATCCTGGACAAAAAACAAAGCAGCAATTTTCTCGGGGGCGCTTGGAAAGCGGCGAAAGCGAACTCCGATATAAATTGTTCCACCAGGCATGGTGTGGCGGATAGAATTGGTTAGAAGATTTGAAAATACCCGTTCAATTCGGTCAGGATCAGCATAAATGGTATCGTCTTTAGGGTATAACTGAGGTTCGGAGTCGGGTGAAATAAATTTGACTGACAGATTGGCATTTTGGGTATCTGTCTCATATTTTTCATAGATACTCTTGGCAAGATTGGTTGCCGAAATCGGCTGAATTTGAAGTGAGAGTTGACCTGACTCAAGCTGGTTGAGATCAAAAAGTTCTTGTATTAGCCGGTTAAGCTTGAGCACGCGGGCATGTATCAGATTTAGGTATTTTAGCTGATCTTCGGGCGTAGAAGCTATCCCATCAAGCAGCGTTTCCGTATAACCCTGAATGAGTGTAATAGGAGTCCGTAAATCATGGGATATATCGGCAATTAAGTTGCGACGGGCGGCATGGCTACGTTCCAGGTCTACTGTGCGTTCCGTCACTAACATTTCTAATTGTGAATTTATATCTTTCAGATGTTCGTTTAGTAGATCATGTTCCTTGAGCATGATTTCTAACGCCTGGATTTTTTTAGCATCTTGCTGGGATGAGGATGGATTGTGAGCAGCTGTTACCTGACGAAGCCTGGCAGATTCTTGCTGAGCATGTGATTTATATGGAAAGGAAAACTCAAGCGTGCCTTTGCTGGATTCTATGACTCCGGTATACAGGTGTCTGGCCAGATTGTACAGTATCCGGGTAAAGAATAGTCCGGTGATTAGTATGCCAGCCATAAAGGCTGTAAGCCAATAATATCCTGTCCACACGCTCCAAATGCCTAGTACCACCAGCGCAGTAATAGCGATAGTAACAAACACAAATCGTGAAGATGTGATTGTTTCGTTCATGATTAATCACCACCACACTCGAATTTATCTACAGGGATGGAAAGAGAGCTTATTTTTCAATCAACAGGGACAGTAAAACTTTCGAGGGCACCCAAAATTTCGTTTTTGCGGGAACGAACGGCTTCCCGGCCGGTCGCAATGATGTCCGCTAGTCCTTCATCGGAAAAGAACTCTGCAGTGTACCCAAAATGAACATTGATTAAAATCATTTCATGGTGATGCAGAGAAATTGCGAGAGCTGTTTGACTTCGTTCACCAGTGGTCAGAATCTTGTTAATAAATTGCCAATAGTGATCGAAAAAGTGAGCTGGTTCTTGTTTGGGATGGTTGTCAAATGACATAGCAATGATAATATCCATATTATGTCGTACTGCTTCCATAACTGGAAGCGAAGAAATATAGGAACCGTCCACAAGCAGCTGGTTATTGACTGCAAGGGGCGGTAAGAAAGGAAATTGAGCAGTTGTAGCGTACACAGCATTGGCTGCCTGGCCCCGATTTAGTGCTATTCCCAGTCCTGAACGAATATCTGTTGTTTGTAATATCGTACGCGGGTGAAACTCTTCCAGACGCTGTTCTTTAAAAATTTTTTTGCAAACCGATAACAATCTGTGGGGCCGTAAAATGGCAGTTGTAGGACTAAATTGGCCAAAAGGCAACCCGAGAATATCTAAAATTGTACGATAGTCTAGGCGGGAGAATAGCTTGGGGTTCCAAAACTCCCGGCCACAGGATTTCATCTCATCTGGTGTGAAACCAGCTCCGCGTAGTGCCGCCATAATTCCGCCGCCACTACACCCGACTAATAAATCGATGGGCAGGTTGGCTTCGTCCAAGAATTCAAATAAACCGATTGCGGCCAATGCCCGCCAGCCGCCTCCCCCTAAAACAACGCCAATTTTTGGGCTTCGGTTAGCTAAATGTTGGTTTGGATCTGTCATAGTCAATACCACCACCTGCAATTAGTGATTACCAGTGCTATTATTAATAGTTTTATAAAGCATGGTTAAAGCGGTACCCGGCACCGCGTACGGTAAGAATATACTCTTTGCTATCAGGAAATTTTTCTAATTTTCTGCGCAGATTGCTGATATGAACCATTACTGTTCGGACATCATCTAACCCTTGTGTGTGCCAGACTAGCTCATAAAGCTGCTCAGAGCTGAAAACCCGGTGTCGGTTTTGCACAAGCAGGCACAATAGCTTAAACTCGGTAGTGGAAAGGGGTACTTCTGTATTTCGAATCCGGACGCTATGGGCTGGCAGGTCAATCACTAGATCGGCAAAACACAGTTGCTGTTGATTTTCTGCAGCAACAGAAGGGGTGGTGGTTGCTCGTTTACGACGTAAGCGGGCTTCCACCCGTGCCGTAAGTTCACTCGGGCTGAAAGGTTTGGTCACATAATCATCACCAAGATGTAAGCCTTGTACAATGGTTTCCTCTTCGTTCCGGCAGCTAAGAAATATCACCGGGATATCACTCAAGCCAAGGTCGGCAAGTTTGGCAGTGACCTGGAACCCGCTTATATCGGGTAGAACGATATCTAGGACGATCAGGTCTGGTCGCTTGTGGACAGCTAAATTAATGGCCATCTCACCAGTGGTTGCCCGGAAAACCTGATAGCCTGCTTTATTTAGGTATAGTTCAATAATATCAATGATTTCTGTTTCATCATCTACGACTAGAATGTTGGCTAAGGCCAAGCCCCACACCTCCTTGCTTAGTAGTGATTTCTGCGTGAGGAAGAATAATCCTCCCAATTTATTACATAAAATGAGCGAACTTGGAGTAAATTTTAAGAAATCTTAAGGTTTGGACGTTGACAGGGTGATATAATGGAAATAGATGTTAAAATTTGTGGTTGACTGGGAGGCCGTTTATGTGCAAAATGGAATATATTAACCATTATTGCATATAAGAGTGTATTTCTTTTTATCTAAATGGATTTTCATACATGTTTTTTCGTATTTTCATGCAGCTGATTTTATTTTAAAACAGACTCTAACAGGAGAGTTGTAAATATATGCTGAATATTGTAAGTTAATAACAGAATTATGAGGTGGTTATGTAATATGGATATCAAAAGCAGTAAGGGGGTAGTGTGGTGCAATCGGGTATAGAGAGCAGTATTCAACTATTTGAGACGACTTGTGTCATGGTGGTGCTGGCGTATCTTCTGACCAGAACCAGCCTGAGCCGATTGTTGGTAGAGAGGCGCACTAAATATGGCTCCCTGATCCTCATCGCCATATTTAGTATTTTTTCGCTCTACGGGGCGTACAAGAATATTCCGATTAACGGTGGCTTTATCAGTACCCGCAGCTTAGGCTCGCTGGCGGCCGGATTGCTAGCAGGGCCCTGGATCGGATTGGGATCCAGCGTAGCGGGCGCGGTTCACCGTTTTTTGTTGGGGGGCTTTACTGTTGTGTCGGGTACCTTGTATGCTCTGTTGGCAGGGTTAGCCGGCGGCCTATTTTACCAGTGGAAAAAGGGCCGCCGTGTCACTGCCGCTGAAGCCGCGGCAGTGACTGCGGCGTACGAGATCTTTGCTGCCGCGATGACGCTGGCATTGGCACCAGAGTATGAAAAAGCCTTCCAATTAGTCTCACGCGGTTTTTTTGCTATGACAGCTATCAAATGCATTGGAGTATCGCTGTTCATCTTTATCATCAATAATTTCCGGGATGAGCAAGCCACCCGCGAGCTGAAAGAGAAAATGGACAGTGAACTACAAGTAGCCCGCGATATTCAGATGAGCATCGTACCAAAATTGTTCCCGCCTTTTCCCAACTCCAACGAGTTTGACCTGTACGCTTTTTTGGAGCCGGCTAAGGCCGTAGGCGGTGACTTTTACGATTTTTTCTTCATCGATGATGAATATCTGTGTGTGGTCGTGGGGGATGTGTCGGGGAAAGGGGTGCCCGCCTCCTTGTTCATGGCTGTAGCGTTGACGCTGATCCGGGCCAGAGGCGTTGCAGAAACATCTCCGTCGGCCTTACTCAGTGGTGTAAACAATGAACTGTGCCGCGGCAATGAAGCTTCCATGTTCGCCACCGTTTTCTGCGGCATTCTTCACATCCCCACGGGCCGCATGGTGTATGCTAACGGTGGACACAACATCCCGTATCTGTATCGACAGGAGGGAGGCACGGTAGAAACACTGGCTTCTGTCAAAGGTATCGCTCTGGGGGTGATGGAGGATATGGTCTATGACTGTCAAGAGACCACGCTGGCATCCGGTGATGTTCTTATCATGTATACTGACGGTATCAATGAGGCGATGAATACCAGGTATGAACAGTTCGGTAATGACCGCCTGCAACAGGCGATCCTGGATGCACCCGCACATTCAGTACGGGCTGTGGCGGCAGCCATTTTGGACAACGTCAAGAACCATACGGCCGGTGCCGAGCAGTCTGACGATATCACGTTGATGACTGTGTATTATAAGGGCTCACAGGCTACTGAGGGAGACAAAGCAAAATGACTAAAGTCCGGCTCTGCTTAAAACTGGCAGCTGGCTGTCTGCTGCTGCTATGGCTGACAGTGGCTGCCGGTTCAGCCGGTCAATGGCAAAGGGACTACCATCCCAGCCCCAAAGCACAAGGCGGTAAATACCGCATAGCCTATTGCGAGACAGAGTCCTTTCCCAACTATGCATCAACCTTGTATAACTTGGTGCAGGGGCTGGCCAAACTGGGATGGGTTACAGGAGTCGAAGCTTTACCGTATACGCCCGGCCAAAAGGACACCCAGGCCATGTGGGAATGGCTGGCTACCCATAATACAGGACCGTATATTGAATTTGTGGCTAATGGCTATTATACCTATCAAGCTGACCCCAGCACCCGTATTGCGGTACGGCAAGCAATTTTATCCCGCCTTAGTCACAATTCGGATATTGATATTATGTTAGCGATGGGAACATGGCCGGGGCAGGATTTGGCTACTGATGCTCACCATGTGCCGACATTAATTTTTTCCACCAGTAATGCTGTCAGGTCCGGAATTGTTGCTTCAGATAGCGATTCCGGACGCGACCATATCTGGGCGCATATGGATTCCAACCGTTACCGGCGACAGCTTGAGGTATTCCATGATATTTTTGGTTTCAAGCGGCTTGGTATCGTCTATGAAGATACTGTGATGGGGCGCAGTGTGGCTGCCCTCGAAGATGTAAATGCAGTAGCGCAAGAACGGGGCTTTGCAGTTGTATGGCGCCATGTGGATGACAGAACCCGTCAGGGTGATCCCAATTTGTATGTCCGGCAGGCACTGGCAGCTCACCGCGAGTTGGCGGGCGAAGTGGATGCCATGTACTTGACACAATATTCCCATCGTTCTCCCGATATGCTGCCTGAACTGCTCCAACCATTCTATGACCAAAAAATTCCCGTGTTTGCCCAGCAATGGGGAAATGAGGGTGTCAATGGAGCCTTGCTGAGTGTATCGACAATGGACTTCAGCGGTATCGGACACTTCGGTGCAGAGGTTATCATCCGTACGCTGCAGGGAGAAAAGCCCCGCAGCATACCGCAGGTTTTTGAGAGAACGCCGCTTATCGTGTTAAACCTGAAGGTGGCGGCCCAGATTGGCTGGACTGTACCGGTAGACATCATCCTGTCTGCCGATGATGTCTACCGCTAAGATATCCGTATGGGGGACATACAGAGAAAGGAGGCTGATATGGTGAGCAAAAGACGGGGCTGGCCGTTGTATCTCACGGCCGGAGTGCTGCTGCTGGTCATGGTGGCGATGAATCTGTGGCTCAATGCAGCCTCTTTCAAGAAACACTATGCTGATTCACTGGCGGCCAGTTATGCTGCAGCCGCTGCGCGCAGTCAGCTCAACATCGAATATGCAGTGAAATACGGCAAACAGTTAGTAAACTTTTATGGCATGCCGGAACTTCTGGCCAGTGTACAGCAGGCGGCACCGGGAGTAGATAATGTCCGGATACTATTGCCAGACGGAACGATTGCTTGGCAGTTGCAAAAGGAAGAGAACGATCTGGCAGCATCCACGCCGGCAGTCGGGATGCAGGCTGGCAGTGCCGGGTATAAGCTGGTGCGGCAAGGCAGTGCTTATCACTGTCTCTTGCCTCTGAGGAACAAAGACGGACAGTTGATCGGATCAATGGACATTCTGTTTCCAGAAAAGATGGTCGAAGGCCAAGTCACCGCTTTTCTGCAGCAGAGTGTACTTGGTGCGGCTGCGGCAACTGCCGCAGGTTTACTGGCTTTGCTGGTATTCTTTTTGACGGTGCCGATCTATGATGCTACTGGACAGCTGCGCCGCAAAGTTTTCCTAAGCCTTGCTCTGGCAGCACTGTCAGTTCCTCAACTGGCATTTGGTTATCATAACCTGTCCGTCCAGCAAGAAGCTTACCGTCAAACGGCCGTCAACAATACCCACATCGCTGCTCAGGCGGTCATAGCTGATCTGCATTTCATCCTAGATAAAACCGGCGGCTATTCTCAAGTCAGCGGCCTGGATGCCTGGCTGGGGAAAACGGTCCGACTCGTACCGGAACTATCTAATCTGGCCATCGTCGACGATGGGAGAGTGGTCGCTACCGCTAAACAGGAACCACTTCTGGCAAGTGGTGTACCATCACCTGACTGGGATTATCGTATGCCTGTGAACGCCGGTCCAGGACATAGCGAGATCGTCGTGTCTTTGGCCGCCAATTACATCGAAGAGCAGGTCATGGCCATCGCTTTCGACGGACTGACGATGACGCTGGTTTCCTGTTTTTTTGCCGTCGAAATTTTGTTACTGCTGCTGATGGTTCAGGCTCGGAGGGCCGGCCCAGCCAACGCTGATTATAGTGCCACCAATATCCGGGTTATCCGTCCCTTAGCCTTCCTGTTTTATCTGTCCTACTTCATTACGATCATCTTGATACCTTTGCGTATGAATCAGATCGCCTATCCCGTAGCTGGTTTGCCCCTGGAACTGATCCTGGGTCTGCCCATCTCGGCCGAATTCATTACATCGGCGCTGGCAGCTTTCGCCGGGGGATTCATCATCGACCGCAAGGGCTGGAAACGTCTGATGTACGTCGGTTTGGCCGGTTTTTCCGCTGGCTCGCTCCTTTCCTGGCTGGCAGACAGTATGCTGTTGTTCATTGCAGCCAGAGCGGTGACAGGGGTAGGTTACGGCTGTGTGTGGCTGTCATTGCGGCGAGCCATGGCTGCCGAGGAGACACAGGAGCAGCAGGCTATGGGTTTTTCGGCTCTGAATGCGGGGCTCTACGCCGCCAATCTGTGCGGCTGTGCTTTTGGCGCTATACTGGCTGACCGTTTGGGGTATGCCGCAGTATTTATGCTGGCTGGCGTATTCAGTCTGCTAGCGGCGGCTGGAGCCAGGTTGCTGCTGGACCCTGCGGCGGGGCAGAAGATGCCTACAGGTTCGAGCGTTGCAGGAGCAGGCATGAAGGTAGCGGCGTTCTTTGCGGACCGGCAGGTAGCTGTATTTTTTCTGGGCATCATCATTCCGTCATCAGCCTGTATGGTGGGCTTCCTGCAATATTTCCTGCCTCTGTACTTCAGTGCGTCGGGCCTGGCCATATCCAATGCAGGTCGGGCTTTTATGGTTTATGCCGTATGTATCGTGTATTTCGGGCCCTACATCACCAGATACACGGGCAAGATGAAACATCTGGGCCGTATTCTGGTGACCTCAACGTCAGTTGGTGCCCTGGGGATGTTCCTGTTCGCCGGCGGCTCGTCACTGTATGCCGCCTATGCTACGGTGCTGCTGCTGGGGTTATCGGACAGTGTGGGCCAGGCGGTGCGGAATGCATATTTTTTACAGCTACCGGCCACCAGACAAATGGGGCAGGGTACAGCACTAGGTTTATTCAGTATGGTGTGGAAAGTGGGCCAGATGCTGGGCCCTCTATTCTTCGGCCTGCTGCTGCCGTGGGGACCTTCGGCGACGCTATTGGCAGCCGGATTGGTTTATAGTGCGGCCATCATTATTTTTTGGCTGCATCAGCGGCAGAATCGGGAGTCACTGGCTATAGGGAGATGAGGTTGATGAACACAAAAGAGAAATTTACGGGTTATCTGTTCGGCCACGAACAGCTACGATATGACGGCCGCCATGGTGATGTGATCGATCTGGGCCTGGGCGTAAGCCCCCTGGGACCGGCGGCGGAATTGACGGCACGCCTAGCGAACCGCAACGATACGACGTGGTTGCCAGAACTGGCACATTATCCCCAGGATCCGACCCATCGGGAGACGTGCAGGATGCTGCTGGACGGAATGGATATGACGGATGTGCCGGCGGAGGCGGTGGTTTTTTCCTCCCAAGGCAGTATAGGGGCAGCAGATGAGGTTGTCCGCTTTTTAGCACGCCAGGGATATCATACCCTGTTTGTCCCCACATACTCATTTCCAGATATCTACCGGCTGGCGATGCGGAGCGGTCTTCGCTACCGCCCCGTGAGCGGCATGAGTCTAAATCCCCTCGATGCGGCCGCCGCCATGCTGAAGCTGAACAGGAGCGAGCTCAAGGGTGCCATCGTATACCTGGATTATCCGAATAATCCCTTTGGCGGCGCTGATGCCGAACTGATGCGCCGGCTTACGGTGCATGCCGTGCGTCATGGAGCGCTACCGCTGGTCGACCTGGCTTTTGCCGAAATCCTGGGCGATGAATTCCGGCAGGCGGCGAAGTTTGTCGTCGACAACGGCGGGATCATACTGGGGTCGTTATCCAAGACCCAGGGATTACCCCATCTGCGGCTGGGCTATGCTGTTGTCAGTCCCGCACTATTGGATAAGGGGTACAGCGGTGCTCAGCGGCTGCTTTTTCTGCTCAGTCCACTGGCTAACCTGATTCTCCGGACATTATTTGAACGATCCCCAGGCCAGGAGCATCTGGCTTGGCATCATGCCCGCCGGGTGCGTGAGCATAACTGTCGTACCAACAGGCTGCTGTATGAGGGACTGAGGGACATGGGGCTGGCTGTGGGCTGCACAGATGAGCGCAGCCATCTGCAGGTGGTTATGGCAAAAGTGCCTGATCTCTGGCAACGGCTCATGCTCCATGGGGTGATCACGGAAAGTTTGCAGGATTATGATATCACTCTCAAGGGCTGCAGCGCACGCTGTGCTCCCTTGGGTCATCAGGCGGTGCGGCTGCTTACTCCGGCACCGGGACAGTTGACAGAAGTATTATTCAGGATAGAGCAGGCACAATCTGATTCATACAAGGAGGCGCTATGATGAGCGTAAAAGTGATTGATGAAATACGCATTCCCCAGCCCAATGGCAGCTGTCTGTGCTACACGATTCAGCGGCTGGCACCTCAGCACTTGTCGGCTGTAGTGGATCTGCAGCAACAGGCAAGGCACCATGCGGCAGAGAATGATGCGATTTTTATGGAAAGGCCCACAGATATTTTAGCTGCTTGTCTTGCTGACGAAGGCGTAGCCGTAGGAGCTTTTGCAGCTGACCAACTAGTTGCTTTTCGACTGCTGTATTATCCGGGTAAATTCAATCAAGGTGAATATGCCGGACTACCTCCAGAAGAATGGAACAAAGTTGTCCATCTGGAAATCGGAGTTGTCCACCCACTGCACCGTGGTCATGCTTTGCAGCGGCGGCTAACTGCCCAGGTCTTGGCCGAGGCGGGTGATCTGCGCTGCAAGCGGTATTTGTGTTCTGTTGTGTCACCGCAGAATTACCCGAGTATCAAAGACAAGCTGGTCGTCGGTATGCCGGTAGTACGGTTATTGGAACTGCCTGGCGGGCATTGGCGCTACATCTTCTGCCGGGACAGGATGAAGCCGGCGCAGTTCGATGAAGCTGCGGCCATCTATGTCAGTGTGAATGACCGGGAACGGCAGCTGGAGCTGCTGAGTCAGGGCTACCAGGGATTCCGGGTCGAGAAGCTCAGCCACGACGCAGTTCTGTGGTACGGGGTACCTCAGCGCCAAGATAAGGTACAGTGACAGGTGGATATTGTCAGTACGGCAGTTATTTGGATATGTTAAAAGAAACGGGATATCAGTTTTTGTGCGAGCCGCCATTATAGGCGGTTTTTTTTCCCAGAGGGAAAGGTTAACTTTTGCGACAAATAAAGTATTAAAAAGTATGTAGGACTTTCTGTAAAAATTGTCGAAGAGAAATATTACCAGTTACAAAAAATTAATGTAGAAAGGAAAGAATTTGTGGAGAATATGATGAAGGACGTCAGTGCACATACTGTTGGTACTGAGCGGTATGACGTTACCCTGCTGGTTTTGACATACCGTGGGATTCAGATGCACAAGAGACAGCCTCATGATAAATGACTTAGTCATATATGCCGCCCGGATTC
Source organism: Sporomusa silvacetica DSM 10669 (assembly GCF_002257705.1). Classification (GTDB taxonomy): domain Bacteria; phylum Bacillota; class Negativicutes; order Sporomusales; family Sporomusaceae; genus Sporomusa; species Sporomusa silvacetica. The sequence continues at coordinate 49,407 of NZ_LSLK01000102.1, forward strand.
CCAATTTGAGTGAACAGGATATTTTCTGGTATGCTGCTGCCCTGCTAGCCGAACGGCAAAAAAAGATAACAAGTTACAGACAAAGAAATGACCGGTTGCGGTCATTGACTGCTGGCTTATTACTTAGACAAGCGCTGGAAAACGACTGCGATATTGCTATTGGCGATACAAACCTGTTGCTTACTGATTACGGTAAGCCTTATCTGGCTGGCAGGCCAAATGTAAACTTCAATATATCCCATTCCGGTGATTGGGTGGTATGTGCGGTTGATAAGCAACCGGTAGGCATTGATATTGAGAAAATAGAAGTACCTGTGGACCTGAAATTGGTGAAACATTTTTTTTCCCAGCAAGAGTATGCTGACATTAGTTCATTACATGTTCAGGAGCAGGCTACCCGTTTTTTTCAGGTTTGGACACATAAAGAAAGCTATGTAAAAGCATTGGGGATAGGACTTTACATGCCGTTAAATTCGTTTACTGTCGGTATTTCAGACAACGACTATTCGGTGCTTGTGGACGAGGGTAAACAACTTTGGTTTTTAAAAGAGTATGAGGTGGATAAGGACTATGTGCTGACCGTGTGCGCCGCCCATAACCTTTTTCCTCCTACGGTAACCATACGGGATGTGCTTGAATCTAATAAAAGGCTGGTGGTGTGAATGGCAAAGAAGCAGACGATGATCTTGAAAAACAACCTTGACGAACTGGAGAAACTCAGCACGAATCTTGAAGAGTTTTTTGAAGAAAATGATATTGCCCCCAAGATATTGTTTCAAGTAAATTTGGCGCTGGATGAGCTTGTCACCAATATTATTTCTTATGCATACTCTGACTGTTTAGCCCACGAAGTGCTTATTGAGATTAGTTTTGCGGATAGCACAATTAGTCTGACAGTTTCTGACGATGGAGTGGCCTTTGACCCGATGACTATTCCCGAGCCTGACCTTAACCAGTCGGCCGAGAACCGGGAAATTGGCGGATTGGGCATCCATTTCGTGCGGAAGAACATGGATAGCATGGAATATCAGCGACTGGACGGACGAAATATACTTTCTTTAAAAAAAATGGTTGGTTCATAAATTATATGGACCAACCTTTCCATTTTTATACATAAAAATAAAGGAGTTTACTGGAAAATGTAGAATACAGTAAAAAACATAATTATCAATAATATCAAAAAATGCAAAATAATGTATCACAATAATTACTAGAATAGCGAAAGCTTGGGGATATAATGAAAATATCTAATCTGACTACCAGACTAAATATTAAGGCTGTCGGCATTGTTTTAGTATTTATGCTATTTTTTTCTATATATCATCAGTGGGCAGCTTATGAAGAGAAAATGGCAAACTCTGCGCAATTTATGGAAAAGTATACCGCCTATCTTGCAAGAACGCTGCCGATTCAATTTTTGAGTGAGGCTGCTGAGTATCAAGGCATTGCGGAGCAATCACCGGAAGAACAGGTATTGCTGCTTAATAGTAAGCTGCAACCGGCAATGAATAATGTCTACATTCCTTCCTCGGCGGCAAAATTTGGTATATATTCCACTCGGTTGCAGCGAATTGTCGCTATTGGCCCAAATTCTGACAAAGCATTGCTGGCAATTGACGATTCCCAGAAGTTTGGCGACTTGTTTCACAAAGATACAGCAACACTTGGCCGACAGGATAATTCGGTATTATGGTATGGTGCACAGATATTATATTTTGTAAGACCAATCCAATACCGGGATGAAATTATTGGCTACATTTTTATCTGCAACAATATGGACAAGATTAAAGCCGAGATGCTGGGTGCTTATAAAAAGACACTCTTGGGTGGCAGTGTGGCGTTAATTGTGGTCATTATGCTGTTTCAGGAAATATTTATTCGCTTAAAGGAGGAACTTACATTATTTGCTGATGCCATCGTTGAAGGGCGTGGGAAAGACTTTCAAAGTGATATAGCTGAATTGAATCCTCTTTTGCAGTATATCAGCGAGCAAACAGACCGAATGGCCCGGCTGGACAGGTTAAATATAATTGGCGAGATGGCAGCTAGTATCGGCCATGAGGTGCGCAATCCCTTGACGACAGTAAGAGGTTTTCTGCAATACATAGGCAATAAGCAGAACTTCGAAAGTTATAAGTCTCATTTTCTGCTGATGATTGAGGAACTTGACCGTGCTAACGCTATTATTAGCGATTTTTTGTCATTGGCTAAAAATAGGGCCATGAATTTTAAGGAGGGCCATTTAAATACAATTATCCGGGAAGTGACTCCCCTGCTGGAAGCAGATACGCTGCGTTATAATTGCCAACTAGAGCTGGATTTGCAGGATATTCCGCTCCTCCGTCTTGATGAAAACAGCCTGCGCCAGCTTATTTTAAACATTGTCCGCAATGGGATAGAAGCTATGCCGCAGGGTGGGAAGCTAAAAATCAGCACCTCTAGCTTTGCTTCTACGGTGCTCCTGACCTTTCGTGATGAGGGAGGTGGTATTCCAGCTGAAGTTATTGACAAACTGGGGACGCCGTTCTTCACTACCAAAGATAATGGTGTAGGTCTTGGTCTGGCTGTATGTTACCGGATTGTAGATCGGCATAACGCCAATATGACTATAGAAAACCTGCCCGAAGGGGGAGCCAAGTTTACTATCACTTTTAAACGGTGAGTAAGCTAGGATGTGAGGTGAAGTGAGAGAATGACCGAAAAGCTGATTGCTATTTTCTTTTTAGTTCTGAGTGTTATCTATACCTATGATGCCTTTTCTTTGTCTTTCGGTATTATTATGGCGCCGAAAGCTGGATTTATGCCAGTAATAGCAGGCAGTATTGCCATCATGTTAGCGCTTGTTCTCACAATAAGCGCGTCGTTCCGGAAAGGGTGTAAGGAAACAGGAAATGCTAACGCTGACGGCAATGGGCGAAAGCTGATTTTTCTAATTATCGGCATCCTTGTTTATCTAATTATTTTCCATTTTCTTGGTTATAGGGCAGCTACCTTTATTAGTCTGTTCTATTTGCTAAAAGTGACCGAAACGGCAGGCTGGGTTTATCCGTGTTTCTTTTCGGCAGGAATTGCGGTGAGCTTCTATTTTCTCTTTTCAGAGTTGTTAGGATCTAATTTGCCGTAGGCTGGAGTGGATACTATGGAAGTTTTAGCTATGCTTGTAAATGGTTTTTATGTGAGTATGTCAGCGGCAAACCTGCTGGCTTGTACAATCGGTGTGCTTATCGGAACACTGGTGGGGGTCTTGCCCGGCATCGGGCCGGTAGGGACAATGGCCTTATTGCTTCCTTTTAGCTTTACTATGGATGTCACCACTGCGCTTATTATGTTTGCGGGGATTTACTATGGCTCCATGTATGGTTGTTCTACGACGTCGATTCTTTTGAATGTTCCCGGTGAAGCCTCTTCGGTAGTCACTTGTATTGACGGCCATGCTATGGCTAAAAAAGGACGGGCCGGAGCGGCACTGGCGATTGCGGCCATTGGTTCTTTGATTGCCGGCACAATGGGTCTTGTTGGATTAACTTTCTTTGCACCGATTTTGTCCAGGTTTGCCGTAACCTTTGGACCGCCAGAGTATTTTGCGATTGCCGTGTTCGGGTTGTTACTTCTTATGAGATTAACAGGTACTTCGATGCTTAAATCTGGTTTGATGGTGACAATCGGGATTATGCTTGGGACAATAGGCTTAGACAGCCTGACTGGTATTAACCGGTTTGTCTTTGGCATTGATGAATTACAGCGCGGCATGGAATTTTCCGTTGTGGTGATGGGATTATTCGGGGTTGCTGAGATACTACATACCCTGGTTCACTCTGAGGTTAACGATAAGATACAATCTGTTCGGTTTCGTGAATTGTATCCCAGCAAGGAAGAATGGCAGCGTTCGTTAGGCCCTATTTTTCGCGGCGGGGTGATTGGCTTTCTAGTGGGTTTACTTCCCGGGCCGTCAGCCACTATCTCAACCTTTGCCTCCTATGCGGTAGAAAAAAGGCATAGTAATCGACCGGAAGAATTCGGCCAGGGGGCCATTGAAGGTGTTGCCGGCCCGGAATCGGCTAATAACGCAGCAGCTTCGGCAACCATGATTCCGTTATTATCCTTGGGTTTGCCGTTTTCTCCCTCTGCTGCCATTTTACTGAGTGGTTTTATGATTCACGGAATTATGCCAGGCCCGACCTTAATGACGCAAAATCCGGATTTGTTTTGGGGACTTATTGCCAGCATGTATATTGGCAATGTGATATTGCTGATCGTGAATCTGCCGTTGGTGGGGATGTTTGCCTATCTTCTAAAAACCCCAATAAGGATTCTTATGCCGATTGTTTTGATCATTACCCTGACAGGTGCTTATACCATTAATAATAGTCTTTTCGACCTCGGTCTATTAACTGCCTTTGGTATTCTTGGTTTTTTCATGAAACAAACAGGCTATGAACCGGCGCCGCTGGTTCTGGGACTTATGTTGGGGCCTGTCCTGGAAAACGGGTTGGTACAGGGCTTGATTATTGGCGATGGCAGTATTTGGTTTTTCCTTTCGCGTCCGATCTCTGGTACTATTCTGTCGCTTGGTATTGCTTTACTGCTTTTTAACATAGGTATCTGGTTTGCAGAAAGAAGGCAGAGCAAAAAATATAAAGCTAAAATGGGGGGGGTATAGTGACTAAAGATAAGAGTTTTCTAGTCCTGGGGGTACTCTTTTTAAGTATGGCAATTATTGTGGGGGGATGCAATATGGGAGCAAAAGAGAGTTCGGTTTCTGAGAAATATCCGGCAAAACCCATTACGGTGATTGTGCCGTATGCCGCCGGTGGCAGTTTTGACATAATAGCAAGGGCGCTGGAAAAGTATGGTCAGAAGTATCTGGGGCAATCCTTGGTTGTGGTCAATATGCCTGGTGGCGGAGCCACCATCGGCATGAATGAACTTGCCGGTGCCAAACCCGATGGTTATACAATTGGAGTTGTTGGTGTTGGTGTAATATTGCAACCACTTTATGGGGAGACAAGATATCATTATCCTACTGCCTTGGAGCCTTTGGTTAAAATTGTATCTTCGCCAGTATTAGTGGCCGCTCTTGCTGACAAACCATGGGAAAATTTGAGTGAATTAGTTAACTATGCTAAACAACATCCCGGTGAAATCAAGGTTGGTCATTCTGGATTAGGTACGGCAGTACATATAACGGGGGAAATGCTTGCTAGAGAAGCCGGTATTACTATCAAACAAGTTCCTTTCCGAGGTGATTCGGAAGTTATTGCAGCTCTCTTAGGCGGGCATGTGCAGCTTATTAGTGTATTTAATCCAGCGTCTTTAAAAGAACACGTAAAAAGTGGTACTATCAGAATACTGGGGGTTGCAGAGGAGAATAGACTAACCCTCCCTGGCTTTGAGCATGTGCCAACCTTCAAGGAACAGGGGATAGATGTAGCTTTTAACTTTTGGACGGGAATCGCGGCTCCCAAAGATATGCCGCTAGCGGAAAAGGCCAGGCTGGCAGCCGGGCTAAGGGAAATGATCAATGACCCTGAGTTCAAAGAGAATATGGAGAAACTGGGAATGTCAGTCCAATATTTGGGGCCAGAGGATTTTGGTGACAGATGGATAGCCGATAATACGAAATTAACGAAAATAGTAAAAGAGACCGGAATTGCAGAACTTATCGCGGCTCAGAAAAACTAATATCGTTTACTTATCCGGTAGGTGCCCATCCCTTTTTTCAACATCGGTAGCTGGTTTTCGGAAAGAAGGCAGAGCAAAAAATGAAAATGTAGAATGGGGGGATATAGTGATTAGAAACAAGAGGTTCTTTGTCCTGTTGGCGGTTTTCGTAAGTATGTCAATTATTATGGGGGGATGTAATATGGGAGCAAAAGAGAGTACGGTTGCTGAGCAATATCCTAGTAAACCAATTACAATAATTGTGCCGTTTGCCGCCGGTTCAAGCTTAGACATACTGGCAAGGGCGCTGGAAAAGTCAGCCCAGAAACATCTGGGCCAGCCGTTGGTGGTAGTCAATATGCCTGGTGGCGGAGCCACCATCGGCATGAATGAACTTGCCGGCGCCAAACCTGATGGCTACACAATTGGAGTTGTTGCCACAAGCGCAATATTGCAACCACTTATTGGGCAGACAAGATACCATTATCCTACTGCTTTGGAACCGTTAGTTAATGTTGTATCTTCACCCGTGGTAGTGGCCACGCTTGCCGAAAAACCATGGAAAAACTTGAGTGAATTAGTTAGCTATGCCAAACAGCATCCTGGTGAAATCAAGTTTGGACATGGAGGGTTGGGTACGTCAACACATGTTACGGGAGAAACGTTTGCCAGAGAAGCCGGTATTACGATCAAACAAGTTCCTTTCCGGGGTGGTGAATCAGAATCTTTGGCGGCTCTCTTGGGCGGGCATGTGCAGCTTATGTTTTCATATAATCCGCCCGTTCTAAAAGAACATGTAAAAAGCGGTACTATCAGAATACTGGGAGTCGCCGAGGAGAATAGATTAACCATTCCTGGCTTTGAGGATGTGCCAACCTTCAAGGAACAGGGGATAGATGTAGCTTTTAACTTTTGGACGGGAATCGCTGCTCCAAAAGGTATGCCGCTAGCCGAAAAGGCCAGATTGATATCAGGGCTAAGGGAAATGGTCAATGACCCTGACTTCAAAGAGAATATGGAGAAACTGGGAATGTCAGTCCATTATCTGGGGCCTGAGGATTTTAGTGAAAGATGGATAGCCGATAATGCAAAATTAACGAAAGTAGTAAAAGAAACTGGAATTGCAGAACTGATTGCGTCTCAGAAAAATTAATATTGCTTACTTATCAAGTGTGCCCATCCCAAAGACGAGGGATGGGCACACTTATTTTTTGTCCAGATGGAAAGTGCTGGAGTTGCAATGAGATAGAATATCAGTAGATAACGCGTAAGGGAGACAAATAAGATTGACGTGTTTACGGCGCGCACAAACGGTAAAAATAATCAAGATAATTAGTGATAGCTATCACTAATTATCTTGAAAAAGCTTGGGGGATGTAATATAATGTAGAACTATAGTAAACAAGATTAAAAAAATACTATAAAAGTATTTAGACAGTATACTTTTATGGTATTTGAAGGCCAACTTTTCTTGGAGCCTGAAACCATTCGTTGGAGAGTGCCGATCAGGCTCACTTTATGCGAAGGATTGGAGATGCAAGGTATTGTGGCCAAAAAAGAGGGGAGAATTTTATAAAATGAGTAGGTCAAGTGTAAAAATGCTAGCTGTACTAACAACAATACTGCTAATTACCGGTGTATTGGCTGGCTGTGGCGGTGCGTCTTCTAATGAGATTAAAATCGGTGTTTTGAATGAAATGACTGGTGGTAATGCCACCATGGGCACCTCGTCAGCCAATGGTGCTAAGATGGCGATTAAAGAAGCTAATGCCAAAGGTGGTGTTCTTGGCAAACAGATTCAAGCTGTTGTTGCAGATAACAAAAGTGAGCCATCAGAAGCTGCCAATGCGATGACTAAATTGGCAACCCAAGATAAAGTTGTGGCTATTACCGGAATGTTTGCCAGCTCAAATGCCATTGCTGCTTCTAGTGTAGCCGAATCAACAAAAGTTCCTTTTTTGGCAGTCGGTGCCACTAACCCTAAGGTAACTGTTGATGAAAAAACCAATAAAGTAAAAGACTATACCTTCCGGGTATGTTTCATTGATCCCTTCCAGGGCACTGTTGGTGCTAACTTTGTACTTAATACCTTACAACTCAAAAAGGCTGTAATCTTAGTTGATAACAGCAGTGATTATAGCAAAGGTTTAGCTGCCTTCTTCAAGGATGCCTTTACTAAAGGCGGCGGTTCAGTACTTGCCGAAGAAGCCTATCTGCAAAAAGATCAGGACTTCAAAACCATTCTGACTAAGGTCAAGGCACTCAATGCGGAAGTTATCTATGTACCAGGTTATTATGAAGAAGTAGGGAAAATTGTAAAACAAGCTCGCGAGATGGGCATTACTGTTCCCATGGTTGGTGGCGACGGCTGGGATTCACCGAAATTAGTAGAAATCGGTACTCCGGCGGCATTAAATAATACCTATTTCACCAATCACTACTCTGTGGATGACACCAGTGCAGCCTCACAAGCCTTTGTTGAGGCCTACAAAAAAGAGTATGGCCAAGCACCTGACGCTCTGGCAGTACTTGGTTATGATGCTGCTAATGTGTTAATTGATGCTATTAAACGTGCCAATAGCACTGAACCGGCCAAAATCCGTGAAGCATTAGCTGCAACTAAGGATTTTATGACCGTAACTGGCTCTACTACCTTAAATGCCACCCATGATGCTGTAAAAAGTGCCGTCATCATTGAAATGAAAGATGGCAAGCAAATGTTTAAAGCCACTGTAAAACCGTAAGCGGTTAAGCAGGGGGCAAAATAAGCAGTCACTTAGTTAGAGTGGCTGCTTATTTTTTGCATTAGCCTAGCAGTAAAACTGGATTTCCCCATTGACGGTAGTAAGGCCGTCTGTTATAATGACCATAAAATTACACATATTTTACGGATAAGGTGCCCTCTAGGGGGAGAATAGGGAAGTCTGAGTATGGGAAGACTATACATAGGCGCGGGCCCACCACTGTACCAGGGAGATCTTACACGGCCACTCGTCAAGGGGAAGGCGTAAGAGTTAATGAACTGGGAGCCAGGAGACCTGCCTTATACCGCAGAACCATCCTTCATGGACAAGAAGGCTTTTTTGGGCTTAACCAAAAAAGCCTTTTATTTTTTTAAGTATAGTAGAATAATGGAGGTTATTATGAGTTTACTGCAAGCAACAGTAGTGAAAATTATGATGCCGGATACAGTAATTAAAGATCAGGTAAAAACCAGACTGGCAGGTGTGTTACAGTCAGCAGGCAGTCTGGGACGCTTGGAAGATATGGTTGAGCAGTATGCAGGGATAACTGGCGAGCTGAATCCGGCGCTGCCCAAGCCTTGTATGGTGGTGGCTTCAGCTGATCATGGCGTGGCCAGACGAGTGGTGAGTGCCTATCCGATCGAAACAACGATTCATATGACAGCCAATTATCTTATCTCCCAAGGTGCGAGTGCCAATGCCTTTGCCAATTTCTGCGGGGCTGATATGGTTGTGGTTGATATGGGCGTGGCTGGTGATCTGTCTTATGTTCCGGGACTGTGGCATCGCAAGATTGCCTATGGCACGCAGGACTTCACCCAAGGCCCGGCAATGACGCGTGAGCAGGCCATACAGGCGGTGGAAACAGGTATCGAAATTGTTAATGACCGAGTGAGGCACGGCTTTCGTTGCTTTAGTTTGGGGGAGATGGGTATTGGTAATACAACATCCAGTGCCGCTATTGTCGGAGCGTTTACCGGTCTAACTCCGGAAAAAGTTACTGGGCGGGGAACCGGGATATCAGACAGCCGGCTTAAGACCAAGATGGACATTGTTGGTCAAGCCTTAGCTGTTAATAAGCCCAATCCTCAGGATGGTTTGGATGTTCTAGCCAAAGTGGGCGGTTTTGAACTAGGTGCACTAGCTGGCGTAATCCTTGGATCAGCTGCCAATCGCTGCGCTGTCGTCATCGACGGACTTAACACTACCGCTGCGGCCTTAATTGCCAATGCCATTGAGCCCCTGAGTAAAGAGTATATGTTTGCATCGCACCTTTCTGGCGAACCGGCTCATATTATTGCGTTACGTCATCTACAGCTAGAAGCTTGTCTGGAATTGGGGGTCAGGCTAGGGGAGGGCATTGGTGCTTCCATGGTTGTTGATATGCTCTATATAGCTATTAAAATGCTAAATAATCTGGGAGGTAAAGCTAATGCTTGAAGAACTAATTGCAGCCATAAAACCACTGGATAAGGTAGCAATGGAGCGGTGTCAACTAAGAGTCGATAATCTAACTAAGCCGTTACACAGTTTGTACTCATTCGAACATATCGCCTGTAAGCTTGCAGGCATTACCGGGAATAGCCGGCCGCGATCACTGGAAAAAAGTATCATTATTATGGCCGCTGATAATGGTATAGCAGACGCAATTGACCAGCAGTTGCTGCCAACAGCTGAACGATTGCAAGTTTTCGGCCAGGGAAAGGCACCGATCCAGGTGTTTGCTGCCCATGTTCAGGCCAAGCTAATTGTGGTGGATATTGGCATTGCTGCCGAGTTGCCGTTATCTCCGGCAGTATGTCAGGAAAAGATCACTTATGGCAGCCAAAATAGTATGGATGGCCCGGCTATGACTCGCGAACAAGCGCTGCAAGCGATTGCAGTGGGGATAAGAATGGCCCGTGTAGAGATTGCGCGCGGTTGCCAGGTGATCGGCTTGGGTGAAATGGGGCAGGCTGGCCTGGTTGCCGGTATGGCGGTTGTCGCCTGCTACCATGATGGGCCACTGCCGGGCTTGACCAGGCAGGAGGCAGAACTTGTCAATACAGCCGTAGCAGCCAACCGCCCGGATGCTACTGATCCATTGGATATTCTGACTAAGGTAGGTGGTTTAGCTATAGCTGGGTTAGTAGGCGTTATTCTTGGGGCTGCGGCCGGGCGGGCGGCCGTGGTGTTAGACGGTTTAGCCACAAGTGCGGCCGCCCTGATTGCTATAAACCTGGTTCCAGACGTTAAGCCCTATTTGATAGGCTCGCACGTTGCTGCCGAACCAGTCCATGAGACTGCCTTGGTATTGCTTGGTGTACCGGCCTATCTCCAACTTAAAATGAATCTAGGAGAGGGGACAGGTGCAGCACTCGGGATGTCAATAATTAATGCAACTCTTCATATGCTAAATGACATGAAAACCTTTGGTGAGGCCGAAGTCGCTGTGGCGCAGGACGGACCGGGTGCTCTGCGGCAAAGCAAGGATGTTAGAGATTAGCAAGCTATAGGTTTACGTGTATCAAATCCGAAACCAGGCAAAAGACAGTATAATACTATCTTTTGCCTGGTTTCGGATTTCTGGCAGTCTTATATGATACGAAGAATGAATAGGCAAGTAGTAGGGGTAGTACCAGCAAGCGTGTCATGTACTGAAAAGTAATTGTTATAATTTGAAATAATTCAAAGCATACTTTAATCTTTTAAAAATATTAAAGTATGCCTTGAGTTTCTGTATTAGCTTGCAAATATATATTAAAATTTTGCAAAATAATTGGCCGTTTTCACCATTTGGCTCACATATGAGCTTTCATTATCAAACCACGACGCTACTTGCACTTGATATGTATCCTCTTCCATCTTACTAACCATCGTTTGTGTAGCATCAAATAATGCTCCATAGGTGATGCCAATTATATCCGATGAGACGAATTCTTCTTCCGTATAGCCATATGAGTCTGATGAACATGCCTTCATAGCTGCGTTGATGCTTTCTACTGTTATGTTTTGTCCGGTAACTACTGCGATGAAAAGAATCAAAGAGCCTGCCGCGACGGGGACTCGTTGAGCAGAACCACAAAGTTTTCCCTCTAATTCAGGAATTACAAGTCCAATTGCTTTAGCAGCTTCTGCTGTAGTAGGTACGATGTTAACCGGTGCAGAACGTGATCTTCTCAAGTTACCCTTTCTTTGTGGCCCATCAAGTATCATTTGGGTTGCTGTAAACGCGTGAATGGTAGTTGAAATACCGCTTTGAATTGGTGCATAGTCATGTAGCGCTTTGGCCATGAGAGCTAAACAATTAGTTGAACATGACGCAGCAGAAATAATTTGGTCACTCGCTCTTACTAAATTTTCGTTGATGCCAAAAACAATAGTAGGCATGTCCGCTCCAGCTGGGGCAGAAATAACAACCTTCTTGGCTCCGGCATGAAGATGAGCCTCTGATTTACCCTTTGATAAGTAGGCGCCAGAACACTCCAGCACAATGTCTACGTCAAGCTGTCGCCAAGGAAGTTTTAATGCGTCGGTTTCATGATATACATTAATCTTTTTACTGCTAACGCTAATAAAGTTGTCACCGGATGTTACCTCATTAGCAAGTTTGTACCTGCCTTGCGTTGAATCATTCTTTAAAAGATAGGATAGCATTGTAGAATCTGCTAAATCATTTATTGCGACGATTTCATATCCTTCCATATCAAAAATATGTTTAAATGCAAGGCGTCCTACACGGCCAAAACCATTTATTGCAACTTTTATACTCATATTGGAACCCCCTAAAAATCTGTTTGTATATTTTGGAAAATGCTTCAATATAACAAAGAATATATGAATCTAAAAGAAGGAACAAATCACACTAATTATCTGAGGAAAAAATGTCATAACCACAACGGCACGAATAATTTGCAGTATAATAATATCGGTGTTTTGTACTCCAAGGTCAGAAGAAATTAGAGCCATATCCGAAGCCCCGGCAGGAGTGGTGATCAGCATCGCTTCTTTGCTGCTAAATCCATATAATTTGCTTATAATTTTACCGGTAATAAAGCAGTTGAGAATATACCCTGTGACAGAGATTAAAAGTGGCAGAAGAAGAAATTGCAACTCAAAAACATCTGTCATTGTGATACTGCTTCCGATATACGCACCGCTTAAAACCTGGGCACCTTGTTTTGCCCAACGGGGCAGATAGGCAAAATCAAATACAAGTTTTAAGGCCATCACGGATAGTATGGAAAACACAAAAGCTCCTGCAGGTAAGCTGGAGTATTTCCCAATTACCCCAAAGATTAGGGATACTATAATGGTTGTTAAGAAAGCTACCCAAGATTTTGTACTCGATTTTTTTCGCTTCGCTGTAAAAGCTTCTCTCTTACTATCGCCATCTATAATCTTTTTTCTGGTATGATAAGTTAAAATTAGTGACGGTAATATTCCAATTCCCAATACTTGACGCACCATTTGCATTACCGCAACTTTAGGAGCATCCGCTCCCATGGCAGCGGCGATAATTGGTGTATCACTAATTCCTCCGGGAACAACTGTCATTAGCGACGTTACTAAATCTAAAGGACTAACCCAATAAATGATTGTACCTACAAGCAAATTCAGTATCAAAAAAGTTAGTAACATGACTATAGTCGGCCCTGCAATATAGGGAAGACGCTTTAAATCGCTTTTCTCTATGGTCGAACCAATAAATGCCCCTGCTATAATCAGTACCAATGTTTTTGTTTCGTTTGGCATGAAAGCGCATGCAAATAAAATATTGATGAAAGCTACCCCAACAACAGCGCCAATCATCAATCCTCCAGAGATCTTTTGTTTGTAAAATAGAAAACCTAAAGCTCCTCCAACCAAAAGAGTAATTAGTAGATTAATCATAATACCAGTCTCTTTCTTAATCTATATGTGAATCGATACGAAATAATATATAGAAGTTATGATACGTTGATTCACACCGTATTTTTAGGCTAAATTATACCACTTTCGCTTACTATGTCTAGATACTATTGAAATTAATGTGCGAAATAATATATAATGATGTTAAATAATATATAAATGGAATGAGTGTTTAATGATGGATGATAATAAGGCTTTGTCTACGCAGCAAGTAGCTGATATTTTACATGTCAGCAAAAGCACGATATACGATCTGATAAAAAAAGGCGAAATTACTTCCTACAAAGTGGGGCGTAAGGTTCGGTTCACGCAAGAAGATATAGATAACTATATTGCTAAATCAAGAACGTTGCAGAAAGACCACGTTGTATCCGACGTGATATTGGATACAACGCAAAGTCATAAGAACTTCATTATTTGCGGACAAGATCTTATTTTAGATGTGCTATCAAACTATTTGCGGCTAAATGGCATACCTGCACTGCGAGCATATATCGGTAGTTATGATAGCCTAGTATCGTTATATCAAGGAAAAGTCCAGGTTACAGCCGCTCATTTGTGGGATAGTGATACTGATCAGTACAATATACCCTATGTACGAAGACTACTACCCGGCATTCCTGCTGTTGTAATCCATCTGACGTGCAGAATGCAAGGCTTTTATGTTGCAAAGGGAAACCCGAAAAACATTAGAACATGGAGTGATTTTGTCAGAGATGACGTTACAATGATCAACCGGGAAAAAGGCGCAGGATCGAGGATTCTATTAGACGAAAATCTTAGACTGCTTGAAATTAGTGGGACGAAAATTAATGGTTACGCAAACGAAACATCATCCCACCTTACGGTAGCTAGTGCAGTAAGTAGCGGTGATGCGGATGTCGCTGTCGGAAACGAAAAGATAGCGAGGCAAGTCGATAATATTGAATTTATCCCAATCAAAAAAGAACGCTACCAGCTCATAATAAAAAAAGAAGACCTCAATACACATGAAGTCTCCACTATGTTAAAAATCATTCGTTCCGCTACTTTCAAAAAGGAATTTGGCAACATTGGCGGATATGATACAACTGACATCGGGAAAATCGTAGCTGAAATATAATCGAATGATATAGCAACAGTAGGTTGGCCGAAAATAACGAATGGAGGAAAGAAAGTGCCAGAGATATATTTGGACAATAGCGCAACAACTAAACCATATCCGGAGGTAACGGAAAAGGTCGTGAACATGCTTACGGAAGTATACGGAAATCCGTCGTCACTACATCGTCTGGGGGTGAAAAGCAAGTTCGAAATAGAGAAAGCCCGTCAAAATATTGCCGATGCACTTGGGGTAGTGTCTGAAGAAATTTATTTTACTTCTGGCGGCACCGAGTCCGACAATCTCGCCATAATGGGTGCTTGTTTAGCTAATTCCAATCGTGGCAAACGAATAGTAACCACTGTAGCTGAGCATGCTGCCGTAACTAAAACGATACGAGATCTGAAAAAACAGGGCTGGGAGGTGGAGTATGTTTCAGCACCAGGGGGCCAGCTAGATATGGAAGCTATGGAAAGGGCCATTGATGAGCAAACCGTACTGGTAAGTGCGATGATGGTTAACAATGAGATAGGTTGTATTTTCCCCATAAATGAAATTAAAACAATAATTAAACGAAAACGCTCTCCGGCGTTGCTGCACTGCGATGCGGTGCAGGGGTTTGGGAAATTACCATTCACTGCTGCTAGCATTGGAGCCGATCTTATCAGCATCAGTGCGCATAAGATACATGGTGTTAAGGGTGCCGGCGCGCTTTATGTGAAAAAGGGCGTAAATATGTATACTATCATGTTCGGCGGCGGGCAGGAACGCGGTCTGCGTTCAGGGACGGAGAGTTCTCCGCTTATAGCCGCCTTTGGTGAGGCGGCACGGTTAACTTTTGCTAATCTGCGCAAGGATATATTGCATATGACTGGGCTTCGAGATTATTGCATCCGGGCCATAGCCGATAAAATACCCAGTGCGATTATAAATTCAAATAAACAGGGTGCGCCCCATATCGTAAATTTTTCCTTGCCGGGGATTAAAAATGAAACAGTCGTACATTATCTTGACGGTAAGGGTATTTATATCTCCAGCGGAGCAGCCTGTAAGTCCAACCATACCCGAGGCCCTTCAGTACTGGAATCCTTCGGATTAAGCCGCGCTTTGGCCGACAGTGCACTACGGATCAGCTTTTCGCCCATGAATACTAAAAGCGATATTGATGCACTTATTGAAGCCCTTGTCGAATACTGCAGGGTACCTAGTTCGTCGAGTCATATTATTATATAACGCGAAAAGGCATCCTTTTGTTATGAGGTGTCAGGGGAGGTGTCAGGGGACGGGGTTATTGACAACATATTTGGTCTAGGGTAAGATAACTTATGCTCCCATCGCTTAATGAATCTCTTTAATAACTGCCATGGTTTCATAGAAATTTGCTCAGCAGTAATTCGACGAAAATAGAAATACCGCAAAATGATGGCCATTTCATGTTGACCACTATTTTGCGGTATTTCTTCTTGAAGATTAGGGGCTGGTATGAGCGGTTATCTTATGGTTCGGAGCTGAGTCTCCTTTATTTTTGTGTCAAACACGAGTCCATTGCTTTGGAGTAATCATCCATAAAATGGATTAGAGATAGTCTCTTAGCTGAGGCTACGCATAAATAGCAGCGTTCTTTTTATGCCCGATACATGCGTTTTAAACTCGACTAAGTATTAATCAGCAAAATAACCTCGACTTCGCTTCCGCTCGGCAATGGAGGAGTATTTTCCGGAATTACAATGAGCGAGTTGGCAACCATTGCTGATTTCAGCATACCATTACTCTGCAGGCGTAAAGGTTCGGCTAAAATACTATTATCTTTTTGCCAGCACCGCGACCAAACAAAACGTTTTGCCCCTGTACTTTTATTAAACGGAGAGGCTAATACCGCCCGTACTCGTGGCCGCCACCATGTCTTATGACCGCACATCTTCATCAATATTGGCCTAACTAGCTGTTCGAATGAAATAGCCGCTGCTGCCGGATTCCCAGATAATCCAAGATAAAGCTTGCCGTTTTTTATACCAGCCAGCATCGACATTCCCGGCTTAATGCTTACTCTGTCAAACAATAAGGTAATCCCGAGTCTCTCATATACTTCGCCAATCAGATCGTGATCACCTATCGAGGCTCCGCCTGTAGTAATTACAACATCACAGGTAGATGCATTCTCTAACATCAGAGCTATTTCATCTACATTATCTAACACATTGCCCATAAGGATAGTTTTTGCCCCGGCATCCGCTACTTGGGCACTAAGCATGTAACTATTGGAATTGCGGATTTTTCCAGGTGTCAACTGAGAATCTACAGGGATAATTTCACTGCCGGTGGCAATAATCGCTACCCGCGGCTTACGAAAAACACATACCTGCGCTTTTCCCAACACAGCCAGCATACCGATTACTCCTGCATTTATCGCCGTTCCGGCAGATATCACCTCTTCAGCGGACGAAATCTCTTCACCCTGGAAACAAATGTTTTTTTCTGCCCCATGACCATCCAAAACAATGATCTTATCACCATCTGCGATTGTGTCTTCAATACGTACAACACCAGTAGCTCCAGGCGGCAGAGGGGCTCCAGTCATAATCCGGCAAGCCGTTCCCGATGTAATATTATGATGTGGAACATCCCCCGCGGGGACATAATCCACTTGACGCAAAATTATCGATTTGTCAGGTACAGTCCCCTCCACATCTTTGGCTACGATCGCATAACCGTCCAAAGGAGACCTGTCAAACGGCGGAAAATCCATATTAGACACTATGGTTTCAGCCAATACCCTCCGCCAGCTTTCGCTCAACTCTACCATCTCTGTTGGCATAAGTTGAACTAGATTTAACAACTTTTCCTGAGCCACTTCTAACTTTTCGGCCATTTTCCAACCTCCAGTAGTATATTATATTTATGCAATTTTGAACGTAGTTTCTTTTGTGTGCTTCAGTTGATGCCAACAATCAACAGAAAGCACATTTTCTCTAATAATTAGGCAAAATACAAAAAGGAAGCCCGTGTTAACGGACTTCCTTTGCGCAATGGCTGGTGTGAGAATTCCTTCTCATACCCTGTTTACTATCGCCGATCTGGTGATAGTAACTCGGAACTCTTGATAGGATATATTCTCTTCATACCAACTAAATTCCTGCAAAAAGCATTACTCGGTAGGTATATACTTTAGGTAGCTACTTTATTCTGCGTACGACCTTCCCCGCCTACATCTTGGTTTGGGCTACATTATTCCGTCTTCACGGAAAAACACGACAATAAAAGATAATATATATTATAAAAGGATTTGTTTAAGTTTGGAAGGATACAAAAATGTAGAAATTTTCTTAAAAATTTTTTCTCCTTGCAGGAATCTTAAAGTATGGAGCAAATATATATATTATTAAGAGTTCCGAGTTGCTATCGCCAGCTAGGAGATAGTAAACAGGGTGCGAAAAGGAATTTTTGCGCCTGCCATTACGCAAAGGAAGTCCGTAACACGGGCTTCCTTTTTTGTTGTTTACGTGCTTATTTCTTATTCTGGTGAATACCTTTTGAAGAAAAATTTAAAGAAGAAGAGGTTCTAAAAAGGATTTACTAAAATATTATACTAAAATATTTTTAGCACCTCTTTTTTTATAAAATCATAATTATTGAGGAGGGGTTTTTATGAGTAAATTTATCCGTGTAGACATGGCAACGAAAAATGTTGCTACCAGCGAGGTTCCTGAAAAGTATGCCGGTATAGCAGGCCGTGCACTTACTTCCAACTTCGTTGCTGACGAAGTAAAGCCAACCTGTCATCCACTGGGCAAAAACAATAAACTGATTTTTGCACCCGGCTATCTTACCGGTACCAACGCTGCTAATTCCGGCCGGCTTTCCTGTGGCGCTAAGAGCCCGTTAACTGGTGGTATCAAGGAAAGTAACACTGGCGGCACTTTTGGTCAAAAAATGGCCAAAATGGGCATTAAGGCAATTGTGTTTGAAGGAATTCCGGCAGAAGATAAGTATTTCATCGTCAAAATTACAATGAACGATGTGACCATTGAAGATGCCCCCGCTGAAACCATTGGCATGGGTAACTACGAAGCCATTAAAGTCCTGCAGGCAAAATACGGTGCTAAAGCTGGTGTGGCCATCATTGGTCCAGCCGGTGAAATGAAGCTTTCGGCAGCCAACATTTCCTTTGCTGATCCTGAAAGCAACATCCGCAGCGCCGGCCGCGGCGGCCTGGGCGCTGTCATGGGTTCCAAGAAGATAAAAGCTGTTGTTATTGATGATGCAGGCGCTCCCGGTGTTCCCATTGTTAATCGCGAGGCTTTCAAGAGTGCTGCAAAGCGAT
>NZ_LSLK01000103.1 GCF_002257705.1 Sporomusa silvacetica DSM 10669
TTTCCGGCAAGATACATTTCTACAATCCGCAATTTTTCTTCTGCCGGCAATTTCCCTTTTTGTGGCATAATTTTACCCCCAGATATTTCAGTGTTTTTTCACTGTCCTATCTGGGGGTAGCATATCACGTTCTGGTGGGCGGCTTTTTTATTTCTATCCAATAAATTCTAAACAAATTCTAAAATATGGAGCTTATTATTAAATTATGGATTCGGAATCCAAACAAAAGGACAAAAGGAAGTGTTCCTATGAAAATTGTAGCCAAAAAGGTAATCATATACT
This sequence comes from Sporomusa silvacetica DSM 10669, assembly GCF_002257705.1. Classification (GTDB taxonomy): domain Bacteria; phylum Bacillota; class Negativicutes; order Sporomusales; family Sporomusaceae; genus Sporomusa; species Sporomusa silvacetica. The sequence continues at coordinate 283 of NZ_LSLK01000103.1, forward strand.
CAATGCTCGGCCTAATGCAAGTTGGTATGTTCTCATCGGTAGCTGCCGCAGCACCGGGACCTTTACACAACAGTAGTTCACAACAAATAGTACAGCTTGACCGTCATGATGGCCATGACAACCGTGACAATGACCGGCGGCGGCAGCATGACGAACGGATGCGGCAAGAAAATGAGCGGCATGAAAGAGAAATGAGGCGGCACCCAAATGAAGGTCGTCGGGCATGGCGTGAGCGGCAAGAGCGTGAAAGGGACCGGCATGACCGTGAACTGCGTGAAATTGGAGCTCTTCTGCTTGGGATCGTGATTGGTAGCGCGTCAAATGATTAAGAAGCATAAAGTAAATTATGTTTAGGTCTTAAGCAGAGGATGCATATTCATATGCACGGTTATTTCCCTTACGGGATGGCTTTTTTTAATGTACTTTATGTAGTTGTAGTAGGTGGCGGATTATACTTATTGTACAGCATCTCTAAGTCACTAAAACGTATAGCTGAGAAAAGCAAAAAAATTGACCAAGTTTAAACCGCCTGGTTAACCGCTCTATCCTTAGGGATGGGGCGGTTTTGTTAATTTGCCCAATCTCAGCCTGGCGGTTGGGGGTGGGATTTTTTGTTTTGTGGCAGGGACGGCGAGTGGTTTACATATAATAGATTAAAATCAACAGACAGGGGAGGCATCCTTGTGGATTGCTGTTCTAGCGTAACCAATTGGTATTTGCCGAAGCCCACTAAAAAATGCATAAAATTATATGAAGTTTGTTTTCCTGAACTCTCGCTTCCAGCTTCTGAACTCGCGCTTTTTCCAGAACTTGCATTTTATCCATAGATTGTGTAGCCCTCGGGAAACCGGGGATTTTTTATTTTACTCAGTCGCAAAGCCAGCCGATGGAGCATAAATTGTAGTATATCCTTATGAAGGAGTAAAGGAGGTTTATTTATGGGTCTTGGTTTTGGTGGCTGTGGAGGTCGTGGTGGTAGTAGTTTTATAATTATCATTATAATAATTTTACTATTTTTTTGCTTCAATGATGACTGCAGCACGGTTTGCTAACATAGTTTGCTTGTAGTAAAATTCACAACTAATTTGAAGTGCGGCCCGCTTATATTGGTTGTGCGTTAGCCGTCTACCTTCGGGTGGGCGGCTTCTTCCATTTTCCATCCTTTTTTAATGAAATTCTAAAAACAGGGGGCTATAATTTTCAATATATAGACTCGCAGGGACGGTTCCATTGAGCCAAGAACTGACAGTTACATGTTAACATACCTGAGACTCAATAGAACCGTCGCCGCAATCTTTTTTGGACATAAATAATTTTGCAAAATAGGGATAGATCTTCTAACGTATGGATTTTAAAATACGCCGTTAAGGTTTACTTAAGCCGCGATACTAAAAATAAAACTGTTTTCTCAAAATCCAGGACAAAAAGGACAGCCGAAATGAAATGATAATAGGGTCAGTTGGCACTTAACCAACTGACCCTATTATTTTAGCAATGAAAAGGAACACTCAACTCATTTTTTTGGTAGCGTTCTATCTTGATCGGGGTAAATTCAATATTATCCACCTATTTCGCGATCTTTTCATTCCCAATCGCAAATTTGCTACGCAAGGAGTTGATTTGCATGATGAATATAAAGCCGTCCGCGGCGATCCGTAAGAATTATAGCCTTACTAAACCTTACAAAACTTAAGGATATTATTGACAAAAACTTGTAAGATTATTATAATAAATTGTCCGTTATAGGATTGAATTACATAAAGTGAATATTACTGCTTCGAACATGCTGATCTAACGCCTTGGCCAAGATTTACAAGCCGATAGGGGAGACTGGAAAACTAGACTGTCTGCCGTGCGCAAATGCGAAGACGGATTAAAGTTTGGTTTGGTGCAATATTTGTGCATTGACGAAGTTCAGAAAGTTTAGTTGTCTATGTATACATTGCTGGACTTTTAGCGGTTTAGTTTTGTGGGTGGCTAAGATTTTGTAAGTCTGTTCTTGTGTATGTATCTGTACAAGGACAGACTTTTTTGTCCAGATGGAAAGTATAACTTTCCCTGGATTGAACGACTAAGGCTTCTGCCGGCGTCCTAAAGGACTTGGCACAAGCCAAGTCTTATCTTATGCAATTTATCAATCAGAGAAAGTAGCGAGCAATTTGTTTATTGGGGGAGTTGAGTAACCGACATGACAATACGTCATTTGAAAATATTTATAACAGTATATGATCAAAAAAATATGACTGCTGCCGCAAATAAATTGTTTATAACACAGCCGTCTGTGAGCCAGGCAATCAAAGAGCTTGAAGCCCAGTATGAAGTTGTTCTTTTTGAGCGGTTATCTCGGAAATTATATGCTACTGCATTAGGAGAAAAATTATATCAATACGCTACCCATATTATCAAGCTTGTTGATGATATGGAAGATAATCTGCGGGAAAAGTCTTTTAAGAAAAAACTTTTTATAGGGGCTAATTATACCGTTGGTAGCGTCTTAATACACAAATACATTAAAAAATTCCAGGGCCTATATCCAGATTCCGAAATCAAGGTAATTATAAACAAATCTTCTATCCTTAAGGAAATGCTTAGAAAAAACGAACTTGATCTTGCCCTGATTGAAGAAATGACCCATACATCCGACTTGGTCCAAGATGTTTTTTATGATGATCACATTGTGATTGTTTCCGATCCGGAACATCATCTGTTTGCAAAAGAAACGGTAACCGCGCATGATATCGTTAATGAACACCTCTTGCTGCGGGAAAAAGGTGCCGGAGTCAGGGATTTATTCGAATCAAAGATGAGCCAGCTTGGATTATTCATCAACCCATATTGGGAAAGCACCAGTACGACAGCCTTAATCAATGCCGCAGAAAATAAGATTGGCATTGCAGTACTGCCTTTTCAACTAGTTGAAGATCATATTGCTTCAGATTCTTTAAAAGAGCTCAAAGTGAAAGATATGAATCTCAGCAGAAAACTGGCGATTGTATATCATAAAAATAAGTTCCTAACAGATGCTATACAGGATTTCATAAAAGTATGTCATAAACTATAAAATACAAAAAATCCTTGTGGATTCTAGGCACAAATGTTGCGTTGGAAATCCACAGGGATTTTATACTTGCTTTCAGTTTTTATAAGTTTATATGCGGTTTATACAGCCATCATAACAGATGTTGCTTTAATGACAGCTTTCGCTTTAACGCCAGGTGCGAGTCCGAGTTCTTTCACCGCAGTCATGGAAATAGTAGCAGTAATGGTGTTCCCACCATCAGTCTTTAAAGCTACGTTCGCATTTACTGCGCCTTCTGTAACTTTTACAATTTCACCGGCAAACTGATTTCTTGCACTGAGTTTCAAGTCTCCAATACCAATCATTACTTCTGTAGCCTTAATTACAGCCGTTGCTTCTTTGCCCGAAACAAGTCCAAGATCTTTTACTGCTTCCATAGAGATTGTCGAGGTAATGTTATTACCACCAGCCAACTTCAATGTAACAATTGCATTTACTGCACCTTCTTGGATAGATTCAATTTTCCCAGTTAACTGATTTCTTGCGCTAATACTCATTTTTCTCTCCATTCCGCTGTCATCAACAGCACAAAAATTTAGATGTTGTTGGTTACATCTTTTTCCTATCTCAAATGATAGCACTTGATTTATCATACGTCTAATCGTATGTTCTAATGTTTATCATAGGCAAACGCCTATGATTCTATTTTAAATATTTATCCTCAACCCTCTTCTTGAACAACAAAAAGGTTGAGGATCTTTTCTATTAACGCATTATCATATAAATAATCATCTAGAGCAGTATTAGTTCTTGTGTTCAAAAAACAGTATTGATTAAGATGATTGGCAGTATTGTTTGCAGTTGGCTGCTCCCCCTTGATTTTACCGGTATTGAGGGGGATTCCTGTTCAAGTGAGTTCTCAATAAAAGAGGAGCGTTTTACATTGACAATACCAGTCTAGTACATGTAAAATATGCGGTGAAAATATCATATCGCATTTGCATCTAAATATCAAAATAAAGGATACAAGCCGGTATAGCAGGAGGTATCTATCCGGTGGCAGTTCTCGCCGGTACCAAGCAGCAGAAGGCTGCCGAGGAGTTCATCGCTTATATGGTCGGGCCCGAAGGCAAACCAGTATTTGAAAAATATGGTTTTGTTATGGGCAAGTAAGCCTGCTGACGGATTTGCAACTAGAGAGAGAGGGTGGTATGAATGAAGCAAACGAAAATAGTAACGTGGCTACTCAGCATATCGGTCATAGTTGCACTGGCTGGAGGTTGTGCTTCGTTTAAGACTGCTCCGACTGCTCAGCCGGCTGAAATTACTGTGTCCGCGGCGATGGGACTGAAGGAGGCCTTGCTCGACATTCAGAAAGTCTATGAGGCTAAGTATCCAGACGTAAAAATCGTATACAATTTTGCGGGTTCAGGAACCTTGCAGACGCAGATTGAACAAGGAGCCTCGGTCGATATCTTTTTATCGGCCGCCGAAAAACAATTAGACGAACTACAGAAAAAGAATCTTATCAACCCGGCCACCCGCAAAAATCTGGTGGGTAATCAACTGGTGATCGTCGTTCCCAAGGATTCCAATCTGGGCCTGGTAAGCTTCCAGGATCTAGCCAAAAATGACGTGAAGAAGATCGGTCTGGGGGCGCCTGAAACCGTTCCGGCCGGTGAATACGGGATGGAAGTGCTGATGTTTCTTGGTATTTGGGATGAAGTGAAGGACAAGAGCGTTCGCGGTAAAGATGTCCAAACGCTATTGGCATATGCTGAAATGGGCAACGTGGATGCGAGCATTGTCTTTTCCGCCGTGGCTGTTACCAGCGATAAGGTCAAAATAGTGGCTGTAGCGCCGCCAGGCAGCCATCGGCCGATCATTTTCCCAGGGGCAGTGCTCGCCGATGCAAAGCAGCCCAAAGCCGCTGAGAAATTTTTAAACTACCTCACCGGCCCGGAAGGCAGTAAGGTATTCGTAAAATACGGCTTCAACCCGTTGGGAGCCAAACAGTAAAGTAGGTGGCTTGATGATAGAATGGCAACGGGAGACAGGGGAGGGTGGTAATGTCTTGTACGAGGATATTTCATTTCTAATTCACTTCCCTAGCGCGCCTGTCATTCTGTTAGTCCCCCAGTAAGACAGTACCACCGTCCCCGAGTCCGCTCAAAGTGGTATATTGGGCATAGAGATGATACCTATTCGAATTTACATAACACTGGTAATCCGACCATCTAATGGGTGGTCTGTTTTTTATTTCCAGGAAAATCGACCCAAATATAGGACTTTTGTCTTAAGAATCTAGGATTTTAGTACGATACTATTGTAACAGATTAACTTATAAGTCAAGGATGGTGATTTATATGGATTTAAAAGTTACGCCTGTTCATAGTATATCAAATTTCAAACAAAACACTACGGCAAAAGAAGGAATGAAAAAGAAATCGCCTGCTTCTTTTGCGGAAATATTAAAAAATGCAATGAAAAAATAAAACCAATCCGTCAGTGCATTAAGCCGTTGACTGGTTCCTCCTTTTCGGTTGGCGGCCAAATATAGTGCAGGAACTTGTTATATTTTGCCAAAGATATTAGAAAATAGTAAAAGGAGATAATCGTATGACTGACATGGAAATAATAGCCAAAAGGATTAAGGCGAAAAATATTAAGTTTAAAGCCTGTACAGAATGTGGTAATGTTACTTGGGATATAGAAATAATAGAAATGGCAAAATTACCGATCATGTCAGCCAAAGAAAATGTAGAATGTATTTCTTTTACATGTAAAAATTGTGGCTATGTTAAACTTTATAATATGAACAAAATTATGGAATAGAATTAATAACTCTTGGCAGCCCTTCGGGGCTCTTTTTTCATGCCCCAAATTAAGATAAATGCCTACCAGGGCCGCTGACTGGTTCTTCCTTTCCGGTTGGCGGCCAATTATATGCAGGAAATTGCCCTAACAAATCCCACTCTCAGCCTGACGGTTGGGGTGGTGGGATTTTGAGTTAGCCTACCGGGTTCGTTCTGGTGGGAGGCTTTTTATTTTCCAGTCTTTTCTAAAGAATTTCTAAAAATAGAGGAATATAATTCAAAATATGATTCTAGAAGGTGCGGTCCATTTATGGACATAAACTTTAGTGTTACACTAAGAATTATTTTGTTGAATAAGGTAAAAAAAGGAGAAAAAATGAGAGCTACTGGAATTGTTAGAAGGGTTGACGAGCTTGGTAGAGTGGTAATACCTATCGAATTACGCCGCACCTTTGGCATTAAAGAATATGATGGCCTCGAAATATATACCGATAATGATCAAATCATTTTACGGAAACATGAGCCTGCTTGTGTATTCTGCGGCAGTAGAGATGAGGTAACTAAGTTCAAGGGGAAAAATATTTGTAAAGATTGTTTTTTATCCATGAGTCAAAAAGTAGTCTAATTGACTGTAGCCGCTTGCCGGGTTCGTCCTGGTGGGCGTTAATCCCAATTGGTATATTTGAGAAAATGCGGAGCACTATTAAATGCTCTTACAAGGAGGGTATTTTAATGTACGGTCATGTTCCTTATGGAATAATTGCTTTTCAGGTATTTCATGTAGCTGTAGTAGGCGGTGGTTTTTACTTGCTATACAGTATTTCTAAATCGTTAAAACGAATTGCCGACAATTTGGATAAGGCTAATCAGGATTAAAATTAAATCCCATCTCTCAGCCAGTGGCCGGGGGATGGGATTTTTTCGATATACCTGTCGGATTGCCGGGAAACAAGTATTTCTGTTTTGTGATGCTGGTAAATGGTTTATAGAAGGAAAATAATATTGTTAAATAATAATTAATATAGACAAGCTTATGCTGTTGTTATATAATGAAATCAATAAATGCGAGGTTGCAGAAAATGCACCTCGCTAATTTTATTTTAGGTAGGTGTAATCATGAAAAGTGCTGATAAAATTGAATTTGATATGACTGAGGAAGAATTTCAGAAACTGCTTGATGAGCTACCGAAGCTTTTGCAGGAACTTGAAAAAGAACGTGATATAGAAAATAGTGAGTCATTAGCCTCCTAATTAATCTTTATCGTATTAGCCCTATTTTCATATTACCAAAACACCAAGGAAAGGGTATTGCACAAAAGGTGTTTCAAATGCTTGAACAAAGATATAAGGATGCAAAAAACTGGGAATTGGATACTATATTGCAGGAGCAAGGGAATTGTTATTTATATGAAAAGTTGGGTTATAAGAAAATGAAATCTATAAATAGCATAATGACGTTAGTATCTATGAAAAACATCTCGGCTAGTGTCCAAGGCTAAAGCAAGAGTTTCACTTTGCGTTAATGGTAGTAACTTCGGTTGGTTATGGAGAACAGTGGGGCGATGAGCCTGCTCCTGTGTTCCCTTCAAGCCTTTCGGCATTTTGTCGGAAGGCTTTTTAAAATTGGCAGGAAGAAAATACGAAAAAAATCAATTGCCTATCGAGGTCACAATTGATTGGGAATTAGCTGTTCAAAGAATTCTATAGGTACATGTTAGTCCTAGTGGGCGGTTTTTATTATTTACCCAGGATTTTCTAAGTGGATTCTAAAATTTGGAATGTATAATTCTAATATAGACAAAGAAATTTGAGTAGGAGGAAATATAATGACCCACATCATAAGCCACAACAACCGCAACCGGGGCAGCCTGAACCTCCACGTGATGGTGGCCCTAATAACTAGAATACAATCGTAAAGCCCATCTCTCAGCCAGTGGCCGAGGGATGGGCTTTTGGAGGCGCTCATGAACCCGGATAATATAATCTTCGAAAGCGTGTATCAAATATGTAGTGAAAGAAATAGTACTGAATTAACGGTATAGGAGAAAACAATGTTAGAATTTTTCATTGAAATAGGAACCCGAATTGTAAACGGTGGCTTTAAAACGCATTTAGTAGTTTTCATTATTTGTTTAGTATTAGGCATCATTATACTTCAGCGGGTATTTACTAAAACACTCAAAATAATCGCCAAAAAGACAAACATCTCTCATTCCCTGTTGCAGCAAATATTTAGGGGAATACCTACCTTGTTGGGCATTCTCATTGGCATCTATGTTGCTATCGAAGTCCTGGCAATTCCACCGAGACCGATGCTGTTTCTCCAACATTTGTTCCACTCTATTGTCATTATGACCCTCACCCTTATGGTCGCTCATCTGGTCTCCGGGTATCTTAAGCATAAGCTAGGAAAAAAATCTGAACATTTTGCTTCTACTTCGATCTTAGTTACAACAATTGACCTGGCTGTTTACGCCATCGGCATATTGGTGTTGCTGGAATCCTTAGGAGTTTCCATTTCTCCGCTTATTACTGCTTTGGGCGTTGGCGGTTTGGCTACCGCTTTGGCGCTGCAGGACACTTTGGCGAATTTATTCTCCGGCATTAACACCCTGGTGTCCAAACAAATCAAGATAGGTGATTTCATTAAACTGTCCACAGGTGAAGAAGGCCATGTGGTAGATATGAATTGGCGCAATACCACAATAAAAACTTCTACTGAGAATATGGTAGTCGTACCTAATCAAAAAATCGCTTCTTCTATAATAACCAATTATGCGCAGCCTTTTTCGGAATGTTCTATTTCTATCCCCATAGGAGTCAGTTATGAAAGTGATTTGGACCATGTGGAAAAAGTTACTGCCGCGGTTGCCAAAGAAGTTCTCGAGGAAACCAAGGGCGGTGTAAAAGGCTTTGAACCGTTCGTACGGTACTCCAGTTTCGGCGAGTACAGTATCAACTTCAATGTTATATTGCGAGTCAAAACCGTAACGGACCAGCACCTGATTCGTCACCAATTCATTAAGAGCGTTTATGCACGTTTTCAGCAGGAAGGAATAGTAATTCCGATCCAGAGGTAAAAAGATCAACCGAGATGAGAAGTAATTTAGCCCCTGGCATGTGCCGAGGGCACTGAGGACAGAGTGGGTGATGTGCCGGTAGATAAGCGACCTAATGTGATGTTTTTAGAGGGCGGGGCTAATTTTGCAGTAGCTTCAGACGATATGCTGCAGACACACATGATTTAGTACCTTAAAAGCCGTTGAGCAAAGACAGGTCTATGGTTTTCCTTCTAACATAGTCTGGGGGGATTTCCCCGCGCCGCATTGTGTGCTGGGAATTGTTTGGATTGCAAAAACAATTTATCCTGATAAATTTGCTGATATCGATATGACGGCACTTGCTGATGATTTCTATAGAAGATTTATGGGTCAATCCTTTACCGAGATGGGCGGAAAACTTTGAGGTCTTGGAACAAAAAGCAACATAAACAAACTAAAACAAATTAAAAATATCATATGTTGATTTATATTATATTTAATAGTATCATGTTTTGTAAGGAAGAAAACGCAAGTATATATATTGATAACACATGGTGTTAATCCTGCTGGGATAGGTGTGCCAGTCAGGTAATCGAGTTTTTTGAGGGGGAGAGTTATGCAACTTATTACGGTATCTGGGGCGCCTTCTTCTGGTAAAACTTCAGTAATTCTCAGACTGATTGATTGTCTTAGAGAAAGTGGCAAAGAGGTCGGTGTTATAAAATTTGATTGCCTGACTTCTTTTGATCAACTTCGTTATGAAGAATATGGCGTAAAAGTTCAAGTGGGATTTTCCGGAAAATTCTGCCCTGATCATTTTTTTATCAGCAATATTGAAGACGCTGTTGAGTGGGGGCATCGTGCTGGTCTGGATATACTGATCAGCGAAAGCGCCGGTCTATGCAATCGCTGTTCTCCACATATTCAGGGAGTTCTTGCCATTTGTGTTATTGATAATCTTTCTGGAATTAATACTCCCCGTAAAATTGGGCCCATGCTGAAACTGGCGGATATTGTTTTGATTACCAAGGGGGATATCGTCTCGCAGGCTGAACGGGAAGTGTTTATGTTCAATGTCCGGCAAGTCAACCCCAGTGCCAGTATTCTGTTTCTAAACGGAATTACCGGTCAAGGGGCGTTCATGCTGAGCAAACATGTTATGAATGCTGCAAATATCACTACGGTGAGAAATCGCCGTTTGCGCTTTTCAATGCCTGCTTCAGTATGCGCCTACTGTACCGGAGAAACGCGAATCGGTGAAACCTACCAAATGGGAATGCTGAAAAAGATGGAATTCAGGTGAAAATATGGCGCAAAATGTAAAAATCAGAGAGATCGTCAAAGATAAGACGATTGCCGAAATCATCACGAACTATCCGGTCGTGCAGGATTTTTTTTTAAATTATAATTTGCAGGATCTGCAGAAAAATCTCACGGTGTCCCAGGCGCTAGAAAAAATATTGACAGAGCAACTGGAGGAGTTCGGACTTGATGTATTTAGCCTAACTGAAGAATTAGTAAAATTCATGGCAACGCTGGTGAATAACCGGGAAGAGCGGGAAAAAGTACAAAATATTACAATCATAGGCGGCAGAAATAAACAAGGGGAAGCGGAGAACGTGACGCTTACGATGGCGGTCGGTGAGGTTATTAGTATTGTAGGTCCTACGGGTTCAGGGAAAAGCCGCCTGCTGGGCGATATTGAGTGTTTAGCTCAATGCGATACACCGACCAGACGTCAAATATTGATTAATGATCACCCGTTGAGCGATGAAGAGCGATTTGATATGGGCAATAAAATGGTGGCGCAGTTGTCGCAAAATATGAATTTCGTTATGGATCTGAATGTCGCAGAATTTCTGGCAATGCATGCGAAAAGCCGTCTTTGCGAAAATTCCGAACAGGTGATAAAACAATGTTTTGTCTGTGCCAATGAACTGGCTGGTGAAAAATTCACCATGGATACAAAAGTGACACAGCTCTCGGGCGGGCAATCCCGTGCATTGATGATTGCTGATGCGGCCTATATGAGTTCTTCGCCCATTGTCCTGATTGACGAAATCGAAAACGCTGGCATTGACAGGAAACAGGCAATTAGCTTGCTAACAGAAAATGAAAAAATTGTATTGATTTCTACCCATGATCCACTGCTTGCTTTGAGTGCTGATAAGCGTATTGTAATAAAGAACGGTGGCATCCATAAAATCATGGAAACTTCGGACGAAGAAATAGAAAGTCTGAAGGACATTGAAAAACTGGATACTATCATGCTGGGAATTCGACAGCAGTTGAGGCATGGTGAAAGAGTTTATCCTCTGAAGTTTGTCTTATAGCGATTGAGTGCCGGATATAAGGAATCAAATTTTCTTAATGTGGGATAAGGAGAAAGATTAAAAAATGTGGGAATTATATGATGCCTTAATTGAAGGAATACCGGAGGAGAGCCTTGTTGATGAGTTTATTTGCGGCACTTATGCTGTGCTCATACGAAGTGGCAATGGATGTGGCTTTAGCCAAATTTTGCCGGGAGATAGCCTGCCGGAAATGATGAAGAAATCACTCAATATGCCGCTGAAAAGACTGGCAGAATGCATTAAGTCCTGGAATTTTGTTGAAGCCTCAGTTGGCATGGCAGCGATAAACGCCTGGTATAATTCGCCGGCAACGGCGGCCAGCAATGGAATTGCCCTTTCTAACAGTCTGTACAGTGAGGATCGCCTTAGTGATCCTTTTATTGCCTATCAAAATGTGATAAAAAATAAAAAAGTTGCCGTTTACGGTCATTTTCCTTATATTGAGCAACTGTTCCAACCGGTATGCGATCTTGCAATTATTGAACGTGACCCGATGGAGGGCGATTACCCTGAATCGGCTGCTGAATATATCCTGCCGGAAAGTGATTTTGTTATTCTCAGTTGTACCAGCCTCGTCTGTAAAACATTACCACGCATGTTGCAACTAGCCCAAAATGCTTATGTCATAATTGTCGGACCTTTTACTCCTTTGGCGCCAGAGTTGTTTTCTTTCGGTGTTAATGACTTATCAAGCTTTGTGGTTAAGGATAATGCTGGTGCGGCGCGTATTATATCAGGATTAGAACGAAGGAAAATATACAAAACAGGGCAAAAAGTAACTATGAAACCGAAATAAAGTTGTGTTATCAAGTGCTGATTGACATTAAAAAAATGAAGAGAGCATCTTAAAATTGAAAAGTACTAGCAATGACGCGGGAGTGCTGTTGCTTGTGCTTTTTTTGTTCTGGTGCAAAAAAGAAACAATGATATACTCTTTCCGTAATTAAGAAAAATGAAAAATATGGGGCTTGGTGATTAGCCAAGCCCCATATTTATGCAAGTTTGCTTTTACTTCCATTATGCATGGTTATTTATGAGTCGCTCCTGAAGCAGCTTAACGAAAGCTTTCATAGGGTGATTGACCCATCTGTCTTTATGATGAACTAAAAATGCAGTGACGTTAATGTCAGGTCCTTTCCAGGGTAACAAAACCAGTTCTCCTGCGTCAAGCTCTTTTGCTACTGAAACAAGTGGCAATAAAGTTATGCCAAAGTTTTGCATAATAAGTTGTTTGATTGCTTGTATTTGTCCAACTTCAAGAACTGTTTTTAGGTGCACACCTTCTTTTTGCAGTGTTTTTTCTAAAAGAATTCGATAATTGCTATCAGATTCAACCAGTACCAGGGTTTGATCATTTAGCATTTTGGGATGTAGCTCAGTAAGTTTAGTAAGCTCATTATTGGGATAGGTTACAAAGACAATTGGTTCCGGCCAAAGAGGAGTATTTGTCAAGTCGGGATCGATTATTGAAGGTTCAAGAAATAAGGCAAGATCCATTACTTTTTTTCGCAATAAAATACGAAAATCATTACTAGTGCCATATTTTATCTTCAATTCGACATCTGGATAAAGAGAACTATATTCTTTAAGCAAAGAGGTCATTCTAAATACGCATAATGATTCAGGTATGCCGATAATTAGTGGTCCACACGGAATATCGGATTTATTCAAGGCATTTTTTGCATCATCTTCAAGTTTAATGATTTTTTCTGCGTAGTCATAAAGATGTTGACCATCATCCGTAAGTGAAATTTGTTGACCAAATCGTTCAAATAAAAGCGTATTTAATTCTTTTTCAAGTAACTGAATATGAGTGGTTATTGTTGATTGTGTATATCCTGAAAATTGGGCGGCATGAGAGAAGTTTCCTAATTTTACGATATTAATAAAGGTTTTCAACTGACGAATTTCCATTGCAATCACGACCTTCAATAAAATTGAATAGGCGTATTTAATCTTTCAATTTTACAACTACTTTTAATTAATGATATTATAAATGTCGAAAGATGTCTAGCGTATTCAAATACCGGAACGCTGCAATTAAATTAATTCAATGGAACCGTTTGCTGTTAAAATTCTGAATGTTATCAAAGTTCCGATAGTGAAAAATCTAGAAACTCTGTTACAGAGGGGTATAACTAATGGACGATTATGTTAGGAATGCAAAAATATTGGTTGCAGGTGAACAAGGAATGGTTATTGATTTTGGCGGTGAGATCACTGTTAAAATTAATAGACTTGTTCAGCAGTTAGTAGAGGTTCTTAACAATTGGGAAATAGAGGGAATCGTAGAGGTTGTACCAACATACCGGTCAGTTATCGTTTACTTTGATCCATTACAGATCACTCGTGATGAGTTGATCCTCGGTATTAGACAATTTTTAACCCAACTAGGTAATGGGGAGATACAAGAGATTACACGAAGGGTGATTCACGTTCCCGTATGTTACGGAGGCGTCTTTGGCCCGGATATTGATTATGTAGTTCGCCGGACAAAATTATCGCTTGAAGAAGTCATTACCATTCATACCTCAAGAAAGTACTTGGTATACATGTTGGGATTTACTCCAGGATTTCCTTACTTAGGGGGGCTGGATGACAAACTGGTGGTACCGCGGTTAAAAAAAGTAAGAAGTAAAATTCCAACTGGTTCGGTGGGGATTGCTGGTAGACAAACCGGGTTTTACACGGTTGAAAGTTCTGGCGAATGGCGATTAATCGGGCGCACACCGGTAAGGGCATTCTATTCGGAGAACCCTAATCCATTTTTGTTTGCCGCAGGCGATTACTTACAATTCAGGTCAATATCTGTAGATGAATTTTTCAAAATATTCAGCAAGGTAGAAGCAGGTTCCTATAGTCCTGAGATCATGGCATTCTGAGAATAGAGAACTAGTAGGAGTATTGTGACCGCAGGCTTTTGTTTTCGCAGACACGTAATACATTATACTGTATACATGATATTGTATTACATATCTGTGAAAATGAATACTCTGATTTCATCACAAAGAGGAGGTGAAGATAATGAAATTAAAAACGATTACTTCACATTGTAAAGGCTGTGGCATTTGTGTAGAGTTTTGTCCGAAAAAGGTTCTCGAATTAAATGAACTAGGTAAAGTGAATGTCACTTGTGAAGAGGATTGCGTTAGTTGTGGTCAATGTGAATTGCGCTGTCCAGACTATGCCATCTTCGTTAGAAAAAAAGTAATTTAGGAGGGATCAATCCAATGCCTAAAGCAGTATTAATGCAGGGCAACCAAGCTTGTGCCGAAGGTGCTATAATCGCGGGAGCACGTTTTTTTGCTGGCTACCCTATTACTCCTTCGACGGAAGTAGCTGAGTTGCTTGCCAAAAGATTTCCACAGGTCGGTGGTACCTTTATTCAAATGGAAGATGAGATTGCCGGTATGGCTGCCGTTATCGGTAGTTCTATCGCTGGAACTAAGTCTTTGACTGCAACTAGTGGTCCAGGCTTCTCGCTTAAACAGGAACTCATCGGTTATGCATCCATAGCAGAAGTACCATGTGTCATTGTAAATGTTCAACGCACCGGTCCAAGCACAGGCCAACCAACGTCTCCTGCTCAGGGCGATGTTATGCAGGCTCGCTGGGGATCGCATGGTGACAGAGGGGTAATCGCGCTTAGTCCGTCAAGTGTCCCCGAAACGTTTACGCTTACAATCGATGCCTTTAATCTGGCTGAAAAATATCGCACTCCTGTTGTTCTCCTTTTAGACGAAATAATTGGTCATATGCGGGAGAAGTTTGTAATGCCGGATAGTAACCAGCAAATGATTATTAATCGAAAGAAACCAACACTTCCGCCTAGTGAATTTTTACCTTATAAACCAGATGAAGATGGTGTGCCGCCGATGCCGGCTTATGGTGATGGTTACCGTTTTCACACAACTGGTCTGGTTCATGATTACACTGGTTTTCCAACAGGCAGTAACGCTGTTACTGACGAGGTTATTGACCGGCTTCATTCAAAAATCACGAAAAATATTGACGATATAGTGAAATACGAAGAATTCAATCTTGATGATGCTGAAATAGCCGTAGTTGCTTTTGGCGGTACTGCTCGCAGTGCTTATGCCGCAATTGAAAGTGCCCGGAAGCAGGGAGTTAGGGCTGGCCTATTCCGTCCGATTACGATCTGGCCGGCGCCAGAAAAGCAACTTTTACGTTTGGCTGATAAAGTCAAGGCCATCATCGTAGCTGAAATGAATCATGGTCAATATATTAATGAGGTACGCCAGATTGTAAACGGCAAAACACAAGTTGTTTCTCTGGCAAAATGGAATAACGAGCCGATTACACCAAGCGAAATGCTTGCGGCTATCCAAGCAATCCGCTAAGGGGGAAGAAGATCATGGAAAATTTGTTAGCGAAATATTTTCGACCGAAATTGCCGCATATTTGGTGTCCGGGTTGTGGTAATGGTATTGTTACGGCATGTGTTGCCAGAGCAATTGATAAACTGCAGCTTGATCAGGATAAGACGGCAATTATATCAGGCATTGGCTGCTCGTCCCGTGCATCGGGATATCTAAATTTTGATACTGTACATACTGCACATGGACGGGCCATTCCCTTTGCAACCGGCGTCAAACTGACTAAACCTGAGCACAACGTAATCGTGCTTACTGGAGATGGCGATGCTACTGCCATTGGCGGCAATCACTTCATTCACGCTGCTCGCCGCAATATCAATCTTACTGTTGTTGTTTATAATAACAACATTTACGGCATGACAGGCGGTCAGTTCTCGCCGTTGACACCACATATGAGTATGGCAACCACTGCTCCCTATGGCAATGTT
Source organism: Sporomusa silvacetica DSM 10669 (assembly GCF_002257705.1). GTDB lineage: Bacteria > Bacillota > Negativicutes > Sporomusales > Sporomusaceae > Sporomusa > Sporomusa silvacetica. Next base: position 16,338 of record NZ_LSLK01000103.1, read on the forward strand.
GACAGGCCATTTGATATGTATGAATTGGCCAAAGGAGCTGGGGCTACTTTTATTGCCAGAGCAACGACATACCATGCAAACCTGCTCACTGACCTCATTGCTAAGGCAATCAGTCATAAGGGATTTGCTCTTGTTGAAGCAATTTCTGCGTGTCCAATCTCTTTTGGACGGCAAAACAAAATGGGCGGTCCAGCCAAAATGATGAAGTGGCAGCGAGATCATGCTGTTATGGTAGAGGCAATGGCAAAGATGGATCAGACCCAACTTGAGGGAAAATTCCCAATTGGCGTATTGTACCAGGGCGAAGGTCAGGAATATGTGACTGAGTACCAGAAGGTAATTCAGCGGGCAATGGGGAGTGATAAGTAATATGATGGAATTTCGGTTAAGCGGTTCTGGCGGACAGGGGCTGATTTTGGCCGGTATTATTTTGGCGGAAGCAGCTATTAGCGACGGTAAGGAAGCGGTGCAGTCGCAGTCTTACGGGCCGGAGGCCCGTGGCGGCTCAAGTAAATCAGAAGTTATTATCAGTGATAAAACGATTTATTATCCCAAAGTGGAAAAACCTGATTTTTTGCTGGCTATGACGCAGGAGGCGCTTGCTAAATATAGCGTCGATCTTAGCCAAGATAGCATTCTCGTTGTTGACAGTACCTTTGTAAAAGCAGTACCTGCTCAATTTAAAAAGGTGTATTCGGTACCAATTACACAGATGGCCAAAGAAGAGCTCGGGCGCGAGTTGTTTGCCAATATCATTGCGTTAGGAATCGTAGCTAAGCTTACCAAGGCTGTAAGCCTAAAAGCATTGGAGCAAGCTGTGCTGGCACGCGTACCAAAAGGAACAGAACAGACTAATAAACAGGCATTAGAGTTAGGTATTGCTTCTATAAAGTAGGAGCATGTTCAAGGCAGGAAAAAGGCGTTTTTCCCTGATAAATATTGTACGTCGTTTTGAGCCGTATGATGGAAGGACGCACAGGGTTGTATAAGTATCCTTGTGCGTTTCCTGATATGGCCGTTAGTATAATACAATATCTAAATTGGGGCCGCAATATATACTAGGAAGTTGGTGAAAGGATGAATGGCGTAGAGGTATTCCATGCGGGCGAGCAAGGGTTGGTTGTGGAATTTGGTAAGGACGTTAACCAAACAATCAACAGTAAGGTTCATAAGCTGGCAAAAGGATTAATAGCCAAAGCCAACAAGGCAATTTTTGAAATTGTGCCAACCTATCGGTCATTGCTTATTTATTTTGATCCACTTAGTATGACGCGAGCAGAATTGATTACAAAGATCGAGAAATTGCTGATATCTGAGAACCAGGCACTGCAATCGGGGGAGGAAAAGGAAGCAGCTAATATCGTCCATATTCCCGTTTGTTATCAGGGTGAGTTTGCCCCTGACTTAGAGTTTGTAGCAGAGTACAACGGAATTTCTGCTGATGAAGTTGTGGATATCCATTCGTCCACTCCTTATCTGGTATACATGCTTGGATTTACACCAGGATTTCCTTATCTTGGGGGCATGTCACCCAAGATAGCTGCACCGCGTTTGGACAAGCCCAGAGTACAAATTCCAGCCGGATCTGTTGGGATTGCAGGCAGTCAAACAGGTTTTTATCCTATTGAGAGCCCAGGAGGGTGGCGTCTGATTGGGCGTACACCAATTAAAGCCTTTAATCCAGCTGTTGCGAATCCGTTCTTATTTGCCGCAGGTGATTATTTGCAGTTTAAACCTATATCTGTAGATGAATTTCGCCAAATCGGTAAACAGGTGGATGCAGGTACCTATAGTCCTGAGGTTACGGAATTGCAGAGGGGGTGACGATGTGTTTACAACAATAAACCCAGGTTTTTTTTCAACAATTCAGGATGGCGGACGTTGGGGATACCAAGCCTATGGAATGCCGGTGGCGGGAGCAATGGATCGCTATGCTTATCGGGTGGCAAATTTATTAGTTGGCAATAAAGAGAATGCTGCTGCTATTGAAATGACGATACTTGGTGCCTCCTTTAAATTTGATGAGAGTCAGCTTGTTGCCCTTTGTGGTGCTGATATGCAAGCAAAGTTGGATGGTGTAAGTGTTAAAAACTGGTCTGCCTTTATTGTACAAAAAGGCAGCGAACTTAAGCTTGAGTATGCTGTGACAGGCTGTAGAGCCTACCTTGCGGTTCGCGGCGGAATTGATGTACCTAGTGTATTAGGTAGCCGTTCTACTTATACACGCGCGAAAGTTGGTGGTTTGGAAGGCAGAGCTCTTTGTCAAGGCGATGTATTGAATGTCGGAATCGACAACGGAGCCGAGATTCAGGCGGGAAATCTGAAGGCAGAGTATGTTCCCCAGTACGCACAAAGCATACTATTACGCATTCTTTTAGGGCCGCAGGATGATATGTTTACAGCAGAAGCGATAGCAACCATGTTGAAAAGCGAATATGTAATTACCGATGAGGCTGACCGTATGGGGTACCGGTTGGTAGGTCCTAAAATTGCACATATTGACAAAGCCGATATTGTCTCCGACGCGTTGCCCTTCGGTGCTATTCAAGTACCTGCGCATGGTATGCCGATTATCATGATGGCCGACCGTCAAACAACAGGTGGATATGCCAAAATAGGCGCAGTAATCGGTCCGGATTTGTCAAAGTTGGCGCAAGCCAAGCCCGGTGATGAAGTTTGTTTCCGGTTATGTTCGGAAGAAGAAGCAGTAAACGCATTACGGGCAGAGCAGCAATCTTACGAGAATATTGCCCGCAGTATTCAGCCACAGAACCTATTTCCCGAAAATGTCCGGCAATTTAACATTGTTATCGAGAACCAGGGGTATACAGTTCAAGTAGAAGAGTACAAGTAACAGTGCTTGATCTGCTTTGGATTATGGTACTGTAAAGAGAGGGGAGTTATGCATGGAGAACTTAGGTTGTATGAATCCCAAAGATGTTAGAAGCTTAATCCGGAAAAACCAGTTAGTGAGGCCGACTGCCGGTATAGCGCAGGGCTATACTCAGGCCAATTTAGCTATTTTGCCCAAAGAAGTGGCATATGATTTCTTGCTATTTGCTCAACGTAATCCTAAGCCCTGTCCGATTCTTGATGTAACAGAGTTAGGTTCACCTGAACCTAAGCTGGCCGCACCAGGAGCAGATTTGCGTTACGATATACCTAAATACCGGATATATAAAAAGGGTCAATTATATAAAGAAGTACTCGACATAGAGAAATATTGGAATAACGATTTAGTAGCTTTTTTGCTGGGATGTAGCTTTACTTTTGAAACGCCGATGATAAGAAACGGGATACCTGTGCGACATATTGAAGAAAACTGCAATGTTCCGATGTACATTACTACTATTGAATGTAACCCGGCAGGAATTTTCTCCGGCCCTGTTGTTGCGAGTATGCGCCCGATTCCTGCAGAACTAGTGGTCCGTGCCACTCAGGTAACATCCCGCTTTCCTGCTGTCCATGGCGCTCCCATCCATATTGGTTCTCCGGAAAGTATTGGTATAAGAGATATTAACAAACCGGATTTTGGTGATGCGGTGACGATAAACGAGGGCGAAGTCCCGGTATTTTGGGCTTGCGGCGTTACTCCCCAAGCAGTGGCGATGAGGGTAAAACCTGATTTGATGATTACTCATGCTCCAGGCTATATGTTCATCTGCGACACTCGTGATGAAGACTTATCGGTATTTTAAGTAAACGCGTCAGTAAATCCTGATGCCGATATTGGTTATCCTTTTCTTAATCTATCTCTCCCATGGTTATCGGATATTTTGCAGGAATTTATGGTATGGGATCAGCACTGGGGTTAACTTCACTTGCCTATATACTTGCAGGAGCTACTATTTTCCTCATCCCGGAATCAAAAGGAAGAGAACTTGAATAGTTAGCTTCTTTAAAAAAGTTCTATTAGGAGGTCGTTAGTATGCGGATTGACTTAAATTGTGATATGGGAGAAAGTTTTGGGGTTTATACTCTTGGCCATGATGAAACGGCCATGCCTTATGTTACTTCAATTAATGTAGCATGCGGTTTTCACGCATCTGATCCGAATAATATTGTTAAGACGATCAAAAAAGCCAAAAGACATAATCTGGCTATTGGGGCTCACCCTTCTTTTCCCGATTTAGTTGGTTTTGGCAGGCGGGCAATGGCGGCATCGCATGAAGAGATATACGCAGATGTGGTTTATCAAATTGGTGCCTTAATGGGAATTTGCAAAACAGAAGGTCTTACGTTGCAGCATGTTAAACCTCATGGGGCGCTTTATAATATGGCGGAAAAGGATAGTAAGGTGGCTGCAGCTATTGCCAAGGCCATAAAAGATGTAGACCCGAATCTTTTCATGATTTGTTCATGTGGCTCCATGATGGTTCAAGGCGCGCAAAATGTGGGAGTCAAATACGTTGAAGAAGCCTTCGCTGACAGGGCATACACGCAAGAAGGCACATTGGTCTCACGGCGTGAGCAGGGAGCGGTTATCCATGATCCACAAGTGGTTGCTGCTAGAGTGCTTACTATGATTACGACCGGGAAAGTACAAACAATTGATGGTTTTGCGGTGGCCTTAAAACCACAGACTATTTGTGTACATGGTGATACTCCCGGAGCAATTGATATGATCAAGGCAATTAGAACAAGTGTAGTTCAGGAAGGAATCGAAGTTAGACCGTTTAGCGTCTAAAAGATAGTTGAAGGGTCAATATATTGAGGTGCAATTTATGCAAGCCATAAACTTTACTTTGCCCGAATCTTATAACGCTTTACAAGCGCGTAATACGGTATGTACGATTCGTTATGGAGATATAACAGAACGATATAGTGAGGGGCAGGTCATAAATATTACCTTTGGCGATACTTATAAAAAAAAGAAAAAAGTATTTACTGCTTATATTGATAAAGTGCTGGTAAAACCCATTAGATTGCTAACTGGACGGGAACTAAATGGGGAAAATCATAAGCTGAACACCAATGAAGAATTTCTTGCCTGGTATCGTAGTACTTTTAAAAAACCAATGAATAGATCGGATGTTGTCACGGTTATCTATTTTTCTGAAATTATCGGATAACCATAGCGAAGTTTTGCAAAAAAAAACAGAAAATAGGGACAACTGGTGTCTACTAACTGAAAATTCTCTTTTCAACGTCAGATGCAACATCGATTAGTTACTTTAAAGGAGAACGAAAAATGTCTGATGAATCAATAAAAGCCAAACAGACGGCGTATGACGCCAAAGTTGAAAAAGTAATTGCGAAAAATCCTGAACGTAAAAATCTAACGTACAATAGACTGTATACCTCGCTTGATCTCGAAAACTTTGATTATGAGCGTAAGCTCGGATTTCCGGGTGATTATCCCTATACCCGCGGTGTACAACCTACCATGTATCGTGGCCGGTTTTGGACTATGCGAATGTATGCCGGGTTTTCGACAGCTGAAGAATCCAATAAGCGTTACCGCTATTTAATTGAGTCAGGTGCTACCGGTTTGTCCTGCGCTTTTGACCTGCCTACGCAAATTGGGTATGATTCTGATGATGCAATTGCAGAAGGCGAAGTAGGCAAAGTGGGGGTCGCCATTGATTCATTGGCCGATATGGAAATATTGTTTAATGGCATTGACCTTGGTAAAGTTTCTACTTCCATGACGATTAATGCCCCGGCTTCGGTGCTCTTGGCTATGTATATTGCAGTTGCGGAAAAACAAGGCGTAGCTCTCGAACAGCTTAAGGGCACCATTCAAAATGACATTCTAAAAGAATATGCAGCGCGCGGTACCTATATTTTTCCGCCCAAGCCTTCAATGCGGTTGATTACCAACATTTTTGAATATTGTTCGAAGAATGTTCCTAAATGGAATACCATTTCAATTTCTGGCTATCACATTCGTGAGGCCGGTTCGACGGCCTCGCAAGAAATAGCCTTTACAATTGCGGATGGAATTGCCTATGTAGAGGCTGCGATTAAGGCGGGCCTGAATGTTGATGATTTTGCAGGAAGGTTGTCCTTCTTCTGGAATGCGCATAACAATGTATTGGAGGAGGTAGCCAAGTTTCGTGCTTCCCGCCGCATATGGGCCAGAATCATGAAAGAGCGTTTTAGTGCGACTAACCCCAAATCCATGATGCTTCGGTTCCACACCCAGACTGCAGGCTCCATGCTTACAGCCCAGCAGCCTGCCAACAACATCGTCCGTGTTGCCTTACAAACCGCAGCGGCTGTTCTTGGCGGTACCCAATCGCTACATACTAATTCACAAGACGAAGCATTGGCATTGCCTACGGAAGATTCTGTACGGGTTGCTCTCAGGACGCAACAGATTGTTGCCTATGAAAGTGGGCTGGCTGATGTTGTTGACCCGTTAGCAGGCTCGTACTTTATCGAGGCACTTACCGATAAAATCGAACAAGAAGCCATGGCATATATTGAAAAAATTGATGAACTCGGCGGTGCGGTTGTTGCCATTGAAAAAGGTTATATTCAAAGAGAGATTCAGGAAAGCGCCTACAAATGGCAAATGGAGGTTGAGTCCAAGCAACGGATTATTGTTGGCGTCAACCAATTCCAGATACAGGAAAAGGCAGCAGAAGGCCTACTGCGGGTAGATTCTTCTGTTGGCGAACTACAGAAACAAAAGCTGGCTAATCTTCGTGCCAAACGTGATAATGAAGCAGTCAAAGCAAAATTGGCCATGCTTGAGAAAGCTGCTGGGGAAGAAGAAACAAATCTCATGCCGGTTATCCTTGAAGCGGTTAAGGTTTATGCAACCCTTGGCGAAATCTGCGGTGTACTGCGTAAGGTATTTGGTGAATACGAAGCGCACGTAAGCCTGTAAAGTGAAGTAGCTTCTCGGAAAAACAGACAGAAAACCACAAGTTTATAATTTATGAAATTAAAATTGGTAAAAAAGAATAGGAAAAACCATCGGTAACTCCTAAAAAGTAAATGACTGGCAACCAATAAGGGTCAAAAACCGATGGCTTATTCTTATTCTAATTGTATCTTTAGAATAATGTTATTACAATTCATGACGGAAGAGAGCAAAGTATAGAAATAAACGTCTCAAAAGAAAGATAATGTCACGTAAAAATCATCGCCTACAGGAACGTTATAGCCGAAAGTTAATGTATCAAGCTGCAACCATTTAATATCAAATAATTGAGGAGTGTGATCAGCAATGGGTGAGAGTAAAGTAGAGAATAGATTTAAAGGATCCTATCTCGGCGCTATCTTTTTGATGGCCATCACGGCAATTGGCCCGGGATTTTTGATGCAAACCACCGTGTTCACTCAAAAAACGGGAGCCAGTTTTGGCTTTGTAATCTTGGCGTCGTTAGTAATTGATATTTTGGTTCAGATCAATGTTTGGAGAATTATCGTTGCTTCCGGTATGCGTGGCCAGGAAATTGGGAATACAGTCCTTCCAGGGTTAGGTTATTTTATTTCTATTTTAATTGTAATGGGCGGTTTATGTTTCAACATTGGCAATATCGCCGGAGCATCACTGGGGCTAAATGTTTTGTTTGGCACACCAATTGAAGCAGGAGCAATCAGTAGCGGCATCATTGCCTTATCTATTTTCTGTTTTAAACAGATAGGCAAAATCATGGACAGCTTTGTAAGTAGCTTTGGTATTGTTAGGATTCTTTTGGCTGTATTTGTCGCCATAGCAGCTATGCCGCCAGTAGGCGAAGCGGTTGTTAAATCTTTTGTGCCTGATCAAATTGATGTAGTAGCGCTGATCACACTCATTGGCGGCAGTGTAGGCGGATATATAACATTTTCCGGTGGGCACCGGCTTTTGGACGCTGGCATCAAGGGCTTAAAATTTATTCCGCAGGCAACGCGAAGCGCCATAAGCGGTATTTTAATCACCGGTGTTATGCGTGTAGTTCTTTTCTTAGGTGCTCTTGGTGTTATCGTACATGGCCATTTTATAGATCCTGCGAATCCGGCTGCTTCCGTCTTCCAAGCTGCAGCAGGAAACATAGGCTATAAGTTGTTCGGTATTGTAATATGGTCAGCCGGTACTACTTCGGTTATTGGCTGTGCTTACACGTCTGTATCCTTTTTAAAGTCTTTTAGCAAGAAAGTTGATGAATATTATAGCAAAATAATAATTGGGTTTATTATTTTTTCGACAATTGTTTTTGTTATGGTTGGCCAGCCGGTTAAGGTACTTGTGGTCGTGGGAACAATTAATGGGTTTATATTACCGTTAGCTTTGGCTTCGATATTAGTTGGGGCTTATAATAAAAAGGTTGTCGGTGAATACAAACATCCTGTGTGGATGACCGTTACCGGTGTTCTTGTTGTTGCTATCATGGGATATATGAGTGTACGTACATTTATTAATCAATTTTTAATGTAACCATATTATGTTTTATTTTCTGTAGGTGACAGGATCTTTTTTAACAGACAGTTTAGATAAAAGCTTGCTTTCGGGTTTCCGAGAGCGTACTGAAAGAGGTAGGAGGACAATGATGGAACAAAGAATTAGAGTATTAGTAGCTAAGCCCGGACTTGACGGCCATGACCGTGGGGCAAAAGTTGTGGCCCGTGCACTGCGCGATGCCGGTTTTGAAGTAATCTATACAGGCCTGCGGCAAACTCCGGAACAAATTGCGGAAACAGCCATGCAGGAGGACGTTAACGTAATAGCATTAAGCCTGTTATCAGGTGCCCATAACACACTATTTCCTAAAGTCGTAAATCTTCTAAATGATAGGAAGATGGATGATGTACTTGTTATTAGCGGCGGCGTAATTCCTGATACGGATATTCCCGGTTTAAAAAAGGCGGGTATCGCGGAAGTCTTTACGCCAGGTACGCCCACTGCCAGCATTGTGGAATATATTAAGACGAATGTCGCAGCAAAACACTGAGCGAAGTAGTTTTTGCTCATGAGGTGGTGTTAATTCCAGTGGACGTAGTTGGCGAATTGTTAACTGGTTCAAAGCGTGCCTTGTCGCGGGCGATTACCATGGTGGAAAACGAATCTTCTGAAGCTGCCGCGATGATGCAGCAGCTTTACCCGCGAACAGGTAAGGCACTGGTTATTGGTATAACCGGCCCGCCGGGGGCAGGGAAAAGTACGCTTACTGATAAATTAGCAAAAAAATACCGGCAACAAGGAAAAACTGTCGGTATTGTCGCTGTAGACCCGACTAGCCCGTTTTCCGGCGGAGCTATTCTGGGAGACCGCATCCGCATGAATGAATTGATTCTTGATGAGGGTGTATTTATACGCAGCATGGGAACGAGAGGCAGTCTAGGCGGTTTATCATGCAAAACGGCCGATGTCGTCGCCATTCTGGATGCCTTCGCTAAAGATGTGATTTTTATCGAGACCGTGGGGGTAGGACAGTCGGAAGTTGATATTGTAAAAGCGGCCGATACTACGGTGGTTGTACTGGTTCCTGGACTTGGTGACGACATTCAGGCCATTAAGGCGGGAATCCTGGAGATTGGTGATGTTTTTGTTATTAACAAAGCTGACCGTGAGGGTGCGGAACGGCTTAACAGTGAACTAGAAATGATGCTTGTTCTCAACCAAGGTGACATAAAATGGAGACCACCCATAAAGAAAACGGTGGCTAGCAGCGGAAACGGTATTGATGAATTGGTGGTTGCTATTGATGATCATATAGATTATCTAAATAAATCCGGGGAGCTGCACCGACGCCGTAGTATGCGGGCAAAAAATGAATTGCTGTCACTGATGGAAGAGGGTATCAAGCGTTATGTAGTTAAGAAAATGAGTGAATCAGGACAATTTGATTCGCTGGTAGCCAGCATTGAACGGCGTGAAAAAGATCCATACACCATTGCAAGCATTATTTTGGCAGAGTGTCTAAGATAAAGAGTTACGGAGGAGGAACCTACTATGTTTAAAGTACTCAGAGTAGATCACATTGGCATTGCGGTGAAAGACTTGGATGCAGCCCAAAAGTTTTACACTGATGTTTTGGGCATGACGGCTCAAGGAGAAGAAGTAATTGAGCAGCAAAAGGTAAAGGTATGCTTTATTCCCAGTGGTGACAGTGAGGTTGAACTGCTGGAGTCGACTACGCCTGATGGCCCCATTGCAAAATTTATTGAAAAGAAAGGCGAAGGGATACAACATGTAGCCTTACGCGTCGATAGCATCGAAAATGCATTAAAAGACCTTAAAGCAAAAGGCATTCGGTTGATTGATGAATTGCCACGTTACGGTGCAGGCGGTGCAAGCATTGCTTTTGTTCATCCCAAAGCCACGGGTGGTATTTTACTCGAACTATCGGAACGTAAATAGTTTAGCATTAAAGATGTCTTAATGTCATAGATAAAGCTTATCGTCATCTGGAGGTGTGTCATGGCTACTGTTCAGGAAAAAATAACCCAATTAAAAAAAATCCAGGAAAAGGTAATACTTGGCGGCGGCACAAAACGGATTGAAAAGCAGCACGCCAACGGCAAGCTGACCGCCCGTGAACGGATAGAGAAATTACTAGATCCGGGTACCTTTGTCGAATTGGATCAATTTGTCAAGCATCGGTGCACCAACTTTGGAATGGAGGCCACAGAATCCCCCGGAGAAGGTGTGGTAACCGGTTATGGTACTGTTGATGGTCGGTTGGTCTATGTATTTGCGCAAGACTTCACCGTTATCGGTGGCTCACTTGGTGAAATGCATGCCGCTAAAATTGTCAAAGTGCAAGATTTGGCGTTGAAAATGGGAGCGCCACTAATAGGTCTCAATGATTCAGGCGGTGCGCGAATACAAGAGGCTGTGGATGCACTATCTGGCTATGGCAAGATCTTTTATCGCAATACGCTGGCTTCCGGCGTAATTCCTCAGATATCAGTTATTATGGGGCCTTGTGCCGGTGGGGCAGTTTATTCGCCTGCCCTAACTGATTTCATCTTTATGGTCAAGAAAACAAGTCAGATGTTTATTACCGGTCCGCAGGTAATCAAATCGGTTACGGCTGAAGAGGCTACCGCTGAGGAATTAGGTGGTGCAATGACTCATAATTCTACATCAGGTGTAGCTCATTTTGCGGCGGAGAACGATGACGATTGTATGCAAAAGGTTCGTTATCTGTTGAGCTTTTTACCCGGTAACAACCTGGAAGAGGCGCCTATTGTTGCAACCGGCGACGACCCAGACCGCATTGAGCCTGGACTGAACACGATAGTTCCCGATAATTCAAATCAGCCCTATGATATGAAACAAGTTATCAAAATGCTTGTGGATAAGGGTGAATTTTACGAAGTGTATGCGCATTATGCTACCAATATAATCACTTGCTTTGCACGATTTGATGGGCAGACGGCAGGTATTATCGCCAATCAACCGGCAGTCATGGCCGGTTGCCTGGACATCAATGCCTCAGATAAAGCGGCTAGGTTTATTCGCTTTTGCGATGCATTTAATATTCCACTGCTCAATATTGTTGATGTACCTGGTTTCCTGCCTGGAACCGACCAGGAATATGGAGGCATTATTCGTCATGGGGCCAAAATGCTATATGCGTACTCTGAAGCAACAGTACCTAAAATAACCTTGATTACACGAAAAGCCTATGGTGGTTCTTATTTGGCAATGTGTTCACAGGATCTGGGCGCTGATCAGGTATTAGCTTGGCCTTCGGCTGAAATTGCAGTTATGGGTCCGGCGGGTGCTGCCAACATCATTTTCCGGGGTGACCCGGAAGTAGAAGCAAAAACCGCTGAGTATGTTGAGGAATTCGCCACACCCTATAAGGCTGCTGAACGCGGCTTTGTAGACCAGGTTATTGAGCCTAGTGAAACCAGACCGCGTATTATTACCGCCCTGTCGATGCTGGCAAGCAAGCGCGAAGTTCGGCCTGCTAAGAAACACGGCAACATTCCGCTGTAAATGCTGTTAAGAGAGGACCGTGAAGCATGTGAAAGAGTTACAAGGTATTACTCCGGAAATAATTGCTGCAATTAGTGCTAGTATTGGCATTGTGTTTGGCGATAATGGCGCAAAGCCGATTAAGATGTTGTTCGAAAACTGGCATGGTGGTCTTGCAGTACGGATTAACCGTACTCATAGAGTTTGGATAGATGCTGGCCGACAAAACAATATGAATAATCGTCTGGTTAGATAGAAAGGTGGGGGCGATAGAAATGAGAAAATTCAGGGTTACTGTCAATGGTACTTCCTATAACGTCGAGGTACAGGAAGAAATCAAGTCTGTTACCGCTGTTCCCTGCGGTCAAGCTGTTGTTCCTGCTGCTCCTGCTGTTGCAGCCCCGTCTCCGGTTGCTGCTCCAGTGGAAATCGCAGCAGGCGATAGTGCAATTAAGGCACCCATGCCTGGTAAGATTATTAAAGTTCTCGTTAAAAAAGGTGATAAGGTTAAAAAGGGCGATGTTCTGATGATTCTTGAAGCCATGAAAATGCAGAATGAAATCACTTCTCCGGCTAGTGGCTGTGTTACGTTGATGAATGTAGCGAATGGCAAGAGTGTTAAACCTGGCGAAGTGATGGCAGTTATTGGCTAATGAATCCCGTCATATGAAGTCTTTGAAAGTAGTAACCTAAAGAAAAAAGCTTGCTTATCCCTGCTTATGGGAGTCAGCAAGCTCTTTCTGTTTGATTAAGAGGAAAACGCCCCGTACATACAAATACTAAACTCTAAACTGGCTGACAGTGGTCTGAAGATCCTGGGCTAGCTTGGCAAGATTCTGGCTGGATGAGGCAATTTCCTCCATGGCGGCCGCTTGTTCTTCGGTAGCAGCTGACACGGTTTGAGCTTCTCCAACCGCTGTTTTGCTATGTTCATCGATTTCCTCCACTGCTTCTACAATCTGTTGAGTACTATTGGACATCTGCTGAATAGCAGCGGAAGTCGACTTCATTTGTTCCGATACTTGCGTTACCAATGTTGCAATTTCTTTAAATGTGTGTCCTGCCATAGAGACAACTTCTGTCCCGACTTTGACCTCGCGAGTACCTTCATCCATAGCAATAATGGCCTTTTCTGTGTCTCTTTTGATATCACTAATTAGGGCAGCAATTTGCTTGGTCGCAGCTTGTGACTGTTCGGCGAGCTTACGGACTTCTTCAGCTACAACGGCAAATCCTTTTCCCTGTTCTCCTGCTCTGGCGGCCTCTATCGCAGCGTTGAGGGCAAGTAGGTTTGTCTGCCCGGCAATACCGGATATCGCATCGACAATCTGCCCGATTTCTTTAGATCTTTCGCCTAACTTAGCAACAACTTCTGCTGAATTGTTAACAGTCTGCTCGATATAAAGCATCTGACTAACAGCTTTCTCTACTGACGCACTACCTTCTTTTGTTTTATCAGCAGCTTGAGCTGATTGCTCGGCTACCTGATTGGAACTGGCCGATACCTGTTGAATACCGGCTGACAGATGCACTACCACAGCCGATGTTTTGTCGACTGCCTTTAATTGCTTTTCTGCGCCGTTTGCTACCTCGCTAATAATGCCTGCTACTTGGCTGACAGCCTGAGCTGACTGTTCGGCGCTGGCTGTCAGCTCTTCTGAAGAAGCTGCTACTTGTTCGGCACCAGCTTGTATTTTGCGAATCAATGCTACCATATTTGTCGTCATCTTTTCAAAGCTTCCAGCTAACTGACCCAATTCATCCTGTGAAATAATATTTAATTTTCCTATTCTTAAATCGCCGCCAGCAACCTTTTCTGATATCTGCCGTATACCATCAATAGGATTTACAATGCGCAGCGTTATTTGGTAGGTAATAAAGATACTAACTATAAGGCTTATCAAAGTTAAAAGTAAAAACATCATCATTAAAGAATTCAGACGACTTGCCATTTCGCGTTTTTCAATATTGGCTGCAATCGCCCAGTCTGTTCCTGGAACCGGTGCATAGGCCGCGGATCTGTTCAATGCCATTGTAGGTATACTTGGCAATTCCGGTTTCGCCCTGTGTCATTTTTGTAGCAACACTTCTTAAGTCTGCTGAAATTGTTTTATCCTCAAGAAGATTGAGTTTCATCACTAATTCCGTATTTGGATGGACAATAATAAAACCATCTTTTTGAATCATAAAATTACTGCCAGTTTCGCCAACTTTGGTTACATTGACCTGTTCCTGAATAACACTGAATGGAATATTGGCACCAACCAAGCCAACCACTTTTCCATCCTTTTTAATGGGAGAAGAAACGATAATTGATAATTTACCGGTAGACTTATTTAATAGTACATCCGAAAAAATAGTTTTTCCAGTTTTCATGACGTCCTGAAAGTATGTTCTTTCCTTAATAGATCCTTTCCAGCCCCTCGACGAAAACCCATCTCCATTTATATTAGAAACAAATATTCCATCATAAAGAATAAGCCTTTTATCCTCCTGCATAATATACGCAAGAACTGCTTCCGGATTACCAGAAACTAAATCACTAGTATTCGCCAGCATTTCCATATCACTCTGACGCGCAAACAACCATAAACTGCACTCTTTGCTAATAGCATCGGTTTGTATTTTGAGAGTATCTTCTGTCTGCCCTGTTAATAGATCACTAGATTTCCAATAACTAAAACTTGCAACAACTGTCAATGATAAAAACATCATAATTGCAATAGCAAGCATCAGTTTTATTTTAATACTTTTCATATTTATTCCGCCCTCTTAATCGAATTAATGTTGAAACTTTTCAACCTCAAAAAGCAATGGAAATATTCGAGCCAGACTTAGGCTTCGAATATCCCATTGCGTCCAATCAACTAAACATTTATTCTTTTATACCAAACCTTGCGCTTTCATTGCTTCAGCGACTTTAATAAACCCAGCTATGTTGGCGCCAACAACCAGGTTGTCCTTAAAGCCATAATCTTCTGCTGCCTTGCTGGAGTTTTTATAAATGTTAAGCATAATCGTTTTGAGTTTAGCATCAACTTCTTCAAAAGACCAGGCTATCCGCATGCTGTTTTGAGACATTTCAAGACCGGAAACGGCCACACCGCCGGCATTGGCTGCTTTTGACGGTCCAAGATATACGCCATTTTCCAGGAAGTACTCAATTGCGTCGTTCGTGCAGGGCATATTTGATCCTTCGCAAACAAATTTCACCCCGTTCGCGACAATCTTTTTAGCGTCTTCAATAAGGATCTCGTTTTGAGTAGCACAGGGGATAATAACGTCAGCTTTAACACCCCAAGGCTTTTCACCCGGAAAGAATTTAACGCCAAACTTCTCAGCGTAATCTTCAACCTGGTCACGGCAAGACGCTCTCATTTCGAGCAGGTATTCAATTTTTTCGCCTCTAATACCGTCAGGATCGTATATATATCCGTCAGGACCTGAGAGGGTAACAACTTTGCCGCCCAATTCAGTAACCTTTTTTACCGTACCCCAGGTAACATTGCCAAAACCGGATACTGCGACAGACTTGCCTTCAAATGATGTTCCTTTAGCTTTCAACATTTCCTGACAGAAATACACGATCCCAAAGCCCGTAGCTTCCGGGCGAGCCAGGCTGCCGCCAAAAGAAAGGCCTTTTCCAGTTATAACACCGTTTTCATAATTGCCTAGTAGTCTCTTATATTGTCCAAATAGGTAGCCAATCTCCCGGCCACCGACACCAAGGTCACCAGCCGGCACATCTGTATTAGGACCGACATAACGATATAGTTCTGCCATGAAACTCTGGCAGAATCGCATAACCTCTGCATCTGATTTGCCCTTCGGATCAAAATCGGAGCCGCCTTTGCCGCCGCCCATCGGTAAACTCGTCAGTGAATTTTTGAAGATCTGTTCAAAACCGAGGAACTTGATGATACCATTGTTAACCGACGGGTGAAAACGCAAGCCGCCTTTGTAAGGTCCAATCGCGCTATTGAACTGAACCCTAAATCCGCGGTTTACGCTTACCCTGCCAGTGTCATCCATCCAAGGTACACGGAAAATAAATTGGCGCTCCGGCTCTACAATCCTCTCAACAATTCCCAGTTCGATATATTCGGGATTTTTCTCAAGAACAGGCACCAAAGAACCCATAACTTCCTGGACTGTTTGATGGAATTCCGGTTCGTTTGCGTTTCGTTCGACAACTCGGCGATAGAGTTCGGCACAGTACTTTTGAGCATTTGTAGTCATGTTAAAATCCCCCTCAATTTTTTGATCAATACATCCAATCAACTTTACTTACGCTTCCTCACGGACAACATACTTTACTGAATTCAATTAATTCGAGTACTTTTTTAGGACAAAATTTTACGCAAATGTCACATCCTTACAACTTGATATGGTCAACCCACTTATAGAATCACCCATCATAGGTAAACTCTACCCCTCATTATCAATAATAAATTCCACTATTAAAAACTTTAATAATATTTAGATATTTAAAAATGGACTCTTTTCTTTGAAGTAAGAATATTACGCTCTAGATATCTTTCATAGTTATAATATCATTAATAGAGATGTTGGTAAAATTGAAAAAATAGATACGCATATTCTATTTTATTGAAGACAGTGATAGCATGGAAGTTCGTGATCCCAAAACGTTAGCTAGTCTTTGACATCCTTGACATCTAGGAGATTTTGTTTAAGGGGATGCATTTTGCTATTGGGAGCATGTTTACATCATAAAGTATTTGTTCCTAATCGATTCCAAATCCAATTTAGTATATACTGATAGTAAGGTTTGCTGAGATTATTTCAAGGAATAGGAGAAGTGCTATGAAGAAGTTCGGTGATATGAAGGCCCGTTTTTTAGGTATTCATGACCTAATGAAATTCAGGGTTACGGAAATACTGTTGATATCTACTGAGTACGACGCATATGTCCTTGAAGAAGATGGACAGTTAGCCGAGCAGATTTACCATCAGTTCAACGATTTAAGTATTCCTTTTATACCCAGGATTCATTGGGTAGCCAACGGGGAGGATGCTTGTGAAGAATTGAAAACAAGAGCCATTCATCTGATCATTACTATGTCCCGCATAAGCGACATGAGCTCATTTGAGGTTGAAACAAAAATCCATAAAGCCTACCCAGACATTCCGATTGTTATGCTTTCCTATGACCGGTTGATTCCGGAAATGATTGCCCGAATCCGGAAAATTTCTTGTATAAACAGGGTGTTTCACTGGTCAGGAGACAATAGGGTTTTATTAGCTATCATTAAATATATTGAAGACCAGCAAAACGTAGAGGCAGACAGCAAGTTGGGAGTTCAGGCCATCCTTTTGGTTGATGATTCTCCGGCGTATTATTCGCAGATTTTGCCTATTATTTATACGGAAATTTTGACACAAACTCGCTGCTTGGTGTTGCATGCCATGAATATCAACCATGGTTTGCTTAGAGTCCGCCTTAGGCCGAAGATTCTTCTTGCGGAAACCTATGAAGAAGCAATGGCGATTATTAGCAAGTATCGCTACAACTTATTGGGAGTAATTTCTGATGTAAGGTTTCCTATGGAGGGAGAACTTAATCCCTTGGCTGGTTTTGAACTGAACCAAAGAGTGCGGGAGATGATTCCCGACCTACCATTTTTATTACAATCAGAGGAATTAGAGAATGCTGAAAGAGCTATTGCATTACATTTGGATTTTCTGAACAAAAACTCCCCCAATCTACTGCATAATCTGCGTACCTACATTCTGGAAAACTACGGCTTCGGTTCTTTTGTGTTTAAGTATCCTGATGGAAGAGTCATTGATGAAGCAAACGACATCACAAGTCTAGAAAGGATAATTCGTGACTTGCCAGATGAGAGTCTGTACTATCATGCGACCAAAAATCACTTTTCGCGCTGGTTCCGCGCGCGGGTTGAAGTTGAAGTGGCGGATAAATTGAGATTTGTGGATACAGAGCAAGTGGGCAGTGCTTCTGATATTCGAGCTTATATCCTAAAAGTGTTAAATGATTATTTTCGAAAATATCAATCTGGCTTGGTTCTTGATTTTGAAGGGCTTTCCAAAAAGGATATGGAGAACGCGTTCATTAAACTGGGGACAGGATCATTGGGTGGGAAGGCCAGAGGGGTTGCCTATATGAATGTGATGATTGCCAAGGCCCAGCTGGTAGATAAGTACGAAGACATGAAAGTCAAGGTGCCGCGCTCATTTGTTATTGGCAGTGATGTTTTTGAAAAGTTTATTGAAGAAAATGAACTTTATTCCTTTCTTGCCACTAACCCAACAGAAGAGGCGATTGCGCAAAAATTTACGGAAAGCCCCTTGCCAATCGCCACGCAAGAAAACCTGCGTGTCTTAACTCAACATATAAAATGTCCGCTCGCAGTTCGCTCATCGAGCATCCTGGAGGATTCGCGAATATTGCCTTTTGCCGGTATCTACAATACATATGTAGTTCCAAACAGTCACGCAGACTATGAAGTTCGGTTTAACCAGCTCGCGGATGCGGTTAAGCTGGTTTATGCTTCGGTGTTTTATGCGGCTCCTGTGCAATATGCCAAAAATGCGGATATTCGGATTGAAGAAGAGAAAATGGCTGTCCTAATTCAGGAATTGGTTGGAGAACGCTATGGCGATCTCTATTATCCGGCCATTTCCGGCGTGGCTCAATCCTATAATTTTTATCCGTATTATCCGTTGCAGCCGGAAGATGGGACAGTAAGTCTGGCACTGGGATTAGGGAAAGCCATTGTTGAAGGTGAGCGGGTATACCGTTTTTCCCCGGCTTATCCCAAACTCAACCCTCTCGTTTCTGGTCCCAAGGAGTACTTAAATAAATCGCAAAATGCATTCTATGCTATAAATATCGAAGAATCTGCCGATATCATGTTACGTGCCGACGAAAACTATATTTACAAGAAGCTGAAGGTTTCTCAGGCATATAAAGATCAGTCGCTGGAGTATACTGGCAGCACCTATTCGGCTGAAAATGACTGCATCTATGACAACGTATATCAAGCCGGGCCCAAATTGGTGACGTTTGCGCCCATTCTCAAGTACAACAGGCTGCCACTGACGCAAATTATTAAAGACTTGTTGAGCCTGGGAAAACAATCGTTTGGCACAGATGTTGAAATCGAATTTGCCGTCAATATTCCTAAGGATGCAAGCAAACCTAAGGAGTTTAATTTCTTGCAGATTAGGCCGATGGTAGTCGGCAGAGAAGCTTTTCAGGTCAATATGGACGAGTCGATAGAGTCCTGGTGTTGCAGTAAACGCACCATTGGCAACGGAATTTATCAATATATCCACGATATCATTTTTGTAGACCCTGAGACCTTTAATTTGCAGGAAAGTGTACAAATTTCCAGGGAGATCAGTGAGCTAAACAAGAGGCTGTTCAAGGAAGGGCGCCGATGCATTCTCGTTGGCTTTGGGCGGATGGGAACATCAGATCGATGGCTGGGAATTCCTCTGACATGGGAGCAAATGTCGCAGGCTCTGATTATTGTGGAAGTCGATCTTAAAAACCTCCGTCCCGAACCTTCGCTTGGCAGTCATTTCTTTCATAATTTGACGGCTACCCATATGGGATACTTCCATATTCAATATGATAATGAAGCGGAAGGGATATTTGATTGGGATTGGTTGCTCAAACAACCTGTCTTGCAGCAAACGAAATATGTCAAGCTGGTTAGACGGCAGGAGGCCTTCCAGGTTAAAATTGACGGGAGGAGCTTTAAGGGTATTATCTACAAATAAAAAAAGCCTTTCATATAGCGAAGCATTTTTAATAAAAAACCCTCCTAATTGTCTTGAATTTGTGTTATTTATAAATATGATGGAAATAAAAAGACGGCCATAAAAAGCCGTCCATGGAGATTGATCTATTTAAGAACTTTACCGTTTATAGCCGTAGCCACCACCGCTTTGTTTTTATTGCGGCGTTCTTCTACGTTTGATAACTCACGGGCGAACTCAAGGTCCTTTGGGTTCCTCTCATTACGGCACTGTTCGTTATTTTTGCGACGGTTTTCGTTTCTCATAGAATCACCTCCAGCAATATGTTGCCCACATGAGGAAACAAGATAACTGGTAATTAATTACTGAATACTTGTGTAGATCAAGACCAGACCTAAGATAGGAATAACATCTTAGAAATGGGGATTTTAGCCCTGGTTTTTGTATTGACTATTAGTTGATCTTAATATAAGATTATAACTGAAATCCTGTATTATACATAATAATACAATATTTATAGGCAAACCTATTGAAAGATGAGGACGCAAGGTAGGGGTCTAAGGACAGATTGGTGCCATTTATTTTCCAGATGGAAAGTATAAAACTTTCCCTGGATTGAACGACTAAGGCTTCTGTCGGCGTCCTGAAGGACTTGGCACAAGCCAAGTCTTTTCTTATCCAGATGGAAAGTATAACTTTCCCTGGATAGAACGACTAAGGCTTCTGTCGGCGTCCTAAAGGACTTGGCACAAGCCAAGTCTTATCTTATCCAGATGGAAAGTAAAACTTTCCCTGGATAGAACGACTAAGGCTTCTGTCGGCGTCCTAAAGGACTTGGCACAAGCCAAGTCTTATCTTATCTCAAATGAATATTGTCTAAACAACAATATAGAAAGTCACACTGCAAGTATACAGCTACGAATTTTTATAGTACTGTTTCGGTAACACGGAAGATCAGTCCGCAGATATGTAGGAAATCGCTTCTAGTGAAAGCACTGGAAATGCGGATTACTAACTTGCAAACTACCATGTAAATAATGGAGGAATCTTTATGCTTGAAGTGTTTAAAGCAGTCGAGAAAAAACGTACAGAATTGGAACAATTACGGATTATAATTCAAGCAACCGAAATTACTTACCGTCAAAAAGGTGAAATTCCTACGGCAGAACGCCTTAAAATTCTAGAAACAAATTTAGCAAAGGCTATTCATATTTTAAGCACAGAATCGTGAACGAATCATTTCTAGTCAAACAAACCTCCTTATTTGCCCAACAGAATAGGTGTCACGGGGACAAGTCTATTGACATGCGGATAATTCTTATTAGTGACAGTTTCTCTCTGCCTATCATAAAGTACATTGATAGGCTATTTCTTTCGTGGGAGGTATTATATCCATGTTCTTTAGTTGTGGTTGTGATTCTCTCACTCCGGAGCGTGATTGGACTTGGCTTATATTAGTCATCGTTGTACTTTTGTTAAGAATCTTTTGCTCGGATTGTACTTCTGACTATTAGTCACTCGCGCTGGGAATGGAAAGAGTGATTAACCCCCACCCATAGTTCAGCCCCTGGCATGTGCCAGGGGCTGTTTTTAGGAGAACTAGTCAGGAGGCAGCTGCAGCATAACAATTTTATCGGTTGGAACGAGGTAATCTATATACTGTCTGATTACACTGCATTTTAAAATTTTATTTTGATTAATTGCTTCGCCCAGTATTTCCGCTCTTATTAGAATTTCAGCCTCATTAACGCCTAGTAAAGAGCGCATTCCCGTGGAACTGCTGAAGCGAGGGTTTATTTCGAAAATGTAAGGCTTACCGCTCAAGAGGCGCAATTGAAAGTTGCTTGGCCCGTAAGGTTTTAGAACCTGGGCCACTCTTTTGCAATAATCTGTGATCTCTGTGAAATCACCCGAGTCTGCCGACATAGTCATGCCTTCTTGCAAGTACCTCTTTAATGTTATCCCTGATAGAATTCTGCCGTTGGCCCCGGTACAAATACCGGTCGTAAATTCACCGCAGTCATCAGGCAAATATTGCTGAAGAATGATGTCTTTTTTGTTTTCGAGCAGCGGGTGAAGATCTTCGTATTGGTTAACAATGTACAAGCCCTGTGATCCCGCACCTCCTCTCGGTTTAATTACGATGGGAAATTGCACGTCTTTAATAAATTCATTGAGTTGATCCTGGTCTTCCGGATAGCGAATGGTAAGAGGAAAATAAAAGTTATTTTCTTTTAGAAAGTTTACCGTAAGCCATTTATCATTACATAAATTTAGTGTCTCAGGAAAATTAGTAAACACTTTAGCTCCGGTCTTTTTTTCAATATCCAGTTTATTATGGCTATAAAATGCAAGCTCATGGGAGGAAGCAACAAAAATAGCGTGTATATTTTCCTTGGCAATAATATTGAACAAACTAGTTAAATAGAGTTCCTCCTGATGAGCGGGTGGTACGATATAGGCCTGGTGAGCAAGGTATAAGCCTAATGTACGGGCGCTCACATCACAGGCCACCAGTTTTAAGGGTAGCTCTGATCTCAGTAAAGATTGAATGATGGCGACTCCGTAGAGAGACCCAGAACCCGATATCAATACATTTACTTTTTTCACACGATCACCTGCTTGGTAAGATAGTCCTTGCTACTGGGGCCACAATTAAAAATCAAATCCATTGCCGACAGATTAGGGATGAAGTCTCCCCATACCTGTGAGTAAACAGGATGTTCAAACTCCTGGTAAACCAGCCGAATGTTGTTTCTTGCAAATGCCGCCTCGTCATTATAGGTTCGGGCTCCGTTACCGGAGAGGTAGATATCCGCTTTACATTGTTTACATAGACTAATGATACGTTCCCCTTTGGTTCCTTCAATTCCGGGGATTTCGGAAGAGCGTATCATTGGAGTATTAATTTCTAAAATTTCTCGAATAACCTGGATCAATCGCAGGTTCAGGTCAATCAGCAGTTCCCCCGGATTTTTATAAATGGGGGAAAATAAGTTTTTGTATTTCTGCCAATAGGGCGAACGTGTATAGCAAGTTTGTAATGAACCCCAGTGGTTTGAATACCACGGGAAATCATTTTGAATGACAGTATCTTTAATCAAGCCCTTTTTTCTACTAATCTGTACGCTTAATAATCGTTCTCCTTCCGGGCCTTTGATTTTGTTTTTTTTAGTAACTTCCCTTCTAGAGAGAAGGACATCATCCAGAATGACAAACAAATCACAGGACATCATTTTGTGAAAGTATCCCAGCCATGGCAGGTAATTCGGTTGATGGCCGCTAATAATCACGTGCAATCCCCCTCAACGGTAATTATTAATTACTTCTACAATGGTTGTTAAGTCACTCTGGGAAAGGGCCGGGTGAACCGGTATTGAAACACAGCTATCAGCCAGATCTTCTGCCACCGGCCAGGTACCCGAGCAGGCTGCCATATTTTTGTATGCCGGCTGAGCCGGTATTATTAACGGGTAGTGAATGCCATAGCCAATACCGTTGGCGTCCAGGTAAGTCGTGAAAGCATCTCTATTTTTCATTTTCAAGGTATATTGATGATAAACATGCCTTCTACCTGGTGGTGACACCGGTTTTTGGATGCAAGGATTTACAATGTGGTCATCGTAGAATTTGGCGTTCTCTATTCTTTTCTGGTTAAATAGATCTAATTTTTTTAACTGCTCTAAACCAATAGCTGCATGAATGTTGGTCATCCGATAGTTATATCCCACCATTTCATGGTAGTAGCGCTGGCGTTGCCCCTGGTTGACTAGTATTCTTACTTTTTCTTCGATCATTGAGTCGTCGGTTAAAACTATGCCACCTTCTCCTGAGGTTATATTTTTGGTGGGGTAAAAACTGAAGGCTGAGGCTTTGCCGAAGGTGCCGACTTTTTGCTCCTGGTAAGTAGCCCCGTGGGCCTGAGCACAATCTTCCAGGATAATGAGGTTATATTTGTTCGCAATCTCTAGAATTGCATCCATATCTGCCGGTAACCCAAAAAGATGAACTATGAGCACAGCTTTGGCTTCCGGGTGGTCTTTCACGGCAGTATTTAATGCTGAGGGCGAAAGATTATATGTTGCCGGATCGATATCAACAAAAACCGGGGTGGCCCCGGCATACAAAATTGCATTAGCCGTAGCTATAAACGAGTAGGGAGTAGTTATGACCTTATCTCCGGCACCAATACCCAGGGCCTGTAGGATTACGTGCAGTGCGGTCGTACCAGAGGAAGTAGCAATGGCATACTTGGAATCGTGATACCGTTTAAATTGCTCTTCAAACTCCTGAACATAGCTGCCTGCTGCCAGCATGCCGCTGCGCAAAACTTCTAACACTCGATCTTCCTCTTCTTTACCTAACAGGGGTTTTGCGTGGGGAATCATGTAAATAACTCCTCCTTAATTTGCATCTTTAATTGATGACACAGTTGATTGTTGTCTTTGTGTCCTGTTCTGATGCCAATAAAGTGACCGTTTATGGGGCGACCCAACGTATAAAGGTCACCCAGCAGGTCTAGCACCTTATGCCTTGCCGGCTCGTTAGCCCATTGCAAATTTATGGGATCCTTTGATATGACGAGGCAGTCCTCAATACTTTTTCCAATCAATTTGACAACTGTTTCATATTCATTTTCCAGAATGTATGACCTTGCTGTTGCCAGTTCGGAAGCAAAATCTAAAGAATTGCCGAAGGTAAAATGAGCCAACTGAGTAGGAATTTCTTTATCCGGGTAGTCAAGCAAGTATGTGAGAGTAAGCTCAGGTGCAGGTAATGCCAGTAGGAACCGGTCATAACGCTTTTCTTGATGAAAAAATGGGTTTGCGATACAAACCGGTTCTTGTACGCTAAAGCATCTTTTGGGCACATCCTGTAAAACAGGTTCTGCCTTTAAAAAAGTTTGAACAAAATCCCTGCTGCTGAAGCTGCTTACCACCGGAATAAACGGGCTGCTTAAGCTAACCTTTAAATTATCCAGGCCCAGTCCTGCAATAGCAGCCAGCAGGTGTTCAGTGTGCTCAATGCGTATATCGTTGTGAACCAGTGAAGTCCAGCGGGCGTCTACCCGTGCATATTCCGGCCGGCATGGAACTTCCGGCTTTCCCGGTAAATCTTCTCTGATAAAAATGATCCCGGTATCAGGTGGGGCCGGCTGAAACGTTACGGTGGTATAGGTTTGACCGGTAATACTAACGCCGGTGCAGCAAGCTGTTTGTTTTATTGTTTTCTGCATCATTTTCCCCGTCTTAAACTAGTAAGCTTAAGGATTTGGGCAGCTCTGTCATTGTACGTATTATGGTAAAAATAGACTTCCCGCTGACCGTTTAAAGCAATTTCCTTTCTCTTTTCTTCCTGGTTCAAGTAATAATCCACCATGCGTAGGGTTTCATCTTCCGACTGGGTAACGGCCAAATGTTTTCCCGGTTTGAACTTCTCTAAAACGGCGGAAGTAGCCGGGGCCAGAAGAAATCCCCGGGCACCCATAACCTCATAGGTTCGTGAGGTTAGCTCTGTGGTCACGTTTTGAAACCCGAGAATTATTTTAGCCGAACTGTAAACATGGTTTGTTTCCTGATATGATAATTTACCCCGCAGGTGCCGGGAATCTACGTTAAATCCAACAATATCCGGGTCTAGGTTCTCCCAGCGTTTGCCCCAAATGGATACATCATAGCCTCTTTCTACCAATGGTTTTAATAATATCTGGGCGCTGTCACGGCGATAGGAACTCCAGGTTATCCCGGCGGTGGCTACAAGTGCGATATCGCATTTGTACTTTTCCATAGGTTCAGCAGGCCGGTGAAACTCCGGATTACAGGCCCAGGGCAAATAGTAAGCTTTAAAACCAAGCTGTTGGTAAAAAGATACTGATTCCCGGTCTATTGTAAAAATATATTCCGGCTTTGTTGCTTTAATATAGGGCAATGACCAATCATCTGTCCAGCGGGGATCCTCTGTCGCCCAGTAGGCATGCGTTAATTGGTATTTCTCCACCATATCCCCTAGTATTTTAAGTCTTGAATCAGTGTGTATTTTAGTCCACCCAGTAGTTACCACAAGGTCTGGATGATATTCCGGCAACAATTGTTCCAGTTCTTCTTCTACGATGTTGGTTAATATCTTTACTTCACACCCGTTTTTTTCAAAACCGGGAGGTAAACCCAGTAAATACTGGGGATCCACGTCAATAAAAAGTATTTTCACAAAATCACCTCCATTTATAAAGTGAGACATAGCTTCAGGTGGGGTTTTAACCCCATCTGAAGTTTAGTCTCACAACTTCCAGGGAAGTTACTCTAAACTCCCGGTTGCACCCTAAAGGGCACAGGTAGAAGCGGGAGTCTCAGAGTAGCTTAGTCGGATAAATCAAGATAATACGATTCCCGTAATATTCCCCGCCCGCCGAATTTTTCTTTAAATTCGAAGAGACCTTGATTTATCACGAGCCCCTTGTTCTCGGTGGAAATACCCCAATCCAAATAATCATAGCCCTTTTCCATACCCCAGCTAATCAATTTGTAAAACAGTAGTTCAAGTGAGCGTAGGTTCTGGTATTTATTGTTACTGGCAATGTAGAAACAGTTAATAACACGGCTGTTGAGTAAAAAGACGACTACTCCGCTAACCATTTCTTCTTGCAGAAAAGCGGCAAATAACTTTATTGACTGTGGGTACCTATTGGTTAAATCAGTGATTTCCGCTAAAGTATGGGTGGGCTCTGCATTATGCTTTTGTTTAAGGTTATCTGTAAGAATACTCCAATAGGTTGTTAAATCATTACTTTCTTCTATAGTAACCCCAAGCCTTTGTGATTTTCGAATATTCCTTTGTGTACTCTCGATCAGGTGATCTGAAGCATTGGCAAGCTCTTTTATCGGCAATGCCGTGGCTAACTCGGTAGTGCTTATGGAAAAACCGTAATACCGTAAGGCAAAGTCTATTTCGTCACTGGGCCAAAAATGATAAATTCGAGGGACCATTTTTATTTGGATAGCGTTAAAGTTATTAGACTTACAGTATTCAGTTAATAAGGGTACCAAGGCCATTGCTTCGCAGGTACCAAACTTTTGGTCAACGATGATTCCGCCGTGTGAAGCACCAGGATAAGAAAAGAAAATTTTTTTTTGACCTTCTATTTTTTGAGCCGCCGGTATTACAGCAATTAAATTACCGTGGAAGTTATAAACCATCAAGGAACAATCAATAAACCGGCCCGGAGGGTGATAGTTTAGAAAAGTTCGCTGCTGCATAAATGTACCGTTCCGTGAGGTTCCGATGAAATTATCCCAGTCTTTTTGATGCGATTGGTTATATACCTCAATCTTTAACATCTAAACCACCATTCCAATCCCAAGAGAGTTTTGCTCCGTTGTGTAAGAGTGATTGTTCCGCTAGATCCATCGCCTTTATTACCCAGATAATATCTGCTGATCCGGTCTTGGGCGGTGACTTGGTTTTTATACATTCAACAAAATGCATACACTGGTTAGTTAAGGGTAAACTTTTTTCAAACCCGGGCATAGTAATTTCGCCGCTATTAGATAGTAGCTGTAACTTATCGGTATCTTTGACATCGTCAAAGACCATTGTCATTTGATCTCCTGAAATTACCGCCTGTCGTTTTTTAATTGGGCTGATCCAGTTTGCATGAAATTGTACAAGTAGGTCATCAGGAAATTCCATAGTAATGATAACTAGGTCATAAATATTTTGTTGCCGATAACTTACTCCATGTGCAGACACCCATTTCGGATTTCTGTTAACCAGGCATCTGACCATTGAAAGATCATGCACAGTGAGATCCCAGTGCACACCCACATCATTTTGGCTTTTTCCAAGGCTGGTACGCTCCAGTAAAATATAACGCAACCGTCCTAGCAAGCCCTGACTAATATACTCTTGCATTTTTAATACTGCGGGGTGATATTCCATTAAATGCCCTGCCATTAAAATGTTATTATTCTTTTCAGCCAGCTTAATTAAGGTATCTGCTTCATGATAGGAAACAGTGCACGGCTTTTCTACCAACACCGCCTTGTTTTGCGATAAAAATTCTGTTGTGATGGAAAAGTGGCTATGAGGTGGTGTTGCAATGATAACACCATCCAACTGGTCATCATTTAAAAGTTCACGGTAGTCGGTAGTTGTTCTTATATTGGGATAAGTTTTTCTGACCTTTTGCAGAGATTCTTCTTTTATATCACATATACATTGAAGCTTTACTTCCGGTATAGAGCATAAAGTGTTGATGTAATTAAACCCCCAAGCGCCACAGCCTACCAATCCAGTCCTAATCATATTTCATCACCACGCTTTAAGTTTAAATAAAAAGTTACTATTTACTAGTAGGGTATTCTGCGAATATTTGAAAGGTGATAACTTTAAGTATTTGTAAATTATTTCCTCTTACAAAAAAATAACCCGTAGTCCAGTTAGAACTTCGGGTAGGCTATTAGGATCAGTATGAACCCCTGACGATATAAATGGATTGCAAAATACCATAAAATCGGGACGCGCGCTTTCTATGCCAGTATCAAAGCCATGAATGGAAGAATGGTGAAATGAAGCGTTTCCATGGATTAGACCGCGCGCTTCGAACCATCCCTGAGGGTGCCACAGGGACAGGTCTGTTGACACGCGGATGAATAAACGGTAAACTCTGCATAGGGGCAACAGTGTGCCAAGATATACTCGAATGAAAAGCCAAACACAGATTTACCACATCATGCTACGGGGTAAGAGGTATAGGAAAAATAAGACAAGAAAATTTCGCAACAACTCATTTTCCGCCTTGAGTCGCTTAAGATACAAGTATATAATTGAAAAATAGATTATTTTGGATACTATTAGCAGCAAAATTAACGATTAAGTCTTGGTAATAAAGCTAAGACTTTTTTTGTTAAGGAGGTTTTTGTATGGCGATTAGACTGGAAAAACTATTTAAACAGGCGGCGCATCCCTATGAAATGAAGCTTATTGCTGGTAAAGGCGGAATAGGGAATATCATCAATTGGGTTCACATGATTGAGGATGACCAGGTTGCGGAGTTTTTACGTGGCAATGAACTGATAATTACCACAGGCATTGCTCATAATACAGAGGCTTGGCTCAATGGTTTTGCACACAGGCTTTTTCATAATCAGACCAGTGGACTTATCCTCAATATAGGGCCGTATATCAACACTGTTCCGCAAGATGTTATTGATTTTTGTAACCATAGTAAATTTCCGCTATTCACCATACCGTGGCACATCCGTTTGGTAGATGTAACGCGCGATTTTTGCCGTCGCATTATTAAAAGTGAGCAAACAGAAATCGGTTTATCCAGTGCTTTTAAAAACGCCATTTTTTTCCCGGAAGATGTCTCACAATATCAAGCGCAGTTGGAACGGCACGGTTTTAATGCATCTTCCTATTTTTGCGCAGTTGTGCTATCGATAAATTCATATGACGAGTCCAGAAGAAAGGAAGATATAGCTGCTGTCCGTTTTCATATTGAAAATATTGTCAACCGGTTTAGTGATAAGTATAATATCTTTTCGCAGGATAATCGGCTAAGTCTTGTATTGGCTAAGTTTTCCGATAAAGAGATAGCTGCTTGTATGAACAGCGTTATTGAGTACTACCAATCCTGTAGGCAAGGCTATAAGCTGCATATTGGTATAGGGCAGAATGTAGAAGGATTGTCAAACTTGGCCAAAGGCTATAAACAGGCTTCCTCTGCGCTGCATATGGCAGTAAAAAGTGATCAGGCCAGGGTCTACTATCAACAATTAGGAATATATAAAATTCTGCTTTCGACAGAAGATAGTACCGTATTGAGCGAGGTTTACAATGATGTTTTGGGAAAGCTGGCTGACTATGATGTTGCTAAAAACACAGATTATATGAGTACACTTAAGGTATATCTTGAAAACGATGCCAGTGTACAGGCTGTGGCCAAACTCTCTTTTGTGCATCGCAATACGATTAACTATAAACTGAATAAAATCAAAGAAATTACGGGCTATGATATTGCTCGTGAGGAGGATCGGCTAAAGATCATGCTGGCCTTTATGATTAAAGATATTTTGTAGATGAGTCGCCGCTTGTGCTGGAGCACAAATTACTTTGTGTTTTGAACTATTGTATTGCATGTTTCTGCAATGCTATACTTGGTACAAGAAAACAAGATAATGCTTACGAAATAAGGATAAAAGCAAAGGGGCTTTGTTCAATGAGAACAAAGCCCCTTTGTGTTATTCTAGGAGGTTTTATTGTGCAAAATGCTGCTTTACTGAGTGTACCCAAGATTATTGCCGGCAGCAATGCAATCGAAACATTGGGTAAAGAAATTGTGGGGATTGGCCGCAAGCCGCTTCTTATAATTGGATCCGGTTCAATTAAACAAAATGGAACGTTTGATCGTCTGGCAGCTGGTTTGGGTGCAAACTATGCCTTATTTGAAAACGTGCCGTCAGATCCAGACATTGAAACAGTTAACGCCGGTCTTACTGTGTACAGGACGAACGACTGCGATTGCATAGTGGCCGTGGGAGGTGGCAGTGTTCTTGATGCTGCTAAGGCTATTGGGTTACTGGCGACGAATGCCGGCAAGATCACAGATTATGAATTTACACCGCCCAAATACAAATGCCCGCCGATTATGGCGATACCAACAACGGCAGGTACGGGCAGCGAGGTTACAAAGTGGAGTATTATTACCGATCCGGTGCTGAAAAAGAAAATGGCTATCGGCCATGAATATTTGATGCCGACAATGGTAGTGCTTGATCCAATATTGACAATTTCCATGCCAAGAGAAGTAACAGCAGCGACGGGGATGGATGCATTGACACATGCTGTCGAAGCCTTTATATCGGATAAGGCGACGCCGCTCTCCGATATATGGAGTTTAAAAGCTATAAGCATGCTGACCAAGAATATCCTTACCGCAACCTATAATCCTACCGATATACATGCCCGGACAGAAATGCTGCTTGGGCAGATGTACGCCGGCGTTGCTTTTAATAACTCTTCGGTCGCTTTGGTACACGCGATGTCTAGACCCCTTGGTGCTTACTACGGTATTCCGCATGGGGAAGCTAATGCTATGCTGTTGGCAACAGTGCTTGACTTTAACCGACTGGCTTGCACTGATCGATATAAACCGATTGCCGAAGCAGTGGGCATTAGGACTGAAAACAAGGATCGGGATTATATTGCCAAAAGTCTTGTTTCGTACGTTGCCGAACTATTTAGCGAATTGCCCTTGAAAAGTAAACTCAGGCAGTTTGAGGTATCTGTTGACGATATTCCCAAAATGGCGAAAGACGCTTATGTTAATGCCAGTGCCAAGGTCAATCCCCGTAAAGCCTTAGAAACCGAAGTGATTTCTATTTATAAAAGTATCTATTAAACAGGTTGTCATCAGACGATTTCGTAAAAATAAATTGGAGTGATTAAAATGCTGACAGGACAGGAAGTAAAAGAAAAAGATTTGCAATACAATTTGCATTCGTGGTCAAAGCAGGGTAACCTCAATCCAATACCAGTAGCCAAAAGCGAGGGAATTTATTTTTGGGACTATGATGGCAAGCGCTATACAGATATGTCTTCCCAGTTGGTAAACCTGAATTTAGGACACGGCAACCAGGCGATTATAGCAGCGATCAAAGAGCAGGCGGAAAAACTCTGTTTCATAGCACCAAGCTATGCTGTGGAGTCGCGCTCCATCTTGGCCGAAAAACTGATCGCGTTACTGCCTGATAATATTGGCAAAGTATTTTTTACTAACGGCGGAGCCGATGCGAATGAGAATGCCCTAAAGATGGCCAGAATGTTCACCGGACGCAACAAGGTATTCAGCCGCTACCGCAGCTATCATGGCTCCACTTTTGGTGCTGGAAACCTTACCGGCGAACCAAGACGATATCCGTTGGAACCGGGTATTCCCGGCTTTGTAAAATTCTTTGATCCCTATATTTACCGGGAGCCTATTCAATTTGAGAGCCCGGAAAAAGCGGCAGCGTACTATGTGGCTAAACTGCGTGAACAAATTATTTATGAAGGTTCCAACAATGTTGCAGCGATTGTACTTGAGACGGTCACCGGCTCTAATGGCGTTATTATTCCGCCAGACGGTTATCTCCAGGGAGTCCGCAAAATTTGCGATGATTATGGCATTATGATGATCTGTGATGAAGTAATGGCCGGTTTTTGCCGCACTGGTAAAATGTTTGCCTTTGAACACTGGAATGTAAAGCCTGATATTGTGTCGTTTGCAAAAGGTATTACTTGCGGTTATGTACCGTTGGGCGGGGTTGCGGTCAGCAAAGAAATTGCTGCTTACTTCAATGATAATACCCTGCTTTGCGGACTTACCTACAGTGGTCATCCCTTGGCCTGTGCGGCCGGTGTGGCCGCCCTGAACTATTATCAGGAGGCTGACATTCTGGGGAATGTTCAAAAAACTGGCAAGCTTTTAGGTGATATACTTGATGGATTTAAAGTCAAACATGCTTGTGTCGGCGATGTAAGATATATCGGTTTATTCTCGGCAATTGAGTTAGTTAAGGACAAAGAGACCAGAGAGCCACTGGTGCAGTATGGAACCGATCCAGAGGGTATTATGGGCCGCATTATTAAGATGCTGGTACAAAAAGGTTTTATCACTTATTCGCATGAAAATATGATTCTTGTTGCACCGCCATTAATTATTACCGCAGAGCAGATGGTGGAAGCCATGGCAATTATGGATGAAGTACTGGCTGCTGTGGATCGTGAATTTATCTAGTCGGAGATGATGTGATGAGTTTACTGCATGATGAGATTAAAGAACTTTCGGTAAAGGTTCATCCTGAGACAGTTGATTTTGCTGTCAGGCTGATTCAGACAAAGAGTATCAGCTGCAACGAAAAGGCCGTGGCAGACTGTTATATGAATGAAATGCGTAAACTCGGCTATGAAAGTGTTTTCCGTGATGGAATGGGAAACGTTGTAGGCTGTATTACCTTCAGTGATGACGGCCCGGCCATTATGTACAATTCCCATATGGATCATGTGGATGAAGGTGCCTTAGATAACTGGCAGGGATATGACCCCTATGGGGGCTTACTAGATGAGTGCCAGGTAGACAATCAGGACGCTTCGGCTCAGGACACAGCCCGTTGTATTCATGGACGTGCGGCTTCCGACGTAAAGGGCGGAGCCGCAGTCGCAGTGTATACAGGCGCAATGTTAAAGGAACTTAAACAACGGGGCTTTGCAATAAAAGGCAAATTTATCTTTACGGGCGTTGTTCAGGAGGAGCCGGCCGAATGTGCAGGTATGAGCTATTTAATTGACACTACGTTTCCTAAACACAATCTTACCTATGATGCGATGGTAAGCTCTGAAGCCAGTTCCCTTAGGCTGGTACTTGGTTCGCGGGGTAGAGTAGAGCTGTTGGTAACGATTCAGGGCAGAACTTCCCATGCAAGCACACCCTGGCGCGGTATTAATGCTATTGAAAAGGCTGTTTCTTTTCTAAGTGCTCTGAAGGAATTTGCTGATAAACTGCCTTGTGATGACGACTTGGGGAGGGCAACAATTACCCCCACGATTATATCCTGCACGCCTGGGCAGTTAAGTATCATACCAGACCGATGCCAGATTGCGATAGACCGCAGACTGTTACCGGGTGAAACGGCAGAGACAGCCATGGATGAAGTCCAGACGATTATTGATAAGATTAAACGGCAGGATACTACCTTTAGTGCTGAGGTTAAAGTGAACTCCATACCGCAAACTTCTTATACTGGGTTAACACATGTTTTGCCTAAGGCTATGATAGCTTGGAAGATTGCTAAAGGGCATCCTTTTGTTACGGCCTGCACAGAGGCGCTTGAAGCGGTGGGGCAAGAAGTTCAATATAGCTATTGGGATTTCGGCACAGATGCATCAAAAACAGCCGGGCTTGACCGCAAACCGTGTATAGGCTATTCGCCGATGCAAGAACAATATGCGCACACTCCTTATGATAAAGTAAGGTGCGATTATATACTTAAGGCGCTCGCCGGCAATGCAGCAATCTACATTGCGGCCAGCAGCCGAACCCGGGAAACATTCAAACCAATATAAAGGGGGAAAACAACATGAAGTTATCCAAGAAGTGGTTGGCGCTCTGTTTCGTATTTGCTATGGCAACGTTATCCCTTACAGGCTGTTCAAGCAATTCAAAAGGCTCAGACACTGCGAGTAAAGAAGAGGGTATTAAGATTGGGGTGCTTTACTCGACAACTGGCCCATTCTCTATTTCGGAAAAACCAATGCTTAATGCCACTAAATTGGCGATTGAAGAAATTAATGCCGCCGGTGGCATTAAAGGGAAAAAATTAATTCCTGTTTATGAAGATTATGCTTCCGATCCGGCTAAAGCCACAGAAAAAATCAAAAAACTGATTTTACAGGATAAAGTTGTCGCTACCATTGGCACCAATTCTTCGGCTTCCCGGCTGGCGGTGATTCCTGAAGTGGAGCGCAATAATTCAGTGCTGGTATACAATACCTATTATGAAGGTGAAAAACCATCCCCGAATGTTATCTATACCAATACGGTTCCTAGTCAGCAAATTGCTGAGTATATGCCCTGGATAGTAAAAAATATCGGCAAGCGTGTTATGTTCGTTGGTTCTGATTATGTATTCCCCGTAAATTCAATCAAAAAAGCTAAAGCAATGCTGATTCAAGCTGGCGGTGAAGTGGTAGGCGAAGAATATGTACCGCTCGGACATACGGAGTTTTCTTCATTAATTAACAAGATAAAACAAGCCAAACCGGATGTTGTATTTTCCGCCATTGCCGGTGACAGTGTGGTACCGTTTTATAAACAATACCAGCAATATGGCATTTCCGCTAAAGAAATTCCTATCTGTTCGATTGCGACTCATGAGGCCACTGTAAAAGGTATCGGTGCTGCGGCCGCTGCGGGACATTACAGTTCTTTTGACTACTTCCAGGTTATTGATACACCGGAAAGCAAAAAGTTTATTGAAGCTTACAATAAGGCATTTAATGATAACACGACAGTAACTAATTTAGCTGAAGGCGCGTATCACGGTGTATATCTTTTGGCCAAGGCTTTGGAAAAAACGAGTGATTACGACGGCAAAACGTTAATCAATGCTTTTAAAGGACTGGAAATTGATTCGCCGCAAGGCAAGATTAAAGTGGATGAAAGCAATAACCATACTTGGCTGCAGTCACGTATTGCCAGAATTAAAGAAGATGGGACATTTGAAATTGTTTATAGCTCCAAAGATTTGGTTAAACCCGAGCTGTAGTCCAATCTGCTTACTCTGACAAAATAGTAGTGCCGGCGAAGGCCAGTAAAAAAAATAACAGTGCTTGTAGCACAGTGTAGTGCGCCTCTCTAATTTTCCTGATGGGATTTTAGAGAGGCGTATTCTTTTGTTTAGGCACTTATTAGAGAGGAATGGCGATCATGGAACTTCTCATTTCACAGCTAATAAATGGTGTGAGTGTTTCCGCGATGTTGTTTATCGCAGCATTAGGGCTGGTCATTATATTTGGTTTGATGGATGTTGTCAATATGGCTCATGGTGATCTCATCATGCTGGGTGCCTATATAGCCTATTTTGTAACTACCGTTTTTCATGCTTCATTTTTCCTTGCCATGGTATTAGCGTTTATTCTTACTGCTATATTCGGCGTATTAATTGAAGTTACACTGATAAAAAAACTGTACGGAAAAGTTGCTGAAACCTTGTTGGCGACCTTTGCACTCTCCATCATTATCGAGCAAGTGGTCAGAATGACCATGGGACCTGAAGACAAGTTTGTCGGCTTGCCGATAGAGGGGAGCCTTACTGTCGGGAGTATAGTAATACCGCAGTACAATCTGTTTCTTATCGCAATTTCGATTTTAATTTTGTTGGCAACGTTAGGCTTGTTCTTTAAAACTTCCTTTGGTATGCAGCTAAGAGCCGTCACTAAGAACAGAAGCATGTCACAGTGCCTTGGTATTAATACGACACGCATTG
The DNA here is from genome assembly GCF_002257705.1 of Sporomusa silvacetica DSM 10669. Lineage (GTDB taxonomy): Bacteria > Bacillota > Negativicutes > Sporomusales > Sporomusaceae > Sporomusa > Sporomusa silvacetica. The sequence goes on from NZ_LSLK01000103.1 coordinate 51,978, forward strand.
ATAGTCTCACTTTTGCACTTGGCTCAGGGCTGGCAGGATTGGCAGGTGCGCTTTTAGCGCCGGTCAAAAGTGTAACGCCTTATATGGGTACTGCTTATATCGTAGACGGCTTTCTTACAGTTGTTTTAGGAGGATTTACCTCGATCATCGGGACTGCCGCCAGTTCAGTGGTAATTAGTGAATCGGTTACCGCGATGGCCGGCTATATGAGTGAAATAACAGCTAGAGTTCTTGTTTTCTGCATCATTATTATTCTAATCAGGTTTAAACCTGAAGGGTTATTTACGAGCGAAAGGAGATGACTATTGTGCTCAATAAAATTAGGAATTTAGGTATAGAAAAATATATTGATCTTTTTCTGTTTATTTTTTTAATAAGCTTTCCTTTGCTTGCATCGCCCTTTCGGGTAGAGCTTATGAGTAAATGCGTAATATATCTGATATTTGCACTTTCTCTTGATATCCTGTGGGGCAGTGCCGGATTAATGAATTTAGGTCATGCCATGTTCTTTGGTTTGGGAGGATACGTACTGGCGCTTTCGTATGCGGTGAAAAATGGAGTTCCAGCCTTTATGGTTAGTTTCGGCGTTACCGAACTTCCTTGGTTTATGCAGATTCTGCAAAATCAGGCAGTGGCTTTCTTGCTTGGATTACTGGTACCTGGTGCAGTCGCTGCCCTCCTTGGTTACTTTATTTTTACCAGTAGGGTAAAGGGCGTTTTTTTCAATATAATTACATTGGCTTTGGCCTCTTTGATAGAACTGTTTTTCAATAACCAGCAGAAATATACCGGTGGTGCCAACGGAATCAGCGGTTTGCCACCACTGTCCTTCGGCGGGCCGCCGCTGTCCATTCTGGAGACCTATTATTTGGTGCTGGTGGTAGCTTTACTGGTATATATCTTCTGTCGGTGGCTGAATAACTGCCGCTTTGGACTGATCCTCCGCTCTGTGCGGGAGAATGAAAGCCGATTGCAGTTTCTAGGGTTTAATCCGGCGGCCTTTAAACTGGTTGTTTTTGTGGTTTCAGGTATGATTGCCGGACTGTCCGGGATGCTGTATGTTCCGGTCAATTCCTTTATTTCACCAAATAATATTGGTGTAGTATTCTCAACCTCAGTTTTGGTATGGCTGGCAGTCGGCGGCCGGGGAAATTTAACGGGAGCCATGATTGGCGCCTTTTTGATAACCTGGATGGAGAGTCTGCTGTCTGAAAGACTTGACGATAGCTGGCAATTAGTGCTAGGGGCAGTCATGCTGATCGTGGTTGTCTTCTTTCCCAAAGGAATTATCGGTTCTTTGATCGATTGGCAGAAAAACAAAAGCGGCCAGCATCAACCGTCAGAGTGTGATGACAGTGCTAAGCAGGCAATAACTCCTGATAACTATAATGTGATAAGAGAGAAGGTGTAGACAATGTCCTTCTTAGAACTACAAGAGGTCAGTGTAAGTTTTAGCGGATTTTTGGCTGTCGATAAAGTTTCGTTAGGGGTAGAGCAGGGAGAAACGAGGGTTATCATTGGTCCCAACGGTGCCGGTAAAACTACCATCATTGATATGATTACAGGCAAAACGGCTCCGACCGGAGGTAAAATTCTGTTGGACGGGGCAGATATTGCCGGACTGGATCCTTATGAAATAGCCTCTAAACATAAAGTTGGACGTAAATTTCAAGGACCTAATTTATTTGATTGTCTTACCGTTTACGAAAATATCGAGGTGGCTTTAGCCGGACACAGCAGTGTGTTCAAAAGCTTTGTTTATAAGCGTGATAAGGCTATAAAAGAGGAAATAAAGTCTATATTGAGTCAGATTAATCTATATAACAAGCGTGATGTGATTTCAACTTCTTTATCGCACGGAGAACGGCAATGGCTGGAGATGGGGATGGTGATTGCACAGAAACCAGAGCTTATTACCCTCGACGAGCCTACAGCAGGTATGACCGCTGATGAAACTTGTAAAACCGGTGAAATGATAAAAACAATGATGAAGGATAAGACGGTTATTGTGGTGGAGCATGACATTGATTTTGTAGAACAAATTGCCCAAAAGGTTACTGTTTTGCATCAAGGTAAATTGCTGGCAGAGGGTTCCTTTGCCGAGGTCAAGAAAAATCCGAAGGTTGTGCAGGTTTATCTTAAGGACGATGATGACGAGGAGGTGGAAAAAGATGCTTGAAATCTGTAATGTATCCGTAAATTACGGACAAAGCAGGGTTGTCAATAATGTCTCATTTCAGGTGGAGCCATTAGAAAAAATGGTCATTCTCGGCCGTAACGGAGTCGGTAAAACTACGCTGCTGAAAAGTATTATCGGTTTACTGCCGCTGCAAAATGGCAAAATCATTCTCAACAATGAAGATCTTAGCGGACTGAAAGCTTATGAACGAGCCATTAGCGGCGTGGCTTATGTGCCGCAAGGCAGGGAAATTATTCCTCACCTTACCGTTAGGGAAAATTTGGAGCTGGCAGCGCTGGCACATACCAAAGAAATTACCCAGCGTATGGAAGAGGTTTTTGAATACTTCCCGATTCTAACAGAGCATCTGCACCGCAAAGGCGGTGTATTATCCGGCGGGCAGCAGCAACAGCTGGCTATCGGCAGAGCTCTCATGAGTCATCCGCAGGCACTGCTGCTGGATGAACCGACAGAGGGAATACAACCCAATGTGGTCGCTGAAATTGCCAATATTTTGATCAGAATACACCGGAAAATGTTGATTCCTATCATTATCGTGGAGCAGAATCTAAAATTTGCCAGGAAGCTTGCCGACCGCTTTGTCGTTATGCAAAAAGGCGAAATAGTGGCCAGCGGCAAATCGGGCGAATTGACAGACGAAATTATTCATAAATACTTAACTGTTTAAGGATTGGTTAGCAGATATACTACTAGAGTCTTACTTAAGAAAAGGGGTGAATTCATGTCACTCATACAAAAAACAATTCAGGAGTTAGCGCCGTTAATTAAGCAGAAGCAAATTTCACCGGTTGAATTGGTTACTGCCTGCTTGGAACAGATTGAAAAAACCGAACCGAAACTGAACGCCTATATCACAGTTTTTAAGGAAGAGCCGCTGCGAGCGGCAAATAGAGCCGAAAAGGATATTTTGCAAGGACGGTACCAAGGAGTTTTGCACGGCATACCCTATTCCGCCAAAGACTTATATTATACAAAAGGAATAAGAACCACAGGCGGTTCAGAAGTATTAACAGATTTTATTCCAGACTATAGTGCCACTGTTATTGAACGGCTAACCCAGGCCGGTGCCATATTGCTGGGAAAAAATAACCTGCATGAATTTGCATATGGGACAACTAATGAAAATGAATATTTCGGGCCTTGCCGCAATCCTTGGAATACCAATAGGATACCCGGAGGGTCGAGCGGTGGTTCGGCTGCCTCGGTCGCGGTAGGCAGTTCCATATTTTCCCTAGGAACCGATACAGGAGGATCGATACGGATACCGTCCGCATTATGTGGTGTTACCGGCTTAAAGCCGACATATGGCAGAGTAAGCAAGTACGGCGTCATCCCTTTAAGCTGGTCACAAGATCATACCGGTCCTATTGCTAAATCGGTTTGGGATAACGCCGCAGTTTTGACGGCAATTGCCGGGTTTGATCCTCAAGATCCGGCTTCGGCTCTAGTACCCTGTGATGATTATATTGAGCCGTTATCCCGAGATAGTATTGCAAAAATTAAGGGTATGCGTATCGGAGTTTGCCCGGATTGTTATGACGGTATTTTAGAGCCGGACATTGCAAAGGTACTTAAAGAGGTTCTTTGCTGGTTTGAAGATAATGGTGCCTGCATCAAAACCCTTTCTTATCCGCCGCGGGATATCCTTGGAATTACCGGCGTACTTACGATGGGAGAAGTTTACGCTTACCATGAACGGTTTTTAAAAACTTGTCCCGAAAAGTATGGCAATATAGTACGGCGAAGAATGGAAAAAAGCCAGTACGTTCCAGCCCATACCTATGTGAATGCGCAGCGCCTGCGCCAGCTGGATCAGCAAGAATGGGCCAAGATATATAACGAAGTCGATTTAGTCATATTGCCGACAACAATTGTTTCCGCTTTTCCAATCGGAATCGATACAATTCCCTTTGGTGATGAAGAAGTAGACCCAAGAATTCATAATACGTTAACCCTAATGACCTCAATCAGTGATTTCAATGGCTATCCTGCTATTTCCCTGCCTTGCGGCTTTACGGCAGAAGGATTACCGATAGGTATTCAACTGCAGGGCAAACCATTTGAGGAAGCCGGCCTGTTACAAACAGCGTATATTTACGAGCAGACACATACAAACCAGCGGCTGCTGCCGCCGCTATGTTGTTAAGTTTATCGACGCTAACAAAATGAGGTGAATGGATTATGCAGGTAAATACCTTGCGCGATATGACTGCACAATTTTCTGGAAGAAGTACTGATGTCTTCTTAGAGTCTCACTTACTGCAGTATACCCTGGAACTAGAGACGCTGCTGCAATCGGTCAATACGGTTGCCCGGAATTTTCCGCTGGAACTGAGCCCTGCTCAGGTTTTTATCCCGTGGTATAAAAGGAATGTTGGTAAATAGAAGCTGTACTTGTTTTAACTATTTTTACAGAAGGTGAGGAGAAGGAAGATGTTTAAAGAATTGACCATGATCGCTGCAGAGCTAAAACCGCTTGCTGTTGAGTTTTGTCAGCGGCTGATACGTGTACCGGCATTATCCGGACGCGAGGAAGGGGTAGCTAATTTATACCTCGCAGAAATGGAGAAACTCGGGTATGATGAGGTTTTTAGGGATGAATGGGGTAATGTTGTCGGTATCATTAAAGGAACCGAACCAGGGCCGACCATTATGTACAACTGTCATTTAGATCACGTAGACCCTGGTGACTATAGTGAGTGGCAAGGATATGATCCATATGGCGCCGCCATTGATATAGATGAAATGGAAAATCAGGATCGTACCGCGCTAGAAAAGACGGAAGTAATCCATGGCAGAGCTGCGTCCGACGTAAAGGGAGGCGGTGCTTGTCAGGTTTACTCGGGGGCAGCTCTTCTGAAACTCCGGGAAAAAGGGTATAAAATTACAGGTAATTTTATGTTTACCGGGGTGGTGTTGGAGGAACCTGCTGAACAACTAGGCATGATTAAACTTGTCGAAGAGACTTTGCCGGAGAAGGGGATTACTTTTGATGGTGTGGTTTCCTGTGAAGCTACCGGGCTGAAACTATATTTAGGGCACAGGGGGCGCGTTGAACTTAAGATTACTGTTGAGGGTGTTACTTCTCATGGCAGCGCTCCTTGGTTAGGTATTAATGCCGTCAATAAGGCCGCTAAATTTATTGAAAAAGTCGAAGCATCAGTAGCCGAAAGTGCGCTTCAGGATCCGCAACTTGGACGTGCAAGTATTGCTCTGACTAATATAACCTGTTCGCCTGGCTCTATGTGTATTGTGCCTGACCGGTGTTATATAACCTATGACCGTCGGCTTGTTCCCGGCGAGACACCGGAAAGCTGTGTGCAGCAGATACAAGACATTATTGATGCTCTTTCTGCACAAGATCAGGATTTTAGGGCTACAGTCGAAATAGCCGCAGTACCTCGCATATCTTATACCGGTAAAGGTGCCACGTTGCCAAACGTTAAAGAAGCCTGGAAAATAAGCGAAACCAATCCTTTTATTCAAGCCGCATCATCAGGACTTGCGAAATTAGGCCAGCCAGTTAAATATGGTTATTGGGATTTTGGGACCGATTTATCGGTTGTATGCGGTCGTATACGCAAGCCGTCGGTTGGCTATTCACCCATGCAGGAACTGTACTGTCACCGGCCTATTGATAAAGTTAGAATTGATTACATGGAAAAAGCAATTGCCGGTAATGTGGCTATTTTTTTAGAAATGTGCCAGCTTTCCAGGGATGCATTTGTTCTTGATTAATTTTCCGCTGCAACCATATCATGCTACAACGGCGAAGAGGGCCTAATCCTTGTAGAATACAGGGATTAGGCCCTCTTCGAGGGACAGATGGTTATCAGTATTATGCGGCAAAATCTTCAATCGTAATAACCGCATGATCCAGTAAATACTGGATTGCCTTATTTGCTTTTAAATCAAACAATACTTTCTTAACTAGCGGACCAAGGTTCTCTTTCGCATTTTTTGTATCCATGCCGATACTGGCAGCCAAAGCCTGACTACCGTTATTTAGTTCCTCATCACTTACTTCAATTTCCTTTTCTGTAATGATCTTCTCCAAGATGTAATTAGATTTCGTAATAGTTGTAGCATCTTTCCATATTTCCTTTTTGAGGGTATCCATATTGCTGTTAGTCATTTGGAAATATAGTTCAATACTTCCTCCCTGGGCTTTCAATTGGTTCGCAAATTGTTCTAGCATTGTCTTTGCCTGCGACATAATAATAGATTCAGAAACAGTGAACGGGTACATATCCAATAAAGCATTCACAACAGCTTGTTTTTTAGCATTTGAATCCCGTTGGGCGGCCATTTCAAGTAGTTTCTGCTTACTATCTAAACGCAATTCTTCCAGGCTATTCAGTTTTGATACTTCTTGAGCGAATTGATCATTCAGTTCTCTAAGGTGAATGTTTTCAACCTTCTTTACGGTTACTTTGAATGAGGCACTTTTGCCAGCCACTTGAACAAGCGAGTGATCCTTCGGGAAGCAAATTTCAATATTCAAATTGTCGCCTTTTTTTACACCCACCAATTTTTCTTCGAAACCCGGGAAAAAGGTGCCCGAGCCGAGGAGTAATTTAAAATCTTTTTCTGTCTGGTTCATGGTGGTCCCTTGTAATGAGCCTTCATAATCAAGAGTTACGGTATCTCCAATAGCGGCAGGTTCATTCGCTTTATCAATTACTTTTTTATTTCGGGAACGCAAGTTTTGTAAATATTTATCAATAGCTTTTTCAGTTACCTCAGTATCCTTTGGTACTTTGATCTCCAGTCCTTCCAGCTTTCCGAGGGTAATTTCAGGTTTTACCGGCACACGTACTTTAACACTAACTGGTTTTCCTTTTTCTACATAACCTACTTCAATATCAGGTTCACCAATAATATTTAGTTCAAATTGCTTAATTGCAGCATAATATTCATTAGGCACAACAAAATCAAGGGCATCTTCCAAAAAAATTTCCGCTCCAAATTTCGATTCTAAAATTGTTCGAGGTGTTGCTCCGTTTCTGAAGCCGGGAATGTTATATTTCATACCATTCTTTTTGTACGACTTTTCCAGACCTTCTTCCAATTTCTCTGCTGCAATTACAAATTCCAAATGGGCTTCGCCGTGTTCTATCTTTTCTAACATTGCATTCATGTATTAGTACTCCTTAAAAATAATATTTAGCAAATTTTATTACTTTTTCTTATATATGTGGAAGTTCCACCTGGGTATTACATTCCTATGATGGCTAGTTTAGATATTAGTAAGCCCTTCATAGGACACCTAGCTGTGTCCTATGAAGGGCAGGGGTCTCAAGAAACGCTTGTTTTAAATCCCTTAATTTTAATAGAAGAACTCAATCTTCGACAGGTAAGTTTTGCCGAGGTCAGTTACGCCTCCGGTAAGATTGCTATCCTTTATCTTTAGGTCTTGAACTTCAATGGTCCAAACTACATTCTTAGCAACAGTGTTTGCCAAGGCTACGAATAAGCCTTTGATATTGTCTTGCCCCTTAAGATATGTTGGATAAGCAGTTCCTGACGTGTAGCTTACTGCTTGACCGTCAAAGCCGTTAATACCATACGGAACAGCGCCAGCATCAACACTGCGGTAAGAAACAGACCAGCCAAAGTCGTTAACCTTCTTGTAATCTACCAGCGGCTTGGCACCATAAAAGGCTGGTGGGAATTTAGTGGCGTTAGTTAGTTCTACAGCCCAGCCTTTCGGACTATCGGACAGGTGAGTTCCTGAAACATTATTAAGGCTAGTAGAAACATAGTCGCCAATGAGTAACAGTTTATCACTCAACTTGGCATCAAAACCTACTGCCCAACCTTTTGAGTTCTTAAAGCTATCGCCTGTAGTGATATTCATTGTTCCGCCAGTTCCGTTAGTACTGCTGGTACCTGAAACGTCAGACCAGTAATATCCCCCCATCACGTTCACATTGTTATTTACCTTAAAATTAAGTTGTGCAGTTGTAAGGGTTTGAGCATCACCTGTAGCACTTTTTGTACCATCAGCATTATAACCAGTGTTTAGAGCGGAACCATTGCCGACGATGTTATTTACCGAGCCGGTAAACCGAGTAGTGCCAATGTTTTTATCAAAACGAGCACCGTCAACACCAATTGCTTTTCCGAAAAGGCCATGTGTAAAGGGATCAAAGGGGAAACGGCCTGCACGAATACTGTCAAAACCGAGGGTATTTTTGGCTGTTACAGCAAAGATATCAGTAGTAAACGCCGTACCATCGCCGGACGCCATGTTACCAGCTTTGGTAGTAGCATTCATCCGGGCGAAAAAGGACATATTATCATTGATATTGGCATTAAATTTAATGCGTTGACGAAACTCCATTGAGTCAGAACCATGAAGTTTTACCATACCAGGAGCTTTGGCGTCATTCCCCATATAGCGGAACCGGGTTTCGCCGCCTAACCAAGTGTTAGTTTTAGCTTCTACCTTAGCTACCCGAGCGCCCAATTTGTTGAGTTCACTGGCGAATTCAGCAGATAGCTTATCAATTGTCTGCTTGTTGGTGTCATTGGCTGTGTCATATTTATCTATTGCCTTGGCCACAATAACGGCCATTTCGTAACGGGTAATCGTTTTATCGCCTTTATAATAGCTAGCATCGTAGCCAGTAACAATACCGGCTTGTGCCAGTTTCGTTACGGCAGCATAGGCCCAGTGGTTTGCTGGAACATCGTTAAAGGATTGTGAAAGCGCAGCTTGAGCAGTGCTTGGGATCATGGTAGTTCCGCTCATGGTAACAGTCATAAGTGCCACAGGTACAATAGATAACCATTTTTTTAGTTGTTTTTTCTTGGTCATGAATATCTCTCCCCTATTTCTCAATTTTATGTTCGTTAATTATGATCTAATTTGTTCCGGTGAGTTTGCTCTTTTCCGCAATTCGAATTTTTGAATTTTACCTGTTGCCGTCCGAGGAAGAGAACTTACAAATTCATAATAATCGGGAATTTTGAAATCAGCGATTCGTTCCGCCAACCATGCTTTTGTTGATTCAGCATTCATAGTCCCCTTCACTTTTGGAACAATAAAGGCTTTTAATCTTTCTCCAAGCAGATTGTCAAGAACGCCGATAACAGCAACCTCAGCAACCAGTTGATTGGACTCTAATACGCTCTCTATCTCTCGTGGATAGATATTTTCCCCGCCGCGAACAATCATGTCTCCCTTACGGTCTGTAACGAATAGATAGCCTTCATCATCAAAATAGCCTACATCCCCAGTATGCAAAAAGCCACCAGCCATAACCTTGGCAAATTCATCAGGCTTATTCAGGTATCCTGACATCACATTATCGCCTTTTATACAGATTTGACCAATTTGGTTATTTGGCAGTATATTACCGTGCTCGTCTAGTATCTCAATTTGCTGTTCAGGATAAGGTAATCCGCACGACCCTTCCTTATAACGGCCTAGGGGCGGCTCGACGCAACATCCTCCCCCCCCTTCGGTGAGACCATATCCTACCAACAGATCAATATGGTACTGTTCTTTAAACCGCTTGCGTGTTTCAAGGGAAAGAGGACCTGCGCCGGTGTTGGCATACCTTATTTTTACTTTGGACAGATCAACTTCCTTCGCATCAATCCGACTGAGAATATAGTCAAGCATGGTGGGAACAGCCATAATAATTGTTATCCCATATTGAATAACGGTTGGCCAGAAATCGTTAACAGAAAATTGGCGTACACAGAGAGCTTGTCCGGCATAGCTCAGAGGGTATGTAAACACACATAAGGGGCAACAGTGATACATCGGAAGAATAAGTAACATGACGTCATTGCCTGTTACGATCCCGCTCCTGTTTTGATCACGGCATAATGACAGCCCGGCTTTGTTGGAAAGTAATATACCTTTAGGTCTTCCGGTTGTACCGGATGAATATAATAACAAAAATATGTCATCAGGGTTTTGTTTGATCAAACACTCATCATCCGGAAACTTATTCAAAACGTCGTCAAGATTATCCTGGGCTATTGTTGAATCATACTTATATTCGGTTACTACTTCGACGACAATCGGTTTGGTATTAGCATTATTTAATCCTTTGAAAAATTCAGTCATGCTATCACTAACAACAAACGCTACCTTCGGTTTTGCATCATCCAAGATATAGGCAATTTCTGGGCCTCGTAGCATAGGCGAGATACACATCGCAATTGCTCCCAGCTTATGAGCTCCCCACATGGTGTAGTAAAATTCGGGAGAATTCGATATCATGATAGCTATGATATCTCCTTTTTTTACACCCTTTTCTTTGAGATAGTTTGCGACCCTATTTGCCCGATCATTGGTATCCTTATAAGTTAATGTCTGGTCATAGTAATAAACATGCGGAGCATTTGGGGTTTCATTTGAGCGTACAGTAAGCATTTGTGCGATACTCTCAAATTCCAGTTGTCGTCCTTTTAGATAAGGCTGTTGCTCCAATGGAATATATGGTATTTTGGGTCGAATAGTCATGATTTAGCCTCCATGACATCATTTTACTTCATGTAAGCTACCCGTTTATGGATTATTTGAAAATTCTCATCGAGCCACATTGGTGGTTGTGCTTTTACCCCTTTTTTCAAGAAATTTGTAGATAAGTGTTAGGGCAACACCGATGATATTTAAGATCATCGCAATATAAAATGCCTGTGTATAGATTCCGTTGCTAGCCTTGGCAACATTTGCTGCAATCATTGGACCGAAATAGGCGGCAATACCAAAGGCAACAAAGGTTACTCCATAGTTGACGCCGATGTTTTTCGTTCCGTAATTTTCAGCTACAAACGATGGGAAAACGGCTTGAGCCCCGCCAAAGCAAGCTCCGACTAATCCGGCGGCAAAGCCAAACATGACACTGGAAGTTGTGTTGGTCAGAAGGAAGAGCGCACAGGCTGAGATACCAAACATAAGTGCTACCGTATTGGATCGCCCAACTTTATCTGAGATAAATCCAAAACCAACTCGCCCAGCCATGTTAAACAAGGCAATTATACTGACGTAAAAAGCAGCGACTTGTGGTTCTAACTTGAACATTGTCTGACCGATCGGTGAAGCGTGAGCTAAAATCATAAGTCCGGCCAGCGCAGCGATTGCAAACATGCAAGCCATAACATACCATAGGGGATCTTGCACCATTTGTTTCCAATTTTTGTCGTTCCCCCCTGGTTTAGCTGCTGTAACCGGCGGTACCCAGCCATCAGGCTTATAGCCAGCCGGAGCACCTTTGATAATTAGGGAGCACAGCATAATAATGATCAAGAATGAGACACCGAGGATTTTAAAAGTGGTAAGTACTCCATAGCTGATAATTAAAGAGCTGGCAAGCGGAGCGAAAATCATTGCTCCTGAACCATACCCTGCGGCAGCCAAACCGACGGCAAGGCCCCGTTTATCAGGGAAAAATTTGTTCGTGTTGGCAACATTGCCAGAATAAACAATCCCAGCGCCAACACCGGCAATAACTGAAAACGTTAAGTAAAGAGCTTCAGGGCTTGAAACAAATCCTGTAAAAAACATCCCTAAACTCCAAAGGATACCTCCAAGAACGATGTTAAATTTTGCCCCTTTGCGGTCTTGCAGCAGTCCACCGCAAATCATAACAATCGGTCCTGTGGCAAAGGTAATCGTAAAGGCTAAGGCAAGCGTCGTCCCACTCCACCCGAAGTGTTTCGCCAGGGGAAGAGCGAACACGCTCCAGGCGTATTGTGCTCCGATGCAAATATTAACGATTATTGTGGCAGCAAGAATTAACCAGCGGTTATAGTTTGTTTTCATAGCTTTCCTCCCATTATCCGTCTTGGTAACCGGGCACGCCAAAGTTTGAAGATACCATCTCGGAATCAGTTTTTACATTAATTACTATGTCACTGCTAACACCTCCCTGTGGCCGGGAAGAATATTCAACGCATTATGTCGTTGAATTATTCACGGTCACTTTATCAGACACAGGATCATTACCAGGTGGCCAATTATCCAATTTAAATTTATGCAATATTCGTGCCATTCCGAAACACCCATTATTGCTTAAGCCGAATCCTTCATGGGACACAAAATTCAAATTGTGAACTCGGGTGTCCCAATTTGAATTTAGGACAAAATCGTTAGTATTTTACTTTAATGTAGAAAAGTGTAAGACGTGCCCAATGCGAGAAGGGTGTTTTAAGCCAAATGACACAGTAATAAAAAACTGCAGCCACCCTCTAAAGGGTTCGCTGCAGTTTTTTATTTGTTACAGTTTTCAAGTTAAAATAAGGTACTTTTGCAGGATATCTAAGAAGCCTAGGCGTCACTAGTTAGCAAGAATTGAATCGGTATCCCTCACTGATGCTTACGCCGAAAGAAAGTACCTTTTGCGATAGCTATTTTTTTACCACTAGTGGAGCTTATCATACACTGGGTAGTAATGACGGAACCGCCGAAATGAACTACCTGCCCTTCGGCAATTAGATCGTCTCCAGGTTTAGTGGCACTAAGATAATTTATCGCTAACTCTAGCGTAACTGCTGGAAACTTTGCAGCACGTAAAATTATGCCCATACAAGTGTCGGCTAAGGTAGCTAAAATACCTCCATGAATAATGCCAAAAGCATTCATAGCGTCCTCAGTAGTGGTCAAACGGAGTCTAGAGCAATTCTCGGTCACCATTTCGACCGTTATGCCGACAGATTTAGAAAATTGACTTAAAGGTACTTGGGAAGGAGCAAGCTGTTCTTTTGCATTCTCTGTTTGATTCATCCTGTAATCTCCTTTTTATTTCTCATATTATCTCATACAATAATGCAAATTGCGTGCCAAGCCGCACTGTTTTGTCTAAACTAAAAGTGTACAAGAAAAGAAGCGTAATTAGAGAATTAAAAAAACTCAAAGGCTTGTCCTCTGAGTTTTTTGTCTATCTCATAATGCGTCGTTGGGGTCTAGTCCGTATTCCTTTATTTTTCTATAAAGAGTGGACTTACTAAGACCTACTATTTTGGCTGCATCGCGTACATGGTTATCGGAACTATGAAGAGCTTTTTTAATAACCTCTTTTTCCATTTCTTTGACGGAAACATTATTTGTTAACACATCGCTAGTGGCCAACGATTCTATTTCAACTACATCTTTTTCTGAGACAGGAGTAGAAGCTGTATTTAGAATTTCATCTGGAAGGTGTTCAGGATAAATAATACCGTCAGTATGCATGCACATGGCATAGGAAATAACATTTTTTAATTGGCGAATATTCCCAGGCCAGTTATACTGCAATAATATATATTTAGCAGTGTTACTTAAAGTAGGTTTATCGATACATTCCGCGTTAGCGTATGCAGTAATTAAGTGATCTATCAGTTGAACGACGTCTGATCCTCTTTCTCTTAAGGGTGGAATATTGAGTTTAAATACGGATATACGGTAGTATAAATCCTCACGAAATAAATCTTTTTCTACTAGATCTAACAGTTTTTTATTAGTAGCTGTAATTAATCGGAAATTAACAGGAATGTAGTGGCAACCTCCTAGGCGCATAATCATTTTATCTTCTAGTACTCTAAGTAGGACTGCCTGAAGCTCTACAGGCATATCACCAATCTCATCCAGGAAGAGAGTGCCGTCACAGGCTTGCTCAATTTTGCCAGGTTTGCCTATGCGTTCAGCGCCAGTAAATGCACCTGGTTCATAACCAAATAATTCGCTTTCGATTAGGTTTTTAGGAATTGCTGCACAGTTCACGGCTACAAATGGGCCATCCGGCCTGCTTTCATTATGAATTGCTTGGGCAAATACCTCTTTGCCAGTTCCGCTCTCACCTTGTATAAGTACATTAGAAGTGTAGCGTGCATACCTTTTTGCTAAGCTTATTAATTTTACGGATTGTGGGGAGGTGCCGACTATGTTATCAAACGTAAATCTTGATGTAAAACCATTGCATGATTGACTAAGCTTTAGTGTTTGGTTAATTGGTTTAAGAGTTAATAAGTAGCCTACAGTGATGTTTTCACTTTTTATCGGTTGAATGAAAAGTGAAAATAATTTTTGTTTTATTTTTTTAAGCTTAATATTAGCATTCAAATTGGGCTTTTCAGTCTCCAAAATAGAGTTCTCAATGAGCTGGTTTTCAAAAATATCGCCAATTTGTGAACCGACTAAATTTGGGATAGTATGTTTGAATATTCCACAGGCGGCCTCGTTAGCTTTTTGAACCACTCCGCACTTGTTAATCATAATCATAGCATCTTCTGTGCCCGTAAGCGCAATATGAAACAACTCCCTGTTTACCGAAAGCTGAAACTCCTTCTGTATTGTTTCGGCCATGATAACAGCAAGTCCCAGTGAATATGAATTTTGACGGTCAAAGTGTGGACTGGAAATAGTCAGTGTTCCCTCCAGATTACCGTTCGAATCAAAAACAGGGGCAGAAGAGGAAGAAATATTATTAAATATTCGGCAGAAATGTTCAGGACCACAGAGTTGAATAGGGGTTTTCAATTGTATACACATTTCATGGGCACAGGTTCCTATTGTTTTCTCTGTCCAAATTGTGCCTGGAGTAAGGCGGAATTTATTTTTACCTAAAGCCTGAACCACTCGCAGAATAAGTCCATGTTCATCTGTTAGGAAGATATAAGACTCGATATGGGACAGCATGTTTTCTAATTGAGCGATATAGGGATTTGCTGTTTGAATAAAAAAGTCCTTTTCTTTAATTCGCTTTTCAAAGGAAAGTGCATCCATAAGGGGTGGATCATTATAAACTAAAGGATCAAGACCATTTTCACTCGATCTTATCCATGACTCAACTATTTCTGGTCGAACTAAGTCAGCTTGAGAGGGGGTAATTTTTTTCTGAAGCAGATCCATTTTTTGTTTCTTTATTTTCTCTATGAAAATTTTATCATCTTCATTAATAAGACGAGTACTAATACTATTTAAATTATTTATAATGGGGCTGAGTAAATGCTCCAGAGGTTTCATGATGACACTCCCTTTCTTGCTTATATTTTAAGTGTAACATATTTAAAATTTTAATTATATTTTTTATTATACCAGAAATTATAGCTTCTTGGTGTTTTTACATCTTAATAATTTATTGGCGGCGTTTTTTCCGTTATTACTACCTATTCAAATTGGGACATGATTAGGTCACAATTAAAGGATTATGTCCCAACACATGAATAAAGCGCATATTTCCGGGGTTTTGCCCTATGGCACAATAATTGCATTTCAATTATGGGATAAGCCGCACGGTTATTCATTGCTATTTTGGCTTAGATGTTTTTTCAGGTATTATTCGGCAAAAATTGGCTAGATGAAGGGGTGATTCATGTTAGTACAAAGTGTGGTTTGTTTTTGGAGTGAAAAATAAAAATAGAGAGGAAATGATGAATATGAATCGATGGGAAAATATTGAATACAAACCAGCTCCGCTTTTTGCCCCTACCTTTGGACCTCTTTCCGGAATCAGGGTTCTGCTTAACGGAACCGTCGTGGCAGCTCCCTTCTGTGCTACGATGATGAGTGACTTTGGTGCCGAGGTGATTGCTCTTGAACGGCCCAAAGTAGGCGGTGATCCTGCACGCCATCAGAAACCGCAGATTGTTGAAGGAGACAAGCATATCGGTGGTGGATGGATGCAAAATTCCAGAAACAAACTAAGTTTTGCACTGGAAACCAACCTGAATATACCGGAATCCAAAGAAATCTTTTTGTCTCTGATTAAGAACTCGGATGTTTGGATTGAAAACATGGTTTGGATTGACAAGCTGGGAATCACCGATGAAATGTTAATGGAGGTCAACCCTAAATTAGTCATCTGTCACATCAGCGGTTACGGAACAACTGGATTTGGCGGTGAGCAAAGACACATAAACCGACCCGGATACGACCCCTTGGGACAGTCTGAATCTGGCTGGGCGTTGCTGCAGGGTTATCCTGATCTTGCGCCATACTATGCTCAGCAGTATGTAGGTGACTACCTGACAGGTTTAATCGCAGTCAACGGAATTCTGATGGCTTATATGAATGCCCAAAAAACCGGCAAGG
>NZ_LSLK01000104.1 GCF_002257705.1 Sporomusa silvacetica DSM 10669
ATTCCGACAGTTTCACGCCCATATGGTTTGCGCAAAAACCATCCGCCATCAGTATCACGGGAGTTCTGTCTGGTTTTTCCAGCGCAATGGCCTTGCGAACTCTTTCTTGGCGCTCTTTGAGGATTTCATCATTAGATTTCATCGTTTACCTCCATAATTTTAGAATGGGATGTTTTTTAAGGCAAAGTTCCCTAATAATTGGCTTGTATATAAGGATAGTCTTTGGAGCTACACCTTTTCTCTTTTGTTGCAATATTTAAAATACAATCTAAGTTTAGCATAACTATTCTTTACGACATATGGTGCATTAACCCTAAAAAATCTTTAATATTTGTGTAAACAACACAATCGGCCAGAGCCTCATTATTTTGTTGCCCCTTTGAGCAGAATACTCAAATTGACGATGTTTTCACAAATTCAACACTTCATTGGCTTCAAAAACGCCAAACACGAAAACGTTAAGGCATTTTTTGATGCTGTAGAAAAATATGGTAGATACACCTAACACGAGACTCCTTCTACTCTGGCTGCAAGGAGGTCACCATCATCGTAAGTCGCCCCTGTTATCGGTATTTAATTTTTCGTGTCGTTGGCAAAAAAAAAATGGATAAGTAGTTGAAAAAAGATTGGGTATTGGATATAATAAAGAAAATGTTCAAAATTGTATAAATATTAATGAGTAGCTCAAATATGATATCAGAACAAAATTCTGATATCTAGTAGTAAAGCCTAGCTCTTTAGAGAACAACGTGTTTTTTCGTTGTTTTCTTCGAGCTAGGCTTTTTTATTTGAATTAAAGAGGGGGAAAGGTAACGACAAGTACTATTTTATATCCGGGAAATAGGAGGAGGTGGCGGGGGGTTATTTATACATCATAATAAAAAGGAGTGATATTCATGATAAAAATTAGAAAATTTAAAAAAATGCTAGCAATTGTACCACTAGCTTTACTATCCACAACAATGACAGCAACCCCGGCCTTCATTAATCCTGTTTATGCGGCTGCAGTTCAATCTTTTAGCGATGTTCCGGCACAGCACTGGGCCTATGCGGCTGTAACCCAGCTAGCCAAAGCCGGCATTGTAGATGGCTATGACGATAAGTCGTTTAGAGGCGATAAAACCATAAGCCGGTATGAATTCGCGTTTATCGTCGCCAAAGCAATGGATAAGTTCGACGCAGCCGATGACGCCAATAAGCAGCTAATTGATAAATTGTCGGCCGAATTTGCCGGCGAGCTCAACCGCCTGGGCACCCGGATAGCCAAAGTCGAAACTAAAACCAACACCTGGGTGAGCGGTGAAACCCGGTTCCGTTATCTGGGTAATGACCCGAAAGCAGGCGGAACCAAGCTGCACGGCTCAGATAGCTTCGATTTCCGCCAGCGCGTTAAATTCCAGGGTACCATTAATGACCAAATCTCCTGGATAGCCCGCGTTCAGGCTACCGGCAAATCCGGCAATTATAACGGGGCCGACGGGAGTAATGCTTCCTTTGACATGTTTGCCGTCACTGCCAAAAACGCTTTGGGGCTAGACAAAGTCCGTATCGGTCGTTTCCCGTATGACAATTTCTCCCATGGCCTTTTTGGCAAAGCAATCGGTGTCGACGGCATTCGCGTTGATGAAACCTTCGGCAGTCTGTTATTTACCGGTTCGGTCAATAACATCAGGGGAAATACCAGTCAAGGAACCGGTATCGGCGACAGCGGCGACGCAAACACTCTCACAACTGCCCAATTCACCGGCAAAGCCGGCGCGGCAGTGGGCTGGAGAGCAGGCTATTACTGGGCTGATGCGCCCGGTACCGGCAATCGCGTTGGTACCGGCAACACCAATACAGGCATCTTCGGAACCAACACTACTGCTGCGACGATTTTTACGCAGAGCCGGGGTATGTCAGTCGGCTTTGACGCCAAACTGGGTAACAACCTCCTGCTGATCGGTGACTATGTAACCACTAAGCTTGATAACGCCGTTGCCGGTCTCCCCGACAACCCCAAAGGCTGGGCGGTCGAGCTCACCAGCGCCACCAAAGCCCCTCCTGCCTTTTATGGGGCTAAATTCCTTGTGGATGCTAAAAAGGTTAAGGACTTTGGCTGGTCCATATCCTATCGCAGCATTGATGCCGGAGCCGTCCCGAACGGTGCCGGCGGCTTTGACGCCCAGGCAATCGGCTATGCCGGCGCCCCCTATTCAACACTAGCCAAAGGCAGTGATAACATTAAAGGCCTGTTTGTTGCACTGCAAACCACGATAAGTAAAAATGTGATCTGGACTATTGAGGGTCAGAGTCTCAAAATTAAAAACAAAAGCCTGACCGGCTTGTCGTCAGATGACCTTGGTAAAACCTACATGACTAAGTTTGAATTCTTCTATTAAAATTTAAAATTAAGCGCAACAAAATAAGAAAAAATAGTTGTAATGGAAATGGGATTGCTGTCAATCTTTTCTCAGGTATTTTAATTTGATATAACCACAATGCCATCATTGCCGATGATAACGCCGATATTAGACCCAAAACTGTTTTGCGATGTCGTTTTGACATCAACCATAGGAATAGACATTATCGGCTAATTTAACTAGTCCGCCCTGATTTTGGGCTGAAGCTGACAACGGAAGCTGGCACAACAAGCAAAGCCGCCAGCAGGATGCAGGCCATTAGACTTATAGACCGGTTTCGTGAAATTACCATTTTCAACGTTTTCTTCCTTAATATATTACCACTGTACAAGAATTGTATTGAAACTTAGTTTCAATACAATTCTTACATTTTCTCTGGCTTTTTATGTTTTGTTAGAAATATCATCTGTACGTAATTTTATTTACCTAGATATTCAAACCAGCTTCGAACCCTTCAAAAATGGCTTCAATAGCCTGACGTGGTAAAACTGCGTCACCAATTACCATTTTTTTGCCTGTAAATTCTTCAAGTTCTTCGTACAGTTTGTCATTTTTTCTTGAACCTAAAGCTATAACGACAGTATCCGCTGGATGGAGGGTAATAATACCATGCTTGTCTAGCAGTACTCCCTGCGTACAAATTTCGTAAACTTTGGCATTGGTAATTTGCTCTACCCTATATTCATCAAGCAATTTGAGCAGCTGCTCCCTGCTGACACCATCCAGATCCCCTGCAATCTCCGGCAACATATCAACGACACATACTTTTTTTTGCTGAAGGGCGAGGTGGGCGGCTGTTTCAGCACCAACCATTCCGCCGCCTGCTACAATAATATTGTTACCTGTTGCCACCTTGCCGAGCAATACATCCTGTGCATTAAAAACATTAGGACTGTCAATACCCGGAATACGCGGCATGATCGGTGTAGCGCCTGTAGCTACTATAACTGCATCCGGTTTTTCCTGCTTCACAATATCGGCAGTTAACGTGGTCGTAAGATGGATATTGACACCAAGCTTATTCAATTCTCTGATCTGCCATACAGTAAAAGTAGCAAGCTCGCCTTTAAATGGCGGATAAGCTGCTGAACGGAATTGTCCGCCCAGTTGGTCGTTACTTTCATAGAGATGAACCTCGTGTCCTTTTAATGCTGCCGCCCGAGCCGCCTCCATGCCGCCAGGTCCGCCCCCTGCAACAAAGACTTTTTTTGCGACCGGTACTTTACTATAGTCAATTTTATACTCCTGACCGAGTGTAGGATTTACCAGGCAGTGCACCGAAGTTTCAGTTCCTTTGGACGCCAGCGCGCCGGTACAGCCCTGCAAACATCCAATACAGTAGCGGATAGATTCAAAGTCGCCTTCTTTCGCTTTATTAGGTAGATCGGGATCTGCTAAAGAGCCACGTCCCATGCCTACAAAGTCGGCCTTATCCATAGCGATGATATTATCAGCCATAAAAGGATCATTAATTCTGTTGACAGTTATAATTGGAATTTTAACAAGTTTTTTAACCTCTTCCGCATACTGTACAATCCAGGCATGGGGTATGTGCATAGGCGCTGCAATACCGTGATTCCCATATACACCACTGGATATGTGCAAACCATCCAATCCCCATTTTTCCAAAAATTGTACAATTATACGGGTCTCTGACATGTCGCGCCCACCTGGGATGACTTCATCTGCAGAAAATCGCATGATTACAGGAAAATCAGGGCCAACCTTAGTACGAATATCGTCAATTATTTCCTTAACAATACGCAATCGGTTAAGCAAATTACCGCCATATTCATCAATCCGTTTATTCGCATAAGGTGACATAAATTCTGCAATAAGATAACCATGTCCGCCGTGGATTTCAATACCGTCAAAGCCGGCTTTTTGCGCACGCAATGCCGTATCGCCAAAATCCTGCACAATTTTCTTGATTTCGGGAATGGTTAACTCGCGTGGTAAATCCCGGCACCAGGGGCAAGGGATCGCCGAAGGGGCTACAGGTTGGACTCCGCCGTTAACGCCAGCGTGACTCTGACGACCGGCATGATAAATTTGACAGAAAACTTTACTCTCATATTGGTGTATTCTATCTGTAAATGCCTTATGGCTCGCTATCTGACTGTCATTCCAGAGACCGGCTATATATTTATAACCCATAGCCTGCTCATTAACTGAATAGTCCTCGGTTATTATAAGACCCCAGCCGCCCCTCGCTTTAGCCTCATGATAGGCAATATAGCGCTCGGTTGCGGTTCCGTCTGAGTTGTTATAATTCGTAACCATAGCTGTAACCACTAGACGATTGGGTATTAAACAGTTGCCTATGGAGTAAGGGGTAAATAGTTTTTTCAACATAATAATCCTCCGCATATAGTTTGCGTTATTTTTTTAACTATCCCTTCCGGAAGGCTAGTTTATATATTTTAGAATAAACCCTTGAGTCACTAAAGAGTCAAGAATTATTTGTACAATAAAAAACTGACTACCACCTACGCATTGGCGGCAGTCAGTCTTCTCATATTTTCTATACATTGAAGGTCCTATTCAACTTTGCCCACAACAGAATGGTTTCGATGCTGTCCAGTTGTGAGCATAACCGTATATAAACCCAATATACTACTATTTTATCGGTACCCAAATTTCCATATATCGAACATACTCCCCACCTTTATGCACTCTTGCCAGTATACTGCCAATGGCGTCACCATCAAGCTCATAGCCGTGTTGATCCATATAATCGTTGACATGATTAAGCATTTTAAGCGTAAAAGTCCCCTTGGAGCCTGCAGCAATAATTGTATATACACTGCGCTTAGCAGGAATGTATTTAACAGGAGGTTCAATTTTTATACCAAATTCCCTAGCATCCCCGGCCGTGAGGAAAAATCCCCATACATGTTCATTACTTGTCAATCGGTTGATTATAGCATGTTGCGGAATCTCAAGATACGGCCGGGTGAATGGAAACAATTCTAAATATTTCTTCGTCAACTTTTTTACTTCAAGGCTTTTATCAAAAATATAATTCGCCCGGAGATTGCAACAAACAATGTCAGGGCTATTTTCCAGACCACATTGCCAAAGAAATTTTTTAATACGTTGAAGTTGCAACCTGTAATCTGCTGTTCTTTTTACTAGCTTTTGATAATGAGCAGCAACTTTTGTTAGTTTAGCTTCCTGCTCCAGCAATTTCTCACATATATCTTCATAAGAGCATTCATTTATAATTCCCCTTACATCTGACAAAGAAAAGTCAAAGCTACGCCAATATTTACAATCTAGTAAATAATTAATATCCCAAGCGTCATAATAGCGATAGCCACTCTCTTTGTTTTTATCAGGATTGACAATTTCCTTCGTTTCATAATAGCGTATTGTATCAATCGGTATTCCCAAGAGATGAGATACTTCGCCGATTTTATACTTCACCACACTCACCTGCCTGGCTGGATTCTATGTAGGAATAGCGGTAACCCCAAACCTTTCCTCAGCCTTACCAGTTTTCGCAACTTTAGTAAAAACTCAATTTTCGCAGCACAAATCTGCAAGTACGCCTTGATATAGTTGGTCATTTTTTTTGAAAACACTTGACTTCATCGCACAGCATCTAAAATAAACCCACCCAAAGTACGTTGTCCTTGGTCGCATTTTGACGATGCTGCCAGTCAAGCAAAATATAACGAAAAGCACAATGCTTGTATGGCTAATTCGAGACATTAATCCGATTTCGGCTCTGCGGAAATTGGATTAAATAAGTTTTAACTTATAGTATATTATAGCAAAAAAACTAATAGAAAGAAACTGGGATTGTAATTTTGCTTCTTTGTCGCTTTGGCAACCTGTATCGACAATAATTGTTCCGCTGTCTTGAATAATATACAGGTTGGATAAGCCCATGCTTAGATTAACTCAGCCATTATGGCTTTCGCACATAAATTACCAATCAATTTATATAACTCTTTATCCAGAGTCGCGAAAGTTTGATTTGTTTCAAGTGTTACTAAATAGCCTAAATGGACACCATTCAAATAAATTTTACTTATTAAACGCCGCAGCGGGCTAATATCAAGTTTCAGATAGTAGGGCGTATTATCTTTTGGGATAACTGTCGAAGCATAATATGTACCGGATTGTGAACAAATTTGGCTATCATTTCGACCAAGGAGTTCAAATTATCACATTTGACAAATATATCAAGCAGTTTGGCCGAGTAATTCAGAAAATCCCATTCCTTATAAAATAGTTACCATGATGGTTGTCACAAGATATTCTTTGCCGAAAATTGCCGTCAAGCCAACCTGCTGCTTTTCAACCGGTTGATAATCAGCAGGAATTACTACCTCCGGCAGCGCCTGTCCAACCGGTTTTTCCACCTTCCGTTCAATCTCACTGATAATTTTATCGGCTTCTTCAAAACGGCCTTTACTCTCCAGCCACAGCGGCGACTCCGGCACATATTTTGCAATCACAAAAGCAAACAGGCTTAATAAGGCCATGAGCAGAGCTACTCCCCGCCAGCATATACCCGCCTGTTGTACAGCCTATAAGTGCCGACATATAGGATACGCGAAGTTTGGCAGGCACCATTTCGCTCAAATATGTGGTAACCGAGGGTAGGAAGCCCCCCATTCCCAGCCCAATACCCGCCCGGGCAATCATTACAGTAGTAAGATCCGGTGCCGCAGACAGCAATACACCAAAAGCTCCAAAAATCAGCATCGACACCCAAACACAACGTTTTCTTCCAATCACATTACAGAGATTTCGTCCCCTTATAATTAATTTTGTTTGGCAGTTTCTATAAAAAGCGGTGCCGGAATGCATAAATGGCACCCTATCCGGATTAGTTGCTCCACCCTGGCAAAAAAACAAAAAGCCTAACTCATAGAAAGCAACAAACAATTGTTGCCATTCCAATGAACTAGACTTATATACTTTAACCCCAGAAGTTCATCCTGATCACATATAAAAGCTACGAAAGTTAAGAAAAAATCCTGTTTACTTGTTGGTTGCTGAATTAAAATTTTAATAGAAGAATTCAAACTTGGTCATATAGGTTTTGCCAAGATTATCTGAAGACAAATTGGTCAAACCTCTGTTTTTTATTTTGAGATCTTGACCCTGAATAGTCCAAACAAGGTTTTTTCCGAGCGTGGTCTGCAACGCTACGAAAAGGCCCTTAACATTATCACTGCCTTTTAGCAGTGTTGAGTAGGGATCAGTGACATAGCCGACTGCCTGCCAGTCAAAGCCTCCGAGACCTTCTGGAATGGCTCCGGCATCCATACTGCGATAGGAGACTGACCAGCCGAAGTCTTTAACTTTTTTAAGATCAACAAGGAGTTTTCCTCCATAAAAAACGGGTGGGGCTTTCGTGGCACTGGTGAGCTCGACTGACCAGGCTTTGGGGTTATCAGGGAGGCCTGCAACTGCATTGTCAAGCTTGGTAGTTAGATAGTTACCGATTAGTAGGAGGTTGTTGCCCAGTTTGGCGTCAAAGCCAACTGACATCCCCCGGCTCTGCGTAAAAATTGTCTCAGCAGTAGTGTTGGTCCCGAAGATACCTGTATTGGTGTTGCCAGTACCAATACGATTGCCGGTACCAGGTGCGTCAGCCCAGTAAAAGCCGGCCTTCCAGCCCACTGACTTGCCGACCTTGCCGCTGAATTCGGCGGTAGTAACGGTGTTTGCGTCACCGCTATCTCCGAGACCGGTTCCTTGACTGACATTTCCCCTGACATTATTAACCGAACCGACAAATGTCACACTGCCTAATTTTTTATCAACGCGAATGCCGTCAACGCCAATTTCTTTACCAAATAATCCGTAAGAAAATGGGTCATATGCGAAACGGCCAATACGAACTTTATCCAAACCGAGAATATTCTCT
>NZ_LSLK01000105.1 GCF_002257705.1 Sporomusa silvacetica DSM 10669
TGTGAATGATATTCTAGAAGTGAGCCAAAGTGGCTCAAAATGACAATGTCAAAATGAGCCACCCCGACCATATTAAAATCCTGTATGCTAGAGTTGCTGAGACAAAAGCGACAGGAGGTTTTAGAGGTGATCGAGGTGGATCAATATCAGTTTATCAGACATGCCTACGCAGTTGAAGGGCTATCGCAACGAGAAATTGCCAGCAGACTTGGTATTTCTAGAAATACTGTAAAAAAGTACGTTGAAGGAGAGGTTATGCCATTAACTGCCAAGCCTCCCCAACGTGGTTTCCCAGTAATCGGGCCGGTCAAGGATATCATTAATAGCTATTTCGAAGAAGACCGACTAAACAATCTACCCAAGCAACGACACACCGCCAAACGAATTTATGATCGTTTATGCAAAGAACATAATTTTACCGGCAGCTACTCCACTGTTCGTCAATTCGTCCGCCAGTTAAAGCAGACGACGAAGGTGCATATTCCACTTGAGTTTGATCCCGGCGAAGCAGCCCAGGTAGATTGGGGAACGGCTATCGCATACATAAAAGGGCAGCGTACTGTAGTCCAACTCTTTTGCATGCGCCTCTGTCATAGTGCGGCCATTTTTGTTGCAGCCTTCCCAACTCAACGGTATGAGTCTTTTCTTATGGGCCATCGGAAGGCATTCGAATTTTTTGGCGGTGTTCCCCGGCGCCTGATCTATGACAACGTAAAGACTGCAGTGAAGGAAGGTTGGGGCAGACACGTTACCCAAGAGCAATTGCCCTTTCAATACTTAAAAGCTCATTATGCCTTTGCCAGCACGTTTTGTAATCCAGGGCAGGGTAATGAAAAGGGCCTGGTGGAGAATCTGGTAGGATTCTCCCGGCGTAATGTCCTCGTTCCAATTCCCCATGTAGATTCATGGGAAGAACTGCAAAGTTGTCTGGATCAATACAGCAAGGATTACCTGACTCACAAAATCCAAAGCCGTCCATCACTGGTTGGTACTATGCTAGCAGAAGAACGAGCCTGTCTCACATCTTTGCCGCAAGGTAGCTTCGAATGTGCCATTACAAAACCAGCTAAAGTGCGAGACGGATCTCTGATACAGTTCGATCATAACGAGTACTCTGTGCCGGTACACCTCATCGGTCAGGAAGTAACTGTTAAAGGATATCCGCTTCATGTGGAGGTTTGGCACAAATCAACAAAGATTGTAACTCATGAGCGTTCTTACAAAAGAGGTGATGTTTCCTACGAGTTAGCTCACTATCTGCCTGCGCTTGAGAAAAAGCCACGTGCTGTTACCAATGCAGCGCCAGTACGTCATGCGGGTCTTCCTTCGGAGATTATGGATCTCAAGCATCGCCTGGCAGGGAAAACTGCCGACAGAGATTTCGTTGCTATTTTAAAATTCACAGTCCAGTACGGACAAGAAGCGGTCTTGAATGCTGTTCGTAAAGCCCAATTAGCGAATCATCATTCCGTTGAGGCTGTCCGATTTCACCTTTGGCAGGCAATACATCGGCAGGTACAGCCACCAGAGCCTATTCCTACCGATCCACGCCTCCCCAAAATCATGCCAGTGAACTTAAAGCAATATGACACACTCATGAAGGGGAGGAATTGAATATGGATAGCCATGCGGGAATGATTACGTTTTATGCTAAGCAGCTAAAGCTGCCTTGTTTCTCCAAATACCAAACGGTAGCTCGGGAAGCGGAGCAAAACGGCTGGGGCTATGCGGATTTTTTGCTCAGAATCATGAAAAACGAAGTGGCGCATCGTCAGGAAAATCAACGCCGCCTAAAAATGCAGCAAGCCAAATTTCCGGTCATCAAAACCCTCGATGAGTTTGACTTCAAGAACGTACCACACGTAGACCCTGCTGTTATCTGGCAATTGGCTGATTGCCAATATATCCAGCAAAAAGAAGGCATTGTCTTTTGTGGCAACCCTGGTACGGGAAAAACGCATCTGGCAACGGCCCTTGGTCTAAAAGCCTGTGAAAAAGGACTACGCGTGCGGTTTTACACCGCTGCAGGACTAGTGAATGATTTGTTAGAGGCTCAGCAGAATCACACACTTTCTAAGTTGGAACAACAACTCAACAAACTCAACTTATTGATCTTGGATGAACTGTCGTATCTAACCTTCGCACGTTCCAGCGCCGAGCTGCTGTTTCAGATTCTGTCCAGTCGCAATGAACGCGGCAGTGTGATCATCACCACGAACTTGGAGTTTTCTCGCTGGACGGAGATCTTCGGTGATCCTATGCTCACGGCAGCCATCGTGGATCGAATGACCCATCGCTCTCATATTATCGATACTAATGGTCCCTCATACCGTCTCCGCCAGAGGATTGCGGCAACCGGACAGTTTGGAGGTGAGACTCCAGACAACAACGTTGAAGACCAAGAGATCTAATATTCTTATCGGGGTGGCTCAATTCTTGAGCATCAAAAGTGGCTCACTTTCTGAATGTCAAATGGCTCACTTTTCTATTGCTTTTCACA
>NZ_LSLK01000107.1 GCF_002257705.1 Sporomusa silvacetica DSM 10669
AATCTGTTCTCAAGGCTGAGCGCGGCTTCAACCACAGGGCCGGCTTCACCAATGCTGATGACCGTTTGCCAGAGTTCTTCGAGGAAGAATGTGCACCACATAACACTACATGGGATTTCACAGACGAAGAAATCGACGAAGTATTCAATTTCTAGTCAACTAAAAAAGACCGTAGTCTCTGACTGTATTGCTAAATATTAAGTGACATGGAATGTGTAGATGTAGATAGTTTAATCAAAAACAAAGAGGGGGCCGTGTTGAAACGTAAGAATTTCAGCACGGCCCCCCTCTCAATTACTTAAAAACATATAGTTTTAGTACAAATAGTAACCATACTGGTGCTTCTGACCAGCGAAAAAACTGGACGGAAATTATCTTCTGCCCAGCAACAGCTTAATTTACCGAGTACATACTATTTTGCAAATCTCCCATCATCTTTTGTTGTCGCAAGCTTATGCATATTCTGTTCAAACCATCCGGCTTTTACATCTAGCCGAGCATCAAATTCTGCTACATAAGGCTTTATATCCAAAAGAGGAGTTCCATCTACAATATCTACATCCCTGATACAAAGTTTATTGCCTTCAACCTTGGTAAGACGCACTACTGAAAAGCCAATGGAGTTTGGCCTTCCCGGAGATCGCGTAGCAAAGATGCCATGCAGTTCATCGCCCAGAAATGGCTTAACTAATAAACCAGACTCCTTTACTAGATGCAGGTGATAAAGAAGGATCAGATGTGAAAATCCTTCAATATCTTTCAACCCCTCCCAATAGCCGGGATATACTTCAATGATACCTTCCACATCCCGCGCCGCCGTGGGTTGAATAGGCGTTCCTCTTGGCTCTTTAAACGGCGACTGAATAACGCCAATTGGTTTATAATAAATCATCATTTCACCTCTACATCCTCTTCTGGAAATGAAAAACAGCTTTAGCTATTTTCGCATAATAACCCAAAATCCGCCTTGCAATACTATCTTGTAATCCGGAATATTTGCCACCATCAGCGCTTCTACAATTTTCTCGCCAAAATTGTCGCCGGTAAGCTTTTTCCGTCGCTCTTCCCATGAATCATTGCGTTCCTTGCTTTTTTGCTCAATCTCAGCACGCAATTCATCGGTGCCAAAGCCACCACCTACATAGGCAAATCCTCCGGGAGCAAGAATCCGGAATATTTCTGCAAACGCTTTCGACTTGTCTTTCCAAAAAATAAAGGAGCCACGGCTAATTACCAAATCAACAGATGAATCGTCCAATGGAATGTTATGAACATCGCCTAGTAACGTCTTCATCCTGGTTTCCAGTCCCTCACCAACAATTTTTTCATTGGCGAGACTTAAGGCTTTTTCCGAAATGTCAAACAGGCAAACGTCCAGGTTGGTAATCTTGGCAATAGCGATACCCAAATACCCTGGTCCGGTGCCAATATCCAAACATTTTCCCTTGGTTTTCTGCGTCTTATTCACAATTTGCTCGGCAATAACAGGATAAACAGGAGCAAATAGCTTTCCTGCCGTCTGGTCATATTCAGTTGCATTGAAGTTTTCCATGAAAAGAATGACCTCCTATCTTGGCGGCATAGCCGCAGTTAACAAATTGTCACCCCCGGTTCGGCCGGTATTAGATCAATGCACCCTCCGTTACGCAATATATCCCGGATTGCGGATAGTTGACGATCCAATTTCTCCAGCAAGACCAAATTATGACGTTCTTGTTCTGAAGTCACAATGACTTTCTTAATTCCACCGTTTTTGATCACCAGCCGCTTATCGCCCATTAAGGCCAAAATCGGGTCGTGAGTAGCCATCAACACAATTTTTTGTCTGTCAACCAACAGCCGAATCGCGTTTTGGCGGTCTATTCCGGCATTCTCAATTTCATCAATCAGGATAATCGGCGATTTGCTCAAATAGGCCGCATCAGCTATCATCAGGGAACGGGACTGGCCGCCGCTTAATGAGGTAACCGGCGTAGCTGGCAAAAACTTCTCGCCAGCTAATTCGTTGGCTTTCACAATAATGTTAGCGCAAATTTCCGCCGCATTTTCCACCATTCTGCTTTCGGCATGCATCTTGACAAATTCCTCAACCGTCAAATCCATAATGAAATTCATATTCTGCGAGAGTTGGGCAACCAGCTTATGTTCTATGGAAAAACGACGTTTCACATCCGGAATCTGATTATTGATCAGTATCTTTCGTTTTGTCGGTGTATCCCGCTGCGCAATCCACTCAATATCTGCCAGCAAACAGCTCTTCCCCGAACCTGTTGGTCCCACGATGCAAATAACTTCACCGGCATTAATTGTTACTAATATATTTTCACTCTGACCGTCTTTGTCTTGTCCACCAACAATAGTAACAGATTTGACTGCCTCCTCCTCAACCTGCAGTTGCTGCATCTGAGTCATAAAAGCGACAAATTGTTCGATAAGAACCTGCTGATCCATCCCTAAATCCTGGGAAGTTTCTTCGTCCATACTTGAAAAATAATTACAAACCCGGTCAAACGATTTAACCGGCAACGGTAAGGCTTGAAAAAAATCAGCTGCATACGGATAGGCAGTAAACAATTCTTGCATAGTCATAGAAGATAGCTTTTCCCACACTTAGACCCCAGTCCCTTCTCAGTCTAACTCCATTTTTTTCACATTACCCATTTGGAAGTCCTCGCCAATACGAACCTGGCCCAAACAGTACGAACAAGTAGCTGCCGGCATGGAAAACCGCAGCTGACAGCCAATAAGACTTTCAAACTCCGCGGCGTTACAAAATAATTCTTTGGCTTCCTGAGCACCTTGCCCGGTAATGCCATTGAGATGAATAATTACTGCCCGGGGATTGGCCTGTTTGACGCGAAAAGCAAATACTTCCCGTTCACCCTGCGAGACGATGTCCCCTTTGGTAATCACAACAATATCAGCCAGTTTAAGCATTGGCCCAATTTTTCGCGGGGTGTCAACACCACTCAAATTATCAATCACACATACCGCCAATGCCCCGCGGATATGCGGCGAACAACGGTTACATAGTCCGGCGCTCTCACTGATTAACATCGCAAAACCTTTCCGGTTTGCCCATGCTACACAATCCTCAATATTGCTGACGAAAAAATGGTCTGGGCAAATATTGCCTGACAGTCCAGTCCTGGCAACTATACCCTTTTTTTGATAAAATTCCTGATCCTTAGTCGACAAACAATCAAATTTCACAACCGCCACTTTTATTTTGTCATGTTGCAAGACTTCAGCAATCTTGGCAATCACTGCCGTTTTCCCTGCAGAAGGCGGACCGGATACAGTAATTAACTGCATAATTTCACCACCGTTACATACTCTGTATTTTTAAATACAATATCACAAAATAAAACATAAAACAACATAATTGTATGCTTACACTACATCAGGCTATTTATGTTTGTTTTAATTCGTTTACATTTTATCTTTAGAAACCACAATCACTAACGTTTTCCCTGCTCAAAGGGTTCCCCGGACGCACGCGGTGGTTGTGTTGTTTTAGAAAATAAAACAAGTACAATCAACGTTACAATATACGGGAATGTTTTAAGTACTAAGCCCGGCATATGCGCTAAAGCCGGAATAGCCTGTGCAGATGTCGCTATCGTGCTGGCAAAACCGAAAAAAAAGGTAGCCCCTAAAATACCAAGCGGTTTCCATTGTCCGAAAATCAGTGCCGCCAAAGCTAAAAAGCCCAAACCAAATACCGTGCCATTAAACTCACCCGAATAGGTTGTCAGGACAATGGCACCACCCAGCCCGGCACATGCACCTGATATGATGACCGCTATATAACGTATCAACTGCACATTAACCCCTGCCGAATCAACGGCCTGCGGATGTTCCCCACAAGCTCTAAGACGCAGTCCGAAAACAGTCTTATATAAGACAACATAAGCAACTATCAATATGAACAGCGTAAGCCAGGTTGTCGCGTAGGTATTGACAAATAACAATTTTCCGACCAGCGGCACATCACTAAGTATCGATATATCAAACCGGGTAAACGGGCTAATCTGGATGTTGCCGCTGCCTGTCGTATTGCGTGCGATAAACACAGTAAGCGCACCGGCAATCATATTAATAGCCGTTCCACTGATTACCTGATTAGCATGTAAACTAATGCTGGCAAACGCATGCAACAGGGAAAATAGCGCGCCCGCCAACACCGCCGCTAAGAGCCCCATCCAGAGAGCCTGACTATGCATAACCGGCTGCAAAACTGAGATTGTAATAGCTGCAGCAAAAGAGCCAATAACCATTAGGCCCTCCAGCCCAATATTAACCACCCCACTGCGTTCAGAATACAGACCACCAATCGCAGTAACAAGCAAAGGAATGGCAAACGCAATTGCATAGGGTGAAATCTGCTGCAAAACCTGCCACAAATTAAGCCCCTCCTTTTTGTCGTTTTAGAAGCTTATCAAGACCTTTTTCAATAAGTACACTTGTGGCCGCAAAGTAGATAATTGTGGCAATAATAGTGTCGGCAATTTCCGGCGGTATGCTGGTCATCGCATTCATAAAGCCTTTGCCGGAATATAACAAACCGAAAAACAGCGCAGCTCCCAAGACTCCCCACGGTGAGTTAGCCCCCAATAAAGCTACAGCAATACCGTCAATTCCTTGTGACGGCAATATCCCGATTTGGAGGTTGGTAGCATAACCACAGTATAGTGTCATACCGCCCAATCCGGCCAGAGCCCCGGCAATCACCATCGAAAGAATAATACTGCGGCCAGCGTTAATACCCGCGTATTCCGCTGCATAGCGATTGAACCCCACTGCCTTTAATTCAAACCCGAGTGTTGTTCGTTGCAATACGAATACACTAAGCAACACGGCGGCAATTGCCAAAAAAATCCCCAAATTAATATACGAGCCGTTAAATAACTGTGAAAGCCAATCTATACGTAGTGAAGCAGCCACCGGGATATTCCGGGATTCTGTTTCAAATGAGCCTTTAAAATAGGCTGGCACAAGATAGTATACCAACCAGTAGGCTATCCAGTTAAGCATTATAGTAGAAACCACTTCATGAACATTAAACCTAGCTTTAAACCAGCCTGGTATTGCCCCCCATAAACCGCCGCATACCATTGCCGTCAATACCATGACGGTTAGCAGCAGCGGCTTGGGAATATCCACTGTCAACCCCACAGCGATAGCACAAAAGCCGCCGATTAACATCTGACCGGCTGCCCCAATATTAAAAAGACCGGTTTTAAACCCGAAAGCTACTGATAACCCAGTAAATATCAGGGGCACAGCTGTTGCTATCGTATTACCGACCCGTTCCAAGCTCATTAACCCACCCCGAAATAAAAACTCATAGCCAGTTACCGGATCGTGGCCGGTTAAAAACATAAAAACGGCTCCGGCTAACAAGCCTAATAGAATGGTCATCAGCAAAATAAGAGCCTCTTTTTGACTTTGACAATTTATTTTTGTCAATAGTCTGCCTCCTTTCGAATACCAGCCATCATCATACCGAGGTCATTTTCATTTGTAGCATCAGCCTGGACTAACCCAATTAATTCGCCCTGACTAATAACTGCAATACGATCTGAAAGATTCAAAATCTCCTCCAGTTCCAAGGATACCAACAGCACCGCATATCCGGCATCCCGCTGCGCGATTAACCGTCTATGAATATACTCAATCGAGCCAACATCAAGACCTCTTGTCGGCTGTACGGCAATCAGAACCTTAGGATTTAGACTTATTTCCCGTCCAATAATGGCTTTTTGCTGATTACCACCTGACAATAACCTAGCGATCGTAACAGAACCTTGTGCGGCACGAACATCAAAATACTGCATAATCTCTTTCGCGTAATGCCGCACAGCAGGGCGGTTTAGCACATAGTTTTGGGAAAACGGCGGCCGGCCATATACTTCAAGCACCAGATTATCTTCAAGGCTATAGTCAAGCACCAGGCCCCGTTTCTGGCGGTCTTCCGGCACATGTGCCAGTCCGGCATCAATCCGCTCTTTAATAGTTAAGGAAGAAATATCATTGCCTTGTAATAGAATCTGGCCTGTCTGAATCTTTCTAAGACCGGTAATAGCCTCGACTAGCTCTGACTGCCCGTTGCCGTCTATACCGGCAATACCGAGAATTTCGCCGGCATGTACACAAAAAGATATTTTTTTAACTGCTGGCCTCTTGCTCTGGTTAAGTACTGTCAATTCCTTGATTTCCAGTAGAACTTCCCCCGGAGAGTACCCCTCCTTTTCCACTTTTAAAAAGACTGGCCGCCCGACCATCATCTCAGCCATTTCTTCTTTACTGCATGAAGCTACATCTACAGTACCAATGCATCGTCCCCGTCTTATCACTGTACAACGATCTGCTGCCGCTTTAATTTCCTTTAGCTTGTGAGTAATGAGAATAATAGCCTTTCCCTCTGCAGCAAGGTTTTTCATAATCCCAATAAGATCGGCAATTTCTTGTGGCGTAAGAACAGCTGTCGGTTCATCAAAAATCAGAACTTCTGCATCACGATACAACATTTTTAAAATCTCTACACGTTGCTGCATGCCTACAGAAATATCCTCAATTTTTGCATCCGGATCGACATTCAGCCCATAACGTTCAGATAATTCTTTTATCCGCCGGCTTGCAGATCGGGTGTTAACAATGCCAAACCGGCTAGGCTCAATCCCCAAAATAATGTTTTCCGTAACGGTAAAGTTGTGAACCAATTGAAAATGCTGATGAACCATGCCAATTCCCAAATCATTGGCAACATTCGGATTAGTAATCCGGACTTCCTGTCCGCGCAGTCGTATTCTGCCACTATCTGGCTGATATAGTCCGAACAGAATATTCATCAACGTAGATTTTCCTGCGCCATTTTCCCCCAATATTGCGTGGATTTCACCGCGCCGAACGGCTAACGTAATATCATCATTGGCGACAATCCCGATAAACTCTTTACGAATGCCCTGCATTTCTACGACGTACTCCACGCCTGCCAACCTCCTAGCCCGAGAAATAGTTGTTCCCGCTTGCTGATGTTTTAGATAAGAAAAGTTTACCTTTCCATCTGGATAAGAAAAGACTTGGCTTGTGCCAAGTCCCTCAGGACGCCGGCAGAAGCCTTAGTCGTTCTTATGTCAACAGAATTTAGTTATAAATTCTGTTAGACTAAAAGTAGGTCCGGATAAGAGAGCTGCTCATACAGCTGAGCTCTCTCCCCAATCCGGACCCATTCTTGCCTGGTACATTCAGGTGAATTTGGGTTATAAATATCTATTACGGCATAACTTTAACGCAATAACCCTTCGCCTTTATCAGCAACCGTTATTTTGCCTTCTTTCATGCTAGCAACAATTTCTTTAATTTTACTTGTAACCTCTTCCTTGAGATTTAGATTTTTAGCAGGAAGGCCAATACCATCATTTTTTACATTAAAAATAAGTGTCTTGCCGCCTGGGAAATTCCCCTCCTTTACACTTTTAACCATATCATAAGCTGCCTGATTAACACACTTCATCGCCGAAGACAAAATAACTGATTTTGTCTTGCCTTCATCATAGTAACCTTGTGCATATTGATCTACATCGACGCCAATAACCCAAACTGCTTGTCCGCCTTTTGTCCGCGCTACCGCTTCATTAATTACTCCAATACCAACACTGCCAGCTGCGGCAAAAATGACATTGACGCCTCGGTCATACATCTGTGCAGCCAGTTGTTGGCCTGCCGCAACATCATGAAAAGTGCCTTGATAAATGAAGTTTTCGGTTTTTACGCTAATTTGAGTACCCAAATTGGCATTAGCGTATTTTATACCTTGCTGAAAACCCCAATTGAAACGCTGCACAGAAGGAATCTCCATGCCGCCAATAAAACCAAATTCACCGGTCTTAATCTGTAAAGCAGCCGCAACACCTGCCAGGAAACCGGATTCATGTTCGGCGAAGTTAATAGCTACTGTATTCTGCTCAACTTTAACCTTACTGTAATCGTTACCCGGATGCGGAACTCCATCCAGGATTACAAATTTTGTATCCTGGTATTTTTCTTGTGCTGCATAAATTGAATTCTCAAACTTAAACCCAGGGGTAATAAGCAACCTGTAACCCGCATCATGAAGATTGGCAATCTCTTTGTCATAATCGGCTGTTGTCGAACCGGACGGACGCAGATATTTGGGCTTAAAGTTGAAATCCGTTCCCGCCTTGAC
Organism: Sporomusa silvacetica DSM 10669; assembly: GCF_002257705.1. Lineage (GTDB taxonomy): Bacteria > Bacillota > Negativicutes > Sporomusales > Sporomusaceae > Sporomusa > Sporomusa silvacetica. Next base: position 8,213 of record NZ_LSLK01000107.1, read on the forward strand.
AATGCCTTCCCACGTTCCTTGATTAAATGACCTGTCATCAATAGTGCCAGCATCTGTAATCATCCCCACCATAAGACTTCCTGCAGTCGAAGCTTTGGTCTCTTGTGTACCGGAACAACCGACAAACAAAATTGACAAACCAAGAATCGCTAAAAATAACCACAGCCTTCTACCGTACATCACTTATTTCCCCCTTGCATCTATATCAGTTATAAATATTTTCTCCATCCGCACAATGTATCCTGCTAGACTGGCTACATTTTCCATAAAAGTTTCACCATCACTCTCAGTACGCTTACGGTGACGTCCTCGCTCCACCTTGCATCAGGGGCACTCTGAACGGACTAAGCACAGTAATAAAAAAGACACCTACAATATTAAGTAGGTGTCTTAATCAACCGGCAACTTCCTAATCTCCCAGGCCGTTTCCAACCAAGTACCTTCGGCGTTTGTGGGCTTAATTACTGTGTTCGGTATACGGAATAGATCACACGTCTTATCGCCGCTAAGTATATATACTACCTCACAGCTTTGACGAAGACTCTCTCACGTTACTTGCGGGTTTCCCGCATACGGCCACAAAATCACATTCAGCACAATGACCATTTCACTTTGTTTATTGTAACGGCATGCTACTTGCCTGATTGATGCGCTTACAACCGGTATGGTGGAAACTGATGAATTCATCTTCTGAGCAATCACAGCGGACAGAAACATCAGGTCGTACGCCCCAAATATCCATAGCATATTCGGTAAATACTCGATCTCCGGCAAACCTCCCAGAATAAGCAATGTTAGCAATACACATTTTTGACCACACCTTATGATCCTTATACCGGCTGTCGATCAAATTCTGAGCTTCAACATAGGAAGCAAAATCTTTGAGCATAAAGTAACGATCGTTGTGATAAAGCAAAGAGTCGTACAGCACTTTAAACTCTTCCCGTCCCTGCGGAAAAAGGCCATTAATAAGCTGTTCTGTAACGGTTCTGATTCTCATATCGCTATTGTAGATATCCCATGAATTGTAGCCACCATGTCGGTAATAATTCAGTACTTCCTGGGCAGTTAGTCCAAAAATAATGATATTTTCATCGCCCACAACATCACGAATCTCGATATTGGCTCCATCTAATGTACCAATGGTAACGGCACCATTCATCATCAATTTCATATTTCCGGTACCGCAAGCCTCCTTGCTGGCAGTAGGAATTTGTTCACTTACATCAGCAGCAGGAATAATAAGTTCAGCCAATGAAACGTTATAGTTTTCCATAAATACCACTTTTATTTTGTCACGAATGGTTTTATCGTTATTTACCACATCGGCCAGTGCATGAATAAGTTTAATTGTTCGTTTTGCCTCAAAATAGCCTGCAGCCGCTTTCCCCCCAAAAATGAAGGTTCGTGGCGTGATATCAAGAGACGGACTATCTTTTAGCCTGTTGTACAAATCCATGATATGCAGCACATTCATAAGCTGCCTTTTATAGGCATGTATACGTTTTACATGCACGTCAAAAATTGAATTGACATCAACGTTTACACTATATTTTTCTTTAATATGCTGAATCAATTTTAGTTTGTTCTGAAATTTGATTTTGGCAACATCCTGCTGAAAACCGGCATCATTGGCATATCTCATTAACTGCGCCATATCGCATGGATATTCAATCCAATGCGGCCCAATCTTATCATTTATCAGTGCAGCCAGCGATGGATTGCTCAGCATAAACCAACGTCGGTGAGTAACACCATTTGTAATATTTCTAAACTTAGCGGGTGAGAAATGATAAAAGTCTGCCATAACCTGCTCTTTAAGAATTTGGGTATGAAGTTTTGCCACCCCATTTACACTATGACTGCCTACAACAGCCAAATGGGCCATATGAACTTGTTCATCAGCAATCATTGCCATATGGTGAATATGCTCCCATTCGCCAGGATATTTGCCCCACAGTTCTCGACAATACCGCTCATTGATTTCGTTAATAATCATAAAAATACGCGGCAACAAAGTTTTCACCATTTCTACCGGCCACTTTTCCATGGCCTCCGGCAATATCGTATGGTTAGTATAAGATATGGTCTTAGTGGTAATATCCCATGCTTCATTCCATCCCAGTCTCTCTTCATCCATCAATATCCTCATAAGTTCAGGAATAGCCAGTGCCGGATGCGTGTCATTGATATGAATAGCTATGTGATTAAATAATTGACCGATATCGGTGTTTACAGCCTTATAACTTCGGATAATGCTTTGCACCCCGGCTGACACCATAAAATATTGCTGCTTTAGCCTGAGAACCTTACCTTCATAAGAACTATCGTCTGGATAGAGGATATTTGAAATATTTTGCACTGTTTGGGTATATTCAATTGTTCCCTGACAATCACCACGACTTAACCCAGAACATACCAACTGTTGCAATTTTACTTCAGCACTCCATAACCTTAGAGTGTTAACAATATGGTTATGGTAACCGACTACAGGAACATCATAAGGAATCGCCATGACTGATTCATAATTTTCATGAATATACTCAGTTTTTCCGTTAATCTGCATTCGTATGTTGCCGCCGAACTTAACTTCCACTGCTTCATCCGGTCGTCTGTATTCCCATGGATAGCCGTTTTTCAACCAGTTGTCCGGATACTCCTGCTGATATCCATTAACAATCTTTTGTTCAAAAAGTCCATATCGGTAACGTATACCGCAGCCATGCCCCGGAATATGTTCAGAAGCCATAGAATCAAGATAACAAGCGGCCAGACGCCCAAGGCCCCCATTACCAAGTCCCGCATCTTCTTCCTGTGCTTCCATTTGCGCCAAATTAACCCCCAACTCATCCAATGCTTGAAGGCAGATATCTTTAATTCCCAAATTTAGCAGGTTAGACCCCAATAGTCGGCCCAGCAAAAATTCTATAGAAAAATAATATACCTGTTTGATACTCGTATCCGTATAATGCTGTTTGGTAGCAATCCAGTCTTTGCTGATATAGTCCCGCACTACACTGGCTAATGCACTATACTTTTCCCAATCAGAAGACGTGGCTAGTGTTTTTCCATGCAGACTTTTTAATCTATCTAAAAAGTCTGCCTTAAACCTTTCCTTCTCAGTATGGCTTTTCAATTCACCCACTTCATTTCCAAAACTTATCCTATCTAAAGCTGTCTCTGTTTCTACAACCGACTTTCCATACCGCTCTTCGGTTTTAACCATCACTTGTTTCCTCCTGTTTCCAAATACAACTTGCCATATAGCAATTGATATTGCCTTGCCAACCGACGCCAAATATAATCCGACGCCGTAGCATTTTGCATAATTCATGTCCAGACCTCGTTTTTACAGTTCAGTCTTATTTTTCTGCTTGCTTTCAAGTCTTTTTGCAGTATAAGTCATAATACTATTTTTGTCCTCGGCGGGATTATAAATTCATAAACAATCCCATTGCTATTCCCTCTACATCAGCCTGACATTTGCGCAGCAATTCATTCAGCTTTTCACCAAAGAAGGTCTGCTAAAATCCAATATTGAGTCGCTTTTTATTTTTGCTACAGTTTGTTTTGCCTTTTCGCGACTGTCTAGTGCATACATTGGTAAAACATCAGGAATGGTAGAATTCTCACTTGCTACTGCAATCCGCGAATAACCATCAATTTCCCCCAGCAAGCTGTAACCATTTCTAATACACGCCCCAGGTCCAACAATTGCTCTCTCAACACATGCCCCCTCACCAATTACAGTGCCGGGCATAACTACGGAATTTTTTATACTGGCATTTTTACCAATATAAACGTTAGAAAAAATAACCGATCCACTAATTAATCCGTTGATTGAACTACCGCTATGAAAAAGTGAATTTCTTTCTTTATCAAATAAAATAGCAGCCTGTGCCACATCTCCTGCCATGGTAGAAAAAACAGGCCAATTGGCATCTACGAGAGTAAGTACGGGAGGCTCTTTTAGTAAGTCCATATGCGCATCATACAGACTTTCTACTGTCCCCACGTCTTTCCAATACCCTTTGAATGAATTTGCATACATTTTTTCTCCCTGGTTCAGCATAGTCGGAATAATGTCTTTACCAAAATCATGGCTGGACTTTTTATTGCAATCATCTTCTAAAAGGTATTTTTTTAAAGTTGCCCAAGAAAAAATATAGACTCCCATAGATGCAAGATTGCTTTGAGAATTAGTTGGTTTTTCGGTAAATTCTGCGATAGCTCCATCTGTCTTAGTAGTCATGATGCCAAACCGATTAGTCTCTGCCCATGGTACAGTCGTAACCGCAACGGTTGCGACTGCACCTTTTTCCCTGTGATAATCAAGAAGCGCAGTATAATCCATTTTATAAATATGATCACCCGATAATATTAAAACGTACTCCGGGTTGAATTGATCAATAAAATCCGCATTTGCATGTATAGCATTGGCAGTTCCTGTATATTCACTAGCTATACTGCTTTTCAGGTTATTTCGAGGAGGCAAAGAATATATTGTCGAACTGCCAACAGCATCTTGCCGTTTAATCTGGTTTGGAAGCTTAAATGGTTTAGCCGGTGTCAAGACACCTATCGTATCAATATGAGAATTGAAACAATTACTTAGTGTGAAGTCGATGAGACAATGATTTCCGCCAAAAGGTACTACCGGTTTTGGAATAGCTGAAGTTAATGAGCTAAGGCGGGTACCTTTTCCTCCGGCAAGTACCATAGCAATACAATCTTTTTTTTGCATATGCAGCCTCCTCGCAAGATAAATACAACTTCATATATTATTCCCATTGAGCTAGAAATTACATGTGCTGTTTATTTTTCTATTACTAATGTTACCAGCAATCTACAAGAATGATGGAATTCGATTGTGAAATACTAAACTATAGTCGATAGAAGGAGGTGAATTATTGAAGGTTTTGTTCCTTGATTATGAAGCTGAAGTATACAAAGTATAAGGAGGAAATAATATGATCTTTAAAGCAAACAGCAACGAGTATTTAGCAAACAGTGTGATTATCAGCCCTACAAATCCCCGCCCAGGTGAAGATGTAAAAATCTGCTATAACGGATTATTACCCAAAAGTGGTGCTTCCTGTGTTCATGCTCATATTGGCTATGGCTTTGAATGGCAAAATGCTCAGGATGTGCATATGACCAGAACACCTTCTGGTTTTGAGACTACTGTCATAACTAACAACCATGATACATTATGCGTCTCCTTTAAAGATTCAGCAAATAATTGGGACAATAACAATGGTCTAAACTATAATTTCAATATCCATCAATGATCCCCAAAAGGGGCTGTTACAATAAGAGTTGAGACGCCCCTCTGTTTTTAGAAAAAAATACAAGAGGCAGGTTCTGCAGAACCCGCCTCAGATCGTCGACAAAAAGGCACTTTACGCCAAAGCGTAAGGTGCCTTTTTCGAATGTTTATAGCTTTAGTTTGAGTAGGATAACTTCTACCACTAATCTGCAATCAAAGCCTCTTCACAATGCGCGCACTAGTGGATTTTATACTTTAAACCTTTTAATGGCATCCTTCAGTTGCCGAGCCATTCGATCCAACCGTTGGCTTGATGCTGCCATTTCTTCCATTGATGCTGACTGTTCTTCAGTTGCCGCTGAAATGGTTTGGGCCTCAGCGGCTGTATTCTTACTAATTTGTTCGATATTCTGAATAGAACTTACGATCTGTTGGCTCCCACCTGATATTTCATGGATAGAGGCTGAAATATCAGTAACTTGAGCGGACACCTGTTCAACAAGCACCCTAATTTGCTCAAAGGCTTGGCCGGCTGTGGTTACCACCTTAGTACCTGCTCTAACTTCCTTAGTTCCTGACTCCATAGCGGCAACAGCTTGCATGGTATCACCCTGAATTTCATTAATTAGCCCGGCTATTTGTTTAGCCGCCTCTTGCGATTGTTCGGCAAGCCTACGCACCTCTTCGGCAACCACGGAAAATCCACGGCCCTGTTCCCCGGCTCTGGCGGCCTCAATAGCAGCGTTAAGTGCTAACAAATTTGTTTGGCTAGCAATTCCAGCGATAGTATCAACGATTTGTCCAATCTCGTTCGAGCGTATTCCAAGTTTTGTTACTAGTATACCAATATTCGTTACTTTCTCTTCAATATTGGCCATTTGTTGAACCACCGCAGCCACAGCCTTATTACCTTGTTGAGCAGTTTGTGCACCTTGGCTTGCCACCCCAACAACGGTAGCAGCGTTTTCGGCTACGTGCTGAATATTAGCTGACATCTTATCAATGATACCTGACGTCTCTTTTACTGCATTGGATTGTTGTTGTGTCCCTTGGGCAACCTGCATAACTAATTCAGCAACCTGAGTTGCCACCTGAGCCGATTGATCAGCACCATCAGTTAGAACAGCGGAGGCAGCCGTTACCTCTTGAACAGAATCAGTAACCCGTGACACCAGCTTACGTAGGTTATCAGTCATAATGATAATGGCTTGTCCTAGATGACCAATCTCATCACTTGATAATACGCCAACTGTATTACCTGTAAAATCTCCTTTGGCCATTTTCTCTGCTCGTGTAACCATATTTCGCAGGGGATTAATAATCATTTGGTGGGCAATAAACCGCCCAAGTCCAAGTGCAGCTATTATTGCAATACCAGTTAAAGCGATAATCCAATTAATGGCTTCAGAAACTTCTTTGGCACTACGCTCTGACCGATCGGCCGCCCGTTTAGCTTCATTGTCAGCCATTTCTTCTAACATGTTGTTAGCATGATAGATATGCCCATAGGCATTTTTTTCATAATAATCATAGGCTTCCTTTTTTTTACCCGCTAATGCCAACTCTACCGCTTTATTCCATTCCTGGTTATATGTATTAAACATTTGTTCAATCTGCATTAGCCTTTCTTTTTCACCATTATGAACTACTGCTTCATATTGTTTTACTTGCTGTTCTACATCGTCCATCCTAGTTTTAGCCTCAGCAAGCAACTTGGCTTCTTTAGTTTTATCAATATCGGCCAGAAGAACTTCCATAGTAATCCCGAATGCAGCCTGAGACTGGCTGCGGGCGGCGTTAACCCATTTGACAGGAAGAAGATTTTTTTCGTACATATCATCTTGCGAGTTTTTTATATGGATCGTTGACCTATAACCGGCATAACCAACTAAACCTGTAAACAATACCATTAATATTACTAAGCTAAGTATCTTTCTTGTTGTTGGTAAGTCACGAAACCATTGCATATTCTTTGATACCCCTTTCATTGTCCTTATACACTACAAATTAGCTATTGTGTTGCATCATTAGCATTTCCCTGTCCTAGTTTAGAAGTTTATCTATCAGTAGAATACTAAATGATCTCTAGTTCATAAATATCGCATTTATATATTGCAATATTCGTGCCAATAAATAACAAAGTTATCAACTTTGCTGAAGCATAAAGGATTGTATAAACCATTTACGACAGAGCTGCAGCAAGATGGGATGTTTAAATGTCCCAGAATGCGACCCAATAGCGATGAGTCGTATAAAATTGATACAGCTATCTCAATAACCCGCTTATTTTTTTCATAAAAACAGCACCCCTTATGTAAAGATCGCTGAGTTCCTTCGATGCTGCATTCATTTGTTCCAATCATGTAGAAACTGATAATTCTACCCCGTCTCCGCTTTGATTGACAGGTAAAAAGAAAAAAGCTGCCACACTAGTTTTCTTAGTGCGACAGCCCCATGCCTCATTAAATTACTTCTTTAATGAACCTTAAGAACCATGAATTGTCTGGAGAACCTGAGCGACCTCGTTACCAACCATGTCTGACAGCGTATCCACTACTGATGCAGTTTCAGTTCCATCCGGACGGGTAACTGATTTATCCACAATATAAGCGTTATCGGCAGTAGAATAAGCCTTTAAATCGAGAGCTACATCCAGTGGTCGAACAGATACCAAAACAATATAATTCACATGGCGATCAGTCCCGTATTTGGCTAGTTCCTCCAAGGTAGCATCGGCTGCGCTATTGACGTTACAACGGTTAAGATCCCGTAACACCTCATTTCCGGACTGTACTTCACTCCCTAAAAGCAAGACGTTTATCTTAAATCGAATTACTTCGTTCAGCGCCTTATTTAAGATATCAACTCCCGGAATATAGTGACCGGACGTGTCGATAAATAGAGCAACAGCCGCAGTCGCATTACTATCGGCAGCAGCAGCGGGACTGGTAGTTGAACTTATGATAACCAGTGCCAATAAAAAAATCATCAAAACCTTTTTCATTAGATTAACACCTCATTTGGTTAGTATTGTATTATCTTATGTAACTATTACATCATAACGCAAATTTGACAAATATACAAAAAAAATCTACACCTAACAGCAGTTTCGTTTATGGTATCAGACCTGGAAACTATATACATTCGTCCGGTTTTGCTAAACCTAGATTAATATGGCAATACCTTCCCGGTGTATTTTTTAGCGCAATTCCCCCTATTTGACATTTGCAAAAAAATATTGACAATAAAATGTTAATATATTAACATTTTATTGTTAGTATATTAACATTCAAGAGATTATACATGCTGAAAGGAAGGATAATCATGATTTGTACTAAATGTAACAGCGAAATCCCCGAGGGAGAACAATGTCTGCATCACGGTAAAATGCTCTGTGAGGATTGTTATCTTGAAGTATTGGAACCCCCACGTACGTGTGATGTTGCCGCTGTATATGGTGCTAAATTGGCCCGTAAAATGGCGGGACAAGAAGGAAGCGATGGATTAACTGAACTGCAAAAAAACATCTACAATTATATTAATGAAACGGGTTCGGTTACTGCCGAGCAAATTATGAACAAATTTAATTTATCTAAGTTACAACTGGAAAGAAACTTTGCCGTATTAAGACATTGTGAACTTGCCCATGGTTTTATTGAAAATGGTAAAAAAATGATTAAAGTTTGGGGAGAAGATACCCTGGGTAAAATGAATATTGCAGATTGAAGAAAAGAAAAGGCAGAACGTTTTATTTCCAGGAAATATTTTCCAGGTAAACTGATTGATCTTCGTAATCCAGATGAAAAGTCTAACTTTCCCTGGATTGAACGACTATACCCCTAAAGGGCACAGGCGAATTCTGCTGGCGACGCGCCCGGATGGCGCTAGTGTCGATTGCGCCATGGATGGCATAGCAATTCGGCCGTCCTAAGGGACTTGGCATAAGCCAAGTTATAACAAATGGTGTACATTCTTTTTTTTCCAGCTATTTAAGAGGCTTATATGGACACAATAATTATCGGAGGTGATACTATGAAAAACAAAAGCCAAAATAACGATCAGTGCCGAAACGAAAAGGATCAGAAGAACCTTGAATTCGCACGTGAGTTAGCTAACGTAGAACAATGCCGTAATGAAAAAGATTGTGGTGGCGGTTGCGGTGGCAAACGGTAATATTTTTGATAGATCACTCCAACCTAGTAACTCTTCCTCGGAACAGCGGCTATGGTCGCTGTTCTATATTGCATTATATCCTGAAAATGATACTTACATGAATTTAATGACTCATCATGGACCTCCCTTTTTTCAAAATCTCTTTGCTTATTTATAAGCAATTATAAATCAATCACTTCACCTCTAGCATAAAATAGGTACTGAAACAGCATACCCAATATCAACTATGTCAGGAAGAGGTGAAATTCAGGATGGTTCCCCTAAATACAGTGGACACAACACGTATTCCTTATGATACGGCAATTGAGTTGTCAGTTGCGGTATCCCGCATGCAGTGGCCTAAGCCTGCTATGAACTCAGCCCCCAAGGTAATAATACTAGTACCTGCTGAGCAGTTTCCTTATGCCTTTGCTGCTGCTAGTTTGGTGCATGACCCCATTATGGGCAATTTATTGTTTACGCCCCTAGACGAACTTGCGGCCCTTACCCGCGAAGAAATTGAACGTCTGGACCCGCCAGGCACTGACTCTGCTCCCCCAATCATTGCAATTGGCCCGTTTGAGGCAAAAGTCATTCGCGAAATTGAGAGTATGGGTTATGATGTGTTACACATTATGGGAAAGAGCATCTTTACTAGCGCTGTCAAAGTAGCTAAATTACGGGAACAAATACCACCCGAATCACCAGATGGCCCTGTAAGCTTGTTTGTCGTGTCTGCCGATAGCCCTTATGAAAGTGTATTAGCTACCTACTATTCAACACATTCTGGGGTGCCCATTCTGTTTACACATAAGGACCGGCTCCCTCGCTCAACAGCTTCAGCATTACAAGATATGGCTGAGAAAAACGTTTACATTATTGGCGGCAGGCAGTCAGTGTCAGATAGTGTTTCCCGGGAAATCAGCACTATCGTAGAACCACCAGTGCGGCGCATAGCAGGCGCTGATCCCTTTGAAACGTCAGTTGAATTCTCTCAATACCATGACCCTGTTACAAACCTTGGTTGGAACAGAAATCACAAGGGATTAGGCGATGCCTTCACGTTCGCTAACCTGAATCGTTGGGATTTGATTGTAGCTGCGTCAAGCTTTGCGCACCAGGGAAAACATACTCCGCTCCTGCTTATCAAAGATGATTTAACTCCCCCGGTAATATTAAATTACCTACAATACCTTAAACCACCTTTACGTATGCCGCCTATGCCGCCATTTATGCATGGGTTTATTCTTGGTACTCGAAGGATTATTAACCATACTACCCAAGCAAATATCGAGGAAGCACTTAAAATTGATGAACACTCTACGAATCATGCTATACATTCAGATATTAGTCACGAGGAGTAGGTCCATCCGCAAAGTAATAGTAAGGTATATAATAAGATAAGACTTGGCTTGTGCCAAGTCCTTTAGGACGCCGGCAGAAGCCTTAGTCGTTCAATCCAGGGAAAGTTATACTTTCCATCTGGATAAGAAAAAACCTTTGCACTTTGCCAAGGTTTTTTCTTATTAATGTCGCTAAACCCAATTCCAGAGTACTTATTAGAAGAGCACACTTAATATAGAAGCACTAACGTCTAAGTCAGCGTTACCACTTATTTCGTTATAATAAACCAACTTCAAAAAAGGTAGTAATTTCTGTCTGCCCCTGCTTCAAAAATGTACCGGATGAATTGGTAATGTTTGATTCATCAGTTTACGCTATTATTGGCAATAAATTGCTGCATTGCTTGCATTCTGGCTCGCCTAGCTTCCATAGGTTGCTGCATGAATGCTTTTAAATCAGGATCTTGCGCCATGTTCACGCTCATTTGCATCATCTTCATGGCCGCCATTTCCCCGTTCATTACTTCATTAAGCGCTAAAACGTCGTGGGGCGACAGTTCCGTGCTGTTATTATCCATAGTTATGTACCCTCACTTTCCGATTTATTGCTGCATGGAGATAGTCAACATAAGTTATTTTCACCAAGATATAAGCTTGCTATACAATTACCTCTACCAGCTATACTAATTGCAAACTTACATCACTCGGAATATTGTGCTGGATAAAACTTCTTACTCTTCCATCTTATAAATAAATTTCCTTCTAAGGTAACAAACTAACGTTAGAAACCTAAAGGAGGATATATACTAGATGCCTAATGAAACCTTAATTAAAAGCCAAGATACTACCAACCGCGGAGACGTTGAATCAGTTCTCAATAAAGGTGACGCCAGTGGTACAAATAATCCAGACCAACATTTTGATATTCACAAAAACGCGAAGAAATATTACGACATTGAAAAAGCACCTTCATCTATGCCTGAAGTACATAAATGGCAGCGTGAACATATTAAGGTTCACGACCAGAGCAAAGATGGGTTTCCACTCAATATTATCCTTGACCCAGCTATGCGCGAAATGTATCAGCACGTACACGCCCAAGGTTTAACCAATGTATTTGACCGTTTCGAACAGCAAGAAAAAATCCGCTGCAATTTCTGTTCTTCTGGTCTATCCTGCCAACTATGCGCCAACGGCCCCTGCCGCATTAGTCCCAAAGCGCCTCGTGGCAACTGTGGTGTTGATGCCGATGTTATGGTATCCAGAAACTTTGTCTATCGTCATGTCACCATCGGTACATCCGCAAATATATTCCACGCCCAGCAAGCCGCCCGTACCCTGAAAGCAGCTGCCGAAAAACCAGATAGCGGCCTAAAAATCCGCGACAAGCAAAAACTTTTAAAATATGCTGAAATGGCAGGCTTAAATAGCCATGAGGATGCAAATAAAGTAGCCATTAATTTTGCTAATTGGGTGCTTGAAGATATGGGTAAACCCTACTGGGAAGAATCAGCTATGGTTCAAGCCTTTGCCCCACCCAAACGTCAAGAGTTGTGGCGTAAACTTGGTATTTACCCTGGTGGTGGCTTCAGTGAAATTGGATTAGCCCAAACCAAGTGCATGACCAACCTTAACGCCGACCCTGTAGATTTTTTACTAACATCTGTCCGTCTGGGGGTAATCAATGAATATCAAGGTCTCTTTGCGCTTGATATTCTGCAAGAGATCCTTATGGGAACTCAAAAAATTCGCGCTGCTAAGCAGAATATGGGACTCCTTAAACAAGATATGGTTAATATTATTACCAACGGCCATATGCCACTGACTGCCCATGTGGTTATTGAACTAGCTTCTACGCCGGAATGGCAGGAGAAAGCAAAAAAAGCCGGCGCCAGTGGCATGCAGATACTTGGGCATGTCTGTGAAGGTCAGCAGCTGCTAAATTACAAAGATACTGGAGAAATGAGCGCCTATGGAGGTCAAGAAGGCGAATGGTTATCTGAGGAATACCTGTTTGCCACAGGTGCCGTTGACCTCTTTATGTTTGATTACAACTGTACCATTCCGACCTTGCCGCTCTATGCAGAACGCTTTGGCACTAGAATGGTTAGCACCCATGAGGTTATTCGTATGCCCGGCACCGAAGTTGTCGAGTTTAAGCCTGAGGAAATGAAAAAGCAGGCCGAGAAGATTCTCGAAATGGCAATAGAAGCCTATGCTAAGCGGAAAGCTGAAAATCGGGAGGTATACATCCCGCCCCATATATCTGAAGGATGTATGATTGGTTTTAGTACCGAGTCAGTGAAAGAAGCGCTTGGCGGCACTTGGAAACCACTAATTGATGCAATTGCCGCAGGTAAGATACGCGGTATCGCAACTATTGTTGGCTGCACTACTGCCCGCTATGGTCAAGGCGGCAGTAATATCTTCCGCATTACCAAAGGCTTAATCGAGAAAGACATACTAGTATTGTCAGGCGGTTGTACTTCTGCCGTCATGCAATATTCCGGGTTAACCAATCCACAAGCTGCCGAAGAATGCGGCCCAGGTCTCAAAGAAATCTGCAAAGCACTGGGTATCCCACCAGTTCTTTCCTACGGGGCTTGTGTCGACATTGGAAAGATGACTCAAACGGCCAAAGAACTTGCAGACGCTCTAGATGTTGACACCAATAAATTGCCGCTTGTCATCGGCGCTCCCGAGTATCTTGAACAAAAAGCTGTTGCTGATGCTTGCACAGCTATCGCTCTCGGATGGCTGGTGCATGTAGCTCCAGTACCGTCAGTTACTGGCAGCGATCTTGTAGTCAAGACATTAACTGAAACGACTGAAACCCTGGGACTTGGCAAACTTACAGTAGAAACTAATGCTGATAAGACTGTACAAATATACATTGACCATATTGAGAAAAAACGCAAAGAATTAGGTTTACACTAAGTTTAACATAGTTCAACTACACGCTACTAGCTTCCACATTGATAACCGGGCAATCCCCAAAGAGGAGATTGCCCGGTCGTTTTGTTCACCAGTGCTGACTAAGTTAATAAGCAGAAACATGCGTAATAATTGCATGCCTCTGCTTATTAAGACTTCACAAGTTATTCACTTATACCGGATTTTAACGATTCAGCAGCAGCTTCTTTTTTGGGGATTGCCAGCACAGAAATAGTGCCCAGAATCGCGAAAGAAGCTAAGAAATACATACCAGCGTTGGTCGAACCTGTTGCGTCTTTCAAGAATCCGACCATATAAGGCCCAAAGAACCCACCTAAATTGCCGAACGAGTTAATGATCGCAATACCGACAGCGGCAGTAGCTTCTGACAGGTACAAATTCGGCAATGTCCAGAACGTGCCAACAAACGAGTAGATGGCGGCCTGGCTTACGCACAGTAGCAACATTGAGACCATCAAATTATCAGTCATGGTTAAACCAATCAAGCTGAAAAAGGCTATCCCTATTGGCAAAGCAGTATGATACCGGCGTTCTTGTGCGGCATCAGAACGTTTAGCGACATAAACCATAGCAATTATGGCAAATATATAGGGAATAGTGGATATCAAACCAATATTTGACAGGCTCATAGCTTTGGCCAAATTTTTCAATATCTGCGGCATCCACATTCCAAGCCCATAGAGAGCAAGAACATAGCAGAGATAGCAGAAGGCTAAGTGCCACACACGGCTATTCTTAAATACTTCCCATTTATTAGCGACTTTAACCTTTAATTGTTTGGCCACATGCTCGCGTTCGAGTTCTGCAATAAGCCACTGTTTTTCCTCAGCATTCAAAAACTTTGCCTGGTCAGGTCTGTCCACCATAACAAAGAGTGTCACAATACCCAGGATGATGGCAGGCACTCCTTCTACGATGAACATCCAGCGCCAACCAGCCAACCCCATCCAAACTACGTTTTCCATAATCCACGATGATATTGGACCAACGACGATATTCGCCAACGCCATCCCGCACATAAACAGTGACATAGTTTTAGCAAAATGCTTCGTCGGGAACCAAAATGTAAAATATAGGACAATACAAGGATAAAAACCAGCTTCAGCGGCGCCGAGCAACGCCCGCAGGATTGCAACATGGGTAACATTTTGGGCAAATGCCAGGACAACCGTTACTAGTCCCCAACTGACAAGAATCCTGGCAATCCATTTCCTTGCACCTACTTTATGCATAATAACGTTACTAGGGACTTCGAAAAAGAAATATGTTATAAAAAAGATACCAGCCAGCATGCCAAACGTACTAGCGCCAATCCCCAAATCCTTATTCATTTGCAAAGCAGCAAAACCAATATTGACCCGATCTAACATAGCCACAATGTACAGAAGCATAACATACGGTACAAGTTTCCACCGTATTTTACTCATTAACTGATTCTCGCGTTCTTCAGTAAAATTTATGGTTGTCAAGTAACTACACCTCCATAAAAAATTTTCACTACTCATTCTCTTCGGCAGCTTGGACCCTAACATAACTGTCACCAATCCTTTTTTAACCAACCACCTCCCCTCAAATTTTTTGTTATTATCACTTTGCACCAGCCTCATCAAACAATCCATCAGCCAACGAATTAAGCCGCGAAGCCATTCCGCTGACTTGTTGAACTGAGTTAGCCACCAGCGATACAGCCTGTGCGACTTGATCCAATAAACTTTCAATATGAGCAATCTCACGATGATTTTTTTCGCTATCAGTTTGAATTGCAGTGATTATTTCTTCAATTTTTTTGATTGAGTTAGCACTGTTTGTTGCCAAATTGCGGATTTCCTCAGCTACAACTCCAAATCCTCTTCCTTGTTCTCCTACTCTCGCCGCTTCTATTGCTGCATTTAAGCCTAGGAGATTAGTCTGGCTAGCTACCGATTTGATTAACCCTAATACTTGATCAGTTTCAGCCACCCGCGCTTTTAGTGATTGAGTCACTCCAGCTACTGAGTGACTCAATGCAGCAATTTCCTGCGTTTGAGCTGTTACTTCTTGCGTAGTGCTTGCTAAAATGCTGATATTTTCGTTTAACTCTCCAGCCATTTCTTTTAAAACGTCATAACGACTAGTCGGTTCCTGAATACCGATGCCTCCAATTACTTCACCTTTGCTATTATGGATCGGGTTTGCAACTATTACGTAGCCTTGTCCATAAAGAGCTTTATCAACTTGGCCGATTATTCGCCGGTTTTCGTGCATAGCACGATAAACTCCACTACTAGTTTTAACAGGATCACCAGTCTTTACATGAAGATCCATCGTTTTACCCGGAATATATGTTAAGTGCTTCTCTTTGTCAACAATACTCACACCAATATCACTAAAAACCCAACTATTTAAAAGTTGTGCCATATTACTATAATGCTCCATTATAGTATCATTCTCAGTTTCATCCTTCACTCTCAATACTCCCTCCATAATAATGTAGCGCTAATTACTCATTACTACATTAAGTTTTACTTTTATAGCAACGTTTTAAAAAATGTAGTTTCCGATAAAATATAAGTATTTTGTTTGATATTGTCAAACAGTGTTTATATTTGTCTTTAATCATACTTTATCCCAACTAACAGTTAATTGTCAATATGAATATTTTTAAATATTCATATTTTATAATAATTTTGACAATATTTAATGATATTATCAGACATCGCCTAAGCAAAAATTCGCCTAAACCAAAGTTGGTTTAGGCGAATTTGAAACACAATTCGGAGATATGTGTTTTTTTATATTATAATCGAACTTATTGTTTTACTGCTATCAAGCATGTGGAATCGCCTAGTATAGCCTCCTTAATTTGCTTCTTTTTAGCAATATGGTGTCCACTCGATATATCAATTGAGGTACTTCCATTTGCCCTGAAATGGAAATCCACAAAAAAGTCGGAACCATCGGCTTCTATTTCTACCCTATGCCGGTGTCCACCTTTATGAATCAGCTCTGAAACAGTAAATTCTTTATAGTTTGCAGAACAGATTTTTTTTATAGTAGGAACAATTAATTCTCGATTTAGCATTTTTTCCCTGCTCATAGCACTACCTCACATTCCTATGCATTATTCAACGCTTATGCTGAATAGGCCTCTTTTTTCTTTTTCTTCCAATGCAATTTAGCCACAACCCATTCCACAACTACAAATAATACCGGGATGAGAAAAATGCCCAAAGCCGTAGCGATCGTCATACCGCCGACAACCGCAGTCCCCATCGCCTTCCTCGCGCCAGCACCAGCACCGCTTGCCATCGCCAGCGGCAGGCACCCGATAATAAAGGCGAAAGAAGTCATCAGAATCGGGCGCAGACGTAATGCCGCAGCTTCGATAGCAGCTTTAACCGGGTCCATCCCCTTATCCACCCTTACTTTAGCAAATTCGACGATCAAAATTGCATTTTTAGCGGCTAAACCGATTAGCATAATCACTCCAATCTGCATATAAACACTGTTTTGCAGATTCATAGCGAATTGAGACAATAATGCCCCGAAAATGCCGGTTGGTACGGAAAGCATGACAGCATAAGGAACGCTCCAACTCTCATACAGCGCCGCCAGACATAAAAAGACAAATACCAAGGCCATTGCCAATATCTGCATGCTCTCGCTGCCTGCCTTTTTTTCCTCCCGACTTTGCCCTGACCATTCCACGCTAAAACCGGAAGGTAGCGTTTCTTTAGCTAATTTTTCCATGGCAGCGAGAGCCTGCCCTGAACTATAGCCTGCTCCTACAGAGCCGTTGATCTGAATGCTACGCGCCGCATTGAAACGAGAAATAATGGACGGCCCTGTAGTCAACTTAGGTTTTAACAAGGTATCTAACGGAATCATGGAGCCATTTGAGGAACGAACATAGATAAAACGCGTCATGTCAGCTTCATTGCGAAACATTGTATCGGCTTGCATAACCACTTTATAGGTACGGTTAAACATGTTGAAATCATTCACCTGGGAACCGCCGAAATTGACTTGCAGCGCTGTAAATACATCGTTTAACACAATACCAAGATTTTTTACCTTTTCCCGGTCAACTTCGAACTCATAGCCGGGAGAATCACTTTTATACGTAGAGTATACCGCAGTCACTTCCGGCAGTTGATTAGCAGCAAGCACAAATTTCTTCGTAATCGCATCCAGTTCTTCCTTGCTATGGCCGGACATATCCTGCAACACCATAGTAAAACCACCGACCATGCCCAGACCTGGCAAAGAAGGAATGTTAAAGGCCATAATAGATGCTTCCGGAAACAAGTCCGTTTTGCTATGAACCTGAGTAATGAGGGAATCAATCTGGGTAGCGGGATCCTTTCGCTTACTCCACGGTTCGAGTCCAACAAAGAGGACGGAAGCGTTGGCTTTGACACCATTTGACAACATATCAAAACCGTCAACTGAAATAACCTGATTGACACCTGGCAGTACTTTGATTTCTTCTACCAGCCGTCCGGTCACTGCCTGTGTTCTGTTCATACTCGCACCTTCCGGCAGATTAACAACCGTCGCAAAGAACCCTTGATCTTCATCCGGTACAAACGTCGTCGGGACAACTTTGTATAAGTACACCGTTCCCACTAAGATGATTAATAAGAAAATACAACAATATTTTGCTTTAGAGATTAATGATTTCACCGTTTCACTATAAGCGCTAGTGGTTCGGTCAAACCAGTCATTAAAATTGCCAAAAAATCGGCCTAAAACACTGCTTTTTACCTGTTCTTTATGTGGTTCTAATAACAAAGCACACAGTGCCGGGGTCAGCGACAAGGCGACTACAGCAGATAAAGCCATCGACACCGCAATCGTCAAGGCAAACTGGCGGTAGAGAACGCCCACCATGCCACCGATGAAAGCAACCGGAATAAATACGGCGGCCAATACAAAAGCAATGGCAATAACCGGCCCCGATACTTCGTCCATTGCTCGTTTCGTGGCCTCCACCGGTGTCAGTTTACTATAACGAATGTGATGCTCGACCGCTTCAATAACGACGATAGCATCATCGACAACCAAGCCGATTGCCAACACCATTGCAAACAGCGTTAATGTGTTGATTGAAAAACCAAGAACAATAAAGGCACCAAACGTACCAATTAACGATACGGGAACGGCCAGCATCGGGATCAGGGTCGCCCGCCAGCTTTGCAGAAAAATAAATACAATGATCATAACGAGAGCCATCGCTTCAAGGAAGGTTTTAACTACCTCTGTCACAGATTCTGAAATATAATCCGTATTATCAAAAACAGATCTGTATTTGATATCCGGTGGAAAATTCACTGCCGCCGCTGCCACGGCCTGTTTTACACCTTGGATGGTATTCATTGCGTTGGCATCGCTGGTCAGTTGAATACCAACCGCAACCGCATTGGCCCCATCCTGTTTTGTTGTATAATTCAATTCTTTCCCAGCATTCTCGATTCGCGCAATATCTTTCAGATAAACAAAGGAGCCATTCGGCTGGGCCTTCACGATGATATTTTCAAAGTCAGCTATACTCGTTAAACGACCCCGCACTTTAGCGGTATATTGAAATTCCTGTTTTTGGGGTACAGGCATAGCGCCGATTGTACCGGCCGGCGCCTGAATATTCTGTTCCTTGACGGCCTCAATTACGTCAGCAACCGTTAACCCCAGTTCCGCCATACGATCCGGATTGATCCAGATGCGCCGGGAAAACTCCGCCCCAAAGACCATGACATCGCCGACGCCATTGACCCGCTTAATAGCATCCTTTAAATAAACATTGAAGTAATTAGTTAGAAATGTATTATCATAGGTACCTTTGGGTGAAAAGAAGCTCAGCATCGTAGCCATGTCAGACGATGCTTTTTTGGTGGTAATACCAGCCGCGGTTACCTCCGTCGGCAAAGTGGCATTGGCCTGTGCAACACTGTTCTGTACCTTAACGGCAGCGATATCACCATCGACTCCCAGATCAAAGACAACTTCCAGACTGTAAGTACCCGAATCATCGGAATTTGAGCTCATATAGTTCATACCCTGTACACCGTTAATCTGCTCTTCCAAAACCTGGGCTACTGTCTGGTTGACCACCTCGGCGTTCGCCCCGGTATATGTTGCCGATACCGATACAGTTGGCGGCTGGATCTGTGGATACTGGGCGATGGGAAGACTCAGTCCGGCAATCGTTCCCGCTATTACAATCATAATAGCAATAACAATTGCAAAAATTGGACGCTCTATAAAAAATCTTGCCACAATTGTTCACACCTCCTATGAGTTAACCGATAACTCCAACTCTTCCGGAGTAACGATTGTCACATCAATCGCCACTCCTTCCTTAACCTTTGTCAGTCCTTCTACCACCACTGTGTCATTTACTGTCAACCCTTGTTTTACAAGGTAATAACTGCCCACCTTTTCCCCCAGAATCACCGGACGGGGCTCCGCTTGATTCTCGGCATTGACAATCATGACAAGGGATTTATCCAAAACCTGCTGTACAGCCCGTTGTGGAACCAACAACGCATCCTTTATTGGCACACCAGCGATTTTAACTCTAGCGAACATGCCCGGGATTAAAATCTCATCCGGATTGGCAAAAGAAGCTTTTAACGTCAGGGTGCCGCTATTATTGGCCAAGCTTCTGTCCGCCTGCGTTACTTTTCCCTTTAACGGATACACTTCACCATTACTTAATGTAATCATGACATCCTCGCCCCAGCCACTGCTGGCAAGATTATTTTGCGAAACCTGCCGCAAGCTAAGGTATTCATTTTCGCTCATACTAAATTGTACAAACACCGGATCAAGAGCGCCTAACGTGACTAACGTGGTACTTCCTGCCTGCACATAAGTTCCCACGCCGACATCATTTACATCAATGCGTCCGTCTACTGGCGAAACAACCAAGGTACTGTTTACATCATCCTGAGCCTTTTTTACTAGTGCATGGTAAGAAGCCACGATAGCTTCATTCTGGCGTTCGGTCGCTTTCTGAGTAGTTAGACGCTGTTCCGGAATGGCTGCCGCATTCAGCAGGTTTTGATATCGCTCTGTATCAATCCGTGAATTTTCCCAATTAGCCTCGGCTTGTACCAGTTGCGCTTGAGCAGAAAGCAATGTGCTTTCATATTGAATGCTGTCGATGCGAAACAACGGTTGCCCCTTTTTAACGATATCACCGCCGGAAACCATTTTTTCGACAATATTGCCTGACACACGCGCCTGAATTTTTACTTCATTTTTTCCCTGTACCTGTCCTGCATATTCACTGGCTCTCGTTACATCCTGCTGGATAACCTTTACGGCTTTAACTGGCACTGCTTTTTCCTGCACCGTCGTCTTCGTGCCGCCACATCCTGTAATGATCAAACAAATCAGTATAGCACTCAATCCTACACAGTAACTCTTCCTGAATTTTGCTAAAATCACAATTTTCCAACCTCCCTATTTATTAATGACATTGCACATTGGTTTATTGCGCACTAAATTGTATCGGCCCCGCAGGTTAATGGACTCCTAAAATTGGCAATTTTGGAGCTATTAAACTATAATAGACTATACAGTAACTGTATAGTCAAGAGGAGATGTTATATCATGTATGATTTTTTACAAAAAAAATTTACAACCGGGCAATTTGCCGCTCTGTACGGCATTAACAAGCGCACTTTGATGTATTATGACAGCATTGATTTATTTAAACCGGCTATCGTGAAAAAAAACGGCTATCGCTATTATACCTATGGGCAAAGCTGTCTTTTCGACGTGATTCAACTGCTTCGCAAACTCCGTCTTCCATTGGAAGAGATCAAAAAACATTTGACACATTGCACTCCACAAAAGACACGAACATTGCTGTATAATCAAAATCACATTCTGGAGCAAGAAATTGCCGAGCTTATGTGGCTGCAAAAGGTTGTACAGAATAAGATTCGCAGCATGGAAGCAAACCTGGATATGGATTATTCTAAAATCGAAATTATTGAATCTAAAGCGCGAGCAATCGTAGTCAGCGAACCGGCTTTCGAAGTATCCATGGAACAATCAATGAAAGTTATGCTGAAATTTATGCATGACTGCTATCATACCCGGACCTATAATGGATACCCCCTTGGCTATATGATGGATGCTGAAAAAGTGCAACAGGGAAATTTCAACCAATTGACCAATTGCTTTTACCATATTGATGAGAATAACAGCGAAGCTATGAATCGGACGTATAAGCCTGCTGGCCGTTACCTTGTTGGTTATTACAGAGGGCCTTGGACGGAGATGGACCCAGCCTTTCAACAACTTGCGGACTATGCAAATAATCACGGACTTACCTTCATTGGACACGCCTATCTGGAAAGTATCCTGGATGATACTACGGCAGCCGTTGAAGATCCCTACTATTGCGAAGCTAAAATTTCAATTTTATTGAAGTAACCATATTTATCCTTGACATTATTTTTCAGCTACTTTATAATTTGAACATAATTCAAATTATTGAGGTGTACTATGGCCAGACCACCGCAAGATCCTCAAATTCGCATCAATGAAATCTTAGATGCTGCCGATCAGCTATTTTTTACCAAAGGCTACCATGCAACCACCATCAGCGACATTGCCAAAAAAATGGGTGTAGCACAGGGAACGCTTTATTATTATTTTAAATCAAAGGAACAAGTATTAGAAACTCTTCTGGATCGACACGCCGCTTTCCTGATCTCAGAAATTAAAAATATATATTGTCTTACCACCACTCCTGCGGAAAAAATAGCCTTAGTAATCTCCGCCGCATTACATAGAGCCAATTATAAAGACGGATTGCTTCTCAATATGCTATATGATGCTCAGAATTTGCAACTTAAAGAGAAACTATTTCACCAACTCGAACTGGCGCTCTCTCCCTGGCTGTTAAAAATCGTAGAAGAAGGAATAGCCAATCAGGATTTTTTCGTGTCTTACCCTCCGACTGCCGTAGATTATATTCTAGTCATCGCGGATTTTTTAAGTGAAGCACTCTATCAAAAGACTTCTGACAAGATTTTGACTTTTCGTTTAACAATGGCAGAAGCTCTTATTGAAAAAGCGTTAGGCGCACAGGGAAAAACAATTCATATCATGCTAACCAGGTAAATCAAAACATAATCTAGGGGAAAATTCCGCCATACCCAATATTGGGATGAGCGTTTTTTTTAGAAAGTTAATTGAATGATGTTCAATTAACTTTCTACTCTAGATCAATGCTCAACTAATCAGCAGCGTAAATTTAAACAGAAAAGGAGCACATCACTCATGCAATCAGCAAAGCTAGTCAGTTACTTAAAAGCAATATCAAAAAAGAAATTATTTTATGTTTTGGCGGCAGTCGCCTTATGCATTGCCGGTATTTTTTTCTGGAAAGCTCAGAGCCAGCCCGCCGCCGCGATTGAAATGATCCCCCTGGTACGCACTGCTGTAGTTGGCGCCGCCGGGGAATTAAAAAGCTATACATATGCCGGGGAAGTGCGCGGCCGCTACGAAAGCCAGCTTGCCTTTCAGGTGGCCGGTAAAATCATCAAACGTAATGTGCAGCTCGGCAGTGTCGTCAATGCCGGTGATGTATTGCTGGAAATTGATCCAAAAGATCTTAAGCAGACGGTTAACAGCAGTTCGGCTCAGGTCCGCTCCGCCGAATCACAGCTAAAGCTGACAGAAAGCAACCTGCAGCGCTACCGGCAATTATACTCACAAAACGCCATCAGTCAGGCCCAGCTTGATCAGTATGAAAATGCGTATGAAGTGGCCCAAGCGGCCGTACAGCAAGCATCTGCCCAATATGGGCAAAGTTCCAATCAGTTGGATTACAGTCGGCTCTATGCAGATACATCCGGTGTCATTTCCAGCATCAATGCAGAGGCCGGACAAGTAGTCAGCGCCGGTCAAACGGTATTAACCATTGTCCAAAACGGCGAACGCGAAGTAGAAATCAGTGTGCCGGAAAACCGCATCGAGGAATTACGCACGGCTTTGCAACTCACTATATCTTTTTGGGCTCTCCCTGACCTAAAAGTCAACGGCAAAGTGCAGGAAATCGCCCCTATGGCCGCTTCGACCACCCGCACCTACCAAGTGCGCATCAGTTTACTGAATCCACCGCCGGAAATCAAGCTCGGCATGACGGCTGCCGTATCTTTGACCAGTGCCGGCAATCAAAATGTCAACCTTACTTCCATTCCGTTATCGGCCATCTATCAGACCAATGATATGCCTGGCGTTTGGGTAGTAACCGATCACACCGCCCATTTGCGTCCTGTCCAAATCAGCGGTCTCGACAATAACCAGATGCAGGTAACTGGCCTCCTTCCGGGTGAAATTATCATCACGGCCGGCGTACATAAACTCCGCGAAGGGCAGAAGGTCCGAGTATCAGATGGTGACAGGCAGTGAAAACATTTAATTTAACAAAGTGGAGCCTCAGACACAAACAGCTGATTTACTACTTCATTACCGTCATTTTCCTGAGCGGAATTATTTCCTATCAGAATCTCGGCCGGATGGAAGACCCTGACTTTACTATCCGCCAGATGATCGTATCAGTAAACTGGCCTGGCGCGACCGCCCGCCAGGTAGAAGAACAGGTAACCGATAAAATCGAAAAAAAATTACAGGATACGCCGGGACTGGATTATCTGAAAAGCTATTCTGTTCCTGGACAATCCGTAATTTACGTGTCATTGAAAGAAGACGTTGTTGTTGCCGACAAGGTGCATCCAACCTGGGTGGAAGTACGCAATATGGTCAATGACATCAAGGCCACCTTGCCGCAAGGTGTTGACGGTCCTTATTTCAATGACCGGTTTGACGATGTATTTGGCTGCATCTACGCCTTGACCGGTGATGGCTACAGCTATGAAGATTTGCGAGAACGGGCGGAAACTATCCGCCGTCTGCTGCTGACTGTGCCCAGCGTTAAGAAAGTCGATTTGGTTGGTGTACAGGCGGAAAAAATTTATATTGAAATCGAATCCGCCAAACTGGCGCAGCTGGGTCTTGCCCCATCAGACATTACCGCTGCCGTACAGGCACAAAATGCCATGACGGCGTCCGGCATGATTGAAACAGCTTCAGATAATATCTATCTGCGCGTATCCGGCATGTTTGAAAATATTAATGACCTGAAAAATCTCTCGGTGCGCTCTGGCGGCCGTACCTTCCACCTTGGTGATATTGCCAAAATTGAACGCAGTTATATCGACCCGCCGGAGCCGAAAATGGTTTACAACGGTCAGCCGGCAGTTGGACTGGCACTAGCAATGGAAAAAGGTGGCAATATTCTTGCCTTGGGCAAATCCCTGGAACAAACGGTGGTCCAGATCAAGCAGGAACTGTCCCTCGGGCTGGAGCTCCATACAGTTACCAATCAGCCCACCGTTGTCAAAGAATCCATTAATGAATTCGTCAAAACGCTGGCAGAAGCGGTAGCCATTGTCCTCTTAGTCAGTTTTGCCAGTCTGGGCCTTCGTTCGGGTGTCATTGTGGCGCTCTGCATCCCGCTGGTAATTGCCGGTGTGTTCATTACCATGCACCTGCTGGGAATTGCCCTGCATAAAGTTTCCCTGGGAGCTCTTATCATTGCTTTGGGACTCTTAGTGGACGACGCCATTATTGCCATTGAAATGATGATCGTAAAACTTGAGCAGGGCTGGAACCGTTTTGACGCCGCCTGCCACGCCTATACCGCTACCGCCTTTCCTATGCTGACCGGCACACTCATCACCTGCGCCGGTTTCATTCCTGTCGGATTTTCCAAAGGGAGCGCTTCCGAATTTGTCGGCAGCATTTTCTCGGTAATCACCATTGCCCTCCTGATTTCCTGGGTGATCTCCGTTATGGCAGCCCCCCTGTTCGGGTATCATTTGCTGAAAGTCGCTCCCGTCGACAATATGGCGGAGCATGCTGCGTACAACAAACCATTTTATCGCCTGTTTAAGCGCCTGTTGACCTGGTGCCTGTCCCATCGCCGTCAGGTGCTGGCAGGTACCGTACTCTGCTTTGCCGGCTCGCTTCTCCTCCTGGGACTGCTCAAGCAGGAATTTTTCCCAGCCTCGACCCGTCCCGAACTCATCGTGGAAATGCAACTGCCGGAAGGAGCCTCCCTGCAGGCAACCGAACGGGAAGCCGCGAAATTCGCAAATCAGTTTGCAGCGGATGATAAGATTATCAACTATACGTATTATCTGGGAGGAGGAGCGCCGCGCTTCGTTCTGACCGCAGACCCGCCGATAGAGAATTCGAATTTTGCCCAGTTTATTTTTGTAGCGAAAGATTTACCATCCCGCATCGAACTGCAGAAAAAAGTCCAAAAGCTGTTTGCCACTGAATTTACCAATGTACGCGGCCACACCAAAGTCATCCAAACCGGCACGTCCGACCCGTATCCGGTTATGCTCAGAATCAGCGGTGCTGATCACGATAAAGTCCGGGACATCGCCGGACAAGTGCAGAACATCATGGCCGCCGATCCTCATCTTACCGATATTAGCCTGGATTGGAATGAAAAAAACAAAGTCCTGCGGCTGGACATTGATCAGGCCAAAGCCCGTGCGTTAGGCGTTGACAACCAGACATTAGCAGCCAGCCTCCAGGCTATGTTATCGGGAACAGAGGTTGGGGAATTTCGCGAAAAAGATAAAACTGTCGGTATTGTTTTCCGCGTCGATTCAGACAGCCGCCAGGATCTTTCCCACCTTAAAGATCTCAACATTCACATTGGCGGCGGCCGGTTTGTTCCTTTGGATCAAATCGCTAAAATCTGTTATAATGCTGAAGAAGGTATAATCTGGCGGCGTGATCTAACACCGACGATTACGGTCCGGTCCAATACTGTGGAAGGCGTATTGGGGGATGATGCGACTAATAACGCCTATGAAAACGTAAAAGAACTCCGTGCCTCGCTGCCATCAGGCTACAATATTAAAATCGGCGGTTCCACGGAGTCAAGTGAGAAATCAATACTCTGGCTGCTCCAGCCCGTACCGGCGATGATGATCATCATCATTACCCTGCTCATGTTTCAACTACACAACATCCCCAAGATGCTCATAACGCTGCTAACGGCGCCGCTGGGAATGATCGGCGTCAGCACGGCATTGCTGGTTACCGGACGTCCTCTGGGGTTTGTCGTACAATTGGGCATTCTGGCGCTCGCCGGGATTATCATCAGAAATTCGGTTATACTTATTGATCAAATTGACCGGCATATCGACGCCGGTGAACCATTATGGGATGCGATCATCAATGCGACTGTCAGCCGTTTTCGCCCCATCATGCTCACGGCCGCTGCGGCAATTCTGGGCATGCTGCCTTTGGTTTCCAGTATTTTCTGGGGACCAATGGCTGTCGCTATCGCCGGCGGACTTTTTGTCGCTACCATTTTGACACTCATCATTTTACCGACCATGTATGCGGCCTGGTATAAGGCCAGACCAGCATACGAAATTCACCCCGCTATCACCACTCATCAATCTGGAGGTCATAAACTATGAAACGTAACGTGTTATTACTCTTTATTTTATTTTCCTATCTTTTAGCCTGCTCAGCAGGCCCAGTTGCTGCCAAACCTAGCATCACGGCCGATACCACTTATTACGATGTAGATACCGGGCTCTATCTATTAAAGGGCAATGTACGCGTTGAAGTTGGCAGCCGCATAATAACAGCCGGTCAGGCCAAAGTCAGCCTCAGTTCGATGGAGGTCTGGGGCTCAGACGGCATCACCCTTACCCAGGATACCATTTACCTTACCGCCGACAGCGTTTACGTCTACGGTACCCAGCACAAAGCGGTACTTAGCGGCGGCGTGACCTTATCGCAGCCCGATATCACCATCACCGCTGATACAGCAGACTACAACTGGCGCACCAAACTTGGAACATTTACCGGCAATGTACAGGTCACTCAAGGAACTAACACATGGTCCGCGGATTCTGTAACCTACAATACGAAAACCGGTACGCTGGAGTAGTCCACACATCTCCATCGTAACGAATCAGTTGAAAAAAAGCTTAAGACAGTTATCTACCTCAAGACAAACGAGAACTGCGAGGGGTGATAAGAATTGAAACGTTTCTTACTGCTAGGCCTTATTACGTGCCTGCTGGCATACCTTCCGATCACAGGCTATGCCGGGGCGAAAGAAGATTATGAAGAAGCCTATACACTCTACCTTACCGCCGCTGCCAGCGCGGCGGCCTACAGCGGACGGATTGGCGAGCTGGTCAATCGCTATCTGGAACAGGACGGCTGGCAAATTGATCATTACGTTCAATCCCAGGGCCATACCGGCGCCCGCTACCTGATTGCTCAAAAAGAAGGTGTCCCCTACTATCTTGCAGCCATTGTCGGCACAGAAAACGATAGAGATATTAAAACCGATCTCAAGTGTGATAAAGTATATTTTGCCGGCAGCAATGAGGAAGAATGCGCTGTCAATGCCTCTAAGAAAGATATTCCCGACACCGAACCTAAGGTTCACAAAGGATTTAATCAATTTGTACAAGCCGGCCTAACAGCTGTCTTACGCAATCCCCGGCAGGTTAGTCTCTCGCTTCCCGACTTACTCTTATCTGACCCAACCCGCAAATTGTACTTAACCGGTCATAGTCTCGGCGGCGCAGCCGCCACTTTGGCCGGAACCAGACTGCTTAGCGCAGGCGTCAACCCGGAGCAATTGAAAATCATTACCTTCGGTGCACCTGCTGTAGGCAATGCTGCGTTTGCCGCCAAGTTCGACCCAAACCTCCATCTGGTACGGATCGTCAATTCCGGCGACGTGGTACCCGGAGTCTTGCAAACCCTGGTCGGCGGCTATCAGCAGTTTGGCCGGGAAATTAAATGGTACCCGCCCGATACAGTGGAAGATGGTCATCAATTGATCGGCTACATAGACTCTGCAATTAGAAACTATTATGACAAACGCCGCCTGGCTATTGCGGACGGAATACAGCTGCCTATCCCGCCCGCTAACAAACAAATAAATCCCGGACGCGTCTATATCGCCCAACTCGACAGTAACCTTCCTGCTGCTTTGACAGAAGACTTTTTATACATGCAGGAAGCATTACAGGATGAATACCAACAGGCATTGCCGGACCATGTCACAGCTGATACTCAGGCAGACTGGCGGGAGCCAGCCAGTGCCGCTGGCTGCCGGTGGGCCATCGTCTCCGATGTAAGTGCCATGCGGATAAAACAAGAAGAGAACAACACCTACCGCATTACACTAACGCAAACTGTCTATGATGTCACAACCGGTACTGTCGCCACCACTGCCACTTTTTCGACTGCAACCTATAACCTGACTCCCCTGGAAGCTTTCATTCATACGTTTAAAGGAATGAAGGCTCATTTGGCGGATCAGTTTGCAAAAACGAAATGATCTCCCTGATCATTTCGCGGCCTTATCAAAAAGCCTTTTATAAAGCGCCTGTATTGAAAAAAATGGTCTATTTATCATCACAGAAGCGGTTTTGACCAAGCCTGGCAGTCTACTAAACTGATTTGGACTGTCGTTTATAAGATAGGTCCAAGTAGATGAAGGGCTCTTAAGCCCGGATTTCACCATATCAATCCCATCTTTACCAATTACAGCAGTAGTAAACGTCCTAATTATTTCAGTATCAATTTTGTCCATCAGCTCATCAAATGCTTCAATGGCAATTCGGTGGAACTCGGTAAGAGGGTCTTTCTTGCCAATAACCACCAGATGTATGCTTTCACGCTCGCAGGTAATATACTCCAAGTATTCGGCCCAACATAGATTTATATAGTAGAGAGTAAGCTGCTTTTCAACCTCTCGCAAAACCCCCTCACCTACCTGAGCCTTGAGCACACAGTGACGTTCAGCGGCTTTGGCTGATAAATGGGTTAATGATACCGTATCCATCAGGATGTCCTGATGCTTTTTGTGAATGATGCGGCGTTGCTGTTCGATGATAAAAGAGTATTTCCACAATTGTCTTCTGATATCAGAATTGTATCCCTCCACCATTCTCCTTCCTTTTAGCATCTCCCCGAGCACAACGGGATCGCTAAGGGCTTCCGCTTGCATCTTGGAGACTTTCCCCTTAGGAATCATATTTGCAATATCATATCGTTTTACTAAGTCATCCTCAAGGCTAATAAAAAATCTGCTTTCTCCCGGTTCACCTTGACGACCGGCCCTGCCTCTCAACTGATTGTCTATTCTGCGACTGTCATACCAGGTAGTTCCCACTACAAAAAGTCCGCCCAATACAGCCACACGGTCCCGTTCCTGTTCCTCTTCGCCACCTAACTTTATATCAATACCCCGTCCGGCCATGTTGGTCGAAACCGTTACCGTCCCTATTTCTCCGGCTCTTGCAATTATTTTTGCTTCCATTTCATCATTTTTTGCATTCAGCACCTGACAAAGTATACCCTCGCGCCTCAGATCAGTTGCCAGCATCTCTGATTCTTCCACACTGCCAGTACCAATAAGTATCGGCTGTCCGGTTGCATGGACTCTTGTGATCTCACGAATGATGGCTTTATTCTTTGCTTCCTTATGGGTGAAAACCAGATCCGGATGGTCTTTACGGATGCAAGGCTTATTGGTAGGTATCACCACTACCTCCAGGCCATAGAACTCGCCAAACTCTGCCGCGGCCGTACTGGCTGTCCCTGTCATCCCGGAGATTTTGGGATACAAGCCCAAATAATACTGCAAGGCAATAGAACCCATGATAGTCCCATTGGCCTCGGATAGCAAACCTTCCTTGGCTTCCACTGCCGCCTGAAGGTTCTCCTGCCAACGGCGTTTAGCGGCTACGCGACCAGTAAACTCATCAATAAGCTCGATCTTGCCGTTTTTTACAATATAGTCTTTATCCTTTTCAATGAGTGCCTCCGCACACAAGGCACTATTCAGGTTGGCCAACAGCTTAAGGTTTTCGGCAGCATAGAGGTTATCGCAGCAAAGAATCTTTTCAACACGCGCCAACCCTGAATCAGTAAAATAGACATTACTTCTATATTGGTCAGTTTCATAATCAATACCTTGCTTGAGACTGCGGACTATCCTTGCTAAATGGAATAAATTATCTTCTCCTTCCACTACATCCCCCGCAATAACAAGCGGTACCCGCGCCTCGTCAATAAGAATAGAATCAGCTTCATCCACAATAGCGTAATGAAATGGCCGGTGAACAACTTTTCCTTTTTCCATACATTGAAAATCACGCAAATAATCAAAGCCCGCCTCTTTTGCCGTCACATATGTTATATCAGCAGCATAAGCCTTCTGCCTTTCGATAATGCTCATTTCTTCATACACAGATTCTATCGAAAGTCCTAAAAATTCATATACCGGCCCCATCCATTGAGCATCCCTGCCCGCAAGATAGTCATTGAAAGTAAGTACATGAACCCCCTTACCCAGCAAAGCATGTAAGTATGCCGGCATTA
This sequence comes from Sporomusa silvacetica DSM 10669, assembly GCF_002257705.1. Classification (GTDB taxonomy): domain Bacteria; phylum Bacillota; class Negativicutes; order Sporomusales; family Sporomusaceae; genus Sporomusa; species Sporomusa silvacetica. Next base: position 39,383 of record NZ_LSLK01000107.1, read on the forward strand.
CAGCAGCCAGTGTTTTTCCTTCGCCGGTTTGCATTTCTACCATCTTGCCTTTATGCAAAGCAATACCTGCAATAACTTGCGTATCAAAGGGACGTATACCTAATATACGCCTAGATGCCTCTCGAACCAGCGCAAAGGACTGCACAAGAAGTGAATCAAGTGAATTTCCCGTCCGGGCTAACTTCTTCAGTTGCATGGCTATTGCCTGAAGCTCAAGATTACTTAACGATTCAAGATTTGTCGTGTTAATATCCTTCAAAATCTGCCTATACACGGTAAGATTATATTCAACCGGACTCTGGATGTTCTGGATTCCATGGATTAATTCCGCCAATTTCCCTAACATAACAATAATATTCCCCCTGTTCATTTTGAGCATTGCAAACCGCACTTGCGATGAAATGCTCGCCAAAGTAAGGGGAACCCTTTGATTGCCAGGAGCTAATCAGAATCTGAAAAATAATAGCTATCATTAAAAGACAAAAAGCTAGTATTGCATGCGATACGATATAATGACCCGACTTCGAAAAGAAACTACTGGTTACGGGTTGTAGACTCCCGGCAAGAACTTGATTACTATATATCCAAAGTACTGCAGTTCCGTAGAACAGCCCCAAAAGCTTCCGTAAATCAGAAAACTTCATAGGATTAGATTGTAACAAGAAGAGGCCAAGCAAATATCCTGTTATCACCATAGGGATGGTTATATATATTGTCATTAACACCATTAGAATAGACATAAACATTGCTTGTCACCCCGTTCCGTCAAGGTATTCTGCCAGAGCGAACAGGAATAATTTTGTTGCTGGCTTTTATCAGTCACCGTGCCGCCTTCCAACCGAGGGCGGCCTTTTTATTTTTTCCCGCGTAGTTCACGGCTCCCTTGCTGCCGGCGGGCCCGTGCTCGCCCCTGCCCAGCCTGCTAACGCATCCATCCAGGCATGCTTACGATGTGTGGCCCACACTGGTTTAGTGGCTGCTCATGGTAAGCCGTCTTATTAGTCACCTGGCATTGTAGCGGCGACTTCCCCCTCTCGTTTGTTCGTCGGGAGGGGGGCAGTGGGCAGGATACGACTCTAAGCGCATGTACCCAATAATCGAAATCTCAAAATAAATACTGGTTAACAGCTAGCTATTGTCTACGTCTTTTTTATCACCTAAAACGCTAGAAGCATCATTCCCATTAGGGAGTAAGGGAAGTTTCCTAAAAGAGCCAATTCCAAACTTGAACATCTGATACCATTCCTCTATTTGATTATCAGGATAAATTCCCAGAAGTTCAATGATTCGGCGGGCAAATTCAACAGATCCACCTCCGCTAGCTGTTATAATATTGCCATCACGGACAGCAAAATCGGCAACGTAATCAGATTTATTACCATAATCAGGAACAAATTTATCTAAAAAATCAGGTGCATTGCTTGTATGCTTAATTCCCTTCAATAATCCGGCCCTGGCCATAGTAATTGTAGCCCCGCAAATTGCCGCTATTGGCACTCCTTTTTTATGAAAATTGATTAACAACCTCTCAAGAGATTCAATTTTATTGAAGTATTCGCTAAAGTCAGGATTTTTCTTTTGCCACATTTCACCGCCTGGCAATATAACCAGCAGCGCTTGTTCAAAATTCATTTTAGATAAGGTTATATCGGGCGTCACCTTTAGGCCGCCCATTGTAGTAATCGGTTCTTTTGAAAAACCAACGCTGACAACCGGAAGTTTTCCCCGCCGTCTGATTTCACAAAGTGCAATTGCCGGTTCCCAGTCTGCCATACCATTAAAAACAAGTATATAAACATTTTTCATCATGAATCTGCCTTTCTATAATTCTACTTCTCATTAATATAGTGAAATTACATAACCTTAATCACATACTTTCTCTTTCACCACACTCCGCCCAAAATCATAAATGGTATCCACGTCAAAACCTTTATTACCAGCTTTAGTCCCAGCCCGTTCAATAGCCTGCTCAATATTTTCTGTCGTCAAAACCCCAAAGATTGTCGGGACGCCCGTTGCCATGCTGATTTTTGCTATACCTTTCGAAACTTCATTATTTAGATTTTCTGCTAATAACTTTCCTTCAATATTTTCGCCATAATATCCTCCTTATTGGCTAAACCCGCATTTTTTTAATGTTACCTTTTTTAACAGTTGTTACTTTCCCCAACTCTTCCACAAGTCCTGTAAACATCGCGATCCTCCCGCCCTCATACCTACCGAGCAATATATCAATACCTTAACCGACTTCAAACTTATAAAATAAACCTGCTAGTCATTCAATTTTATTTGGCCGTTAAAATACGTTTCTTTAACGTTTCGGGCCTTTTTCTTGGCCCATTCCTCCAATCCCATCTTTCTGATTAGACACGAATTAAACACTTTTGTATTGTGCGGTCTCTGATCGGCTTGATCAGCGTAGGGGTGCAAGTAATCACACGGGAAATCTTTACAATCGCAGCAAAAGCTGATGCCCTTGCGACGGATGCATTGATAAATATAACACGGCTTGTTCCTACCAATGACGGCGATTACTCCTTCTTCATTCCGACATCCACGGCATACCGCTTTTTCTTTCGGACATTTATACCGGTCTGCGATCATCTCCCGCAGTTTTTCATCCGTGTTTGCGAGATACAAAGGACAATTGAAGCAGTCCAATCCACAAGGTGACGTCATGTTTTGATAATCCACAGTACATACCCCTCTCCCATAATATAAATTCCACCCTGTACCACTCTTTTTGACTATGTTTGAAAGTTTATATATAATATACCCGAATGAACTTCATATGTATAATACAAAAAACGTCTTTATATTATATAAAAATAAATATGAAGTTTAGCAACCAGGAGGTATCTTTGATGGATATCAGAAAGCTTCAATATTTTCTTGCGGTCGCCGATGAAGGGCATATTACCAGGGCTGCCAAAAACTTACATATGGCTCAACCTCCTCTGAGCCAGCAGCTTAAGCTGTTTGAAACCGAACTAGGTGTTCAATTAATTGAAAGAGGCGGCAGCCGTAAAATCAGGCTAACCGACGCCGGACATTTATTGCGCAGCCGCGCAGAGCAAATACTGGAGCTGATTGACCAAACCGAAAAAGAAGTAAAAGATGTGGCCGAAGGCTTGCAGGGAACCTTGGCTATAGGGCTGGCCAAACCCTGGGGGATTATCTTAGGCTCCACCTTTTTGCTGGAGCGAATGCTGCAATTTCATGAATGTTATCCGGAAATTAACTTTCAAATATGGGAAGACGATTTCTATAAAATTGATGAATTATTAATGCGAGGGGTTATAGAAATCGGCATTACAAAAATTCCTACTGATTTGAACACATATGCCGCAGTCTCAATACCTAATGAATCGGTGGCAATGGCTTTTGCTCCTAACTGGAACGATGATGTATTAACAAAGACCACACGTTTAGCCAATTTCGCTGACAAGCCGCTTATTGTGTACCGTAAATATGAGGAAACACTGTTAGGGTATTATCATCAGCTCGGTCTGAAACCAAGGATTATTTGCACACTTGATGATATTAGGTCAATGCTGTTATGGGCGGATGCCGGATTCGGCGTAGCAGTTGTACAAAAATCCGCGGCAGGTTTACTACCTGGCAGCAATCTAATATTTAAAGAGATTGTCGATCCACCGCTCAGGACGACAACTGTCGCGAGCATTTGGCTGAAAAACCGCTATCTATCTGCAGCCGCCCGTAACTTTATCGAGATGTTTGGCAAAGTATAATAAGATGAATCCCCCGCACTTCAAATTAGTGCGGGGGATTCATCTTATTATCTATAAAGTGGCTGTCCTTCGGCAACATCATATTTGTTTCATATTAAATTAATATTTTTTCTATATTATACATATAAAAACCGAATTGCTATAATTAGAAACAATTCAGATAAAGCAAAATACAACTAGCGATAAAGGAGGCATCACTATTGATTTTCACACCTCGAAGTGGGAAATTTTTTTTTAGTCTGAGTGCCATGGTTGTGGTGATAGCAATGGCCGGATGCGGCAATCGTCAGGTGTCGCAGGCTCCTCCACCGGTTAAAGTTAAAGCCATGCAGGTAATCAAGCAGGATACCCCGGTTACCTACGAGTATGTCGGCCAGGTGATAGCAAAAAATGAAGTGCAAATTCGCGCCAAAGTATCTGGCAATATTGTAGAAAAAATGGTAAACGGCGGCGATAAGATTGCTCAGGGACAGCCGTTATTTAGGATTGACTGCCGCCAATACGAAGCGACCTTACTTGAATCTCAGGCCCAATTAGTACAGTCAGAGGTAACGCTGACTAATTCTCATCAAGATGCCGTGAGGTATCAAAAACTTGCTGACCAACAGGCCATTGCTGCACAGGTACTGGACACTGCATTATCAATAGAACGGCAAAACGCCGCGCTGGTAAATGTCAACCGGGCACGGGTGCAGCGGGCCGAAGCGGATTTGCAAGATACGTTAATAGCCGCTCCATTCAGCGGCCGCATTGACGTAAACGACCTAAGTACCGGCAGCTTTGTTCAGGCTGGTCAAACAACAATAGCTACCCTGTCTACGGTAGATCCAATATTTGTACAATTCAGCATGAGTGAAAACGAATACTTACAGTTTACTCATCTTGGCCACGGGACTTCACCAACAGCATGGGGGAATAACCTGCAACTGATGCTAAGTGACGGAACACAATACCCGCTTACCGGTCATATCGAGCAGGTAGACCGGGGCTTGGCCCCGGATACAGCGACACTCACTTTGAAAGCGGCTTTTGTCAATCCCGAAGGTCTGCTTATGCCTGGTATGTTTGCCCGGGTTGTAGCGCAGGGTGAGCTGCGCCGGGACGCTTTGCTGATCCCGCAGCGGGCCGTGCAGCAACTACTGGGCAAAACCTTTGTTACCATTGTCGGGGAGGATAATAAGGCTGAACCACGACCAGTAAAAATGGGACCACGTGTTGGCAACCTGTGGGTGGTAGAAGAGGGCTTGACACCAGCAGATCGTGTTATTGTGGAAGGATTCGGCAAGGCCCCGTCCGGAACACCGCTGAATGTAGAAATGATGGACCCAAGTGAATTGCAAATTGCCGCTAAGAAGTAGGGGGAAGGTCTATGTCTAAATTTTTTATCGAACATCCGATTTTCGCCATAGTATTGTCAGTCATCATCACTCTGGTTGGTCTGATTGCCGCTTTCAATGTGCCTATTGACCGGTATCCCCAGATTACTCCGCCACACGTTAGCGTCGAGACAAACTATCGCGGGGCTAATTCCCAGGTTTTAGAGAAAACTGTTGCACAAGTACTCGAACAACAGGTAAATGGTATAGAAAATATGGCGTCCATGTTATCGACCAGCGCTGATTCCGGTTCTTATCAGCTGGATATTCAGTTTGAATTAGGGAAAGACCCGGACCTAGCGGTTATCCAAACACAAAACAGGGTGGCACAAGCCAATCCTTCTCTGCCGCAATCCGTATTGCAGGCCGGCATTACCGCCAGGAAGGTGTCATCCGATTTTGCTCTAATCTTTGCCTTATGGTCACCCCACGGAACCTATGACAGTACCTTTATGAAAAACTATGGTGATATTAATCTTATTGAAAACCTGAAACGCGTCAAGGGTGTGGGGAATATCAGTGAATATGGTGCTGATTTCAGTATGCGAATATGGCTGCAGCCCGACAAAATGGCCCGGCTCGGCATTACAACAAGCGACATTGCCAAGGCTATTAACGAACAAAATGTCCAGGCACCGGCCGGAACTATTGGTCAGCGACCTTCACTTAAGCAGGAATTTCAATATACCGCAACTGTACAAGGCCGTCTAGCAGAACCGGAAGAATTTTCCAGGATTATTATCCGTTCCAAGCCGGACGGTTCTTTCATCCGCCTTGGCGATGTTGCTAAAGTCGAAATTGGTGGCAGAAATTATGGCTTTGCCTGTGACCTTAACGACCATCCGGCCATCTTTTTCATGATTCAGCCAACCACTGACGCCAATCTTTTGGAAACCGTCAGTAATTGTCAAAAAGTCATTAGGGATGCCGCCAAACGGTTTCCACCTGACATGGATTATAAGATGGTCATCGATACAGCTAAATTTGTCCGGGAATCACTGAAAGAAGTGGTAATTACATTTGTCTTGGCTTTATTACTTGTTTTGCTGGTAGTATTCGTGTTTTTGCAAAGTACGCGCGCCACCCTAATTCCCATGCTGGCCATCCCGGTATCGCTTATCGGAACCTGCGGCGCATTTTCGGTACTGAGTTTTTCCATCAATACCCTGACTATGTTTGCCATGGTGTTGACCATCGGGCTGGTGGTTGACGACGCCATCGTCGTTATTGAAGCGGTAGAACATCATATGCGCTATAACGGACTCAGTCCGCACGATGCCACTGTTCGGGCGATGAGTGAGGTTTCAGGACCGGTTGTCGCTATTGCCTTTGTACTGGCATCGATCTTTATTCCGGTAGCCTTTTTAGGCGGAATGGTGGGCGTATTATACAAACAGTTTGCTTTGACAATTGCCATTTCTATGGGGTTATCCGCCCTAGTGGCTTTATCACTAACACCGGCGCTTTGCGCCTTATTGCTTAAGCCGTATGATCCCCAAATACATACGGGTTTAACCGCCAAGTTCTTTGCCAAATTCAATACCTGGTTTGAAAATATGCTCATCCAATATGGTCATAATTTAACCAAAGTCATTCATCGCTCAGCTCTATCTGTAACATTTCTCGTGGTTCTGCTGGCGGCGAGCGCCGGATTATTCCGAATTGTGCCAACTTCTTTCGTACCACCCGAAGATCAGGGATTTTATCTTAATTCCATAAATTTGCCGGAAGCAGCCAGTCTGGACCGCACACAGGAAATAGGCCAAAAAATATGCGAACTGATCAGTTCGCAGCCCGGCGTACAGGATATCGCCATCGTTAGCGGTCTTGATCTTTTGACTAGGGCGAACAAATCGAACACCGCTAATATGTTTGTTGGACTTACCCATTGGGATGAACGGACAACCCCCGAGCTACAGGTTGACCAGGAAATTCGTCAAACACTCGCCCTCACCCGTTCATTACCGGAAGCCACAGTACTCTCTTTCAACTATCCGTCTTTGCCTGGTGTCGGTACAATGGGTGGTTTTACTTTGATGCTCGAAAATCTGGGTGGCAGCTCCAACGAAGAAATGGACCGCATTTCCAAAGAATTTCTTGCCGCAGCCCGCAAGCGTCCGGAAATTGGCACAATTTATTCCAATTTCCGGGTAGATACCCCCGGCTACCACTTTGAAGTAGACCGGGATAAAGTAAAGATGCTGGGTATTCCGGTGGATGATGTATTTAATGCTCTGCAAGTGTTCCTGGGCGGCTTAGAAGTTAACGATTTCAACATTTTTGACCGAACTTACAAAGTGGTGATCCAGGCTGAAACTCCATTCCGAAGTGATGTAGACTCCAGCCGGTTCTTTTTTGTACGCTCTTCATCCGGGAAAATGGTGCCTTTAAATACGCTGATAAAGCCAGAACCGGTCAGTGGTCCATCCTTGATTCAAAGATTCAACGGTTACCGGACCATTAAAATCGGCGGTACCCCCGCTCCCGGCTATAGTTCAGGGCAGGCATTAACCGCTTTGGAGAAAGTAGCCACTCAGACGCTGCCAAACAGTTTTAGTTACGAATGGGCAGATCAAAGCCGCGAGGAAAAGATCTCAGGGGGCCGTGCACCTATCGTATTTGGCCTGGCAATATTTTTTATGTTTCTCTGCCTGGCAGCTCTTTACGAAAGCTGGAGTGTCCCGTTTGCGGTTATCCTTTGTATCCCCACAGGTGTTTTCGGTGCTTTCTTATTCCAGTATCTACGGCATCTGGAAAATAACGTGTACATGCAAATCGGATTGGTCATGTTGATTGGACTGATGGCTAAGAATGCGATATTAATCGTGGAATTTGCCAAAGTCAGAGTGGATAAAGGTATGGAGCCGGTGCAGGCGGCGATCGAAGCGGCTACCATTCGTTTACGCCCAATTCTGATGACTTCACTGGCGTTTATCATCGGCTGTATTCCTTTGGCAATCGCTACCGGAGCCGGCGCCGGTGCAAGAAAAGCCATGGGAACGGCAGTCGTTGGCGGTATGGTCACGGCCACAGTTTTGGGAGTATTTTTAATCCCGGTACTGTTTGTTGTTATTGAAAAAATAACAGCCAGATTAAACTTCCGTCAGTGGATAAAGAAACTACCGTCTTCACATCCACACGAAGATTTGCCTAAATAGCAAAACGAACGAATTACAAGTAAATTAAGACATACAGACAGGATTTTTGCCTGACCGGTTGCATATTTTTATTCCAATGGGTATAATATAAGAAAAGGACTGACGTGCGCTAACACGCCAGCCCCACAGGCTGTCTAACCGAACGGTTAGCCTAAAGAAGGAGTTATTAAGAAATAACCGCACAAACCTTGATATGCTACCCCCAGATAGGACAGTGAAAAAACACTGAAATATCTGGGGGTAAAATTATGCCACAAAAAGGGAAATTGCCGGCAGAAGAAAAATTGCGGATTGTAGAAATGTATCTTGCCGGAA
>NZ_LSLK01000108.1 GCF_002257705.1 Sporomusa silvacetica DSM 10669
TGAACATAGCGAGGAAATACGAGGTATTTCATTTACGTTAAGTTATTGAACCGCCGTGTACCGAACGGTACGCACGGTGGTGTGAGAGGTCGGTCATTCAAATAATGGATGACCTCCTACTCGATTAATAAAGATTTTATCGTTGCTTATGCGGTTATGGTACGTTGATATGGTTTGCCGCAATGTTGGCAGTGTGGTTCAGTAGGTGCATGCGCAATCGTATCTTCTGATATGTAGCCACAGGTTATGCAATGCGTTTTGATTTTAATTAAATACCTCTCGGCCAATTTTGCTTGTTCTATTGATGTTTTGACAGAAGCTATAAATTCTCGCGGTATGGTAAAGGCGTCATTTTGCTGACCAGCAGCATCTTGATGGTGTATAATTAACTGAGTTTCCTGTTCACCCAGAGTAAGGGAGTTATTTAGTTGTTCATAAGGGATTATTAACCAACGGCACTTGGTATTGCCAGCAGGCTTATCAATGAAATAGATTGCATGACTGGTTACTACCAAGGCACCATTTTCATCTAAAAAGCTCGCGGGAATAATTCGGTGGATGGCCTCACCCAGCCAAAGGTTTTCAGGGACATCGACGAGTAGTGCCTGTAGTTCGGGGTTTATATTCAGAAAATCCCGGTATTTTTTCGCGATAGGTAAAGTCGGAGGCACGCCATCTGCAAGAATGGTAATAGCTGCGTATTCTGCTATCAAAGCTTTAACGATCGAAATACTAGCATCTACATTACCTTTATAGATAATAACGCAAGGCATAGTATCCAAAGCCATTTTTATAGCTAACCGCCCGCGCAGCAAAATTTTTTCCAGGCGGCGTTCTAAATTTTCCCGATGAGAGCACCCTTTTAAAATAATGCTATAATATTTATGCTCACTGTTCATACAGACACCTCGCTTTCATCAATATTGTACAATGCTTGGCGGTTATTGACAATAATAAGAAAACGAAAAATTGATTGCGTACTATTTTGGGGGAGGTATATATAATTTTAAGTGGCATAAATAAATAATTATAGAACTTGATAAAGTGAAGTAACAGGGAAAAAAATACTACCCGTGGCGGGTAGCATTTCTTTTAAAGAATGAATTTATCAATTAGATCAATTAACTCAGCAATCTCTGGCTTAGAAACTTGTCCGTTTGCGCCAATAGACTGTCCTTTCAAACGCATTTCTTCATTGATTAGTGAGGAGAAGAGTATAACAGGCAAATGTTTAAATTTTTCATTTTCTTTGATGCGTTTAGTGAGATGATGACCGTCCATTTGTGGCATTTCAATATCGGTGATTACCAGTTGCAGTTTATTTTCAATAGGTTCGCCATTAGCAGCTAGTTTCTCGATTTTTTCCCAGGCATCTTGTCCGTTTTCAGTTAAAATTATACTGGCATAACCGGCATTGTGCAGTGTACTTAGTAATAGATCTCGCAGTAGTCTGGAATCTTCTGCTACTAAGATGGTTTTATTTTTGCGAATATCCATAACATTAGGGGCTGCGGAAGTAATCTGATTAAATTTCTCGTTCATTTCCGGGTTAATGTCAGATACTATTTTTTCAAAGTCTAATAAAATGACCATTTTTTCCGCCATTTTTATTATTCCGACAACCATTTCAGAGTTGGCAATATTGGGAGGTTGCTCCATGGCTGTCCAGGAGATACGGTGAATACGTGATACTTCGTCAACGAGAAAGGCAACAAAGTAGTTATTTAGCTCGCTTACAATTACCTTGGGTGAAGTAGTGGATGACTCAGCACCCAGGCAGCGGGGAAGGTTGACTAAAGGCATAACCCGTCCGCGTAGAGTAAAAATACCATCAACCCATGGATGAACATTGGGCATTTTGGTGATTGTTAAGGGATTAATAACTTCTCTTACTTTTGCTACATTAATGCCATAACTAACTGGACCAATAGAAAATTCAACTATTTCAAACTCATTAGTTCCGGATTCCAGCAAAATCCCCTTCTCAGACATTGCCATCCCTTCTTTCTTTTTCAATAATATAATAGTAGGATAACATCAATAATTATTATTTCTAGGTTATGGTTAGTTTACCTGCTAAAAGTTCATGATTAATAATAAATTTCTGAGTATTTTTACTTAATCCAGCAAATAATAACTATTCTGCATTAAAATATTGGCAGGCAGAGGCAGCTGTGTGTTGATAAGCGGAAACGATTGCTTAGGAAATAAGCAGGAACATGGAAGCGGGCAGGGAATATTTATATATTTACATAGTAATAAAAATTGACTATGAGTTACAATCCTAAGTGTAGTTTATTTGAGTAAAACCTTGTAAGGAGTGGAATATTGTTGATTGGGTTGACTAGTGATGATACTATTAGCGCAATTGCTACCTCAATCGGTGAAGGTGGTATTGGTATTGTAAGGGTAAGTGGTAGTAAAGCGCTAGTTATTGCGGATAAGCTGTTTGTTAGTAAAGTAGGTAAACAGGTGGCTGACGTTCTGTCTCATAAAGTATTGTATGGTGATATTATTGATCCGGATAGTGATGAAAAGGTGGATGAAGTATTACTCCTTATCATGCGCGCTCCCCGCTCTTATACTTGTGAAGATATTGTGGAAATTCATTGTCACGGTGGACCAGTACCATTACAACGAGTGCTAGCACTTACTATGAAAGCGGGAGCAAGGTTGGCTGAGCCGGGTGAATTTACTAAACGGGCTTTTTTGAATGGGCGGTTGGATTTAGCACAGGCCGAGGCGGTAATTGATATTATTAGGGCTAAGACTGATACCTCGCTCAAAGCGGCGATTGGCAATTTATCAGGCCAGTTATCAGAGCAGGTAAAAGACTTGCGTCACACTATTTTGCGAATGATTGCTCAACTAGAGGCTGCAATTGATTTTCCAGAAGAGGATATTGAAGAGGCGGCGGCGACTGATGTTGCTAAATTAATACAAGCGGCTGATATACAGCTTAGTGCTTTATTGGCGACTGCGCAAACAGGCAGAATTTTACGCGAGGGATTGGCAACTGTAATTATTGGTAAGCCCAATGTTGGTAAATCCAGTTTGCTTAACGCTTTACTCCGGGAGAAGCGGGCCATTGTTACTGATGTTCCTGGTACAACCAGAGATATCATTGAGGAATATGTTAATATTCGCGGCATACCGCTTAAAATTATTGATACGGCAGGTATTCGTGAAACTGTCGATGTTGTGGAAAAAATTGGCGTTGAGCGGGCGCGCGAGCTTGTAGGTCAGGCTGATCTTATATTGGTGTTGCTAGATTCGTCTGCACCATTATCAGCTGAAGATAAAGCGGTGTTGGCTTTGTTATCAGATAAACAGGCCATTGTTTTAATCAATAAGAGTGATTTACCTGCCCAGCTAAAGTCTGAGGAAGTAGAAAAATATACGGATGGCCGGTCGGTATTACGGATTTCGGTCGAACAGGGTCAGGGCTTGGCTGAGCTGGAACAGATGATTGCTGATATGGTGTATAGTGGTCAGGTTAGTCAGGGTGAAGCCGCATTTGTTAGCAATGTTCGCCAAGCTGATGCCCTGGGACAGGCCCAGGGGAGGCTGGCTGAGGCTTTGGCAACGATTGCGGCAGGAATGCCAACAGATTGTATTGTTGTCGATCTCCGGGCAGCATGGGAAAAGCTTGGCGAAATAACTGGTGATACGGTAGGTGAGGATATCATCGATCAGATATTTACTCAATTTTGTATTGGTAAGTAGAAAATTTGTAAGAGTGGTAGTACAATGAGGTGAAAATTTTGTTTCAAGTAGATAAGTATGATGTTGTGGTAATTGGTGCTGGGCATGCTGGCTGTGAAGCAGCACTGGCTGCAGCACGACTAGGGTGTCGGACGTTAATTACTACTCTTAATATGGATAATATCGCAATGATGCCCTGTAATCCGGCAGTTGGTGGACCGGCCAAGGGCCATCTGGTGAGAGAGATTGATGCGCTTGGCGGTCAAATGGGTGTCAATACCGACAAGACATGTATTCAAATACGAATGCTTAATACTGGTAAAGGTCCGGCAGTGCATGCTCTCAGGGCTCAGGCTGATAAGCGCCTATATCAGTCGGCCATGAAGCATACCCTGGAGATTCAGCCTAATTTAGCTGTTAAGCAGGCATTAATTGATAATATCCTGGTGGAACATGGGCGTGTCACTGGGGTAGTAACTGAATTGGGCGAGATATATAGTGCTAGCTGTGTTATTATTGCGACAGGTACGTATTTACGAGGTAAAATTATTCTGGGAGAAATTAATTACCCTGGTGGTCCGGCAGGGCAGCGGGCCGCAGAGAAGCTGTCGGAAGCACTTAAGGGAATTGGAATTTCGCTGATGCGGTTCAAAACTGGTACGCCCGCACGGGTGGATGCTCGGACTGTGGACACCAGTAAAATGACCATTCAGCCTGGTGATGATGTGGTGCATAATTTCTCTTTTTTGAGTGATACCGCTACTCGCGAACAAATTCCCTGCTGGTTGACCTATACTAATGAGCAGACCCATACTATTATACGGGAGAATATGCACCGTGCACCTTTATATATGGGGATTATTGAAGGGACAGGGCCGCGTTACTGTCCGTCAATTGAGGATAAGGTAGTACGCTTTGCTGATAAATTAGCGCATCAGGTATTTGTAGAACCAGAGGGAATCAATACTACGGAAATGTATATTCAAGGGATGTCCACAAGTCTGCCAGTAGATGTCCAGTTAGCCTTCTTGCGAACCATTCCGGGTCTGGAAAAGGTCGAGATTATGCGTCCTGGTTATGCGATTGAATATGATTGTGTTGATCCTACTGAGTTGAAACCAACATTGGAAACCAAAAAGGTACATGGATTATTTTCTGCCGGTCAGTCTAATGGTACTTCCGGTTATGAAGAGGCAGCGGCACAGGGCTTAATTGCGGGGATTAATGCGGCGCTAAAGGTACAAGAGCGCCCACCCTTTATATTATCTCGTGCTGACGCTTATATTGGTGTATTGATTGATGATCTGGTGACTAAGGGAACCAGTGAACCTTACCGGATTATGACTTCGAGAGCAGAATACCGTCTTATTTTGCGGCAAGATAATGCCGATCTGCGCCTGACCGAGAAAGGGCGGGATATTGGCCTTGTTACTGACGAGCGATATAAGCGCTTTGTTGTCAAGCGGACGGCTATTGAGCAGACTTTAGAATTGTTGAAAAGCATACAAATTACTCCGTTGCCTGAAATACAGGAAAAGATGATGGCTCTTGGTACGGCTGAACTCCGGACAGGCATTACTTTATATGATTTACTTAAACGTACAGAGGTTGGCTATGAGGCTATGCGGCTGCAGTTTTCGTTGCCTGAGATACCAGCAGTAGTACGTGAGCAAGTGGAAATATCTGTTAAGTTCGAAGGATATGTCCAAAAACAGATTGAGCAAGTAGAGCGTTCGGCTAAACTTGAGGCTAAACGTCTGCCTGAAGATATGGATTATAGCCAAATTAGCGGCCTATCACTGGAAGCTCGGCAGAAGCTAAATAAAATTCAGCCCCTGTCAGTAGGCCAAGCTGCTCGCATTTCTGGTGTATCACCTGCAGATATTTCTATATTGATGGTGCATTTGGAGCAGCGGCGGGGTAGAAAATAATATAGGGGGATAGCTATGAATCAGTTTCAGGATATACTGGCTAAAGCAGCCGCTGAATATGGGCTAAGTCTTGTGCCAGAGCAATTGGCGGCCTTGGATAATTACTACCAGCGGCTATTAGTGTGGAATGAAAAGATCAATTTAACTGCGATTACTGAGCCGTATGAGGTGGCTGTTAAACATATGATTGATTCGCTATCTTGTTATCGGGAGGAGCTGTTTACTCCTGGTGTTAGCTTAATTGATGTTGGTACAGGTGCTGGATTTCCGGGTATTCCGCTTAAAATCTTTCAACAAGATATTAAGCTGACTTTAATGGATTCATTAAATAAGCGATTAAATTTTTTGCGTGAGGTTATCGATGAGTTAGCGCTTGACGGGGTTTATACTGTTCATGCCCGGGCCGAAGAAGCCGGAAAAAACAAACAATACCGGGAGCAATATCAACTTGCGGTGTCGAGGGCTGTAGCCAGGCTTAATGTATTATGCGAGTTATGTCTGCCTTTTGTTAAAGTTGGAGGCTGGTTTATAGCTTTGAAGGGAGCCCAATACGAAGATGAGGTGCGGGAAGCCGCCAAAGCTGTTAATCTGCTTGGCGGGAAAATTGAAAATATCACGCCAGTCATCTTGCCTGGTCTTACTGATAAGCGGGCGGTAATTTATATAAAAAAAATTGCGGTTACGCCGCAAACCTATCCGCGTAAGGCAGGAACTCCGGAAAAAAAGCCATTATGATTTAGAGGAAAATGCCATTATCTGCAGAATATAACAACTAGCATAGATAACCCAATTGTTTTGTAGGTGGTGGAATCATGAGAAATTTGGCTAAGCTGTTTGGTATTGGAGAAGCTTCGCCAACTATTCCTGCGGATATTACGGAGAGTAATTCTGTTGTTGCGAATGAACAAATTGATGCAGCTAATACTGCTTCTAATACAACAGAAGCAATCAATGTTGTTGATTTGCAATCAGTACATAGAGTTTCGCCTGAAAACATTATACCGAACCCATTTCAGCCGCGTAAAACCTTTAATGATGATTCGTTGCAAGAGTTGGCTGGGTCTATTCGTGAGTTTGGGGTAATTCAACCACTGTTAGTACGTCGGCAAGGTGAAGTTTATGAGCTAATTGCTGGTGAACGTCGCCTGAGGGCTTCTCGTTTAGCAGGTCTCACTGAAGTTCCTGTTATTGTGCGCGAGCTAGAAGACAAAGAAATGGCTGAGCTGGCCATGATTGAGAATTTACAGCGGGAGGATCTGCACTTTTTAGAGGAGGCCGAAGGATATCAGCATTTGCTTGCCAGCTTTAGCTTTACCCAGGAAGAGTTAGCACGACGGGTGGGGAAAAACCAATCGACCATTGCGAATAAACTGCGGCTATTAAAGTTAGCACCGGAAGTACGCAAGGTTCTTGTTGGTCAGAGCTTGACAGAGCGTCATGCCCGTGCCCTCTTGAAAATAGACGATCCCCAAATCCAGATGGAAGTACTTGCTGGTGTGAAGGAAAAGGGTTTGAATGTCCGGGAAACAGAAGACTTAATCGAGAACTTCTCTAATAATATTTCCCGGGAAAAGCAGCCTGCTCCGAAACAGACACTAGTTAAGATAATTAAAGATGTTCGCATTTTCATTAATACGATTAATAGCGTAATATCCCAAATGAAGAAAAGTGGTATGGATATTACAGTAAAGCAGGATATTGAGGGCGACTATGTCAATATCAGTATCCAGGTAAAGAATAGTCGCAAGTAATAGGTTACTATTGTGCGGTAAAGGGCTGTGGAAAACTTAGCGATAAGTTTCCCACAGCCCCTTTTTGATAGTTATAGTAGTTTGTTAGCTACTGCTTGTTTTATTTGCCGGTGGCAAGTAAGTGTTTGGCAATATTGACGGCAGTTACGCCATTGTCAGCGTAGGCGTCTGCTCCTGCTTGCCGAGAATAGCTATCAGTGACTACAGCCCCGCCTACGATGGTTTTACCAGTAAAACCATTCGCGTGGAGAGCTGCAATCGTATTATCAATTTGCGGCAGTGTGGTAGTCATTAGTGCACATAAGCCGATAAGCTGCGGTTGGTGTCTTTGGGCGGCTGCTACAATGGTTTCAGGGGCAACATCTTTACCTAGATCAATAACAGTAAAGCCATTGTTTTCCATCAATGCTGCCACAATATTTTTTCCTAAATCATGAATATCCCCTTTTACTGTAGCGAGCAGTATTGTGCCAAGGCTTTGGGTTTGATGGGCGGGTATTACTTCTTTAATTGTGTTAAAGGCCGTACGCATGGTTTCAGCAGATAGTAGTACTTGGGGCAGGAAACAACGTCCCTGACCAAAGGCCTGGCCCACTTCATTCATGGCAGCTGTTAATGCCTGGTCAGTAATAGCCAGTGGAGTATGGTTTTCGGTTAGTGCCTGGCGTACTAATGGTGCAACTCCGGTTGTTTCGCCATTAATGACGCTCTGGCGAATTTGAAATAGTATATCAACAGCAGTAGTGATAGTTGTTGTCAGGGCTGGCATATTAACATATTTTTTGCTGTATTCAATAACGGCTTGGGGATTGCGCCCACTTAATGCCACTGCGGCTGACCAAACATCCTGCATTAACGGATCAAATGGATTCAGGATTGGTGCATCAAGGCCGGCATCCACAGCCATAGCGCAAAAAGCTGCATTCATTAAATCGCGTCGTGGTAGACCAAAAGAGACATTGCTCAGACCCATGACAGCAGGGCATCCGAGTTGTTCACGGTATAATTTGAGGGTTAGTAGAGTTTCCGCAGCAGCCTTAGCATCAGTTGCAACTGACATAACCAGCGCATCCAGCAATAGGTCATGACGGTTTAAACCATATTCCTGAGCAAGGGCTACCAGTTTTTTAGCTACTGCAACTCGGTCTATTGCCGTTAGTGGCACCCCGCTGTCAGCTATCGGTAGACATAATATCGCAGCACCATATTTTTTGGCAAGCGGGAGGAAGGATTCCAAGCGTTCGGTTTCGGCAGTGACTGAGTTAATAAGTGCCCGACCGGGATAGGCCTTTAGACCAGCCTCAAGCGTTATTGGGTCGGTGGTATCAATGGCTAGCGGCACATCAATTAGAGTTGACAAGTCCTCAATAGCTTGTTTCATGGCAGTGGCCTGATCAATACCTGGTACTCCCATATTTACATCTAAAATACCGGCACCAGCTTTTATCTGAGCTAGGGCCTCTTTTTTTACGGTAATAAAATTGCCGGCTTTTATGTCGACTGCTAATGCTTTACGGCCGGTGGGATTGATGCGTTCACCAATAATCACCGGAGCAAATTGCGCGCCGATACTTATTGTCCGGGTGCGGCTCGTTAGGGCGGTAAAAGCTGAATTTCGTTGTATCTTTATCTGGGGTAGTGCATCAATTACTTGGCGAATGGCTTTGATATGGGCTGGTGTGGTGCCGCAACAGCCACCAATATAGGTAGCACCGGCAGCTGCGAGTTTGGGAATCCAGCCAGCCATTTCCGTTGCTGTCATGGGGAAAATGGTTTGTCCATTGACCAATTGTGGCATACCAGCATTTGGCTGCACACTAAGGGGGATGGAACAATTTTGCGCTAGTGTCTCAATTATTGGCAAGAGTTGTGCCGGCCCTAATGAGCAATTGGCGCCAATCACGTTAGCTCCTAAGGCTTCTAAGGTGATGGCTGCTGTGCGGGGATCTGTGCCGGTGACAGTCCGGCCATTAGCATCAAAGGATAGCTGGCAGATAATTGGCTTACATGTGGCCGCCTTAGCCGCAAGGAGGGCGGCCCGCATTTCTTGGATATCAATAATTGTTTCAATGATTATGTAGTCAATACCGGCCTCGTCAAGAGCTGAGATCTGCTCATAAAAAACTTCATAAGCGGCATCAAAGGTAAGTTCCCCCAGCGGTGCAATAAGTTTACCTGTTGGACCAATTGAACCGGCTACTTTGGTATGAGTACCGGCTGCATCGCGGGCAGCGGTTACGGCTGCTATATTTAAGGCAGCGACTTTGGCTTCTAAGCCATAATGTGATAGCTTAATACGGTTAGCACCAAAGGTGTTTGTTTCAATTATATTGGCGCCTGCTGCCACATACTGGCGATGAATTGCTGTTATTTTGGCAGGCTCCTCGATATTCCATAACTCAGGACATTGGCCTGGTTTCAGGCCGGCTTGGTGTAGCATTGTGCCCATAGCACCGTCAAATAGATAAATCATCTACTCATTTGTCTCCTTTCGTGCTTGACAGCTAGTCTGATTGCATTTGTCACAAGGCAGCTCTTGCTGATGTGAGAGGTTCAATGTATGGTGGTAAGGGTATAAACCAACAATAGCGGTAACCGATTTGCGTGGCACGAGCATTTTGGTATCGGTGACACTAAGGCCGATTCTCGCTCCTGTTGCCAATTCCAATATCTCAGGCTGAAGCTGGAGCGGCCAATCGCTATAACCGGGGCTAAAGGGTCTGCTGGCTGATAAGCCGGCTTGGGCAGCTTGCTGCGCAATTACGCTACAGACTGCGGCGCAAGACATTTCTACTGCTGTTGTTCCAGCGGCATCCAGCAGCATTCCTAATGTATATTGGTTTTTCAAAAACAAAGCAGACACTTCTTCTTCCAAGGGTAGACCAATAGTTACCGCCATTACGGCTACTTCGACCGCTCCGGTTAGATGCTTAATGATGCTGTTGGCGGTTAACACAACAGGTTCATCTGCCAAAATGGTATGTGCATCCTGGTCATAGGCATATAGCTGCCAAACTCCTTTTGGTATGGACAGTAATTGAGCCTGTTTACATGCTTCACTAAGCAAAGGTGTAGAGAAGTCTACTTTACGGCCTAGACCGGCATAGCGTCTGGTCTCTTCAAGGTCAACTGTGGTTAGGCGTGGATAATAAAAAGGCATTAATAGGAAACCTCCTTAATAAGTGAGGTATTATTAGCATTATAGTATATTTTGCTAATTAGTTAAAGCCAAGATATATATTTTACGTTTATTTAAACTTGCGGGAAGATAGGTTGTGTATTGACAACCTATTAAGCACCTATAAAACGCTTGGACACATTGTATATAGTTAGGATGTAGCAAATTAGTTGCAGATCAATCGTTAGTTATGTAAACATAACTATTTTTCTGTATTTTTTGGCAGGAAATCACATAGATATGTGGAATGGAGAGATGGAAGTAAATTATTTTTGAGGTGAAAAAAGTTTGGTTAAAGTGATTGCTATTGCCAATCAAAAGGGAGGAGTAGGGAAGACAACTACTGCAGTCAACCTTGCGGCTTGTTTGGCAGAGTTAGGGAAAAAGGTATTGCTGATTGATATTGATCCGCAGGGTAATTCTACTAGCGGCTTGGGCTGTAATAAAGGTACAATTCAACACTGTGTTTATGATGCGTTAATTAATGATGTTCCGGTGGAATCAATTGTTGTACAAACTGAAATTCCAAATCTTAAGCTTTTGCCAGCTACAATTCAATTGGCAGGGGCAGAAATTGAATTGGTATCGATGATGTCGCGCGAGGGCAAACTTAAGCGTGCATTGGATAAGGCCAAATTCAGTTATGAGTTTGTTCTTATTGATTGTCCGCCATCACTAGGGCTACTTACTATCAATTCATTAACAGCCGCGAATTCTGTGCTTGTGCCCATTCAGTGTGAGTTTTATGCGTTGGAAGGTTTGACACAGTTGATGAGCACGATTAATTTGGTACAAAGAAATCTTAATCCAGTGCTTACTCTGGAGGGGGTAGTACTAACCATGTTTGATGCTCGTACTAATTTGTCCATTCAGGTAGTGGATGAGGTAAAAAACCATTTTCGTCATAAAGTGTACCAAACTATTATTCCCAGAAATGTTCGGTTAAGTGAAGCACCTAGCCATGGGCAGCCTGTTATTAAATATGATCCTAAATCTAAGGGTACAGAAGTATATTTTGATTTAGCACGTGAGGTGATTGGTGATGAGTAAACGTGGCTTAGGACGAGGACTAGATGCTTTGTTTGGTGCGCCAAATGCGGGGCAAGCTATTGAGAACAGTGAACCTATTAATGAAATTGCTATTCAGGAGATTATTCCTAACCCACATCAGCCGCGTCGTGATTTTGATGAAGAGGCGCTAGCTGAGTTAGCTCAATCGATTAAGCAGCATGGTATTATACAACCGGTGGTTGTCCGTAAGACGCTTACTGGTTACGAATTAGTGGCTGGGGAACGGCGGTGGCGGGCATCTAAATTAGTGGGATTAAAGCAGATTCCGGCTGTGGTGCGTGAATATACTGACGCAGAAATGATGGAGATAGCGCTTGTTGAAAATTTGCAACGGCAAAACCTTAATATTATTGAAGAAGCTATAGCCTTTCGGCGTCTGATTGAGGAGTTTGGCTTAACCCAGGAAGAGGTTTCTCAAAAAATTGGACGCAGCCGTTCTATGGTTGCCAATATTGTACGGTTGCTTAATCTGCAACCTGAAGTACAGGCTTTTGTTTCACGTGGAACATTGACGATGGGGCAGGTAAGACCGTTATTAGTTTTAGAATCTCCTGAAATGCAAATTAGTGCAGCTAATCAAATTATTGATGAAGATTTATCAGCGCGTGATGCGGAAGAATTAGTTCGTCGGCTAGCGTCCAAACGACCAACCAAGCCGGTTGAGGAAAAACCTGAGATTATAGAGGAAGACAACCAATTTTTTATGAATGAATTTGAAGATAGGCTAAAGCTAATATTAGGTACACAGGTTAGAATTAAACCTGGCAAATTAAAAAGCAAGATTGAAATAGAATACTATTCAAATGAAGATTTAGAACGGATTATGGAAATGTTGTCAAGGGAACAACAGAGCGTTCCATCTAAGTTTCAGGGACAACTGGTGGTCTAAATTAGCAAATGTTCCACGTGAAACATTTGCTGGGATTCTTTGGTGACAGAGGTGAGGAAAGATGCGGGTAGAAAAGGATTTGCTAGGTGAGCGAGAAGTTCCGTTAGAAGTGTACTATGGTATTCATACCTTACGGGCATTGGAAAATTTTCCTCTCTCGGGCTATCGGGTGTCAGCGATTCTTATAAAGGCAATTGCACTAATTAAAAAGGCTGCTGCTGAGGTCAATGCGGAACTAGGGTATTTGCCAAACGAACTAGCCCAAGCCATAATGGTTGCTGCAGATGAGGTAATGGACGGAAAATGGCGGGATCAGTTTGTTGTTGATGCATTGCAAGGGGGCGCTGGAACCTCTACCAATATGAATGTTAACGAGGTACTGGCAAATCGGGCGATTGAGTTGCTATCAGGACAACGTGGTGAGTATAGTCTGGTGCATCCACTAAATCATGTGAATATGCACCAGTCTACGAATGATGTGTATCCGACAGCACTGCGGATTGCCGCTATTTGGCTGCTCAAACCATTAAGTGATGGATGTGCGGTTTTACAAGAGTCTTTGCAAGAAAAGGAAGCGGAATTCGCTGGAATAATAAAAGTTGGACGAACAGAAATGCAGGACGCTGTGCCAATTATGCTTGGTCAGGAATTTAGTGCGTATGCAGGAGCCATTGCCCGTGACCGCTGGCGGTTGTATAAAGTTGAAGAACGCTTGCGGCAGGCGGCATTAGGGGGCACCGCTGTTGGCACAGGTTTGAATGCTGACAAGAAATACATATTTATGGTTAATGACCGGGTACGACAATATGCTGGTATCGGCTTAGCCAGAGCGGAAAATATGATTGATGTCATTCAAAATGCCGATGTCTTTGTCGAAGTATCTGGGTTACTGAAGGCATTAGCCGTAAATTTGGGAAAAATGTCCCATGATTTGCGGCTTATGTCGTCTGGTCCTCGGGCTGGAATTGGTGAGATACGACTGCCAGAGCGCCAGGCGGGGTCTTCAATTATGCCTGGTAAGGTTAATCCAATTATTCCAGAAGCGGTTAACCAAGTGGCTTTTCATGTTATGGCTTCCGATATGGCGATTGCTATGGCTGCGCAATCAGGACAACTGGAATTGAATGCTTTTATGCCGTTAATTGCCCATCATTTATTGGAAAGTTTAGTTGTATTAACAAATGCAGTAAATATTCTAAATGAATTTTGTATTCAAGGGATAACGGCAGACAACGAGCGTTGTACAACTTTATTAAATCATAGCCAAGTAAGTGTTACCGCTTTAGTGCCACATATTGGCTATGATTTAGCATCCAAGGTGGCGCGAATCGCTATGGAGCAAAATATTACCGTACGGGAGGCGGCACTACAACTGTCTGTTTTGCCGGAGGAGCGAATTGACGCTGCTTTGAACCCACGGGCAATGACCCGGCCGGGAATTGCCGGAATGCCAAAATAGGGGGAGGGAAAGGTATGGAAGAAACGCCAAAGGGATCACGGCTGCATATTGCTATTTTTGGACGCCGAAATGCCGGTAAATCTAGCTTGATTAATGCGTTAACAAGTCAGGATATTGCGTTGGTTTCCAATGTTCCTGGCACTACTACTGATCCGGTATATAAGGCTATGGAGATATTGCCGATAGGGCCTGTTATGATTATTGATACGGCAGGTATTGATGATGTCGGTGATTTGGGCGCATTGAGGGTAGAACGAACAATGCAGGTGCTAAACAAAACTGATTTAGCCGTAATTGTTATTGAACCAGAAGATGGTGTGACAAATTTTGAAGAAGAGCTCATTATAGAAATAAGAAAGCGCAATGTGCCTATTGCCGGAGTAATCAATAAGAGCGATCTTATGGCAGTAGCGCCTGAAAAAGTTGCTGCCTGGAGTAATGCCTTAGAATTGACACTGCTTACTATTAGTGCTAAAACAGGGCAAGGCATTGAAGAATTGAAACGCACGATGATTAAATTGGCCCCGGATGATTGGGAAGGACCTCAGCTAATTGGTGATTTAGTATCACCGGGAGATACCGTTGTTTTGGTAGTGCCAATTGATTTAGCGGCACCCAAGGGTCGGCTAATTTTACCGCAGGTTCAGACTATTCGCGATTTATTGGATAATGATGTATGTGCAGTTGTAGTCAAGGAACGAGAGTTAAAAGAAGCCTTAGAAAATTTAAAAAATCCGCCACGTTTAGTTGTTACCGACTCGCAGGAATTTATGAAAGTAGGAGCAGATACTCCGCCAGGGGTAATGTTAACATCATTTTCTATATTATTGGCGCGCCACAAAGGGGATTTAGAAACCCTGGTAGCTGGTGCTAAAGCGATTGAAAGTCTGCAGCCAGGTGATAAGGTTTTGATTTCAGAGGGATGTACACATCACCGTCAGGCTGATGATATTGGTAAAGTGAAGATTCCCCGCTGGCTAAGGCAAGCAGTAGGTGGTGAACTTGATTTTGAATGGGTATCAGGCGGGACTTTCCCGGCGGATTTGGCAAAATATAAATTGATTGTGCATTGCGGGGCCTGTATGCTTAACCGTCGGGAGATGTTATATCGGTTGGCTATGGCTAGAGAAGCGGGGATACCTATTGTCAATTATGGACTCTTGATTGCTCAGATTCACGGTATTTTGTACCGGGCCCTGGCACCTTTTCCCCTGGCACAGATGATTCTTGAAGAATAAGGGGCGAACTGATTGTGATATATCTTGATAATGCGGCTACGACTTGGCCAAAGCCAGAGTGCGTCTATCAAGCAGTTGATACCTGCTTGCGTACCATGGGAGCCAACCCGGGAAGGGGTGGCCATAGTATGGCGCGGGCAGCTAGTATGCTGGTATATGAAACGCGCGAGGCATTAGCAATGCTATTTGGCATTGTTGATGCCAATCAATTAGTCTTTACTCATAATGCGACTGACGCCATCAGCATGGCCGTATTCGGAATAGTGCGTCCTGGAGATACCGTTGTAACGACAGCGATGGAACATAACGCGGTAGCTAGGGCTGTGCGTGTTGCTGAGTCCCAAGGGGTAACTGTTAAAATTGTACCGTGTTCCTCTACAGGTCAGCTAGCGATGGAGGAGATGGAAGCAGCCATTAGAGAAAAACCAAAAGCTGTTATTATGACCCATGCTTCTAATGTGACAGGGACAATTATGCCGGTCGCAGAGGTTGGTAAACTAACAAAAAAACTAGGTGTAACCTTGCTGGTTGATGCGGCTCAGACAGCCGGCGTAGAAGACATTGATGTTGCGGCTATGGGTATCAATATCCTGGCCTTTAGCGGTCATAAAGGCCTCCTGGGACCGCAAGGTACAGGTGGCCTTTATGTACAGGAGACAATTAACATCAGGCCGCTGCGGGTAGGAGGTACAGGTAGCCTGTCTGAATCAGATATACAACCTGAATTTATGCCAGATAGATTGGAGAGCGGGACGCCTAATACGCCTGGTATCGCCGGTATTAAAGCTGGAGTTGATTTTATTTTGGCTACTGGGCGCAGTAAAATTCAAGCCAAAGAAATGGAATTAACAAACTTATTGTTGGTGGGGTTGAGAAAGATTCCGGAGGCAACAGTTTACGGGCAGCAGACTGCTCACGGTCGCACTTCTGTCGTGTCTTTTACCTTAGCAGGAAGAGATAGTGGTCAGATTGCGCATCTCCTTGACAAGAACTATAATATTGCCTGTCGTTCAGGGCTTCATTGTGCTCCATGGGCTCATCAAACAATCGGTACATTAAAGACAGGGACAGTAAGGCTTAGTCCTGGTTATTTCAATACAGAAGAAGAGATTGGGCAGACGCTTGTTGCTGTCAGGGAGCTTGTTGCTCAGGGAGGATAAGAAATGAAAGGAACGCTAGTTAACGTAGTTGCAGTTATCTTAGGATCTGGAGTAGGTTTAGCCCTTAAACAAGGGATTCCCGAAAAATATCAAAATACGCTTATCCACGGCATGTCCTTGGCTGTAGGAATTATTGGCTTGCAAATGGCATTAAAGACACAAAATGTGCTTATTGTAATTTTGGGAATAGCTGTCGGTGCTGTCATTGGCGAAGCGCTCAATATTGACGGCGGACTAAACAAAATTGGTGAATGGCTGTCTGCGAAGCTAAGCGGCTCAGATGAGGCTGGGAAAAGTAATATAGGGCGCGGCTTTGTTACGGCTAGCCTAGTGTACTGCATTGGGGCTATGGCTGTTGTTGGCTCAATTCAAGACGGCTTGACAGGAGATACTAGTATCTTGTATGCTAAGTCCTTGTTAGATGGCATTATTTCAGTAGTTTTCACTTCAAGCATGGGGATTGGGGTTGCTTTTTCCAGTGTGAGTGTATTGGTCTACCAAGGGCTAATTACGTTGCTTGCCGGATTTTTTAGTGCTGTGTTGTCTGAACAGGTAGTCACAGAGCTAACGGCAACTGGTGGGATTCTAATTGTTGGAGTGAGCATACTAATGCTGGAAATAAAGAATATTAAACTAGCAAATTTATTGCCAGCAATACCAGCAGCAGCGATAATTGCTTATTATTGGCCAATATAGCCAATATATATGATTAAAGAAATTTGTAGGCATAGGAAAATGGCAGCACTATTATAGATAGTTATAAGTGAAAAAAGAAAGGTGGTACAAGGACAGACATGGACTTGTCACAGTATACATTTTTTATTACTGCTAATTTACAATATATATTAGCAGTTTTGACAATACTGATTTTTATAGCATTAATTGTTTTTATCAGTGTCAGTATTAAAATGAGCAGGCTTAATAAACGCTATCGTAAAATGATGTTAGGAATGAAAAACGCAAATATCGAAAGTCTGCTATTAGGACATATCGAAGAGGTTCGTCAAGCTGTAACTAAAGTTAATAGTCTGGACGAAAAATGTCGCCGTCTGGATGTTATTACCACGACGGCAATTCAAAACCTGGGAATGGTGCGGTTTAATGCCTTTGAAGATACTGGTAGTGATCTTAGTTTTTCCTTGGCATTGCTTGACCAAAATAAGAATGGCGTAGTATTATCAAGCATTTATGGGCGCAACGAGTCCAGAGTATATGCTAAACCTATTTTGGATGGTCAGTCTACCTATCATCTTACAGCAGAAGAAAAAGCAGCATTAAACAAATCCTTGGAAAAAAATTCATAAACAGGCAGGAATTTTGTAGGTTTTGGCGAATATAACCAAAGTTCGGCGTATATAGCGCGTAAAACTATAAGAGAAGGTGATCATTTGAAGCAAACCACGCCAAAGCCTGACAGACGCGAATATACTTTGATGATTGTGCCCCACCATGGCAAATCTGTATTCAGTATTCGTATACCGATGAAATATGTCAAATATACAGCTGTGACACTGGGTATTTGTCTAACAATACTTTCCGGTACAATGCTAAATTATCGTTATCAGGCCAATCTAGCCGCCCAGGAAAAATATGAGTTGAATCAACTGCGGGTAGTCAACGACAAACAGCATGTCGAGTTGCAAGAACTATCGAAAGCTACAGCAGATCTTCAGCAGGACATGAATCGTCTTAATCAACTAGATAGTGACCTTCGTCGCATTGTGAGTAGTGAGGAGATTGTAGATACATCCCGTTCGGCTTCGCCTAGACTGACAAACTATAACGGCCAAGGCGGTCCTGATATACAACCAAATGTTGCTGATTTGAAAAATTTAGTCAAAGAGCTTAAAGCAGCAGCTAATGAACGAGAAAACAGTTTGCTTAACCTGAAGAGTTCGTTAACCGAAAAAAAGGAACGTTTAGCCGCGACTCCTTCTATTTGGCCGACAAATGGTGAAGTGACCTCACGTTTTGGCTGGCGTAGCTCACCATGGGGTTCAGGGAGAGGCGATTGGCACCCTGGAATTGATATTGCGAATGATATGGGTACACCGATTACCGCCGCCGCTGATGGAACAGTTGTAAACAGCAGCTGGGTTGGAGGTTATGGCAATATGGTCGAAATTGATCATGGTAATGGCATTGTAACTATTTATGGTCATAATTCCCAAAATCTTGTTACTCCCGGGCAGCAGGTTAAAAAAGGACAATTAATTGCCCGCATGGGAAGTACTGGTTATAGTACCGGGCCACACTTGCATTATGAAATCCGTGTTAACGGTACGGCTGTTAATCCATCCAGTTTTTTGTAGGAGGTAAGTGCTAATGTTTTGCAGCAAGAAACAAGCCGCCCCCATTGGTGATCAAGTAGCTACTATTATTGGAAAGGAAACTTCTTTTAAAGGCAATATTACAGCCCAAGGGACCATTCGTATTGATGGACAACATGAAGGCGAACTTACAACTGACGGTGATCTTGTAGTTGGTGAAAGCGGGAAATTGACATCCCTGGTAAAGGTTCGTAGTGCGCTGATTGCCGGGAGCGTTAAGGGCAATATTGAGGCTTCGGATAAATTAGAACTTTTACCTAGTGCTAAAGTGTATGGTGATATCAAGGTTGGCACACTAACCATTGGTGAAGGAGCAGTATTTCGCGGTGCCTGTCATATGAGCAGGGATACAATAGATGAGAGTAACAACTAAATTGGTGAGTTAGTGTAAAAAAACAGGATACTATGATTGGTATCCTGTTTTTTATATGTTATAGCCTGAGCCTGATATTTACTATTGTCAAGAATTGTGATTACGGCCTAAACCAAAGGAGATACTGTGCGCAATGGTGTCTGCCATTTTCATGACCAAGTTTAGGCGCGTACTCTGTAACACCATATGTTCCATAAATCCGCCGACATTGACAATGCCGGTGATATAAGCATTACCAACAGCAGGTAGATCCTTATTAACAGCTGCACCGGGTTTAACCGCCCCATGCCCCAAAGTAACACAGCCAACATTCTCCAATTTGCCCAGACAGGCATCAACGGCAATGACAAAGGGATGGGAAAATGACGTGTTAATTGAGGTTAGCCTGCTTTCAAGATTGGTGGCATGAACAGGTTCATCGAGGGTACCATAAATATGGGGGAATAGGTTAAGCATTTTCAATTTTGTACCTGTTAGTGGTCCGAGGGCATCGCCGGTAGATCGGTCAGTGCCAATGCATAAGACAACAAGCTCATAGCCATCGGTTGTAGCTGTTTGAACTATATTGCGGATAGAGACGGCTAAGTCATAAATGACATTGGGGTGACTAACATTAAATTTCAGTTCGCGTGCTGGTTCAGGGACAGATTGATATTTAAGCGGCGATAGTTTACTTATTCCCGGAAAATTAAAAATATTATTTAACATAGTAAGTAAGCTCCTGTTACATAATTTGTGTTACCATTATGTGTAAAAATGAGACAGTCTATACATGACAGCAGGATTTTTTACTAACTAACCGGAATAATAAAGTGAAATATTTAATTTACTAAAACGGTAGTGTCAAACAAAAACAGGAGGGGTGTCAGTATATGGAAATTAATGACAAACTAAGGTCATTGCCGGCCATAGACAGTCTTTTGTCTGCTGTCGCAACTGACCTAGAAATAAAGCAATATCCCCGAGAACTGGTAATCAATTGTCTGCGGCAGGCTGTTACTAATGCGCGGGATGCACTGCGAAAAGGTAATGATAATGCTGGTAGCCAAGCGGCGCTTATAAGCCAGGCCAAAGTCTTATTAAAAAAACTTAATCAACCCAGTTTGCGGCGAGTAATTAATGCTACAGGCGTAGTGTTGCATACTAACCTGGGACGGGCGCCATTAAGTCAGCGGGCCAAGAAATGTGTGACCGAAATTATGGAGGGGTACAGCACTCTCGAATATAACGTGGCACTAGGGGAAAGGGGAAGCCGGTATACTCATGTGGAGGAACAGCTTTGCCGATTGACGGGGGCAGAAGAGGCGCTGGTAGTAAATAATAACGCCGCCGCCGTGCTATTAGTCTTATCGGCTTTGGCTAACGGCCAGGAGGTTATTGTCAGTCGCGGGGAGCTAGTGGAAATTGGCGGCTCTTTCCGCATTCCGGATGTGCTTAGGCAAAGTGGTGCTACGTTAGTGGAGGTAGGTTCAACTAACAAAACACATCTGTCTGATTATGAACAGGCTATTGGCCCCAATACGGCAGCCATTTTAAAAGTCCATACCAGTAACTATTGCATTATTGGTTTTACTTCACAGCCGAACGGGGCGGAGCTGGCCGCACTGGCACATAAACATAGTTTGCCAGTAATCGAAGATCTGGGTAGCGGTACACTAGTATCATTAACTGCAGGTGGGCAAAGTGAACCGACTGCAGCACAGCGGTTACAACTGGGTTTTGATGTAGTTACCTTTAGTGGCGACAAGCTGTTAGGTGCCAGTCAGGCTGGTATAATTGCCGGGAAAAAGCAATATATTGCCCCATTAAAAAAGCATCCATTGCTGCGGGCTATTCGTATTGATAAACTGTCACTGGCTGCATTGGAAGGAACCCTTATGGAATATATCGTGGGTAATCCCGCCCAGGATATACCGGTACTCGCCATGTTAAATAGCGACAATGCCATACTTAAGGAACGGGCCAACTGTCTTAAAGAACTAATATTGGAGCAAAATAACGGGGTTATAGCCGAGGTAATAACGCTCAACTCCCCCGCAGGTGGCGGGGCTCTGCCTGCTGCAGTATTGACTGGTTATGGAGTGACTATTTGTCGACAAGATATGAGTGCTGCTCATATGGAAAAATATCTAAGGCAGCAAGAGATACCTATCGTGGCCCGCATCCAGGAGGACAAGGTGATCTTTGATGTACGCTGCTTGCTTGAACAGGATTTAGCGGTCATCGCATCAGCTCTTAGTACTAGTTTCTAATGAACTATACGGAGGATATTCTAATGAAACATGTTATTATTGGTACAGCCGGACATGTTGATCATGGCAAGTCGGCCATCATTAAAGCTTTGACTGGTGTTGACACTGATCGTCTAAAGGAGGAAAAGTTACGGGGAATATCCATTGATTTGGGGTTTGCCTCGTTGCCTTTGGGAGATAAGATTATTGCCGGGGTTGTTGATGTGCCTGGTCATGAACGGTTTTTAAAAAACATGCTGGCCGGAACCGGCGGAATTGATTTGGCGATGCTGGTGGTTGCTGCTGATGAAGGAATTATGCCGCAGACCAAAGAGCATTTAGCTATGCTCCAGCTATACGGAATCAAGAATGGTATAATTGTCATAAATAAAATTGACAAAGTGGATGAAGAATGGCTGGAACTAATAGAAAGTGAAATACGCGAATATGTAGACGATACCTTTTTAAAAGATGCACCTTGTTGTAAGGTATCAGCTGTGACAGGGGCAGGAATTACTGAGCTTAAAACTACATTACTATCCCTGGCTGACAAGGTGCCAGTCAGGGATAGTAATGCGCCGTTTAGACTCTGGATTGACCGGGTATTTTCTATTAAAGGCTATGGGGTAGTCGTCACCGGTTCAGTACTGAGCGGTCGTGCCAAAGTTGGCGACAGTTTCAGGCTATATCCGACAGAAGCTATTGTCAGGGTGCGTGGCTTAGAGTGGCATGGTGAGAAAGTGGAAAAAATTTCAGCAGGACAGCGGGCAGCCATCAATTTAGCCGGGGTTGAAATAGAACAAGTAGCGCGTGGTATGGCGATTAGTGCGATTGAACGGGGCGAAGTAAGTACGATGTGGGACATCGTAGCTGAGTGGCAGCAACCGGTAGAGAGCGGTCTGCGTGTTCGCCTGCATTTAGGAACTGGTGAATTTTTAGGTCGTATCTATTCATTTAAGGATACGGATTATCATTATATGCGGCTTATACTGGAACAGCCGCTGGCGGCTGGGTCTGGAGACAGAGGAATAATTAGACTGTATTCGCCGCAGCATTTACTTGGCGGGGTGACTTTAGTAGCTCCAGGGCGCAATAGCAGACGCTTGACGGCCTCGCGGGGGGCGCTTGCTGAGGCTAAGGCCCAGGCTGATGAGTTAAATGCGCTATATCATCGCCTGGCGGAAAGTCGACAGGTACTAACTAGAGCAGATATTAGGCGGCAGAGTGGTTTTTTGCCGGATAAAGCAGTAGATCAGGCGGTTGACAAATTGATAGCAGCTAAGCGATTGTATTGTCTGGATAAAACCTATGTTACTGCTGATATGTTTGCTTGGTTGACTAATATGGCGACAACAATTATTGGCAGCTTTCATAAAGCACAACCTGACCGGAGCGGCCTAGCCAAAGACATCGTGCGACAAAAATTGGGTATCAATGAGAAAAGTTTCGAAATTTTCCTGGCGCAGTGGCTGGAAAAGGAGCTTCTTGTCAGTAATGGCGGTGACCTTGCATTA
Organism: Sporomusa silvacetica DSM 10669; assembly: GCF_002257705.1. GTDB lineage: Bacteria > Bacillota > Negativicutes > Sporomusales > Sporomusaceae > Sporomusa > Sporomusa silvacetica. The sequence goes on from NZ_LSLK01000108.1 coordinate 22,831, forward strand.
AAAGAACATGCTGCTCAGCATGGGGATTGGAGACAAGAATTATTGGATAGGGCCGAGACTGCTCTTACTAATATTGGCTTAACAAGTATAGATATGGTGTTATTGGCGCAAAAAATGGCGTTGACACCTGAAAAGGCCAGGTCAACTCACGATTTACTAGTCCGGGCTGGTGCGTTGATTAAGGTCGGTGATAATTTTGTATACAGCAAAACAATGCAATACATTGTTCAAGTTATTCATAAGCACTTCCAAGATAAACAGACATTAACAGTGGCAGAATTGCGAGATTTATTGAATACTTCACGAAAAATGGCCCTACCAATAATGGAATATATGGATATGCATAAATATACAATCAGGGAAGGCGATTTGCGCCGCCCAAGCAGCAAAATACTGAATTTGTCAGAATAAACTTACTTTAATTATGCATATTGACAATGTGTTAATAAGTTTTTATAATTAGACTCAAAAGCAGCATGTGTACATTAGTGTGTTTTTATAAAGTATAAATGTTCGTTTGAGGGAGCGTGTCTAGGGTTCCGCGCAACAATGCGGCTGGACCAAGCGACACAAGTGCAGCGTGGCACAGCACTACACCGTGGGTATAAAAGACCCGGCGGAAGGTCCCAATGGTAGGGGTTCTTCGCCAGGTCTTTTTTTATCCAGATGGAAAGGTTAACTTTCCCTGGATAGAACGACTAAGGCTTCTGCCAGCGTAAGGACTTGGCACAAGCCAAGTCTTATCTTATCTCAACAAAAAGCTTAACTTTATTAAAACAGGATAAGGGAAACAGCGGCTTGTGCTTTCGCCTAAGATTCGACGCAAGCCGTGTTTTCTTTACTTAGAAAGTAGTTCTGAGCAATTATTGGAGAGGGTGGGAGAGTAGGATGTGTAGAATCGGAGCTATAAAGAGCAAAATAGCATTTCATCCGTCACTGGCGTTGCATTTAATGTTGCCCCAGCAAGAGGGACATGACAACTCAGGATTTGCCATGGTTATGCAAGATTTGGAGGGTGTTTTTGCCAATTGCAAGGATAAGCCGTTATTATCATTAGCCTGCACGCAAAAAGGTGCAACCATGGTGGAGCATTTCATGGAAACTAATAACTTTACCCCTGTTCATGAGTGGATTCCCCGGGGTGTTCGCCAACAAGGCCTTGATATTAAGGCTATGCCCTATTATATTTTCCGGGCCTACGATTATCCGGAGTATTATCGTACAGCTACGCAGGAGGCCAAAGAGGAACTATTATTAGATACTCGTTTAGCGCTCAGGACGCTATTAGAGGCTGAAGACCAAGGTTATGTATATTCATTTTGGCCGGATGTTTTAACCTTGAAAGAGATTGGCGATCCTCGCGATATTGCCGTCTATTTTAGACTTTGGGATAATAATGGTGACTTGATGGCCAAAAACGTTGTTGTCCAGTGTCGGCAAAATACTAACTATGATATTGTGCGATATGCCGCCCATCCCTTCTTCCTGCAAGGCTATACGCTATGTGCTAATGGGGAAAATACCTTCTATACCAAAAACAAAGAATATCAAAAATCGCTGCATCGCGGTTATATTGGTTTTGAATCTGATTCCCAAAACTTTCTTTATACGCTACACTATGTTCTTAATGTGCTCAAGTGGCCGATAAAATATTACAAGCATGTTATTACTCCATTGCCGTTTGATGAGATTGTTCAACGCGCCGACCAGCGCGAATTGACAGCTATCCGCCAATCGTTGGGCCACTTGGAAATAAATGGGCCCAACACCATCATTGCAATGTTGCCAAATGGGCGTATGATGACCTGTTGCGATTCTAAAAAACTGCGGCCAGTTGTTGTCGGCAGTGATGGAACTACCATTGCCATTTCCTCAGAGGTCTGTGGTCTTAATCAGATATTACCCAATCGCAATCAGGAACTTGATATTTATCCCAATGAACGGGAAGTTGTGGTTATTACCCCAGAATTGGAGGTAGAGCGATGGAAGCAATAAAAGTTCAAGACGTAAGCGTTAATGATTTGCCGTGGAAGATACAATATACGAATGAGCGCTGTACCATGTGCGGCAGCTGTGTGTCTGCCTGCAGCTTTAACGCCATTGAGGCGGCCATTGAGCGCCGGTCAGTTACTGTTTCCACAGGACATCAGCCTGAACCCAGTCAACGGCACATGGCAGTGCCGGTTATTAGACAGAGAGCGGTAGTAGCTAACGCCTGTGTTGGCTGCGGGATGTGTGAGAAGGTTTGCCCTAATAATGCCATTAAGCCGGTGCGCAACCTTGACTCGCGAATTAACTATCTAAACCGTAGCGGTGGTGCACCGGTTAAGCGTGGTGGCCGTAATAATATCTTTGGCAGTGAACGGACATTGGACAAAATTGTGGTTGGCCGTATATCGCAGATGACTGACCCGGCCTTAGATTCAGAACGGCATACCTTTGATATCTTAGCGCCATTTGGACGAGTACTTCTGCCTAGTGAACTGCCTTTTGTCTCTGATGGGAATGAACTCAAGCTGACAGAGAAAACACCGCCGGTAAATTGGATTTATCCGATAATTTTTAGTGATATGTCCATCGGGGCGCTTTCAACCCGGGCTTGGGAAGCGGTTGCCTTGGCCACGGCTTACCTAAATGAAAAACATAATATGCCTGTGAGAATGTGTTCTGGCGAAGGTGGCATGCCGATTAAGTTAATGAAGTCAGAACAGCTGAAATATATGATTTTGCAGATTGCCTCAGGGCATTTTGGCTGGAATCGGATAATTCAGGCCATGCCGCACATGAAGGTCGATCCGGCCGGTATTCTAATTAAAATCGGGCAAGGGGCAAAACCTGGTGATGGAGGCCTCTTACCGGCAGCAAAAGTATCTAAACCCGTTCAGGCCATCCGGGGTGTACCGAAGGCCGACCTTTTATCACCGCCTAATCATCAGGGTTTGTATTCTATTGAAGAGTCGGTACAAAAGATGTTTATGTCTATGAACGCAGCTTTCAAATTCCGGGTGCCTGTTGCTATTAAATGTGCGGCTTCGGCAACTTCGGTTTCAGTATACAATAACCTCATACGTGATCCATACAAAATCTGTGGCGGATTCTTTATTGACGGTATTCAAGGCGGTACCGGCGCAGCTAATGAAGTATCACTTGATCATACCGGTCACCCGGTGGTAGCCAAAATTAGGGAGTGTTACTTGGCGGCCGTTAAGCAAGGCCGCCAGGGACAGATTCCTCTATGGGCCGGTGGTGGTGTCGGTTTAACCGGCAATGCAGCTGCTGATGCCTTCAAGCTCATTTGTTTGGGTGCTAACGGCGTATTTTTAGGTAAACTACTAATTCAATTATGCGGCTGTGTGGGTAATGAGCATGGGCGTTGTAACGCCTGCAATACCGGCAACTGCCCGGCAGGGATTTGCACACAAAACCCGCGGCTGGTTAAGCGGCTGGATATTGATAAAGCGGCACAGAATATTGTCGAATATATGTTAGCCTTAAACAGCGAACTCAAAAAACTAATGGCCCCGGTTGGCAACAGCTCATTACCGGTTGGCCGTTCTGACGCGTTGGTAACTACGGATAAAGCCATTGCCGATAAATTAGGCATTCAATATGTATGCTAGGGGGAACTGCGCATGTTTAAAATAAATACTATCGATGGCAATAATCGGATGTCAACGCAGGACCTCTTAGAGCGTATCAATGCGGCGTTGGCACAAGGAGAAACCGAGTTTCACATTGAAGCAGCAGGTCAACACGATATTGGTGGCCCGCTCTGGCATCCGGAAGGAAAGCCTTTAAAATTTTATATAAAAAATGCCGGTCAACGTGTGGGGTCCATGTGCTTGCCCGGCACAGAAATTATTGTCGAAGGTTCGGTTTCGGCTGATGTTGGCTGGCTTAATGCCGGTGGCCGCATCGTAATAAAAGGTGACGGCGGCGATACAACTGCTCATTGTGCGGCTGCAGGCACTATCTATGTAGGTGGTCGGGCAGGAACCCGCTCTGGCTCACTGATGAAACATGACCCGTACTATGAAGCACCAGAATTCTGGGTACTAAAAAATGTCGGCAGTTTTGCCTTTGAATTTATGGGTGGCGGTACTGCCGTAGTATGTGGCTATGATAGTGAGCAATTTGAATCCGTATTAGGCGATCGTGCTTGTACTGGTATGGTTGGTGGCATTGTCTATTTCCGGGGCGTTGCCAGCGGTATATCGGCTAAGGATACTAAGATACTAACGCTGGATGCGGATGATATTGCTTATCTTGATGGTAAAATGGAGGACTTTCTGGGCGCTGTTGGTCGTTCAGGGCTGCGGAATGAATTGACTGATTGGAGTCAGTGGCAGAAGGTAGTACCGCTTTCCTACGAAGAACGGCCCAAAAAAGCTAATACCAATATACATGACTTCCGTATAGAGAAGTGGGTGCCTGGTAGTATTTTTGGTGATGTATGTGAGGATGACTTTGCGGTAATTGGTGCTATTACCACTGGAAAATACCGTCGGCGCGTACCTGTATGGGAAAACGGCAAATACAGTGCACCTTGCGAATTCAATTGTACTGCCTCTATCCCATCACAGCAGCGCTTTAACCTGCTGAGAGATGGTAAGATTGATGAAGCCTACAGGCTGGTGCTTGAATATACACCTTTCCCGGGCTCAGTGTGCGGCGCGGTTTGCCCCAATCTGTGCATGGATGATTGCACTCGTAAAACAGTGGATATTTCAGCTCAAATTGGTAAATTGGGTCAATATTCCGGTCAAGCCGAACTGCCTAAAGCTGAAGCCAAAACCGGCAAGCATGTGGCTATTATCGGCGGTGGTGCTGCTGGCTTAACCGCTGCTTGGCAGTTAGCTCGTTTGGGTCACGAGGTAACCGTGTTTGAAGCTGATAAAAAAGTGGGCGGTAAAATGGAACAGGTTATCCCCCGTTCCCGTCTACCGCAACAAACGCTAAGCCGGGAAATTGCCCGGATCGCTGAGATGGGTGTTGCTTTCAAAACAGGAGTTAGCGTTGATAAAGCAAAGTTTGCCACAATAAAAGACAGTCATGATGCAGTTGTAATTGCTACCGGCGCTCATGTTACCAAAGTCATCCCCTGGCCGGGACATGAAAAGATTGTAAAAGGTCTAGATTTTCTCAAGGCCATTAATCAGGGCCAAAAGCCTGCAATCGGTAAACGAGTTATTGTTATTGGCTGCGGCAATTCAGGAATGGATGTAGCGGTAGGTGCTTATGGGCTTGGGGCCGAGCAGGTTACCTGCATTGATGTTCAGCGTCCGGCAGCTTTTGAACAGGAGATTGCCCATGTTAAGGCGTTGGGGGCCGAAATCCTCTGGCCGGTATTTACGAAAGAGGTTACAGACCAGGGCATTATTACCCAAGAGGGGCAGCTGATTAAAGGCGACACGGTAATAATTGCCATTGGTGAAGCGCCTGATCTCAGCTTTGTACCTGAAGGGATAGCGCTTGAACGTGGCTGCTTAAAACCAGCCAGTGACAACAGTATTGCTGCTGGTATCTTTACTGCTGGTGATACCATCCGTCCAGGCAGGTTGGTTGATGCTATTGGTGCTGGTCGTCAGGCCGCGCTTGCTGCTAATGCTTATTTGAACCAGAGCGATTTTACTCTGACAGAGAAAACAAAAATTCCGACAAGCCGGATAAGCACAGCCTACTTTAAAAAATGCCATAGCTGCGATGTCCCGGAGGCCAATAGCGACTATAGCCGCTGTATCAGTTGTGGTACTTGTCGCGATTGCCATATGTGTCTCAAGTCCTGTCCGGAGAATGCTATTACTCGTACTTTGGGTGAGACTGGTGTCGAGTATACCTCAGATCCTGATAAATGTATCGGTTGTGGAATTTGTGCCGGTATCTGTCCTTGCGGTGTCTGGAATATGGAAACTAATGCTGAGCCTACCACTTTTTACAGATAGCATAACAATAGAATAGTAACTTTTGAGTACTGTAAACTACCAGGCAAGGGGTAAGGTTATAACCTTACCCCTTTTTACATGGAACAATATAGCAAATGTCCATTTGTGATGGACATTTAAAGTGATGTACTATGCAGAGAGTATTGACAGCAATGGACAAGCCCCCTATAATTACACTGTATGGCATACACCTATGTGTTGTTAGTGGACATGGAGTACTAACGGCGGGAGGATTGGCGGCGTACTGTCAGGCAAGTCCTCTACATTATGGGGGGCGATAATGTACATACTAATTCGGCGATATTTTTATGTAGAGTTATGTATTTGGGAGGGGAAAAACTATGTTAAAGACAAGATTCACCAAGCTAGTCAGTGTTGTGGTAAGTAGCCTTATGGTGGCAGGTTTAGTAGCAGGCTGCGGTGGCAGTGGTGGCCAACAGGCAGATGTAATTAAACTGGGAGCCAACTTAGAAATGACCGGTAATAATGCTACCTTCGGTCAATCGGCGACCAATGGTGCAAAACTGGCAATTAAACAAATTAATGCCAAAGGCGGTGTTCTTGGCAAACAACTTACTTTGGTTGTAGCTGATAATAAGAGCGAGGCCGCAGAAGCAGCTAATGCCATGCAAAAGCTTGTAACCCAGGATAAAGTAGTAGCGGTTATTGCACCGATTGCCTCCTCAAGTGTTATTGCTGCAGCTCAAGTGAATGCCGATAACAAAGTGTTGGCTATTAGCCCGACTGCCTCTAATCCCAAAGTTACCGTCGATCCTAACACTGGTAAGGTTCGCGACTTTAATTTCCGCGCTGCCTTTATTGACCCATTCCAAGGCTCAGTAATGGCTACCTTCTCGCAAAAGTCGCTTAAAGCTAAAACAGCTGCATTATATATTGATAACACTAGTGATTATGCTAAAGGCTTAGGCCAATTTTTCAAAGAAACCTTTGAAAAAAATGGTGGTATAATTGTAGCTAACGAAGCCTATTTGGCCAAAGATACCGATTTTAAAGCTACTTTGACTAAAATTAAGTCTCAAAATCCTGACGTAGTATTTGTACCTGGCTATTATCAGGAAGTGGGCATGATCATTAAACAAGCCCGCGAGCTTGGAATTACGGTTCCATTTTTGGGTGGTGACGGCTGGGATTCGGCTAAATTACCCGAAATCGGCAGTGCACAAGCCTTAAACAATACATTTTTTAGTAACCACTATTCCCCTGATGATAACAGTGCAGCAGTAAAGGACTTTGTTGAATCCTATAAGCAAGAATACAATCAGACACCAGATGCCTTTGCGGCATTATCCTATGACGCTACTATGATGGTTATTGATGCCATGAAACGGGCGAACAGCGCTGACCCTGTCAAGATTAAAGATGAATTGGCTAAGACCAAAGAATATCAAGCCGTATCAGGTTTAATTAGTTTTAATGCTTCGCATGATCCGGTTAAGAGTGCTGTAATTATTGAAATGAAAGACGGCAAGCAAACATTTAGGGAAAAGGTAAATCCCTAACTAAGGCTATGGTGCGTCCTCTGTGGCCGGGGCAGTTGCTGCCCTGGCCATCCGGACCAACCGGCCCTTCAACATATAATATTATTTTTAGAAATGGAGAGTGGAGAGCGCAGTGGATTCCTCAAGTTTACTGATACAATTCGGTCAACAGTTAATTAACGGTATTTCTCTGGGCAGCATTTATGCGCTCATTGCGCTGGGTTATACGATGATTTACGGTATAATCAGGCTGATCAATTTTGCCCACGGTGATATCTACATGGTGGGTGCGTATGCAGGCTTTTTTGCCACTACAATGTTTAAATTTTCGTTTATTCCCGCACTAATTTTTTCGATGGCTGCAGCCGGTGTTATTGGTATGGTCATTGAAAGAGTGGCCTATCGCCCACTACGAAATGCACCCAAAATTGCCATATTAATTACGGCAATTGGTGTATCACTCTTTTTAGAATACGGCGGAATGCTGCTGGTATCACCACAACCGCGTACCTTCCCTGTGCTTTTTGAGTCCGAGGTATATAATATTGCCGGTATGGTGATAAATAGTCAGCAAGTTGTTATTTTAGTGGTATCCCTGCTACTAATGGTCATTCTGACCTATGTCGTAAATAAGACCAAGATGGGTAAAGCCATGCGTGCGGTATCATTTGATACCGAAGCCGCTCAGCTTATGGGTATTGACGTGGATAAGGTAATTTCTTTTACTTTTGGTATTGGTTCAGCTTTGGCTGCCGCAGCTGGTGTACTTGTAGGCATTTATTATAACTCGATTGACCCACTGATGGGCATTATGCCAGGCCTCAAGGCTTTTGTTGCCGCAGTACTTGGTGGTATTGGCAGTCTTCCGGGTGCCATGCTTGGCGGTACGATTCTGGGTATTATTGAAGCGTTAGTCAGTGGTTTCTGGTCTTCCACTTTTCGGGATGCGGCGGCCTTCGCCATTTTGATTATTATTTTATTGTGGAAACCGGCAGGCCTCTTGGGTAAAAATATCCGGGAGAAAGTGTAGGTGACAGGCCATGAAATTATTGCAAAAAACTAAATCAGATATAATGGCATTGGTAGCCTGCTTAGTAGTGTATGCCACCATTCAGGGGCTGATATTGACTGATGTTATTGGTCCCTTTTGGCAACTTAATATTGTGCTAATTGGGATTAATATTATTTTGGTAGTAAGCTTGAACCTTATTAATGGTTTTACTGGCCAATTTTCTATTGGCCATGCTGGATTTATGGCAATTGGTGCCTATGTTAGCGCGGTGCTCACAGTTAAATTTCAATTACCGTTTATAATTGCTATTGCTGGTGGAGCACTTGGGGCCGGGGCCTTAGGCTTTGCGATTGGCTTGCCGACACTACGGTTAAATGGTGATTACCTTGCGATTGCAACCTTGGGTCTTGGTGAGATTATTCGGATCACTATTCTCAACATTCAGTATGTCGGTGGTGCGTCAGGCTTTATGGGGATCCCCCGTTATACTGACTTTACCTGGATGTTTGCCTTTACGGTGTTTACGGTGTTTGTTATTAAGAACTTCATTGACTCGACACATGGCAGAGCCTGCATCTCTGTCAGGGAAAACGAGATTGCCGCTGAAGCTATGGGTATTGATACGACAAAATATAAGGTATTAGCATTCACGATAGGGGCAGCTTTTGCCGGTGTAGCCGGTTCCCTATTTTCTCACTACTTTTATATCGCCCATCCCGCTTCCTTTACATTCATGAAGTCGTTTGATATTTTGACTATGGTGGTATTGGGGGGCCTTGGCAGCATAAGCGGGAGCATTACTGCCGCGGTTTTACTGACCTTTGTTTCAGCAGCGCTGGCTAGCTACCCGGAGTGGCGGATGATTATTTATTCGTTGATGTTGATTATTTTAATGTTGTATCGGCCACAGGGCTTGTTTGGTAACAAAGAATTGAGCATGAAGATGTTAAGCCGCTGGACAGGAGGTAAGAAACATGGCTCTACTCAAGGCAACTAAGCTGTCAATAGTTTTTGGCGGCCTGAGGGCAGTTTCTAATTTCGACGTTGAAATTGCTCCTGGCGAGTTGGTTGGACTAATCGGCCCTAACGGTGCGGGTAAGACAACGGCTTTTAATCTGTTAACTGGCGTATATGAACCAACAGAAGGGCAAATTGAGTTTGATGGCAAAAGCATTGTTGGTCTTAAACCTTATCAAATTACCCAAAAGGGCATCGCGCGTACATTCCAGAACATTCGTCTGTTTGCTGATCTGAGTGTGCTTGATAATGTTAAGATTGCCTATCACTTTCATGTCAAATATGGGCTGCTGGAATCAATGTTGCGCGTCGGCCGTTATCATAAAGAAGAAGCTGAAATAGAAGAAAAGGCCATTAAGTTTTTGGAAATATTCCAACTGGCCGATAAAAAAGATGAAATTGCTAAAAATCTCCCTTATGGAGAGCAACGACGGTTAGAGATTGCCCGGGCTTTGGCGGCTCAACCCAAGTTGTTGCTGTTAGATGAGCCTGCTGCTGGGATGAATCCGCAGGAAACGCAGCAGCTAATGGAAATGATTCGCTGGATTAAGAATGAGTTTAACCTAACCATTCTCTTAATTGAGCATGATATGAGTCTTGTTATGGGTGTATGTGAGCGGATTTACGTGCTTGACTATGGTAGCATAATTGCGCAAGGTACGCCGATGGAAATCAAAAATAATCCGCGGGTTATCGAGGCCTACCTCGGTGAGGAGGTTTAGCTCATGGCAATGTTAAAAGTTGAAGATATAAATGTATATTACGGTGCTATTCACGCCCTAAAAGGCATTAGTGTAGAGGTAAATCAGGGAGAGATTGTAACCCTGATTGGTGCCAATGGCGCAGGTAAGAGCACAACACTGCGTACTATCTCAGGGCTACTGAAGCCCAAAACAGGTCAAATTCTGTTTGAGGGTAAAAACATTGCCGGTACAGCAGCCCAGAACATTGTTAAGCTGGGAATTTCCCAGGTTCCCGAAGGTCGACGGGTGTTTGCTCACATGTCGGTGCTGGAGAACTTGGATCTTGGTGCCTATCTGCGTTCTGATACTAAAGAAATCAAGGCTGATATGGATCTGGTGTTTGGGCGTTTTCCAAGGTTGGCGGAACGACGTAGTCAGCTTGCCGGCACGCTTTCCGGTGGTGAGCAGCAAATGCTGGCCATGGGGAGGGCGCTGATGAGCCGTCCACGTATCCTACTGTTAGATGAGCCGTCAATGGGCCTTGCACCGTTGTTAGTGAAAGAGATTTTTTCTATTGTTAAAGATATTAATGCGAACGGTACAACCATCCTTTTGGTTGAGCAAAACGCTCATATGGCATTATCTATTGCCAATAAGGCTTATGTGCTTGAGACTGGGCGGGTTATACTGTCCGGGGACGCCAAAGAGTTGGCCGCCAGTGAAGAAATTAGAAAAGCATATCTTGGCGGCTAATCTGCCGCCGAATATAGATAAGTAGGGGAGTGTTATGCTATGATCGTATCAAAACGAATGACAGCTAATCCTACTACCATTACCTCTGCCATGACTGTTGTTGATGCCTTGCAACTTATGCGTAACAACAAATTTCGCCGCTTGCCAGTGGTAGATAATGGCAAATTGGTTGGTATTGTTACCGACAGAGACCTGAGGGAAGTATCCGCTTCGCCAGCAACATCTTTGTCAGTATTTGAACTAAACTATCTTTTGTCCAAAATGCAAGTTAAAGATATTATGACCAAAAAGGTAATGACAATTAGTGTTGACGCCGCAGTGGAAGAAGCTGCGCTCGTAATGTATAACAATAAAATTGGCGGTTTAGTTGTTGTTGACGCCAATCAGCAGGTTGTTGGTATTTTAACAGAAACAGATATATTTAAAGCCTTTGTTGACGCTATGGGATTGCCTCAGGGCAAAACTCGTCTTAGCATTCTTGTGCCTGACCGGCTGGGCGTTGTCAATGATATTTCCGGTGTGTTTAAAGAGCAGGGTGTTAGCATGGGGAGCTTTGTCTGCTATCCAACAGAGGATGGGCAGTACGAAGTAATTATCCGTGCCGATATAAATGATGTAAAAACACTTACTGATAAGCTAGCCGCACTGGGATATCCGGTGCACCACACTGCGCATATTGGCTAAGTAAATGGAAAAGCTGTGAAAATTTTACACATTTTGTTTGCTGTGCTAATATAATAAGCATAGGATCAGGCAGTCGGCTATTGCCGACGTAGCCGGGCAAGTTAAGCAGCAGGTTAGGCCTGCGGGACCTATGCGGTCCCGCAGGCTTATTCTACTTTGTTTTATTGGAGGGAGAAGTTTGGAAGCGAAGAACAATCAATTAAAGCAACATACGGCGCGGCTATCAGTAGTATCTAATACGTTACTTGTTGTACTTAAATTAGTAGTCGGTGTATTTACTGGGGCTGTCAGCATTATTTCTGAGGCTGCTCATTCGGCAGTTGACTTGATTGCTGCCTTGGTAGCCTATGTTGCTGTAAAAAAATCCAGCCAGCCGCCAGATAGTCAACATGCCTATGGCCATGGTAAAATTGAAAACCTATCAGCCGCCTTTGAAGCTGTACTCATTGTAATGGCTGCACTCTGGATTGTGTATGAATCAGTACAAAAGATAAACTCGCCGCATATTCCGGAATATTTGGAGTATGGATTGCTGATCATGGCAATATCGATGATTGTTAACTATTGGGTATCCAGCAAACTGTATGATGTAGCTAAGAGTACCGGATCGCACGCCCTAGAGGCAGACGCGTTACATCTGAGAGCTGATATCTGGACAAGTGCGGGCGTGTTTATTGGGCTTGTTATTATCAGAATGACGGGGCTATACTGGCTTGATCCAATTATTGCTATCGCCGTAGCTTTAGTTGTATTTAAGGCTGGGTTCAGTATGACCATGAAGAGCGTTTATGAGTTGACTGATGTTAGTTTGCCAGAGGAAGAGGCAGCCGCAATCAGAGATATTGTTAAGACTCATCCGGCAGTCATGGCCTTTCATCAGCTGAGAACCAGGCGGTCAGGCAGCAATCGACAGATCGATATGCATCTGGTGCTGCAAAAAGATATGAATCTTGCTAAGGCACATGCTGTGTGTGATGAGATTGAGGCAAAGATAAAGAGCCAATTTTCTCCGTGTGATGTTGTTATCCATCTGGAACCGTGTGACTATCTTGATGGATTTAGCACTTGTCCGGCAGAATGCAGCGAAAACTGCAAATTTGAGTGAATAGCATCTATATGAAAACCAATAAAGATTTTTTTTTCAGCAGGGTATAAGCTGCTCAGGGTATAATATATAGCAAAGATAGTAGCAAAGGAGGTGCATTACTTGTGGTAAAACTTACAGAATACACCCAGCGTGGTGGTTGAGCGGCTAAGGTGGGGCCAGGGGACCTGGCCGAAGTATTGAGTAAGCTGCCAGTGATGCAGAATTCCAATGTGCTTGTGGGCATCACTACATCTGATGATGCCGGGGTATATAAACTGAACGCAACAACGGCTTTGGTACAAACGGTGGATTTTTTTACACCTATCGTCGACGATCCCTATCTGTTTGGACAAATAGCGGCCGCCAACAGCCTGAGTGATATTTATGCTATGGGGGCAGCACCGTTGACGGCACTAAATCTAGTAGAATTTCCTAACTGTAAATTGCCAGGGGAAGTTTTATTAGCAATTTTGCAAGGTGGACAGGATAAAGTAGCTGAGGCCGGGGCCGTAATTATTGGTGGTCACACCATTGATGATAATGAACCTAAATATGGATTGGCAGTTACCGGGATGGTACATCCGGACAAGATTTGGACAAATGCGGGGGCTCAGCCTGGAGATTGCTTAATTCTAACAAAAGCGTTGGGAACTGGTATTTTAGCGTCGGCCGCTCGGGCTGATCTATTTCCTCACGGAGTAATGGCAGCTACAACCAGTATGGCAACCCTTAATGCTATGGCTAAAAAGGTGGCAGAAGGTTTTAGTATTCATTCATGTACAGATATTACTGGTTTTGGTCTTATTGGTCATACGTATGAGATGGCGGCTGGAAGTAAAGTAATGATCGATATTGACAGCGCGGCACTACCACTGTTGCCGGAGGCAGTTGAGGCTGCGGCCATGGGATTGGTGCCAGGCGGGGCATATGCTAACAGGAGTTATTTAACAACAGTTACTTTTGCAGAGAGTGTGCCGGAACCTATTAGAGATATTTGTTTTGATCCGCAAACATCAGGCGGGCTATTGTTTGCTGTACCTGAAGTGGAGGCTGACGAACTGGTGCTGGCGCTACATTCGGCCGGAGTAGCACCAGCCAGTAGGATTGGATATGTAACTAGTAAGGGGAGTGGAGAAATTTATGTCAGATAGAATTGTTGATTGCCGGGGTATGGCTTGCCCTGGGCCGGTTATTACTACGAAAAAGGCGATTGAGGAGACTAGCTCTGGGCGGATTACAATTATTGTTGATAATGAGGTAGCCAAAACCAATGTTACCAAGTTTGCTGCGGCCAATGAACTGGGGGCAGCCGTGGAAGTCAAGGACGGGCACTACTATATTAGTATTGTTAAGGGGAAGGGGGCAGGCCAGCCAGCAGAGGTTGACAAATGCCAAGCGACTACTACTGAAGCTGGCAGTCAGGTCTACTTAATCACCCAGGATACCTTGGGACATGGTTCACCCGAACTAGGGGCTGTACTTATCAAGGCGTTCATGACAACTCTATTGGAGGTCAAGCCGCTTCCGGCGACAATCTTGCTACTTAATGCCGGGGTCAAGCTCGCGGCGCAGGGATCACCTGTGCTGGATCAACTGACATCCCTTGCCAGTCGGGGAGTGACCATTCTATCATGTGGCACCTGCCTCGATTATTACCAGCTTAAGACTAAACTGGCAGTCGGAGAGATAACCAATATGTACACTATTGTGGAGACAATCACTCAGAACAAAACAGTGACCTTATAAGCAGGTGATCTTATTATTTATCCGGAGTGCGATCGGCTGATTTCCTTTGATTCGGTGCATCAGTCCATAAAAGCCGAGAAGGTTTTAGGACAAAACGGCATGGCCTTCTATGCTTTGCCGACACCACGGGAAATTGATATTAGCTGTGGGCAATGTTTACTATTTAGGGCATCTCAGCAAGTAGCCATTATGCAGTTATTTGCGATAGATAAGGTGCGATGGTCAAAACTATTCCGCCGGATAGCAGTAGGCCAGACGTATCTTTACGAAAAGATTACCGAGTATGGAGGTTCACGTGGAACAACTGCTGACATCTGACTTTTGGCTAGGGATGGCTATAAAAATTATTCGTTTGGCGGTTATTGTGATTGGTGGCTCGCTTGTGCTGCGCTTTACCAATCTACTGATAGAGCAATTTTTCATTCCCAAGCCGGGAAGCAAAACTATTTACCTGGAGGAGCAACGTGCCAGGACTCTAAGCGGGCTTTTACACAGCGTTATTCGGTATACCATCTATTTTATTGTGATTGTGATGCTTTTGCAGGAATTCAAGATTGATACTACCTCCATTGTTGCCGGGGCTGGTATTATTGGTTTGGCGTTAGGTGTTGGCGCCCAGAGTCTGATTAAGGATTTTGTCACAGGTTTTTTTATCATTTTAGAAGATCAGTATGGAGTCGGTGATTATATAGTCATTAGTGATATGGCTGGTACGGTGGAGGAAATTGGCTTTAGGGTTACCAGACTGCGGGATGGCAATGGTATCCTTCATATCGTTCCTAATGGCTCGATTACTAAGGTAAGTAATTATACCAGGGGGCATATGCAGGCTATTGTTAATGTGCCTGTTCCTTATGAGGCTGACATAGAGCAAGTGTTTATTCTTTTAAATGAGGTCTGTGATACTATCGGACAGACTGTACCCGAGGTAATTGATGGTCCCAGTGTACTAGGTGTAGTTGATCTCAAGCCAGGCGAGATCGTCATTCGTATAATTGCTAAAACTGTGCCGTTGCAACAGGTCAAAGTAGAAACCGCATTGCGCCGTTTAATAAAGGAAAAGTTTACCGAAGCAAAGATTCCGCCGCCGCAGTTGTTTAATCAGGCGGGTTTACCTGAAATAAGAGTATCCAAAGCAGGAGGCTAATATGAATCAACAAAAATACAACTATAAGGTTGGCGAGGTTGTAAAAATGAAAAAGCCGCATCCTTGTGGCGGTGACCGCTGGGAGATAACTCGTACAGGTATCGATTTTGGGCTTAAATGTTTGCAATGTGGTCGGCAGGTTATGATTCCACGACCTAAGTTTGAAAAAGGGGTCAAGGCCGTTATTTCGGA
Organism: Sporomusa silvacetica DSM 10669; assembly: GCF_002257705.1. Lineage (GTDB taxonomy): Bacteria > Bacillota > Negativicutes > Sporomusales > Sporomusaceae > Sporomusa > Sporomusa silvacetica. The sequence continues at coordinate 38,593 of NZ_LSLK01000108.1, forward strand.
GGGAAAAGATTGAATTTTGGCCGGCATTATTTTAAAATAGATAAGTTAATACTTAGATAGTAAACAATCGGGCTGTAGACAATAACAGCTTTAAAGGTGGAGTAATATTACATGAGTACTAATCTGGAAGTCGGTATCATCGGCCTGCCTAATGTCGGCAAAAGCACATTATTTAATGCTATTACCAAAGCGGGGGCCGAGGCAGCTAATTACCCGTTTTGTACCATCGAACCCAATGTGGGAGTTGTCGATGTTCCTGATGCGCGGTTGGAGAAATTGACCGAAATGTATAAACCTAAGCGGACCATGCCTGCGGCTATGCGGTTTGTTGATATTGCCGGCTTGGTGCAGGGCGCAGCTAAGGGCGAGGGCCTTGGTAATAAATTTTTAGCGCACATCAGGCAAGTGGATGCGGTAGCGCAGGTTGTTCGCTGCTTTACCGATGATAATATTACCCATGTTGCTGGCAGCATTGATCCCATTAGAGATATCGAGATTATCAATACAGAGCTTTGCCTAGCTGACTTAGAAACGGTAGAAAAACGCATTGACCGGGTGCAGAAAATGATAAAAGGCGGCGATAAAAAGGCGCTGACTGAATTAGAGGTCTTAAAGCTGGTACAGCAGACCCTTAGTGATGCTCAACCCGCTCGACGCGTTGTCAACGATGACGATACGGCAGATGTGTTAAGAGAACTGTTTCTGCTGACGTTAAAACCCACCTTATTTGTGGCTAATGTCAGTGAACAGGAAGCCGCCGATGCTGGTAGCAACCCGCATGTTGCGAAGGTGCGCGAGTATGCCGCCCGCGAGGGGGCTGAGGTCATTGTCGTATCTGCCAAGGTTGAGTCTGAGATTGCCGAGTTGCCTGATGACGAAGCCAAAGAGTTTTTGATTGACCTGGGGCTAGAGGAATCAGGGCTGGATAAGCTCATTCGGGCCAGCTTCACACTTCTGGGGCTGATGACCTTCTTTACCGCCGGCGAGCCTGAGGTACGAGCCTGGACGATTGTGCGTGGGACCAAAGCGCCGCAGGCAGCTGGCAAAATCCACAGTGATATCGAACGCGGCTTTATTCGGGCCGAGATTGTCTCCTATGATGACCTAATGGCTAATGGAGCATATGCTGCCGCTAAGGAAAAAGGCTTGGTGCGACTGGAAGGTAAAGAGTATATTATGCAGGATGGCGATGTTACCTATTTCAGGTTTAATGTATAGTATAGAAAAGAGCGGAGCGGGCTCCAAAAGCCGCTCTTTTCTTTTACTATATTCCACATAAAAGAAATATAATAAGGTGCTAATGTGTAATATGTATAGGAGGATAGCATAGTGGGCAGTAAGTTTAGAAGCTCCATTGTTTTTAATGTATCGTTGTTAGGAGCCGGACACTTTTTTAGCGATTTCTATGCTAATTTTTTACCGGCATTATTGCCGCTTGTTATGACAAAGCTAGAGATGTCGCTGACCTTGAGCGGTATGCTGGTTATGGCTTATTCAGTCATATCCAGTATGCTGCAGCCTCTAGCCGGTTATCTGATTGACAAATATGGTTATGCCTGGCTCATTCTTGTTACAACACCGGTAAGCGCGGTATTTATTTGTCTGGCAGGACTAGCAAATAGCAAGTTTGCGTTATTCCTGTTAGTTGGCCTAGCTGGTCTAGGCGCTTCTATTTTCCATCCGTTGGCTGCCAGCCTGATGGGGAAGGTGGTAACAGCAGAGACAAAGGGAACTGCCATGTCAGTATTTATATTTGGCGGTAATGCCGGCTTTGCCCTAGCTCCGGCTATTATTCTATACTGTTTGAATGCGGGCGGTACGGCCAGTTTGATATGGCTGATAATCCCGGGACTTATCGTAACTGGGGCGTCCTATTTGGCCGGTCTTCATAAAGTAGATATTAGTCCGGCAGGAAAACATAGTCAAGCTGAGGTTGGCCAGCAAGGAGAGTGCTGGTACAAATCACGCGGGCTTATTCTTTTAAATTGTGTTAATGCACTTAGGTCATGGATGCAAGTTGCGCTGCCTACCTTTTTGCCAGTGGCCCTTGCGGGGGCAGGACAGCCGCCGGCGGTGGTTGCCAGTATGTTGACAATATTTCTGATGAGCGGAGCGGGCGGTGCATTAATTGGCGGCTGGGTAGGAGATAAAGTTGGGCGCAAGAATGCCGTGATTGGTTCATTAGTATTGAGTTTGCCTGTTACGTATTTATTTTTAGTAAATATGAGTCCTTCGCTAGTAAGCTATTTATTATTAGCTGTCAGTGGTGTACTGATTCAGAGCACTGTTCCAACCTCGGTTGTGTGGGCACAGGAAATCATTCCTGATAATGCAGCGATGGCCTCAGGAATGATGTTAGGTCTGTCTTTTGGTCTGGGCGGTGTGGGCGCAGCTATTACCGGCGCTTTAGGAGATCATATTGGCCTTGAGCGGGCACTGCTGTGGTCACTTCTTTCCATTGTCATTGCTATTGCCCTAGCCTTTGCCATTCCTCAACCGGGGCAGAAGTCGGCTAATTTGACTGAGGTTACTATGAAAGTATCAAAACTTAATTGAATGCAAGTGTTTTCGCTTGCATTTACCGGACAATTAATGATATAATAATTTAGTCGCATACATAGTGTGACATGGTTTTGTTATTCAAGACCTTCCCTGCTCTCGCTGTCGGGGGCCAATAGTCCAGAGGAGGAGGTGATTTCGTGAGAAAATACGAAGTCGTGATTATTGTTAAGCCTGGTGAAGAAGAAGCAATTAATACTACTATCGCCAAGTTTGAAAACATTATTAAAAACACAGGCGGCAATGTGGACAAGGTTGATCGTTGGGGTAAAAAACGCTTGGCCTATGAAGTAAAAGACTTCATGGACGGGTATTACACCCTAATTAACTTTACATCTGAGCCGGCAACTGTATTCGAGCTTGAGCGTGTGCTTAAGATTACCGATGATGTTCTGAAACACATGGTTATTAAATTGGAAGACTAATTCTTGAGCCAGGAGGTGTAAGGATATATGAATAAAGTCATCCTTGTCGGCCGCTTGGCGCAAGATCCTGAAGTAAGATATACTCAGAGCGGCAAAGCGGTAGCTTCGTTTAATCTGGCAGTTAACCGCTTCAGTAGCGGTCAGGGACAAAATAACGCAGATTTTATTCCGATTGTAGCCTGGGAAAAATTGGCCGAGACCTGTGGTAACAACCTGACAAAAGGCCAGAAGGTACTTGTCGATGGTCGGTTACAGATTCGTTCTTATGAAGCCAATGATGGTCAGAAGCGGCGCGTCGCCGAAGTCGTAGCGCAGTCCATCGAATTTCTGGAACGCAAACAGGCACCCAGTGGGGATGCCGGGAATATAGATGTAAATTCATTCGGCAAAGATGTCTTCCCTGATGAGGAAATCCCATTTTAAAAGGGGGGTAAATAAATGGCTATGAAACGTGAAAGAGGCCGCAAACCGAAGAAAAAAGTTTGTAGTTTCTGTGTTGATAAAGCAACTGATATTGATTATAAAGAAATTCCTAAATTGCGCCGGTATACCACCGAGCGGGGCAAAATTCTGCCGCGTCGCATTTCAGGCAACTGTGCTAAACATCAACGTCAATTGACACTGGCTGTAAAACGGGCGCGTAATATCGCTTTGCTGCCGTTTACTGCAGAATAACAAATAGAAATGGGCAAAAATCCTATATGATGGATTTTTGCCCATTTTTTTGAACAGTAGGGCACAAAATGTGACTTTTGTCCTACTGTTTTTATTTTGTAAAAAAGGAATATTTCGATTTGTATGGAATATATAGGGAAAAGAGATATTAAGAATATATTAATAAAGATATTTACAGAGAATAAATAGATACCAAGGATGGTACAGATACCTGTCAGACTGGGAGGCTAAATCTGTGCAGTATGAGGATGTTTCGTACAAATTTAAAACCACTATTCTTGCTGCCGCTCTCGATCAAGCGCCACTAGGCATTGCTGTAGTTGATACCCGTCAGAGATTTATGCAGATCAATAATCTGTTTAGCAATGTAATGGAAATGGATTCTGAAAGACTGATTGGATGCACTATCTATGAGGTTATGTGCGAAAAATCCGGGGCTGTTCAGGCAGAAAAGCTAACGACCATCGCTAAACAAATTATCACAACTGGCGGAATTTATACTATAAATGCGTGGAAATCATTGAATAGTTGGCAGTATATTGACTGGACGCTAAAACGACTGGAAGTTGATGGGGTGGCTATTGGCGTACTGGTGACAATAGCGGATGTATCAAAGCAGGTCCAGTTGCAACAGGAAGTAGAGACTTACCAGCAACAGTTGGCCCATTTAGTGGAGAAAAGTACCGCCGAGCTGCGTCGTGCTAATGAGCGGTTTTATACCGCTTTCAATGTTATGCCCAGCTTAATGCTCATTAGTGACCAGCAGGGACGGATTATTAATGCCAATAGCAGTTTTGCGAAAGTAACAGGTTGGAAAAAAGAAGAGACTATCGGGTGTACTCCTGTCGAAATTGGTTTATGCTCGCAGGCGGTATTTGAAGATATTGAGTATAAATTTTGGCAGGATGGGTATGTCCGTAATATGGAGATATCCCTGATGACCCAAGCTGGGCAGATCCGGTCTGCATTGTTTTCAGCGGAAAAGATAGTTGTTGACGGAGAGACACAAATGTTAGGGATGGCTACTGATGTCACTGATGCCAAGCTTATGAAAAGCGAGATGATGCGCCTAGACGGGCTGGATCTTGTGGGCCAAATGGCGGCAGGCATTAGCCACGAAGTCCGGAATCCAATGACTACTGTCCGGGGTTTTCTGCAAATGTTGCTCAAGAAAGAGGAATGTAAGCCTTATCAGGAATATTTTGAGCTTATGATTACTGAGCTAGACCGTGCCAATTCGATTATCTCCGAGTTTTTGGCAGTAGTAAAGAACAAGCCGTCTTGTCATGTTGAAACAGACCTAAATACGATTATTAAAGCGATAGAGCCTTTGCTGGCAACAGCTGCTGTAGCATCAGGCAGTACTGTTGTACTGGAACTGGGGAAGATACGCTGCCTTTTTCTAGATGATAAGGAGATACGGCAGCTTTTACTCAACTTAGTTCGCAATGGCCTTGAAGCGATGGAGGAGCAACCAGGGTTAGTCACGGTCAGGACCTATGAGGAAGAGGATCAGGTTGTACTGGCAATACAGGATCAGGGTACAGGTATTCCACCTCAAATTTTAGCCAAGCTGGGTACACCGTTTTTAACCAGCAAGAATAATGGCACAGGCTTGGGTTTAACGGTATGCTATGGTATTGTCGAACGCCATAAGGGTAAACTTGAGGTATCTACTGGTGCTGAAGGTACAACATTCTATATTCGATTTAGTCAGTAAGTTAATGGTAATACATTACTTTGGCCCCGGCTTTATAGCCGGGGTTTCCTACTATTTTCTATAAAGTCAAAGCAGGAAATACGCAGTTGCTTTTAGAATATATTAAGGTGGAATAAGGAGGCGGTCGCGTGTTCTCCCAGGAATCGGATATCTTGCACAAGCTAAGGCTAATTGAGGGACTCAAAGCAGATTTGTTGACTGAAGTGGGAAAACTATATCAGGCTATGGCTCATAATAAGCGAGAGGCTATTGGGGACGCGCTGGCTCAATTAATAATTTCGGCCTTTGTTCTCGGGCGGCGTCTGGGGATTGAGTATCCCGAGATGGAGGAGATTGTAAATACTCGGCTTGGACACAATATAAAACAGGAAACAGAAGCAGAACGTTGGTTTGGAGATATGAGCGAATATCGCCGCTATCTTCGCCAGAAGAGGTGAACTATGCAAAAAAGTCCGGTTAGACCAGTTGTTGAAGGCGGTGTACTTACTGCTGTTGCCATACTGTTTGCGCTCATTAGCACATATTTGCCAATAGTTGGTGCTTTTGTCAATTTACTTTGGCCTGTGCCGATCGTGCTTTTGGGTGTGCGGCATGGCTATAAATGGAGTATTATGGCTGTGGCTGCCTCGGGCGTTATTATTGCCCTTATCATGCACCCGCTTACGGCTGTATCGGTAGTGGTGGGCTTTGGCTTAATCGGTATTGCCTTGGGATATGGTCTAAGGCAGGGTTTTTCTCCTACCAAGACATTGCTCCTTGGGGCGTCAGCATCTCTAATTTCCAAGATTGCAGTACTTGCTATCACTGCCGCTGTAATGGGATTTAATCCCCTTAATCTACAAACCGAAGCCATGACCACGGGTCTTGAGCAGGCTATGGATTTTTACCGGGGGATGGGCATGCCGGCAGAAGAGCTGGCTCGCATGGAAGCGACCATGAAGCCCATGCTGGAGCTTATGAAAGTTATTTTGCCTGCGGGCTTTGTGTTAGCTGCATTTGTTGACACCTTCTTAAACTTCCAAGTTGCGAAAGCTGTTCTGGCTAGACTGGGTCAGCGTATCGAATCATTTCCCCCTTTTCGGCGTTGGTCGATGCCTCGTGCCACTGTCTATGCTTTAGCAGTGTCACTTGTTGCTATCTATTGGGGTAAAACTAGGGAGCTTGAGTTATTGTCTAATACCGGCATGAACCTCCAGGTAATTACCACCATGCTTTTATTTGTGCAAGGAATGGCGCTGGTTTACTTTCTTACCGATAAATACAATTTGTCAAGAATTGTCCGCGGTATTATACTATTCTTGATACTGTCTAACGGTATATTCATGCAAGCGTTGATTATTGGTGGTGCCTTTGATCTTATTTTCGACTATCGTCAACTGCGTACTCCAAAACTGGAGTGACAGGAGGAATAAACAATGCCGCAGGGACCCTCATTTTGGTTTGATACTCGTATCTACCTGGCCGTAACTACTGTCCTTGTGTTGATTATCGGCTATTATAATCTCTACGCGGCCGCATTGGGCGTAGTTCTATTATATATGCTTTATCTATACGGACGGGAACGCTATTCGGCCAGGCAACGGGAAGTAAAGAATTACTTGGAAACTATGGGACGTTGTGTGGATACCGCCGCCGCCCAGGTTTTTAATAAATTGCCGCTGGCCATTGTAATTATTGATGACCAAGGAAGTATTCACTGGCGTAATAATTTGCTGACAGAATGGGTAACAGAACCGGTAGAACTCGGTCAGTCGTTACTAAAAATCTGGCCAACACTGCCACTTGAGAAAATTGTAGGTAAAGATGGACAGATCAAGTTTTCGGTAGGCATGCGTCATTATGAGATTATCTACCGCGTGGCTGAACCAACAGCTCTTACGGCGCTCTATCTGTCAGATGTTACTGAATTTGAGGCTGACAAGGAAGCAGGTAACCGAATTCAGACAGTCTTAGCCTATATTCAGATTGATAATTACAGTGATGCATTAACTGGGCTGACAGAGAGTCAGCGTACGGCTATCTTAGGCGAGGTTAACCGGATGCTGGCAGAGTGGATGACAGAGCTGGATGGCCATCTGAAAAAGTATACCGAAGATACGTATATCGCTGTTGTAACCCGCTATGCACTTGACCGCCTTATGACTGGTGATAAGTTTGAGATTTTAGACAGAATTCGCGGCATTCAGGCAGGCAACAAAATCCCTGTGACCTTAAGTATTGGCGCAGCAACTGGGGAAAACTCAATGGCAGAACTGGGCCAGCGGGCGCAGGCCGGGTTGGATTTGGCCTTAAGCCGTGGAGGTGACCAGGCAGCCGTCAATATTAGCGGGAAAGTCCAGTTCTTCGGGGGGAAAGCCAAGGCGGTTGAAAAAAATACTAGAGTGAAAGCCAGAATTGTAGCGCAAGCCATTAGGGAACTTATTGACCAAGCGGATAGTATTGTGGTTATGGGCCATACGGGTGAAGATTTTGACAGCCTGGGGGCAGCCCTAGGTGTGGCCAAAATGGTTCGCCATATGGGTAAACAAGTAAAAATTGTTGTTAGTCAGCCAGGAATGGCTATTGACAAATTGTCGGAGTTACTGCTTGACTATGAGGAATACCGGGATCTATTCATATCGCCGATGCAGGCAGGGCTTTTAGTTAACCCTAGAGCACTGGTGTTTGTTGTTGATACCCATCGCCCTGAGCTGGCGGCAGCGCCGGATGTCTTAGCCAGAGCTGAGCGAACGGTTATTATTGATCATCACCGTCGGGCTGAGACCATTATTGCCAATACCCTGCTGGTTTATCTGGAACCGTCGGCTTCTTCGACAAGTGAGTTGGTCACAGAGCTGTTAGGTTATTTTGATGACAAAATCGAATTAAATCGACTGGAGGCATCGGCGCTGTATGCCGGTCTGGTCGTAGACACCAAAAACTTTGCTGTTCAGACCGGAGTTCGAACCTTTGAGGCTGCTTCCTACCTGCGGCGATCCGGGGCAGACCCTACACTGGTTCGGCATTTATTCCGAGTTGATTTTGAGACTATGAAGAGCCGGGCCGCTATTATTGAAAATACCGAAATGCCACATGACGGGGTAGTGATTGCCGTCTGTCCAGTTGATATAAAAAATGCGCAGGTAGCTGCTGCTCAGACAGCGGACATGCTGCTAACTATTGAGGGAGTACGTGTAAGCTTTGTTTTGTTTAACATCGAAGATGGTATTGGTATCAGTGCCAGGTCTACCGGCGATCTTAATGTCCAAGTCATTATGGAACAGTTAGGTGGCGGTGGTCATCAATCGGTAGCTGGTGCTAAAATAAAAAATATGGATGCTAAAGCAGTTAAAGCTAAGCTTATAGAGATTGTTGATAGTTATATGAAGGAGAGTGCAACACATGAAAGTAATTCTGCAGCAAGAAGTGAAAAAACTCGGTAAAAAAGGTGATATAATTGAAGTATCAGAGGGCTATGCCCGCAATTATCTTTTACCGCAAAAACTGGCCATTATGGCTACTGCCAATAACGTGAATAATGCCAATTTGCAAAAGGTTGCCGAGGAGCGCAAGAAAGAGCGTGCACTTGATGAGGCTAAGCTACTGGCAGCGCAGATGACTAAAATTACTGTCAGTATTCCTGTAAAGATGGGAGAAGGCGGCCGCTTATTCGGCTCAGTTACGGCAAAGGATATTGCTGATGCTTTGGTTAAAGAGCATAAGCTTGAGCTTGACAAACGCAAAATTGAACTTAAAGATGCGCTCAAGTCGTTAGGAACCTTTACCGTACCCATTAAACTGCATCCGGAAGTTAGTACTCAGATTCAAGTGACCCTTAAAGCAGAGTAAGTTTTACAATTAGAAAGGTACAACCATGAAAGATTTTTTTAACAAACTAGTACGCAGCGGTAAATCTGACCGCGCTGCCAGCGGTTGCAGCAATCAGGAAGATCAACTTAAACGCCAGGTAGCCGCACTGTACGGTTTGTACACCGGTGTTCTAGGTGCCGAAAAAGTCGTGCTTAAAGCCGGAAAGCTGGGTGCGTTGGACCTTATGCGTTCTGCCCGCCTTGACGAGCGGGTGTTGGCGCTACAAAAGCTGGTATTTGAGGATCCTACCCTTGACCAACTGCCGGCTCTCGAGAATATTCCTGAGATACTTAATGAAATTGAAGATGAGTTGGCAGACCTCTGCGCCCGCCGCACGGTCGAAGACCGTATTGAAAAGAAAATTGCAGAAAAAATGGAAGAGCGTCATCAAGAATATGTACAGGAAATCCGCACTCAGGTTATTAAGGAAGAAAGCCCTGCTAATGTGGAAAATCCCCAGACACTCAAAAAATACGCGCAATTGGAAAAGCTTGAGACCCGTAAATTAACCTGTTCGGCTATGGAACTGTTGCGTCCGGCCACTCTTGATGAAATTATTGGCCAGGAGCGGGCGGTCGAGGCTCTAAGAGCCAAACTGGCGTCTCCTTATCCTCAGCATCTTATTCTCTATGGGCCACCCGGAGTTGGCAAAACGACGGCGGCCCGACTGGTATTAGAAGAGGCTAAAAAGACAAAAGGTACACCTTTTGCCCAAGAGGCACCCTTCGTAGAGGTCGATGGCACGAGCTTGCGTTGGGACCCCCGTGATGTCACGAATCCATTGTTAGGCTCAGTTCATGATCCTATCTACCAGGGGGCTCGTCGCGATTTGGCAGATAGCGGGGTGCCTGAACCGAAGCCAGGCCTGGTTACAGATGCCCATGGTGGTATCTTGTTTATTGACGAAATTGGTGAAATGGATCCTATGCTGCAAAACAAGCTGTTAAAAGTGCTTGAAGATAAACGGGTATTTTTTGATTCGGCTTACTATGATCCATCAGATAATGGTATTCCTAAGTATATTAAAAAGCTGTTTGAAGAGGGTGCGCCTGCAGACTTTATTCTTATCGGCGCTACAACCCGAGAGGCCAGTGATATTACGCCAGCCGTGCGTTCGCGTTGTGCCGAGATCTACTTTGAGCCCTTAACCCCCAAGCATATTCAAGAAATTGTGTACAACGCAGCAATCAAGCTTGCTGTGGCTATAGAGCCGGAAGTGCCGCAACTTATCAGTGACTATACGATTGAGGGCCGGAAAGCTGTCAATATTCTATCTGATGCCTATAGTATGGCGTTGATGCGGGTAGGGCAGGATCAACAGCTTGTTAGCATTACCAAAGGAGATGTCTACCGGGTAGCACAGGTTAGCCGCCTGTCGCCTTATGTGAACCTCAAGGCAGCAGCTACATTGGAAGTAGGTAAGGTATTTGGCCTTGGGGTCAGCGGTTATCTTGGTTCTGTATTGGAAATTGAGGCTGTAGCATTTCCTGCAGAAAAAGGTAAAGGTAGTATTCGGTTTAACGATACGGCCGGCAGTATGGCCAAAGACTCGGTATTTAACGCGGCTGCGGTTGTTAGGAAACTTACTGGCCAGGACCTGTCTAGCTATGACTTGCATGTCAATATCATTGGCGGCGGTCGCATTGATGGTCCGTCAGCTGGTACAGCGATAGTTTCGGCCATTATTTCCGCCATTACCGGTAAACCTATCCGCCAGGACGTAGCCATTACGGGAGAAATCTCTATTCAAGGCCGGGTCAAGGCGGTTGGTGGTGTATTTGAAAAGGCCTATGGTGCCAAACAAGCCGGTATTGTGACTATGATTATTCCGCAAGAAAACAAGGCAGATATTCCGGAAAATCATTTAGGGCTTATTATTCGGCCTGTTGTCACAGTCGAAGAGGCCATGGCAATTTTGTTTGATGAAATTGAGGTTGCTAGCGCCTAGAACGTTATTATATCGGAAAAGTCGCGCTGAAACAGGTAAAGCACTGTAGTACTATGCCTGGATAAGCGTGGCTTTTTTAATTAAGTGAGGAGAAGTTAAATGATTGACCGCGTTCCCCCCCAAAATGTTGAAGCTGAGCAGTCGGTACTGGGCGCTATGATGATTGAACGCGAAGCTATTTCGAAGGTGTCCGAAATCATAAGACCAGAGGATTTTTACCGCGAGGCGCATCGCCTGATTTATAATTCCATGATGGAGTTGTTTAATAAAAATGACGCCGTGGATTTGGTAACCGTTGTTGAGATATTGCGCCGGGATGAAAAGCTGGAGGCTGCCGGTGGCATTTCTTATGTATCCGCCCTAGCTAACAGTGTGCCGACAGCGGCAAATGTCATGTATCATGCCCGGATTGTGGAAGAAAAAGCACTGCTGAGGCAGCTTATTACTACTGCCACTTATGTCGCTGGTATGGGTTACGAAGCCAATGAAGAAGTGGCCGTCATCATGGATAAGGCGGAGAAGATGATTCTGGAGGTATCCAAGCGCAAGGTTGGTCAGGAATTCGCGTCTATTAAAAATATTATTTTTGATGTATTTGATAGGGTTTCTGAGCTGTATTCCTCCAAAGGTGGTATTACTGGCTTGGCTACAGGCTTTAAAGACCTGGACAAGCTGACATCAGGCTTGCAGCCTTCAGACCTTATCCTGATTGCTGCCCGTCCCAGTATGGGTAAAACGGCCTTTGTTCTTAATATTGCCCAGAATATCGCTATTAAGGAAAAACAAGCGGTAGCCTTTTTTAGTCTGGAAATGTCCAAAGAGCAGCTGGTACAGCGGATGCTCTGTTCTGAGGCTCCCATCGATGCCCAGCGTCTCCGAATTGGGGAACTTGAAAATAATGACTGGGATAAATTAGTACGGGCTGCTGACCGTTTGGCTGCCGCCCCGATCTTTATTGATGATACTGCTGGCATTACCATTATGGAGATGCGTTCCAAAGCCCGCAGACTCAAAATTGAACATGATCTAAAGCTTATAATCATTGATTACCTGCAGCTCATGCAAGGTGGCACCGGCAGTTCCCGCAGCGAAAACCGCCAACAGGAAATTTCTGAGATATCTCGATCACTAAAGGCTTTAGCCCGAGAGCTCAAGGTACCGGTTGTTGCCTTATCTCAGCTCAGTCGGGGCGTAGAATCCAGACAGGTAAAAAAACCGATGCTCAGTGATTTGCGGGAATCAGGTTCACTTGAGCAGGATGCTGACATTGTCGCCTTCCTCTACCGTGAAGACTACTATGAACCGGAAACCGAGAACAAGAATATTACCGATGTTATTATTGCCAAGCACCGGAATGGTCCTGTTGATAGTATCCAGCTGTTCTTTCACAAGCAATTTACCAAGTTTAGTGATTTGTCCAGAGTGCCTGGGTAGTACATACCATGTAAGGAGGCTGTCTATTTTTGTTATACTACCTAACTATCACACTTACCATTGTTTCCAGCATCTTATACCATTTGTTTCTCAAAGTAACGCCGGCAAGTGTTAACCCCATGTTTTCTTTGGCCATTACCTATTTTACCGCAAGTGTTGTGACATTAGCGATTTATCCGTTCTATCCTGTGGATAAACTACAAAGCATAGGTGAAATGAATAGGTACGACTCCGTGGTGACAGAGCAGTAGTAAACTGATATGAGGTAGTAGAATTTAGAAAATTAACAATAAAATAACAAAAAATATTTAAATGAACATAAATTCGACAGTAAATGATAAAGCGTCTGTTTTATAATGGAATAAAGATAAATATTTGGTAAATTTGTCGAAAGGCAATGACACAAAGCTATGGGTCTAAGGACGGAGAGTCTATGATTGCCAAGCCGCCAACTAGCGTATGGTTGATTTTAGAGACAGGCGTTAGTCTGTCTACTTTGTTGCCCATTTTTAAGCATAATTCAGACTGTATTACGAGTGGGTGTCTGATAAAATAAAAAGTATGTTGCAAATTCAGGTGATGTCTGCAGCTACAGGAAACTGATCGTAATATTGCCGTCAGCCATTTTGCTTAATGGACAAGGGAGAAACAAAGTTCGAAAAGCAATGCTTTTATTGGAGAAACAAAATGATAATAAGGAGTTGCTGGAGTGCTTGAGTCATGTTTTGATAGTGATGGTTGTGTTAACAATGAAGAGTTTGAAAAAATCGCAAGACAATATAATAAGGTGATCTTGCGATATCTCAAAACCTATTACTTGCCTGGTGGGGATTATCAGGATATGTATCAATGGGGCTTAATTGGCTTATATAAAGCCGTGCGCCATTATGATGAGCAACGGGGAAAATCGTTTCGGCTGATAGCAGAGCTTAATATTAAAAATACAATTAAATCGGCTGTAACCATGTATAATCGCAAAAAGCACTGTTTTCTCAATGAAGCTGTTTCGTTGCATGGAATGCCAGATTCACCCGGTATAAGCCTGGAAGCGGTATTTATTGATACCAAGCAAACAGACCCAGCGGTTCTTATTATCGAAGAAGAAATGGTAGAACGAATTGAGGATGAGCTGGAACACAGTTTGTCCTGCATGGAAAAGCAGGTCATCGATCTATATATTGCAGGCTATAAGCAACGCGAAATCGCTAAAAAGCTGAACCTACAGGAAAAGGTTGTCGATAATGCGATCCAAAGAGTTCGCAGCAAAATGTCGTTAAAGTTGAAGGGCAGGGGTAGCTATGGCAAGAAAATCGGGCAGCTTAGTAAGCTCGGGTAGCGGCAAATCTTGCTTAGGTGGCAATGCGGTACCAAGAACATAGTTTAAATCAGTAGCAAACAGGCAGGCACTTTTTCGTCAAATGTGTCTGCCTGTTTATATTCCGTAAGCAATCTTAACTTTTATGGTTTGCTTTACAACGCCGCATTGCAGTACAATAATTTTAGAATAAGGTAGGACAACGGGGTGAATGGTTGTGGACAGTAGCAAACAGGCAGTTATTGCCCATGAAAAGGGGCTGCATGCCCGGGTGGCTGCCATGATTGTGCAAAAGGCGCATGAGCTGGAGCACAAATGGCAGGTTAAGCTGTACCTTCGCCGACCAGAGGGTCTGCCAGTGCGAGCTGTAAGTATGATGCCTTTGGTATCGCTCAGGGTTAAGCAGAATGATTTGCTATGGGTAGAGGCTATAGGTCAGTCGGCAGCAGCGGCGGCTAATGAGTTGAAGGCTTTGTTAGAAAGTGATTTTCAGCAAAGCGATGCTAACACAATGAGTCAGGTTGACAATCTGTTACAAGACAATGCCGTTACGGCTGACCAGATATTTGTTAGTATGGCAAATGGGTTGATGGTCACCGATGAGAATGACGTGATTACCGTCTTTAACCCAGCATCTGAACGCATTTTGGGTATTGCTGCCAACCAAGCTATCGGTAATAAGGCCCAGGCCGTTATTCCTGGTTCGCGCTTACACATTGTTGCCCAGACGTGCCAGGCGGAAATTGGCTGTCGACAGTTTATCGGCAAGCTGTCGATTATTACTAATCGGACGCCGATTATTGCCGATGGTCAAGTGCGGGGGACGCTGGCTATTTTTGAAGATATATCGGTACTGGAGGCTGTGACTGATGAGCTTACAGCGGTAAAAGAACTCAAAGAAAGGCTGCAGTTGGTATTGGAGTCAGTGCGAGATGGTATTTGTGTGGTTGACAAAAATGGATACATAACCTATGTTAATCCGGCCTATGTAGAGCTTGTTAATCAGTCGAGGCAAGAAGTAATCGGACAGAATGTTCGGCAGCTATCCCCTGATGGCGCGCGCAACCGGGTACTTACTACCGGTCAGCCGGTTATTGGCAGTCTTGCTGCGAAAACGGGCGGGGTTACGCTGATCGCTAATGTTAATCCGATTATCGTGGACGGGGAGATTACCGGTGCTGTGTCGGTCGTAAAAAATGTCAATGAAGTACATAAATTAATGGATACACTTAGCCATGTTTCGGCCAAAGCCGAATATCTGGAGCAGGAACTAAGGCGGACGCATAAGCCGGGTCCAGCTTTTCAAAAATTTATTGGTCAAAGCGGCAAAGTGCTTGAAGCCTTGGCTATTGCCGCCAAAGCAGCAAGCAGCAGTGCCACGGTGTTAATTATTGGTGAGAGCGGTACTGGTAAGGAATTGGTTGCCGAAGGCATTCATTATGCCAGCCACCGCGCTGATAGACCTTTTATTAGAGTTAACTGTGCTGCTATTCCTGAAAGCTTATTAGAAAGCGAGCTATTTGGTCACGAAAAAGGGGCATTTACTGGCGCCGTCCGCCAAAAACCTGGGAAGTTTAGCCTGGCCGATAAAGGAACAATTTTTCTGGACGAAATTGGGGAGCTTAGCAAGAGTATGCAGGCTAAACTGCTGCGGGTGCTACAACAAAGGGAGTTTACCCGGGTTGGCGGTGAGGCAGTTATTAAGGTCGATGTTCGGATTATTGCCGCCACCAATCGCGATTTGGCGCAGTTGGTGGCAGAAGGTGGGTTTCGGGAGGATTTATACTACCGTCTACACGTTATCCCAATCCTCTTACCGACGCTCAGGGAACGGGTGGCAGACATTCCGTTATTGGTGGATCATTTTTTGCATAAGACTATTACGGAGCAAGGCAAGAGCGTTACAGGGGTTGCTAGCAATGCGCTTGCTGAATTGATGGCTTACCGCTGGCCGGGGAATGTGCGGGAACTGGAGAATGTGATTGAAAGGATGGTTACATTAGCTGACGGCTCGGTGCTGGCGGTTACCGACTTGCCGCTATACCTTCGCAGCGAGGGCGAGGTAGTAGAGCCAACCACCTTGGTGTTACCGCCGAACCCCAAGCAAACAACTGTTTTACCGTGGATAGAATATGAAAAACAAATTATCACGATGGCCTTAGCTAAGTACGGCAGTTTTAATGCCGCAGGTAAGGCGTTAGGTCTAACTCATAAGACGGTAGCATCCAAGGCCCAAAAGTATGGAATTAACAAAATTGTCTCTTGGGAAAATGGGGACAACGTGGTAAAAAGTATCAACAAGGATGAACCTAGTTGATACTTTTGTACAACAGCTGCTGGGTGCAAGCGTGACATAGGATACTGGAAAAAGAGGACAAACTAGGTTGTGGTTAGGCGTGAGGCTTTCAGCAGGGTGCTCCCCCTTTTTGGCATGTTTCTTGCGATGTATATTAAGATAGACCGTACGCGGGACAGTAAAATTTGTGAGGAGGCTTTTGATTATGAAAAAGGTAATTAACAATGCCGAGCAAGTAGTAGAAGAAATGTTGCAAGGGCTGGTTTTTGCTCATCCCCAGTATGTTAAACGGGTAGCAGGGTTTGATGTACTGGTGCGCGCCAATTCACCAGTACAAGGCAAAGTGGGATTAGTTTCAGGCGGCGGCAGTGGACATGAGCCATCTCACGGCGGCTATGTAGGACGCGGGATGCTGGATGGTGCGGTAGCTGGTGCCGTATTTACCTCGCCAACACCTGATCAGATATATGAGGCTGTTAAAGCCGTTGATGGTGGAAAAGGGGTATTGCTTGTCATCAAAAATTACACTGGTGACATAATGAATTTTGAAATGGCCGCCGAAATGGCAGAAGCAGATGGCGTCAAAGTGGCCAAGGTGGTTGTTAATGATGATGTGGCAGTAGAAAACAGTACCTGGACTACCGGACGGCGTGGCATTGCCGGTACTGTATTTGTACATAAAATTGCCGGTGCTAAGGCTGAGCAGGGCGCGAATTTAGTCGAGGTACAGAAAACAGCAGAAAAGGTTATTGCCAATGTGCGTTCCATGGGAATGGCGTTATCGCCATGTACGGTCCCGGCGGCAGGCAAACCTAGTTTTACGCTGGCTGATAATGAAGTTGAAATCGGTATGGGTATCCATGGTGAACCAGGTACCCATCGGGAGTCCATCCGAACAGCTGACGAGACAGCCGAGCATTTACTCAATAAGATTTTGGGTGATAGTGAGCTAAATGCTGGCGATGAAGTGGCTGTAATGGTCAATGGATTAGGCGGCACGCCACTCATGGAACTGTATGTAGTTAATCGCAAGATAGCAGCCATGCTTGCTGAGAAAAACATCGTGATTGCTAAGACGTATGTTGGTAATTATATGACCTCGTTGGAAATGGCCGGTTTCTCCATTACGGTATTGAAACTTGACAGTGAGTTAAAAGCGCTGTTGCTTGCACCGGCAGACACCCCGGCATTCGTTCAATTCTAGAAGAGAGAAGGAATATAAGTGGCAAATGGTATTGCGGCAATGGAGGCCCTAGCTGATGTAATAATAGCCAATAAGGAAAAGCTTACCGAGCTTGATGCGGCAATCGGTGATGCCGATCACGGGATTAACATGACACGTGGTTTTGAAGCAGTACGCGTCAAGCTGTCAGCTGCCGAGCAGATGGAGGATATTGGCGGTGTGCTCAAGCTGGTTGGTATGACGCTGATATCGACAGTGGGCGGCGCCTCCGGGCCGCTTTATGGTACCGCCTTTATACGGGCCGCTGCGGTTGCGCAAGGGAAAACCGTCATAGATACTGACATAGTCGCACAGATGTTTAAGGCGGCTATTGGTGGGATTAAAGACCGGGGTAAAGCCGTTCGCGGCGAAAAGACCATGCTTGACGCGCTTGAGCCTGCGTATGAGGCTTTTACCCAAGCCATGGTCAAGGGAGAGTCGCTGACAGACTGTTTGACATTGGCGACTGCAGCAGCCGCAAGTGGGGTCGAATACACTAAAACTATTATTGCGACAAAAGGGCGAGCCAGCTACCTGGGGGAACGCAGCATCGGACATCAGGATCCAGGTGCGACATCCTCGTATCTCATGCTAGCAGCACTTACTGCGTTTGCTATAGAGCAGGAGGTGTAAGCATGGTAGGAATTGTTGTAGTTTCGCATAGTGCCAAGATCGCAGAAGGCATCTGCGAATTGGCCGCACAAATGGCGGCTCCAGGGCAAAAGCTTATTGCCGCTGGCGGTATGACTGGTGGCGATACCGGCACAGATGCTTTTAAAATTCAGGCAGCTATTGAAGCAGCCAATACCGGTGATGGCGTTCTTGTTATGGTTGATTTGGGCAGTGCGGTTCTCAGTGCCGAACTGGCAGTAGATATGCTTGATGACGAGCTAAAAGGCCGGGTAGCTATCGCTGATGCCCCCATCCTTGAAGGAACTGTGGCTGCTACTGTTGATGCATCGATTGGTCAGTCCCTGGTAAGTGTGGTAGCTACCGCGGAGGGGGCTCGTGAACTGCGGAAACGATAAAAACTATAACCAGACTCAAGTGGAGGAATAGATATGACTAAAATAGAATTGGCACTTACAAATGCGGCCGGTCTACATGCCAGACCAGCAGCACAATTTGTCCAAAAGGCAGCAGGATTTAGCAGCAAGGTAACCATTCACTTTGGCGGCAAAACAGCTGATGCCAAGAGTATATTAGCAATTATGGGTCTGGGGTTAGGTCAGGGAAGCAAAATAGAGCTAACTGCCGATGGACCGGACGAAGGCGAATGTCTTGTCGCGCTAAAGGCGTTGGTTGAAGGCAAATTTGGTGAGGGTTAACCAATGGAAGAGATATTATACGGAACTGGGGTTGTACTAGGAATTGGTATTGCCACAGTAAAAGTATTGTCAAGTGATGTAACTGATGATTTAAAACAATATGAAGCAGGTACGCAGGTGCTGGAAGCAAGCAGACTGGCAAATGCTATTCAAACGGCAAGTGCTGATCTTATACAGTTGAAAGAGGCTGCCTGGGTGGTCGGTCAACAAAAGCAGGCAGATATTATGGATGCCCATTACACTATGGTTAATGACCCGGAGCTTGCCGCCAATATAGCTACTAAAATCGAGCAAGGTTCAGCAGCGCCGCAGGCAGTGCTGGCGGCTGCAGAAGAATTTGCCGCTCTGTTTGATTCAATGGCTGATTCATATTTGCGGGAACGGGCTGCCGATGTGCGGGATGTTGGTAGGCGCTTAACACGGCTCTTAGTCGGAAGCGGACAAATCCAATATGGTTTTGAACCTGTTGTGCTATCTGCACAGGAAATAGAGCCCTCCCTGGCGGCTGGTATGCCTGAGGACCAAGTACGTGGCATAGTACTGGGACGTGGAAGTACCACTTCACATACTATTATTATTGCCAAGTCTCGCTCAATACCGGTGGTTACCGGTCTGGGAGATGCAATAAGCCGAATTACGAGTGGTATGCTTGCTATTGTTGATGGCCACACCGGCCAAGTTATTCTTAATCCGACGCCAGAGCATTTGGCCGAGTACCAAGAGAAAGCGGCGGCTGAGGCTGCTCGGAAATATCAGGACAGTCAAGTTGCTACTCTTGTGGCAGTCACGAAAAGTAACACAAAAGTTCAACTAGCCGCCAATATCGGCTCTCCTGCTGACATGACTGCAGCGATCAAACAGGGGGCGGAGGGGGTTGGGTTATTTCGCAGTGAATTTCCGTTTCTGGGGCGTGATGCTTCGCCCAATGAAGAGGAACAATTTGCTGCCTATAAAGCAGTCGCAGAGCAGTGTGGTCAGCATTTGTGTGTTATTCGGACGATGGACATTGGTGGTGACAAACCGCTGCACTACCTAAATATCAACAAAGAAGAAAACCCGTTTCTTGGTTTAAGGGCCATTCGTATCAGCCTTACGCGCCCGGAACTGTTTATTACCCAGCTCAAAGCCATCCTGCGGGCGGCGGCTTACGGTAACGTAGCCATTATGCTACCCATGATTATTAGCGCCGCGGAAATTGCGGCCGCCAGACGGTTTGTCAATCAGGCCCAGGTGGAACTTACCAAAGAGGGCAAGGCCTTTAGAGCTGCTGTGCCACTAGGCATTATGATCGAGACCCCGGCAGCTGCCGTTATCGCACGAGAATTGGCAACTGAATGTGACTTTTTTAGTATTGGTACCAACGACCTGGTGCAGTACACGTTGGCTGTTGATCGGGGGAATCCGGCGGTTAGTTCACTCTATAGTCACTTTCACCCGGCAGTACTCAGACTGATTGACGGTGTTGTTAAAGCTGGGCATGAGCACAAAATATGGGTAGGCATGTGCGGTGAAATGGCCGGAGACCTATTGGCGGCACCGCTCTTAACGGCGATGGGGCTTGATAAACTCAGCATGAATGCACCTGCTATTCCCCGAGTAAAAGAAGTGATCCGACGTTTTGATGACGAGCAAATGAGGCAAGTGCTGGTTAAGGCACTCACATTAAAAGATGCGAATGATATCCGTAGTTTGCTCATTGATTTCGTTCAACAAGCGGAGTAACAAGATTGACCTGCAGATAGTGACTGCAGGTCAATCTTGTTTTTCCGAACGATATCTATAGTATTGATATAATCATTCGATTTTTATTGACAGCCAATATCTGCTAATGCTATGATAAACAAGGGAAAAAAGGGGAAAAACTAGATAGAGTTATTTTCTACTATAGTATCATAAGATTAAGAGAGGAATATAGGATTGAATGCCAGCAGATACCATTATGGCCCGGTTCGGGTGTAAGGTTGTAATAGAATAAGCGAAAAAGCCGCGACTGGATAAAAATGGTTAGCTGCGAGGCGTACCAGAAGACACTGAGCGCCGCGTACCAATGTACGCAAGCAAAGTGTCTGAGAGATAGCGACGCAGATAGCCGTTTATATCCAGTTGCGTATGAAAGGATTGATGATATGTCTTCTGTAGTTGTCATTGGAACCCAGTGGGGTGACGAGGGAAAAGGCAAGATTGTTGATTACTTAGCTGAACAAGCCGACGTTGTGGTTCGGTATCAAGGTGGTAATAATGCCGGTCACACTGTAGTTGTTGACGGTACTGAGTTTAAACTGCATTTATTGCCCTCAGGCATATTATATTCAGGCAAGACTTGCGTAGTCGGCAACGGTGTCGTAATTGATCCGCCCGTTATGCTTAAAGAACTGCAAGGCATGAAGGATAAAGGCATTGATACCTCAGGGTTAAAAGTGTCTAATCGTGCTCATGTCATTATGCCATATCACCGGCTGCTTGATGAAGTGGAAGAAGAGTCCCGTGGGGATCGTAAAATTGGCACAACCAAACGCGGCATTGGTCCGTGTTATATGGATAAAAATGCCCGTTCAGGCATCCGGATAGTTGATTTGATGGATGAAGAAGAATTCTGTTCTAAGCTGGAATTCAACCTGGAGGCCAAAAATCATCTTTTAAAAGCAGTGTATGGTGTGGAAGGTTTTGACTTTGAACAACTCAAACAGGAATACCTAGAGTATGCCCGTCAACTCAAACCGTATGTGACCGATACGGCGGCTGTGCTGCATACTGCCATTAAAAATGGTAAAAAGGTGTTATTTGAAGGGGCACAGGCCACCCAATTGGATCTGGATCATGGCACCTATCCTTATGTAACTTCCTCTCACCCTATCGCTGGCGGTGCCTGCATTGGCGCTGGTGTAGGGCCAACACAAATCAATAAAGTAATTGGTGTAGTTAAAGCCTATACCACACGGGTTGGAGAAGGTCCTTTCCCGACTGAGCTTACTGATGAAGTGGGCCAGACCATTAGAGAAATTGGTCACGAGTATGGTACAACAACTGGTCGCCCCCGGCGCTGCGGCTGGCTGGATGCCTGCGTAGTACGTTATGCCGGTTATCTTAGTGGCATTGAGTATATGGCAATTACCCGCCTGGATATTCTTGATAGCTTGAAGACACTTAAGATTTGTACTGGTTACAAATATAAAGGTCAGCTCTTAAATGAGTTCCCTGCCAGCCTCAAGGTTTTGGATCAGGTTGAACCAATTTATGAGGAACTACCAGGTTGGCAAGAGCCTACCTGCACCGTGAAAAGTTATGATGCGTTGCCAGTCAATGCGCGTCGCTATATTGAACGGCTGAGTGAAGTCAGTGGTATTAAGATTGGTATCGTTTCGGTTGGTCCTGGACGTGAGCAAACAATGATTCTCGATGATATGTTTTAATGGACAACAAAAACACCCCGCCGCGGCGGGGTGTTTTGCTAAGCTTTTTAGTAGGCGATAGGTTTCGCTTAATGCTTTGCTAGAGTGGACATTTTCCAAAAAGACAGTATTATGGTTCCAGGAAGAACCTTGGATATAGATGTCTTTTTGGGGATGAAGCGCCGGATGAGGCCATTGTGGCGTTCATTGGTGCCACGCTCCCAGGAAGAGTAGGGGTGAGCAAAGTAGACCTTGCAGT
>NZ_LSLK01000109.1 GCF_002257705.1 Sporomusa silvacetica DSM 10669
TAATAAAGACGGTATGTAACTTAAAAAATGCGATAGATTTGCAGCAACTTGATTGCCAAACAAGAAATACGTACTTAAGAATACTTAAGCATAAGCATAACTTATCGATTCGACAAATTGAAAGACTCACAGGGATTAATAGAGGAATTGTTTTAAAAGCATGAGTAAAGTGTCAACAACCCCGTCCCCTTGACAACCCAACATATGACATAGCTGCAGGTAGGGGTTTCTCTCCACCTGAAGCTATGTCTGTTTTTTAATTTTTTGTTGACAAAAATTTTACATTTGACTGGTAGACAAATGTAAAATATTAGAATAAAATGGTGATATATAGATTAATATGTTGAAAAAACGGAGAGAAAAGAGGGCTGATTTTATTATGAAAAGTATCCAGACCAAATTAACAGTTATCATTCTATTAATTTTTATTGTGGCCATGGGAACCCTGGGCGGACTAAATTATTGGAAGGCGCGACAAATGCTTTCTGATAGTCTTGTTAAGGAAATTGCTACATTGGCGACTGTTTCAGCCAATGATGTCAATGACTGGATTGAGGGACGTAAGCTTGAAGTGGCAGGAATTGCATTAGCGCCTGTTCTTCAGACCGGGACTCCGGAAAACATAGGACCTTTCCTAATGCAAGCAGCCAAGAATAACCGCCGTTATGAAACTTTTGGCTATATTGCTCCTACAGGTATCGCACTTGATTCCACGGGTGTAAGTGTCAATCTCGGTGCACGCGAGTATTTTCAAAAAGCAATGAAGGGCGAAGCTGCTGTATCCGACCCGGTGGTTTCCCCGGCAACCGGGGGACTGGTAGCGGTTGTTGCTGTTCCTGTTAAGTTGGACGGCAAGGTAACAGGGGTGTTTTTCGCTAGCATTAGTCTGGACGAAATCTCCCAAAAGACAGGGGAAGTGAAGATTGGCAGAACCGGATATGCCTATATGCTCAAAAGTGATGGAGTAACTATTGCCAATCCTAATAAAGAACTTGTGATGAAGGATAATCCTATCAAGAACGACAAACTTCCACCAGCATTGCGGCAAACTGCTGAGCGGATGGTAAAGGGAGAAGCGGGAACAACAACCTACGAATATAATGGTGTGGAGAAAATGGTGGGATTTGCTCCTGTCAAAAGTACCGGTTGGTCGTTAGCCGTGAGCTTGCCGGTCTCGGAAGCAACCGGGGCTTTATCTGATTTGACGTGGATTTCATTACTGACGATTCTTATTATATTGGCCATTACCTCAATAATTATCATTTGGGTTGCCCGGCAAATCGCTAAGCCAATTACTGTTTTGGAAGGTGCGGCCAATAAAATCGCGGGTGGCGATTTGTCTTTGTCCAATTTGGGTATCAATTCCAATGACGAAATCGGACGTCTGGCCAAGAGCTTTGAACAAATGACTCAAAACGTACGGGAATTAATCAAACAGATTCATTCTAATGCCGAACAGTTAGCCGCCTCCAGTGAAGAACTCACCGCCAGCGCCGAACAATCGGCGCAAGCATCTAACCAGGTAGCTATTTCCATGACTGAGGTCGCTGAGGGAGCTAATGCGCAACTGGCAGCAGCAACTGAAACATCCGCAGTAGTGGAAGAGATGTCGGCAGGAATTGAAGAAATTGCCGCCAATGCCAATTTGGTTTCCGGCCAGTCCGAACAAGCGGCAGGCAAAGCCAAAGACGGCGGTGCAGCGGTGAACAAAGCAGTTAGTCAGATGAGTCAGATTGAAAACACGGTTAACACGTCGGCGCAAGTGGTGGCCAAGTTGGGTGAACGATCCAAAGAAATCGGCCAGATTGTCAATACCATTTCCGGTATCGCCGGGCAAACTAACCTGCTGGCGCTCAATGCCGCGATTGAAGCGGCGCGGGCGGGGGAACAGGGACGAGGATTTGCGGTTGTAGCAGATGAAGTCCGCAAACTTGCCGAACAATCGGAGGAAGCGGCAAAGAAGATAGCTTCTTTGATTGGCGAAATCCAGACCGATACCGATATAGCTGTGGAAGCGATGAACAATGGAACGCGGGAAGTGAAAACTGGCGCCGAGGTAGTCAATGCAGCGGGAGTTTCTTTTGGGGAAATCGCCGACTTGGTAACCGAAGTATCAGATCAGGTCAAGCAGATGTCGGCAGCCATCCAGCAGATGGCAACCGGAAGTCAGCAAATCGTCAGCTCAGTCAGGAACATTGATGACCTTAGTAAGAAATCGGCTGGAGAGGCGCAGAGTGTGTCGGCAGCAACAGAAGAACAACTGGCGTCGATGGAGGAGATTTCCACCTCCAGTCGGGAACTGGCAACGCTGGCGCAGGATCTGCAGGCGGCTGTCACCAAGTTTCGCATATAGAGCTGCCGAACCTGATAGAATAAAGTTTGTGTTATGACAAAAAATAGTACTTTTGGACAGTAGACAAAAGGAAGAATATCGTTGATAATAGTAAAAAGTCAAATTTGCTAAATAACATAATATAAGAATTACGAAAGTTAGGTTGATTAGTGCAGACTGAAGGCCATACTTATTCCTAGGAATAAGTATGGCCTTTATCTATTTATAACGTATAACGGCAATAAAGGGGGTGATTGTAGTGGCGCAAGCGGAGACAATTATCATAAAAATCCAAGGTATGGCATGCAATGGCTGCAGAGGCAAAGTGGAAAGAGCTCTTCAAGCAATTGACGGAGTTACGTATGCCAGTGTGGATTTAGCAAAAAAAGAGGCGGTTGTAACAGGAAGTGTTGCTCAGGCCGAATTAATCAAAGTAGTAACAGAGCTTGGTTTTGAAGCCAGTCTTTAAGTTGGACTGTGGCAGACGATACATAACACAACTATAGGGAGAAAAAGAACGAAATGAAAATTAAGAAAAGAAAACCTTTGGTGTATGGCGCTGCTCTGGCTTTTGCCTTTTCCTTTTCTGTAGCAGATATAGTTTTGGCGGAGGAAGTTAATTCAACAGCGCAAACCGAAAAGGCACAGGAAGCAAATGAAAGTGCAAAGGAAAACAGCAAGCAGCAGGTGTCAGCCACACAGCAGTCCGAGGATATTCCGGTAGCGGAAATAGAGATTAAAGCAGGTAAAGCACAAGAACAAAAGCATGAACAACTGGCTATAGGCCAGCAGGCTGATGCCGAAGGGGTCAATAATTATGTAGTGACCCATACCTCAACAGGCAGTAAGACAGATATTGCTACCAAGGATTTGCCACAGACTGTATCGGTAGTAAGTCAAAAGGTGATGGAGGAGCAGCGTCCTAAGACTGTTGAGCAGGCACTTGGCAATGTTGCTGGTATCAGCAATGGCGGCGGTATTATGAATCCCTATGCCAACTTGCTGCCCATGTTTAATATTCGTGGTTTCCGGGCTAATTATTTTTATGTTGACGGCTTATATGACAACAGCTCTACAGCTGCCGGCTGGCTTGGAAATCTGGACAGAATTGAAGTCCTAAAAGGGCCAACTTCAGTGCTTTATGGCAATAACACACCAAGTGGTATCATTAACTATATCACCAAGAAACCGTTGGCTTATGAGTCATATACTATCGGTCAGGAATTCGGTTCATGGGGTACGAGAACAACGGATTTAGATATGTCGATTCCGTTGACAACAGATAAAAAATGGCTGTCGCGGACAATTATTGAGACAGATGATACAGCCGCTTTTCAAGCAGGAGTTAATAATAAGCATTTTAATGGCAGCGTAATCGTACAAGGGCAGCCGCAGGAAGATACTAAATATACTTTTGCGGCCACCTATAATCATTATGACGTGGCTGGCGGTTATATCGGTTCGTTGCCTACTACCGGGACGATTGCCCCGCCTTATGGTATCGTGCCTTATGATGCAAATTACTATAATCCCAATGTCAGGTCGACTTTCATTGGGCGCAGTGTTTCCGGCAGGGTTGATCATAAGCTGAATGATAGTTGGACAATTAGCTCTGCGCTGCATTACAGTGAGTCGGACTATCATCAGAAATATGTGGGGGCCGAATCTTTTACAGATAATACATATACAAACATTACCCAGGATTACATTCATGCGTTTAGAAAAACAAATACGTTGTCTTGGGACACTACCGGCAATGCCAAATTCAAAGCCTTGGGACTTAATCATAATCTGGTGCTTGGCTATGAATGGTCCCGCTATAAATTGGCTTGGCCTTATTCTACCCAAATATGGGACTATTCTAGTGTTGTAGTGACCAATCCCATATGGGTAGATCCGCCGGCGACAGATCCTGCCAGTACGTCTTCACACTATTCCCTGTACAGACATGGCGTATATTTGTCTGATACGTTGGAATTGTCGCCCAAGGTAAAGGCTACTGCCGGCATTGGCCATGCGTCTTATTCTTATTCAACTGGAACAGAAAGCTCGGGTACAACTTGGCGGCTGGGGACAACCTATGAAGCTTCGCAGGGAGTTACCTGGTTTGCCGGTTATTCAACCGCGTTTGAGCCGAATTCGGCTCAAACAGTTACTGGTACGCTCTTGAATTTTTCTCCAAGAACCGGCAATCAGTTGGAAGGCGGCGTAAAGGTGGAGGTTGGCAGCAAAGCCAGTATAACCATGGCAGCTTATAAAATTAAGTATAATGATATATTGTATAATTTGGGCACCAATAGTAATCCGGACTACCAGTTGATTGGCGAGCAAACCAGCAAAGGTGTTGAAATTGATGTTAACTATGTTATTAAGCCAGGTTGGAATTTGCTGGCCGTCTATGGACAAAATAATGCACGCATTACGAATGATAAGAATAAAGCGTTGGTGGGTAATTTATTAACTGGTGTACCTAATCGCACCTTTAGACTGTGGACTACTTATGAAATTCAGGATGGTCCTAGAAAAGGACTGGGTTTTGGCGGGGGGATAACCTATGTTGGCAACCGCGCCTTTAACAGCACAAATACGCTGTGGCTGGGAAACTATAGCACCATTGACGGCATTATCTATTATAAAACCAAAGACTGGCGCTATTCTCTCAATGCGTACAATCTGACTGATAAGCACTATTGGGTTGATGCAACAGGTGTCAGCGTTTATGCCGGTCAGCCGCGCAGCTTTATCTTCCGCATCGAAAAAACATTTTCGTAAAAAAAGTTGCAAATTAAAATCCAGGGTAGTCAGGTAAGAGGGGAGGAGAACAAGTTATGATAACGCAATCTTATCTAAAGGCAGCAGGGATTTCCTTTGCTGCTCATGGGGCATTGCTTGGTTTGCTGTTCTTGCTCCCCACTGCCCCGTTATCGCCTATTGCTGCGTCTGTTCCAATTGAAGTTGAGTTTACAGCAACAGCTACAGAAAATAAAACCACTGACTTGCAGGAAGCCAGTTCCCCTACTGCCGCTCAGCGGCCGCTGGAACAGAGCGTTGCGCTGGCCAGGGAGTTTTCCCAGAAGCCAGCTCCGCTTGCTTACACACATAAGCAGATAGGAGAGCAATCGCCTGCGGTTGCAGTGGCAAGTAGTGAAGCCCAGGTGGTTGCAGCTGCTGGCAGACAAGCGGCAGTGTCCCGCACTCCGGCCAGGTATCTTGCCGGCTCACGCCCTGCGTATCCACATAAGGCGCTGCAGGCTGGGCAGGAGGGCGTAGTTGTGCTGCGTGTCCGGGTTGATGCAGATGGTTCGGCAGCAAATGTAATGGTTCGGCAAAGCAGTGGCTATGTTCTGCTTGATGAAGCCGCAACACAGTCAGTGAGAAACTGGAGCTTTGCTCCTGCCTGCCAGTGTGAAACTCCGGTGGAAAGCTATTTTGACGTGCGGGTAAAATTTAGTTTGGTTGAGGCGCAGGCTGTTATATAAGGAGGCAAGCAGTTATGGTAGAGTTCATTACAAAAGGTGGCTGGATTATGCTGCCGCTGGTGCTGTGCTCGCTGTTGTCAGTTACGATTATTATCGAGCGGCTGGTATTTTTTCGGCGTGTACATGCAGTTGGACAAGCAGATCAAGTACTAAATATACTTAATCAAGGGCAGGTTGCAGAAGCGCTTGCTGTTGTTAAAGGTGCAAAAGCACCGCTGGTGCGGGTTTTGGCGGCAGGAATGATTCAGCGTTATAATTCGGTCAAGGCAATGGAGGCGGCAGGCATTGCGGAAGTTGCTACTATGAAGCGGGGCTTGCCGGTGCTTGATACTATTATTACGCTGTCGCCCTTACTGGGGCTGTTGGGAACAATTATTGGCATGATTAGTTCATTTCAACTGATGAGCGCAGGTGGCATGGGACAGCCACATGTGGTTACCGGTGGCGTGGCCGAGGCATTAATTGCCACCGCTACTGGTATTACGGTAGCGGTAATAACGCTTATTCCGTATAATTATTTTCTCGCACGTATCGAGCGAGAAACCGAAGTTATTGAACAATACGCCACAAAACTGGAAATAACGTTGGATACACTGCCACAGAGAGGTGACAGGCATGAAGATACCAAGAAGTACGCCTAAGAAGGCCAGAATTGAAATTATTCCAATGATTGACACGATGTTCTTTTTACTGGTGTTTTTTATGGTAGCCACCTTGTCAATGACCATGCAGAACAGTTTGCCGGTGAATCTTCCTCACGCCAGTGGTGTACAGAGCGACAAACAACAGGTGTTTACGCTGACACTGACCAAAGAGGATAAGCTTTTTTACGATAAGGAAGAAATCTTTTCGCCGGCTGATGCTGCACGACGTCTTGAACAGCAAGGTAAGGAAAATAAACAAACCTCAGTGATTATCAACGCCGATCGCAGTGTAGAGCATGGCCGGGTCATTGAACTCATGGATGCAGTTCGGCAAACTGGCATAACCAAAATTGCTGTAGCAGTCAATCCTTCTTAGGTCAGGATAGATGCTAGCTATATATCCTGACCTAAGAAGTTTGCCAACACACCACCTACCTGCAAAAGTCTTTAACACGTTATATGTAGGTAAGAATTTTTAGGAAGGATGACTGTTTCATGCAAAAATTTGGTGCCAGTTTTTTAAAAGGAATATGGAAACTTTCCCAAGGATACTGGCATTCAGAAGAAAAGTGGTACGCCCGAATGCTGCTGAGTAGTATTGTTGGTTTGCAGCTTCTTGATGTGTTTGTCCTGGTGAAGTACAATACTTGGCAAAATGCCTTTTATAATACGATACAAAATCTGGATAAAACCGGTTTTCTAACTTATTTAGGCTACTGGCCGGTATTTACAGTAGTCTTTCTCGTTATTGAGATATATAAGCTTTATTTGTTGCAACTGTTAGAAATCAAATGGCGTAGTTGGCTGACAGACCATTATCTTACAGACTGGCTGCAAAAACGTACTTATTATTTGCTGCAGATAGTTGATACCAGCGCAGATAATCCTGATCAGCGAATCAGTGAGGATTTACGGTTATTTGTTTCCTCAACATTGAATCTGTCCCTTGGCTTTTTAAGAGCGGTCGTCTCATTGTGTTCCTTTGTCGTTATTTTGTGGAATTTATCCGGATCAATGGAGATTATTTTGGGGGAGCAACAATTTAGTATCCCCGGCTATATGGTGTGGATAGGTATCGTTTATGCCTTTGCCGGTTCGTTTTTGACCGCAATCGTGGGCAATTCTCTGGTCGGACTCGATTATGCCAAACAGCGATATGAAGCCGATTTCCGTTTTAGCATGATCCGTTTGCGTGAAAACAGTGAGGGTGTTGCCTTTTATCATGGAGAGCAGCGGGAACAAGCTAATTTTAATCATTGTTTTACTAAGATTATTGACAATTTCCGTGGGATTATGGCATGTCAAAAAAACCTTTCCTGGGTAACCTTATTACATTGGCGGCTTACGTTCATATTTCCCTATCTTGTTTGTGCACCCCATCTTTTTAGCGGACAAATGCAATTGGGGGGGCTTATGCAGACGGCTAGCGCCTTTACACAAGTGGAATTGGCGCTATCGTTTTTTATCAGAAATTATTTTTCACTGACAGATGCATCGCTGGCGCAATTGCAGGCGGTGGTCAACAGGCTAACCAACTTTATTGATACTATGAACCGGATACAGGGTGTAGCCGAGAAAAAATCCATAAAGGTAAATTACACTGAGGAACAAACCGTTACGGTAGCAGGACTGGATGTAAGATTACCTGATGGTAAACTACTGTTAACCAATTTAGGCATACAGATTCACGCCGGAGATACACTGCTCATAACCGGCTATTCCGGCTGTGGCAAAAGTACGTTGATGAGGGCGTTAGCCGGTATTTGGCCTTTTGGTCAGGGAACTATCAATATGCCCCAAAATCAGCGTGTATTATTTTTACCCCAACGACCGTATTTGCCACTGGGGACTCTGCGCGAGGTCTTAGTTTATCCTGAGGCTGCAGACGCAAGTAGCGATGAAAAGCTTCGCGAATTTATGAGCTTATGCAAGTTGGAGTACTTGGCAGACCAATTGGATAATACAGAAAATTGGTCGCAAATGCTTTCACTGGGTGAACAACAGAAAGTTGCTTTTGCCAGAGTTATGTTGCAACGCCCACAGTGGCTATTTCTTGATGAGGCTACATCGGCATTGGATGAATCGACAGAACAGCTCATGTACAAATTATTGCAAGAGCACCTTGAGGATACAGCAGTCATTAGCATTGGTCATCGCGGTACGCTGGATAAGTATCATAAAATGAAGCTTAGCATTGGAAACACAGGCAGTTGGCAAATAGCTGCCTGATAAAGTGGTGGGTAACTTATTGCTATTTGTTAAGAAAAATAGTACTTTTGGACAGTAGATATTTTTAGTGCAATAATGGATAATTAAACAAATAGAATAATTAGCGATTCGAATACTAGGTTGATTAGTAAACTAAACTAAAGGCCAGAATTTATCCTATAGGATAAATTCTGGCCTTATATTTTTTTCACCAAAATGCATAAATCCTTGAAATAAGGGAGTAAAGCCATCCTTAAGATTAGCAAATAGTAAAGAGCTAATCTTGTTAATAGTATAGATTTTATTTAATCCAAGGAAGGAATGATATTCTCTATGAAGTTTATTCACGCGGTTTCTTTTTCTTTAATGCTACTGATGGCGTCTTCAACAGCAGTGGCCGCTGAAAATGACGACGAAAAAGCTGCCGGCGAAAAAGTTACCGACAAAAAAACGGAAGAATCTTTCACGTTAGACCCGGTGGTAGTTACCGCACCGCTTATGACAGATCCGCTGACGGTCGAAACCGATCCGAAAGCGCCGCGTCAACCGCTGCCGCCTAATGATGGTGGGTCTTATTTAAAAAACATTCCGGGATTTTCTCTCGTAATGGAAGGGGGCGTCGATGGTGACCCGGTATTGCGCGGACTCGGTGGGTCACGACTCAACGTCTTGATTGATGGGGCGCAGCTAAAAGGAGCTTGCCCAGCCAGAATGGATCCAACAACTTCTTACGCTTCACCGGAAACATTTGACAAGATTACCGTGCTGAAAGGCCCGGAAACCGTTCTGTATGGCAATGGCAATCTGGCGGGAACGGTTCTGTTTGAACGGAATACGCCACGATTTGATGCGCCCGGCCAGCGTCTCTATAGCAGTGTTTTATTTGGGAGCTTTGGCCGCAATGATCAACTGCTTGATATTACTACCGGCGATAAAGGCGCATATCTGCGCATCATCCGCAACCGAACTGATGCTGACAATTACAAAGATGGCAATGGTAATGCTGTTTGGTCAAACTATACCAAAAACAACTCTACCTACATTGTGGGATTGACGCCAGACGCCAATACCTTGTACGAGTTTACGGCAGATATTGGCAAAGCGCAAGCTGCTCATACCAGCAATTCGTATAGTGGAAAGATGGGGCATGATTCGGCTAAATTAGATAAAGAAAATTACTCTTTTAAATATGAAAAAAAGAATTTATCACCTGTGGTGCAAGAACTGGATTTTAATGCGTACAGCAATTTTGAAGATCATGTCATGGACACTCATTCATTGCGGCCATGGGTAAATTGGAAATCGGGAGGGGTTATGAACCCTGCTGTTACAACACGCGGTGCCCGGTTGGCAGCCAAACTGGCGTTGGGTGAAACCACGCAGGCTACTGTCGGCACGGATTACCTCCAGGAACGGCATAATTATCGTTGCTGGGGAATGTATGACGGGCTTGATGGTCCGCGCGTACCGACCCTTGAATTTGAAAACCTGGGCATATTCGGGGAAGTAAAACGCACGGTTGATGACCGAAGCCGTATTATCGGCGGGTTACGGTTTGACAGGCTTAATGCAGACAACAAATGGGTTGATCCAGATGATACAGGTGATGACAGATCTCAGTATCTTCATCACGGTGTTGACAAGACCTATTCAGCTTTCCTTCGTTATGAGCATGATGCTTCCAAAGCTCCTATTACAACCTATATCGGTATCGGACATGTGGAACGGCCTGCCGACTTTGTAGAAAGAGGTGGTACAGGCAGGATGCCTCTTATTACTGACTCATTTTATGTAGATTCGGAGAAAAGTACCCAATTAGATACCGGTCTTACTTACAAGTCGGGTAAATTACAAGCCAACTTATCCCTGTTTTATGCAAAAATCAATGATTACATCTTGCTTAAAGGAAAGAAGGATTCTGCGACAACCTATGTTGCATGGTCAGCAAATAATATCAATGCAACCATGTATGGCGGCGAAGCTGACGCTTCTTATGCAATGTCGGATCATTGGACGCTTAACGCCACGCTTGCTGCTACTCGTGGCAATAACGACACAGAACACAAGCCGCTACCGCAAATACCAGCGTTGGAAGGAACTTTGGGCGTTAAATACAACAATAAAAAATTAGAAGCTAACATCTTCTGGAGGGGAGTTCAAGCGCAAAACCGTGTAGATATCAATTACGGGAATAGCACCGGCTTTGATGTGGCGAAAACTCCAGGCTATGGGGTTCTTTCCTTCAACACATCCTATCGTACGTCTGACAGGGTTGTTGTCTCTGCTGGAATTGATAACATATTTAATAAGCTCTATGCTGAACATCTTAGTTGCCAGAATACGGGCATAAGATATAATGGGACATATCTGTTCTTGCCATCAACGCAAATTAATGCACCAGGTCGTACCATTTGGGTAAAAACTAGTTACAGTTTCTAATTTTTTGGTTGTTGGCTTTCGATCCTCACTTTGAACTTTGGCCTTCCATTCTGCAGTTAACAAATGAAAGGGGAATTTATATGAAATCATTAACTGAAAAAGAATTACTAAACATTAATGGTGGCAAAAAGAAAAACCAAAAAGTTAGTACTACTACTACTAGTTATTCCTGGGGAGTCAGCAGTTCTAATAATCATAAGATTTGTAAGGGATCAGGCAATGGGGAGCGTTGCAGAAAAGTTGAGTAATAGTAACTAGTTCTATGAATTAAAGACTAGATTATATCCTCTAATTGAGCAGAAAAATCATTGTTAATATTGAACTTTTTTCTAGAAGCCTGTATAATTTAATAGAACTAGGTTGATCAGAAGACTGAAGGCCAAGCGGGAGTAGTATCCGTTTGCTTTCAGTCTTTTTATTTTTTGAAAAAGAAGGTGTAAACATGAGTGATAAAACAAAGTATAGTTTCGAGACAAAATGCATTCATACAGGTAATGGTATTGACAAAGAAACCGGTGCTATAAGACGGCCGCTTACTATGGCCAATAGCTACCGGCTGCCAGAGGATGCCTCAACAATGAATTGGAGTGATCCCAATCAGCTGGTTTATACGCGCAATACATCAGCCAATCAGATTTATCTGCAAGAAAAACTGGCTGCTCTGGAAGGCGGCGAGGACTGCGTAGTTTTAGGCAGTGGTGTTTCGGCATTAGCTGGTGTATTTTTTACTTTTTTGGAGAAAGATGCCCACATTATTTGTTCCAACGTTTCCTACATCGCCGTATATAGACTATTACACGAGTATTTTCCTGATAAATTTGGAGTGGAAACAAGCCTTGTCGATACTGCAAATTTGCAAGAGATAAAACAGGCATTGCGTCCTAATACCAAAATTATTCATATTGAAACCCCTGGCAATCCGACTACCAGAGTAAGTGACATTGCCGAGATCGCCAAGCTTGCTCATGCTGCCGGCGCGTTGCTTACCGTTGATAGTACGTTCGCCTCGCCCTTTTTACAGCACCCCCTTGCACTGGGGGCTGATCTAGTAATCCACAGTTTGACGAAATACATCAATGGCCACGGCGATGCTATGGGTGGAGCTGTCATTGGACAGCGAGAACTTATTGATAAAATCAAAGGCCAAGCTATGGTCAATCTGGGGGGCGTTATCAGTCCATTTAACGCTTGGCTCATCATGCGGGGCGTGGTAACCCTGCCTTTGCGCATGAAACAGCATAGCGATAGTGCCTTGGAAATAGCTCAGTTTCTCGAGTCGCATCGGGCTGTAAAATTTGTTGCTTATCCAGGCCTCACAAGTCATCCGCAGCATGAAATTGCCAAAAAGCAGATGACCATGTTCTCCGGAGTTATGGCGTTCGGGCTAAAAGCAGATGTCGATACCCACAACAAATTTGTGAATGCTCTTGAATTAATTGTTCCTGCTGTTTCTATTGGTCATGATGAGAGTTTGATCGTTTATGTCGGACCAAATGATGAGAGAAATCATTTTTATCCGGCTGAGTTTAAAAATGGGCATCTTAGATTTAGCGTGGGCTTAGAAGCGGCTGAAGATATTATTAATGATTTGAGGCAGGCATTTAAAAAATGTGGACTATAGATAAGAAGTTGCTGCAAATTATGAAGGGTGGGAATAGTAAATGTCATCATTATTAGAACGTACACGTACTATTAATAAGTTGCTCCAGAAATCAGAAAAAGTTGAATACAGTGAAGTTTCGACAGTACTTAGTACTGTTATGGCGGCTAATGTCTATATTGTTAGCAAAGATGGTAGTATTTTGGGATATGCATTGCTTGATGATTTTGAGTGTGGTCTTATGCGGGATAAAGTGCTCAAAATGGGACAGTTTCCGGAAAGGTATGTGTCATGGTTGCTCAAGATTGATCAGACATCGCCGAATCTTCGTCTGGAAGGCGGGTTATGTAGTTATAGCGCAGAAACCAATTGCGTATTTAACGATAAATTTACTACCATTGTTCCTATCCATGGCGTAGGGGAACGCATAGGAACATTAATTGTAGCTAAATTTAGTGCCGAATTTGTTGATGATGATTTAATATTAGCTGAATACGGTGGAACGGTTGTTGGCATGGAAATGCTCAGAGACCGCACTGAAAAAATTGAGGAAGAAGCTAGAAAAAAAGCTACTGTGCAAGTAGCGCTAGGAACACTATCTTATTCGGAATTAGAAGCAGTTGTGCATATTTTAAGCGAAATAGAAGGCAATGAGGGATTGTTGGTTGCTAGTAAAATTGCTGACCGCGTTGGTATCACTCGCTCGGTAATAGTCAATGCATTACGTAAGTTTGAAAGTGCAGGCGTAATTGAATCCAAATCGCTCGGCATGAAGGGGACATATATAAAGGTTCTTAATGATCGATTATTAGAAGAATTGAAAAAACTTAAAAAAGGGGTCGTGTTTCACACAGCCCCTTTTACTTCGATAAAGGTAGATTAGTTCAAGGTGGATTTGACTTAGCCGTGAGGAGTAGCTATCAGATTGATGGCTACTCCTCACGACTGTTTATCAAGGAACCATTCTATTAATTGGCGGGCGATGCTTCCTTTCGGCGGAATTTTGGGCAATGTAGTTGCTGAAAACCAGTCGGCGGCAACAATTTCATCATTATCGATAGTTATTTCCCCACCGGCATACTGAGCGGTAAAAGCAATCATCAGCGAGTCAGGGAATGGCCAGGGTTGGTTGCCAAAGTACTCAATGTTGGCTACTTCAATGCCAACCTCTTCCTGCAGTTCTCTTCTTACACAGGTTTCCAGTGTTTCTCCAGGTTCAACGAAGCCTGCAATAACACTATAGCGGCCAGGAGGAAACCTGCTGGAGCGTGCCAGGAGAATCTCATTTTCCTTAATAACGGCTACAATAATAGCAGGTGAAATGCGTGGATAGACTGTATGGCCACAAGCCGGACATTGTACAGAAAACTCTTGCGGTTGCCGCATTACCTGCATAACCTTGCCACAGCAACCGCAAAATTTATTGGTTTTCAACCAGTTTATAATATGAAAGGCACGATAGGTCATTTCAAAGCAGTCGTCTGCTATATGGCCAGATAGTTGTCGTAATTTTTTAAAAGAAAATCCGGCAAACAAGGCTTTTTCACATAAAGTTGCTGCATAATAGGTAGTGCCATTTAATGAACAGCTGTAGTGTACAGTAGTTGTTTCAATATGTAATAAGCTGATATCACGCATGGAGGGAATAAGGATAATGCCATCCTGCTCTTTTACCAAAAGCTCATCAGCGTAAAATAATAATATGCAGGAATCCTTACAGCTATTATCAGCCGAGATAGTGCAAAATTCACAGTCCATAGGGCTAACCACCTTTACCATAAATTTACATTGGACGAGTTGAGGGAACTATTATTTATTATACAGGATTAGCTGAAATTATGGGTAAGGAATAAACAAAACCGTAGTAAAAAATAAGAGCCAATAGTTACGATTGTTAACAATTCGTAACTATTGGCAAAAGAATGATAGTTGGGGGTTGTTAGCAGAGCGTTACCTTCGGGTAGCTTACTTCAATTTGCCGCCTTCAACGACAATGTCTTCTGGGTTGATAGCGTCACTGTATGCAGGTTTTAATGTTTCATTATATGCCTTGTGAATAAAGTTTTCTTTGCCAAGAGTGTCGAGCTCAGTGTTAATCCAGTCCAGCAGTTCTTTATTGCCTTTCTTGACTGCCGGGGCGATAGTATCAAGGCTGCCCAAGGTAGAAACGCCAACGGTAAAGTTTGTATTTTCCTTGGCCCAGGCAAATAATAAGGTGTTGTCGTGAGCTAAGGCGGCGCCACGGTTGTCCTTTAAGGCTTCAAATGCTTCGGTATTTTGATCAAATTTTAATAATTCAATGTCAGGATGATTTTTCGTGAAATAGGTTTCCGCAGTAGTGCCTTTGTTGACAATTAATTTTTTGCCTTTTAACTGGTCAACTGAGGTAATCGGAGTACCTGAGGGGGATACTACACCAAGGGCAACTTTCATATACGGATTGGCAAAATCAACTTTTTGTTTTCTTTCGTCAGTTACCGTAAAGTTGGCTAAAATAATGTCAACTTTGTTGGACTGCAAAAACTCAACCCGGCTAGCTGCTTCCACCAATATAAACTCGACCTTAGATTCATCACCGAGCAAGTCTTTGGCCAAGCGTTTACCAATATAGACATCAAACCCCTGGTTTTTACCATTCGCATCAACAAAGCCAAAGGGAGGCTTGTCGCTGAATACACCAATCTTTATTTTGCCGCGGTCTTTGATTTCCTGAATACTGCTCTTAGCTGCTTGGGAATCTTGCTTGGCATCGGTTTTGGTAGCTGTGGAACCGCATCCGGCCAATACCCCCATTAAAAATATGGTACTTACAATTAGGGCCAAAATCTTTTTGCTGTTCACGTACATCTCTCCTTTTTGCTAATTTTAAAACTGGAATATATTTAAAAATTGCTGAGCACGCTCTGACTTGGGTTTAGAAAAAAACTCTGCCGGTTTGGCGATTTCACAGATATTCCCGGCGTCGATAAAAACGATACGATCAGCAACAGCTTGGGCAAAGCCCATTTCATGGGTCACAATTACCATGGTCATGCCCTGCTTAGCCAGACCTAAGATAACATCTAATACCTCGCGTACCATTTCAGGATCAAGGGCGGCTGTAACTTCGTCAAACAACATAATTTCGGGATTCATACATAAGGCGCGTACAATAGCAATTCGTTGCTTCTGTCCACCGGAAAGCTCCCGGGGGTAGGCATCTTTGCGGTTAAGTAGCCCCACACGTTCCAGTAGTTGCTGTGCCTGTTCAAGCACCTCCTTTTTGGGCCTTTTTTGAACCTGTAAAGGTCCCAGAAGAATATTTTCGATAACAGACATATGAGGAAACAGGTCATAATTTTGGAATACCATGCCAATTTTCTGACGATATTCCTGCCAATGTACATTTTTCCCGGTAAGATTTTTGCCGGCAAACCTGATCTCACCTCCCTGAATGGCTTCAAGACCATTCAGACAGCGCAGCAATGTGCTTTTGCCGCAGCCTGAGGGGCCTAAAATAACAACAACTTCGCCTTTATGAATGGTAAGATTAATATCATTAAGCACTGTTGTAGTGCCATAGTCCTTACGCAATCCCTGTATTTCAAGCAGCACTTGGTCTTTTGTTGTACTAATAATAAACGCCTCCCTAGCTCTCCCATTTAGTTTCTAGCTTTTTCGATAATTTTGATAGCGGATAACAGATAATAAAGTAGAGGATAAAAATAAAGCCATAAATCCAGAAGGACGAAGTAGGTTCTTTCAAAATAGAACGCTCGATAATCTGCTGACCGACCTTCACAACATCAATGACCCCAATCATAACGACAAGTGAAGTGGTTTTGACCATTCTTGTTGATAAATTGATTGCACCTGGCAGCAAGCGGCGGGCGGCTTGTGGGAGTAGTACAAAGCGATAAAGCAGCCAAAAACTTAGTCCGAGTGCTTTGCCTGATTCTATTTGATGTTTAGGTAACGATTCTAGAGCACCTCTAACAATATCGCCCATTTCCGCTGCACCCCAGAGGCTAAACACAATTACGGCTACTAACTCACCAGCTATATGAATGTCAAATATACCGGGCACACCAAAATAAACGAAAAATAGCCAAACAAGAATAGGTATAATTCTAAATAGTTCCAGATAAAAACGGCAAAGAAAACGCAGTACTCGTACCTTTGATGTTCTGGCCAGGCCCACGATAATCCCTAGCAAGGAGCCAAGGATGATGGAGATAAAAGCAATGCGGGCTGTTATCAATAGTCCGCCCAGAAGTCGCTGGAGGTTACTGCCGTCGACAAGAACATTAATTCCCGAACTCAGCATAACGTACCTTCCTTTCCAGCCAAGTCAAAAAGATCGATAATGGAAAAATCAGGATAAGATAGGCTAATACTAGCATCAACAAAGATTCAAACGTTTGATAATACATCCCAATTAAATCTTGGGTTACTTGCATCAGGTCTGGGATGGCAATGGCACCTACGATCGAGGTTTCTTTTAATAGAAAGATACAATTGGCGCCTAACGAGGGTAAAGTTACTGAAAATGCTTGCGGTAGAATAACATAGCGAACTAACTGTCTATTGGAAAGTCCAATGCTAAGACCTGATTCAATTTGGGATTTACTTACTGATTCAACACCACCGCGGAATGCTTCTGCCATATAGCTGCCGCCCAAAAATGCTAAACCAGCAATGCCACATGTTTGTTCGCTTAGCGTTACGCCTAATTTGGTAAGACCATAATATAAAAAGAATAGTTGAATAAGTAGTGGTGTATTGCGAGAAAGTTCTATGTAGCATCGCACCAAGGGAGCCAAACCTTTTGTCTTATAATATAAGACAATGCTACACAAAAGGCCAATAATCAAAGAGGATAATATCCCCCATAACGCAAGCTTTAGCGTAAGCCAGGCTGCTTTTTCATATAACGGCAAAGCAGTCATTACAAATTCCCAATTAATACTCATGGCTGGATCACTCTTTTCATGTAAGCTACTATATATAACTATAACCCAATAAATGCATAAAAAAAAGACAAAGTTTCTATTAAAGAGACTTTGGCCTTCAGTTTTTCTGATCGGCGTACATTGTGAATTTATTTGAGTATACAGTAACTCAAAGTACGTGTCAAGAGGATTCTTTCCTGGACATCTGACATCAACTATATAACAAGATTACGGGTATGAAAGGGTATGTAAAACGAAATCTTTGATTAGTAGATCTAATTATATGACAAAATTATTTTTAATTGCCGTCTTTTTTCATGAAACTGGCGAGATTGGAAAAATATTGACATTGATAACGATATATGGTAAAGTAACTTCATTAAATTTATATGCAGGCTGATCAGAAATCTGAAGGCCGGAATAGGTTTACCATAGGTGAACTTATTCTGGCCTTC
Source organism: Sporomusa silvacetica DSM 10669 (assembly GCF_002257705.1). Taxonomy (GTDB): domain Bacteria; phylum Bacillota; class Negativicutes; order Sporomusales; family Sporomusaceae; genus Sporomusa; species Sporomusa silvacetica. Next base: position 18,089 of record NZ_LSLK01000109.1, read on the forward strand.
TTATTTTGATTTATGAAGGGGGAGCAATAATGGGTAATGTTGAAAAAAGGGCCGCTGTTTGTGGTGTTTGCCCGGGCGGGTGCGGTGTGAAAGTGACATTGGAAGATGGAAAATTGTCAGATATACAACCACTGTCCGGATCGCCCTATGGGGCAATATGCTTGCGGGGTAAGCACGCATCTGAGGTTGTTTATTCCCCAGAAAGATTGACAACCCCCCTAATCCGTGAAGGTGAACGTGGTGAGGGCCGTTTTCGCCAAGCTAGCTGGGATGAAGCACTGGATTTAATTACCAGTAATTTCCTGCGTATTCGTAATGAATATGGACCTGAAGCTGTGGCTAGTCATTCAGGCCGAGGAGCGTTTGAGCAGTCTTTGCTTGATTTCAACGCCGACGAGTTGGTTGCTTCCAAATTATTGTGGCCTTTCGGTTCCCCCAACATTGCCAGCGTAAGCTCACTTTGCTATGCGTCTTTTGGAGTGTTTGCTTCGCTAACTACCTATGGTTTGCGCGGCAAAAACCTGGTACCTGATCTCGAAAATAGCAACCTGATTGTTGTGTGGGGCGCAAATCCCGCCACCGATTCACCACCATTTATGTTTGAACGTATCCTCAAGGCCAAGCGAAAGGGAACCCGTATCGTGGCGATTGACCATATGCGCAGCGATATTGCCGAACGGGCGGATCGTTGGGTTCCTGTTCGTTCTGGGACAGATGGCGCTTTAGTGCTTGGACTACTGAGGGTGATAATCAATGAAAAACTATATGACGAAGAGTTTGTAACCAAATGGACGTCCGGGTTTGAGGAGTTGGCTGATTATGTCCAGTCCTTTACCCCGCAATATGTTGAAACAATAACTAAAGTTCCGGCGGAAACGATTGTCAGTTTAGCAAGGGAAATTGCTACCGCCAAGCCTGCGACTATTAGGACTTATACTGGTCTGGAGTACTCCAACAGCGGGGTGCAGACTATTCGAGCGGTATACATTCTATGGGCTATCACCGGGAATTTAGATGTGCCAGGAGGCCTTTATATCAATCTGGCTCCGCCGTTATCTTTCGACAAACCAAGTTTTCCGCGACCAGAAACCAAATTACCCATAGGCGCCGAGGAATATCCCTTGTTTTATCATCTAACAGGGTGCGCCCAATTCTTGGAGTTTCCTAAGGCTGTACTCGAAGGCAAGCCATATCCCATTAAGGGGCTTTTAAACAGCGGTGCATCTATTCTGACCTCCTATCCACAAACATCTTTATGGGAGAAGGCTTTGCGGCAGCTTGACTTTTTTGCGGTCATTGACAGGTTTATGACGCGGGATGCACTATTTGCCGATGTGGTTCTTCCGGCGACAACCTACTTTGAAAATACTTCTTATCAGTGCTATCCAGGCTATGTCAGGCTGCGCCAGCCAGTAATAAATCCAGTCGGCGAAGCGCGTAACGACTTGTTTATTTTGGCGGAAATTGCAAGACGACTTGGTTATGGAGAGCTTTACCCCAAAGATGAAGCAGAATTGCTGCAACGAGTGTTTTCCAGGAAGCCTGAACTGTTGGAACAATTACGGGCAAACCCGGAGGGCGTTGCTTTGCCTGTACCGGAACGACAGTACAAGAAGTATGAATCAGGAGCACTTCGCCCTGATGGCAGGCCAGGTTTTGATACCCCATCAGGCAGGTTGGAGATTACCTCCAAGTTATTGGCGGATTTTGGTTATCCGGCATTGCCGGAATATACCGAACCTATCGAAGGACCATTAGGTAGTCCGGAGTTGTTTAAGGAGTTTCCGCTGGTATTAAATACCGGGACACGTATACAGTCAACGTTTCGGTCACAGCATCTGAATATACCTGGTCTTTTGAAGCATCAGCCCTACCCGGAAATCCTTATTCATCCCAGCGATGCCGAACAAAGAGATATTAATGATGGTGATAAAGTTATTCTAAGTACTAAACGTGGTAATGTGCGTTTTTTTGCCCGGGTTACAGAGATAGTACAATCTGGCGAAATTGAAGCCAATATGGGCGGTGGTTCGCTGCAGGCATTGGAATGGAGTAAAGGCAACGCTAACATTATTACCGATATTGCGAATAGAGATCCGATTTCTGGTTTTCCGGTATTCAAGGCTCTGTTATGTCAGGTGAGAAAGGACGAATAATAAAGAATTTAAGGGGGATCACCTACATGCATAAAGATGATCAAATGACTCCGCTAGAACGCAAAAAAGCACTGGCACGCGGAGAAAAAGTAGACAGAATGCCAATTGTAATGGCCTATGGCTGTGCAGCCGGCGACCTTCTCCAGTTGAAATACAGCCAATGGAGAGAAAATCCGGAACTTCGTGCAAACGTAATTATTCATGCTTATCGAGAGTTAGGGTACGATAGTGTATCTACCCAGTATGACACTGACGCGCTTGTCGGACTATTCGGCGGCGAACTTTTCATCAGTGAAATCGGACCAAATTCGGTCAAACGTGCGCCTGTTTCGGATATAAACGATTTAAGCGGCCTCGATCTTGAGCTTGTATGTTCAGAGCAGGATTATACTTTTCAGCATACCTACGAAGTGTTTCATAGACTGCAAGATGCAGTTGGTGCCGAAGTCGGGTCAATTGGTATTGGCATTGAGGGCCCCTTTACACTAGCTGCACGCCTTGCCGGCGCTGAGAGCCTTCTGCGTGCCATATACCGTGCACCTGAACAGGTTCACAAGCTTGTTAAGTTCGCCGCCGATGTGCTGGTTAAGGTGCACACACGTTTCTTGAAAGAGGGCAGTTCGGTTGCTATGATGGATCCGGTTGCATCAGGAACTATTCTTAGCCGGGAAGCATTTAAAAGGTTTTCCAAACCATATACGACCTATGTTTTTGACGAAGTTAAGAAGAGCAGTTCCAATGCTATCGCTTATCATATTTGCGGCAATACAACTAAAAATCTCGGCGACATGGCGGAAACCGGATGTAACGGCATTAGTATAGATAACGTTGTTGATCTGGAAATAGCCAAAAAGACTATCGGAGACAAAGTTCATTTGGTGGGGAATTTGCCGCCGGTAGATGTACTTCAATTTGGTACACCAAAAGCTATTGATGCAGGTATACGTTTGTGTTACCGCAAAGCGTATGATAGTCCCAAGGGTTTTACACTCGGCACAGGATGTGCTGTGCCAGTCGGAACCCCGGATGAAAACCTGTATCAATATATGAGAACTGCACGAGAATGTGCTAGAATTCAAGCAAATACACCTGCATCCCAACTATCTGTTGATTCTTTTAATGAAAAAACTAAATGATGACGTTTGCTGTTAGTGAATTTAAACTATGGTTATATATAAACAAAAGGCGACTTGACACAAATTGTTTGACGGTCTAAAATATAGAAGAAAAGATGCTAAGAAGTAATAAAAATGCTTGTTGACTGGAAATAATCCAGAGGCAGATTTTCCCCTTGTGGAGAAAATCTACCTCTGTTTTTATTTAAATATTAATCAAAGCTAAAGGAGTGATTATTTTGAAACTTATGGGTTGCTGTTTGCTCAAAATCAACCAGATCCAAAACTTTATGCTGGTTGCATTGATGCTGTCGCCCAGGTGCTTGGCCGTGTAGGTTTTGCAGCTGGGGCTAAACCTTTGGTGGGAAGCGGACTGGGAGCTGCCGATGCGGCTTCGCAAAATGAGCAATATCTGCAGGCTGCGGTTGCTTTAGGAAAAGAATTGGCTGCAGCAAATAAGGAATAAATTTCACCTCTAAATGCAAGGCCGCTTGACACAAATTGCTTGATGATCTAAAATATGGATAAGATATTAATATAAGCAACAAGAACGTTTGTTGGCTGGAAAATAATCCAGAGGCAGATTTTTTCGTTTACGAGAAAATCTGCTTTTGTTTTATCTCAATATCTTTGCGTTACATTACTAAAATATAAATTATGAGGTGATAGAACTATGTCTAAAGTAGCAGTTGCCAGTACAGATGGAATTACTATTAATGAGCATTTCGGCAGGGCGAAAGAGTTTTGGATTTATGAAGTTGCTGAGACTGGTGCCTATACATTCTTGGAACGGCGGGAAATTCCACAGGATATAAATGCTTCCCATACACACGCGGCCAGCAAGGCTATTGAACTATTGGCCGATGTTGCGGTAGTATTGGCAGCCCAAATTGGGCGGCAGGCAGAGGCGGAATTGCAAACAAAGGGAATTCTTTCTTTTGCACTGAACCGCCCAGTAGATAAGGCTTTAGTGGCCTATGGCAAACGGGGCAAGTATATTAAGGGCAATGCTCATCTTAATGCGACTGCCAGTTGTGGTGCCAATTCATGCGGTTGTTCACATGGATGTAGGTAGATAGTTGATTGTAAGTCCTAACCCCAATAGTCACTTGAAAGGGAGGCTGCCCCAATAATGGGTAGCCTCCTACTGACAAAATATAAATGGCTGATTAGTTAAAAGCTAAAGGCAAAAAGAATTTTCAATAAAATTCTTTTTGCCTTTAGCTTTTTGAAACACATAGCCGCAATGAACACAAGGAAGGTTAAGTCATTGGTTATTACGAAAGAAATGAGTATCTGTGAGGTGGTGAGCAAATATCCGAATACGGTTTCCGTATTTCGTAAGTACGGTATGGGATGTTTTGTCTGCGCTGCGGCAAGTTACGAAAATATTGAACAAGGTGCACACGCTCATGACGTAGATATTAGTGTGTTAATCGCTGACATAAACAAAGCCATCCAAGAAGAGTAAAATTAAGTGAGTTTGCTTTATTTCCTAAAATGAACAAGGAGGAGTGTAAAATGATTAATCTAAAAGAAAATACCTGCCCTACGAGAGAACAACGAGGTAATGGCCTTAATGCCTTTTTTGGGAAGGCAAGTGAGCTTCTTAAAGAGGTAAAAGATGGGAACACGGGTAATCAGGAGCGAGCCTTTCAACAAACGTCAGGTTGTCTTTTGAATTTCTATCTAACTCAACGTGTTATGACAATTCATGATTCGGTTATGATTGTTCATGCACCGGTCGGGTGCTCAGTAGTTGGTTTGGGCTACAGGGAAGTATTCCGTAAAGTACCGGTCTCTTTGGGACGCCGGGAAAACTACGACTTTCACTGGCTGACGACCAACCTGAATGAAAAAGATGTTATATATGGGGCTGGTGACAAATTAAAATACGCCATAAAAGAAGCACAAGCCAGATATAATCCTAAAGCGATATTTGTTTTGGCATCTTGCACTACCGGCATTATCGGTGAGGATATTGCAGGAGTTGTCGAAGAGGTTCAACCAGATATCGAAGCCAAAATTGTTGCTATCCACTGCGAAGGTATTCGCTCCAAGCTGATCCAAACCGGCTATGACGCTTTCTGGCATGGCATACTCAAATACTTGGTGAAAAAACCAACTAGGAAACAAAAGGATCTGGTTAATGTTGCAAGTATGTTGTCCTATACATGGCAAGACAGGCAGGAAATCACCCGATTGCTAGCAAAAATCGGCTTGCGCCCAAACTTTGTTCCGGAATTCTCCACAGTCGAGCAATTTGAAATGCTTTCAGAGGCAGCTGTTACTGCGCCGATTTGTTCTTCTTTTACAGAGTATCTTTCAAAAGGTTTGGAACAGGAATATGGAGTACCTTACTTCTTATACCCTTCACCTGTTGGTATACAGCATACCGATGAATGGTTACGGGCAGTTGCCTATTATACCGGCAAAGAAAAAGAAGTGGAAAAGGTGATTGCCGAAGAACATGATGAATGGCTGCCTAAATTGGAAATTATCCAAAAGGAATTTGAGAAGATTGGCAATGGTCAGGATATCAATGTTCTTGGTTCGCTGGGACAAGGCCGGTTACTTACGCAAGTTCCGTTTTTTAACGAATTAGGGGTAAAAACACCAGCTGCGATCTGCTTGGATTTTGATGATTTAGTAGTTGATGAGACCGAAAAATTGATTGATGAGGTTGGAGATTTTGATATATTGGTTAATACCTTCCAGGCCGCGGAAGTTGCTCATCATACCAGGCGCTACGATCCGGATATTGCGTTGACATGCCCCTTCCAGGGAAGCGCATATAAACGGGATAAAGGTGCAACCAGAATTCATTCTAACAGAGGGGATGCCCGTCCATGGAGTGCCCAGGCCGGATATAAAGGGGCAATTGCTGCCGGTAATTTCTTGCTCCAGACTACCAAGAACCGCTCGTTCCAGAAAACAATGCTGGAAAAGACACCAGATGTATACAACGAATGGTGGTATCAACAATCGGATCCACTCTATTTTGTAAATAAGGAGGCAAAATAATATATGACTGCAGTTAAGGAAGAGTCGCAATTATATCCAGAGATAGTCGAAGCCCCCCGCTATTCTTGCGCCATGGGGGGAGCCTATGCAGCAACTTTGGCGACTTTCGGCTCTGTGCCTATCCTTCATTCCGGCGGTGGTTGCGGGTTTGCCCAGAATTTTGGTCAGAGTTTTGCCTCTGGCCTCAATAGTCCTGGTCCGGTCGGCGGCGCCAGTACCCCCTGCTCTACGTTGGTAGAAGAACACGTGATTTTTGGTGGTGAAGATAAGTTAAGAAAGCTGATTGACAGTACGATTAGTTTAATGCCTGGTGATTTGTATACCGTTATTTCAGCCTGCGTACCTAACTTGATTGGTGATGACGTTGATTCGGTAGTTGCAGAGTTTAAGGACCGTGCACCTGTTATTCATGTTAAGACAGCAGGTTTTGCTGGAAATTCGTACAAAGGATACGAACTGTACTTTGACGCTGTTATCAACCAATTATTAAAAGAGCAGCCGGTAAAAAAGAGAACAGTGAATATCTTGGGCATTGTTCCGACACAAAATATCTTTTGGAAAGGGGATCTGCGAAATCTAAAGGAGCATTTGAAAAAAATTGGCGTAGAGGCGAATATCATATTTGGCGACTTAAACGGCCTGGATGCCTTAACCAGAATTCCTGCTGCTGAGTTGAATCTAGTGTTCTCTATATGGGGGATTAGTCCGGCTAAAAAACTAGAAGAACGTTTTGGCACCCCCTATCATATCTTCCCTTCAGTACCTATTGGTCCTAAAGATTCAACCAAATTCTTGCAAACGGTTGGGACTAAGTTGAGAATCACTGACGATGTCATTGCCAAGGTAGTTGATGAGGAGGAAAGAACGGCTTACCGGTTTACAGAATTTATCGGAAATGTACTGGTTGTTGCCATACCACATGCGTATTATGCTGTGGTTGCTGACAGCAGTACGGCAGTAGCTGTTACCCAATATGCGACAAATGAACTGGGATTTAATCCTGAAATTGTGATTATTACCGATGATCCGCCTGAAGAATATCGAGGTATAATTACTCGCGATTTAACCGAGAATTTGGAAAGCGTATTAGAACCTAAAGTGGCTTTTGAAGTGGATTCCCATAAGATCAGATTGTTGCTGCGTAATTATACCGTGCAAGTTGTATTTGCCAGTTCGTTAGAACGGTATATTTCCGAAACAGAACTTGGCGGTGCGTTATTCCTGAGCGTGGGTTTTCCCTCTTACGATCGCCTGATTGTTGACCGCAGTTATGTCGGCTACCGGGGGGGATTGAACTTAATGGAAGATCTTATGGTAAAATACGGCGGGCCGCTATAATAACCCCGAAAGCCGGATTCTGCAAAGAATTCGGCTTTCGCTTTGATCAAATGGAATATAAATAGTAAGTATGTTGACTGGAAACAATCCAGAGACAGACTATTGATGATATGATTGCAACCTTGAAGGCTTCGCGCCACGATGAAAATCATCAGGCTAAAATTAAATATTGACAATAGATGGTATACGATGTATATTTATTTTATTAAAAATAAAAAATCAGCATTGCTGACTGATCAATGAGAATCAGAGGCTGTGTTCCATTAACTATGGAATGCAGCTTTTTTATTTTCAAAATATGATAATCAATATACGCTCAAAGTTGACCAGAGATACTGGAGGCTTGATTTTATACTTATTTTTGATGAATAGGTATGAAATCAAGTATTTTTATGTAATCTCGCTAGTGAACTCGTTTCAGCATAGCTGAAACATTGGGGATTCAGGTGGAGAGTCGACTCCACCTGAATTAACGCCGCCTATAGAGGCGGGAGTCTTGACTCGTATCCAAGATAAGTGAGGCAGGAAGCAATAAGATTTCAATTGAGTGACAGGGGGATTACTATGAGTTTAGTGAACATTGATGCGGCTGAGGTTCCCGTTAGGGAAGCCCGTCTTGGTTCTATTACCGGTTTTGAGGGAACTGCAGGAGAATTGGTTCGTTGTGCGCGTGCTGGCAGCCTGAAAGACAGTACCCGTAGTTTCAGTCAGTGCATGGGATGTAGTTCAATCAATGCGTTTTGCCAGCTTTCTATGATTCAGGATGCTATTGTTATCAATCATGCCCCAGTCGGGTGCGCCGGGGATTTCTTTACATTTAACTTTGTGTACCGGGTAGGTCAGATGGAAAGAAAACTGCCGCCGGTGATTGGACGGTATTTTAATACCAATATTGAAGAACAAGATACAATTTTTGGAGCTACGAAGAAACTGGAACAAACCATTCGGGCTGCATATGATCGTGTGCGGCCCAATGCCATATTTATTACTACATCATGTGCTTCGGGAATTATCGGGGACGATGTGGAAGGTGTAGCAAGTGACTTGTCAACTGAGCTGGGAATTCCGGTAGTAGCATGTTTTTGCGAAGGGTTTAAGTCGAAAATTTGGACGACCGGATTCGATTCAGCGTACCATTCTATTGTTAGGAAAATTGTAAAACCGCCCAGGAAAAAGTCCAATAAGGTTAATATCGTGAATTTCTGGGGTAGTCATGTGTTTGATGAATTGTTGAAACGGTTAGGTTATGAAGCAAATTATATTATTCCTTTTTCAACAATAGCACAATTGGTATATATATCGGAAGCAGCGGCCACCATCCAAATTTGCCCAACACTTGGTACATATATTGGGGCAGCGCTTGAGCAGGTTTACGGTGTGCCAGAAATTAAATCGCCACCCGCTTATGGTGTGGCCGGTACCGACATCTGGATGAGAGAACTGGGAAGAGTGCTTGGCCGTGAACAGGAGATCGAATTAATTATTAATGAGGAACATAAACGGGTATTACCTCAGCTTGACGAGTATCGCGAAAAACTTCGCGGTAAAACTGCATATCTTACTGCCGGAGCAGCCCACGGGCATGCATTGATTGCTGTTTTAAGAGAACTGGGACTGGAAGTACAGGGAGCAGCCATCTTCCATCATGATCCTATTTATGATAATGGGGATACTGCATCTGATGCCCTGGCTCATAGCGTGAATACCTATGGCGACGTTTCCAATTATAATGTTTGCAGTAAACAAGCCTATGAACTTGTTAATATTTTAAATAAAGTAAGACCTGATATTATGATCGCTAGGCATGGCGGTATGACCCTTTGGGGAGCTAAGCTCGGGATTCCGACTCTATTAATTGGCGATGAACAATTTGGTTTTGGTTATCAGGGAGTGCTTAATTATGCTGAACGCATTGTAGAGACGCTTGACAACAAAGAATTTGTCACTAATCTGGCAAAACACAGCACAATGCCCTACACAAAATGGTGGCTGGAACAGAATCCATTTTCATTTCTCAGAGGTGACGTAGATGACAAAGTTTATTGAGCAACCGCGATATTCTTGCGCATTAGGTGCGCAACAGTCGGTAATCGGTATCAAACGCGCTGTGCCGATTTTGCATTCTGGCCCTGGCTGCGGTGACAAAGTCAGCCGGCTGCTGGGACAGGGAGAAGGTTATGCAGGCGGTAACACTGTGCCATGCACCAACGCCAGCGAAGCAGAAATAGTTTTTGGCGGTGAAGGAAAACTGGAAAGCGTTATTGAGGGTGCGTTTAAGGTAATTGATGCGGACCTTTATGTAGTGCTTACTGGTTGTACCTCTGATATTATCGGTGATGATGTTGGGCAGGTAACAGGCAGGTATCAATCGGAGGACAGACCGATTGTGTATGCAGAAACCGGCGGTTTTAAGAGCAATAATTATGTAAGCCACGAAACGGTGGTTAAGGCGATCATTGACCAATATGTTGACAAGTTCAAGACAGGAACTACGCCCATTAAACATTTGGTTAATGTGTTTGCCTCTATTCCTTACCAAGATCCTTTTTGGAATGGTAACTTGGAAGAAATCAAAAGGATATTGGAAGGGATTGGCCTTACGGTTAATATTCTGTTTGGGTCAGCCTCGCGGGGGGTAGATGAATGGAAAACCATCCCTAAGGCCGAGTTTAACATTGTGATCAGCGCTTGGCCGGGGCTGGGTATTGCTAAATATCTTGAAGCCAAGTATGGTACTCCCTATATTCATTTTCCTTATTTGCCAATTGGCGGTGTGGAGACAACGCGATTTTTACGGCAGGTGGCAGGTTTTGGCGGATTGGATCAGAAAATTGCATCAGACTTTATCAAAGGTGAAGAGGAAAAGTTCTATACCCATATTGAGAGAATGGCTGACTTTATGCTTGAATTTCGATATGGTCTTCCCCGCCGGTTTTACACCATTTTAGATGCCTCTTATGCTATCGGTTTTTCAAAATATCTGCTGAACGAACTGGGTATTCTTCCGGCAAAACAATTTGTTATTGATGATACTCCGGAAGAGTTTCAACAGGCAATTAGGGAGCAATTCAACGCTGTCTCCGAGTTTCGTTCGGCGCAGGTCGATTTCCTAGTTGACGGTGGTGCTGTTCAAGAGCAAATTCGAAGCGATGTTCGCAAAAGCCGGGCACTGATTGTGGGTAGTAGTTGGGAAAAGGATTTAGCCCGAGAGATCGGGGCAGACCTGTTGATTGTCAGCGTGCCTATTGCGCATCGGCTTATTCTGAATTGTGGATATGCTGGTTACAATGGCGGTCTTAGAGTGGTGGAGGATATCTATGACAGGGTTCTTGATACATACAGATAAAGAGAAAACGTAATTAACTTAGACAAAGTATGTCAAACGAAGAAAATATTGACAATCCAAAAATAAAGTGTTAATATATATTATGTAAAGTAATATAATAACTGACTAGTTAAATAAACTAGAGGTTTTGAAAAACAGTTTTGCTGTTTTCAAAACCTCTTTTATTTTTTACCATAGTTAACCAATAATGGTGTTTGTCGGTAAAAGAAAGTATATGAGGTGAAGCAATTATTATGAGTATTACTAAAGAAAAAATAGCTGAATATGCCCGGAATTTAGGTGCTGTTTTAGTAGGATTTGCACCATCTTCCAGCTGGAATGAGTATGGTGAAGTAGCTGATTCTTATCGACCAGCTGCAATTTGGCCGGAAACAAAAACGGTAATCGTTTTAGGAGTACCGATATTGCTGCCGATTTTGGAAACTACACCATCGATCAATTATCTAGAACAATATGATACGAGTAATGTGTTACTTGATCAATTGGCGTACCGGTTGGCTGTATTTTTGACTGAGCAGGGCCACGCAGCTATTTTCTTGCCACGCGACGGCTATGGAGATATTCATGTTTTGGTAAATAAACCGGTTGCTGCCTTTAGTCACGTATTTGCTGCGAAGTATGCCGGGTTGGGTACGATTGGCTATAGCCATATGGTGCTAACTGAAAAGTATGGACCTCGTGTTCGCTATGTTTCGGTATTTACCAATCTGGAATTAGAGCCAGATGAGGTGATTACAAAGGATTTGTGTACCAAATGTCTGATTTGTAAAAAGTTATGCCCATCAAAAGCGTTTACTACCCGTGAAGATCAAATTATCGCTGACATGAATCAGAAGGCCTGTGCGGAATATCATGTTACACTCTGTGAAGAACACCGCTATCCTTGCGGAGTTTGTACGAAAGTCTGTCCGGTCGGGCAAGACCGTAAGCTGTTTAACAGCACAGATATTTCGTTGTATCTTAAGGAAAAAGAAGTAATTACAAGCGATGCTAATGATTCTAGATATGCAAGATGGGTTCATGCGCGACAACACGGTTCAAAAGGCAATCGGATAGTATAGCAGGCATTCCGGTAAAAAACTGGATTGCCTGAAATATACAATTATAGAAAGAGGCGATGACGTACGAATTTAGTCAGCAAAAAAACAATTATTGATCAGGCACAGTCTCTGGGAGCGGAGTTTGTAGGCTTTGCTCCGGTAGAAAGATGGAAAGAGTTTCGCGATTTGCCGGAGGAGTTTTATCCGCAAAACGTATGGCCCCTGGCGAAAACTGTAATTGTATTGGGGGTGCCGGTTTGGCTGCCGATTGTAGAAGCAGCGCCAGCTCAACTGGGGCGGGAACAGTATACAATCACTAATGAACTTCTGGATGAGGCCGCATACCGATTAGCCGCCTATTTAAACCGGAATGGTCACGCGGCTATTAATACTTGCCGGGATGGTTACGGTGACTCTGATGTTTTGATGGAGAACCCGGTAGCGGTGTTTTCCCATGTATGGGCGGCTCACTATGCCGGTCTTGGTAGAGTAGGATGGAATCACACGCTGCTAACCCCGCAATTTGGTCCCCGGCTACGGTTGGTATCAATATTAACAGCACTTGAGTTGCCCGGAGACCCAATGATCGAAAAAGATTTATGTACTCATTGTATGCTCTGCCAAAAAATCTGCCCGGCTAATGCACTGGCTGGGGATCGCACAGACCTATATGCCAATATGGACAAACGGGCTTGCACTGGTAATGGTAAACGTCTGCGCAAAGCTTACCGCAATCCTTGCGGTTTCTGCATCAAGGTTTGCCCTGTAGGGAAAGATCGCCAACTTTTCCAGAGTACAAATGTCCAGAAGTATTTCAAAGAACAGGAAATTCTTGCCCAAAACCCGGATGCACCGGAATATCGGTCCTGGCAGCACTTGCGGAAGTATGGCGGACATGCTTTAGAAGGGGAAATACAAGCTGCTCGTAAGGTAGAAAAATAATAGGAGGATTTACTAATGATATTTCACAAGCGAAAGCGTCAGTTGACAAGTTTAATTATTATTATTGCACTTACTACCTTATTTGTGGTGGGCTGCGGGGCTGGGAAAGGTACGGAAACATCTGCCAAACCTGGTGCCAAGGCAGTTGTTGAATTCAAATACCCGGACAACCCTTCCTTTGACTTGTTTTATATTGCCGATGAATTAGGCTACTTTAAGGACAGTGGTGTTCAGCCTAAGTATGTAGGAAGAATAGCCGAAGGACAAATCATTCCATCTGTAGGAACAGGAGCCATTGATTTTGGCAATCGGCATAGTCCGCTGGTAATATCGGCGATTGCAAATGGATCAGATGTGAAGATTATCGCCGCCGGAACCAAGTCTACTCAGGAATCACCTCATATGAAATACTTTGTTCAGGCAGATTCGCCAATTAAAGATTTGAAGGATCTGGTAGGTAAAAAAGTAGGGATTAATAGTTTTGGAGCTTGCTCTGAGTATGTTACCAAAAAATTTCTTCAGGATAATGGGTTAGAAGGTAAGGTACAATTAATCCAAATCCCTAATGATCAATTGGATCAAGTTCTAAAACAAGGTGTTGTCGATGTTTCGATTATCCATCCACCTCAATCCGGGCGGGCGGAAAAAACACCCGAATTGCGAAAACTATTTAGTGACTACGATATTGATCAAGGCATTAGCGGTATGAATCCAATTACGGTAAATGGTAAATTTGCCAGAGAAAATCCCGAAGCCCTGAAGACAATTGTCGGCATTCTTGCCAAGACCGCAAAATGGGTAAACGAACATCCGGCAGAGGCACGGCAGGTTATTGCTAAAAGACTTAAGATGGATGTAAATCTTGTGGAAAACTATGCGTACTATAGCGATCAGATTGTTCCTGCAAAGGAAATCAATTATTGGATTGACCGCTTGATAGCCGAGGGGAAAATCAGTCAGGGGCAAGTGAAACTTGAAGCGATTTATACTAATGAATATAACCCTAACAATAAATAATTGACTCAGGAGTGGGGGATTAAATGACTAAAATTGAAGCACGTAATGTATACAAAGAATTTAATGTAACGAATGAAGCGGGGAAATGTGAGAAACTAATTGTCCTCGACAATTTTGACTTAGAAGTGAAACAAGGAGAGTTTTTGGCTATTCTGGGGCCCAGTGGCTGCGGTAAGTCCTCATTTTTAAATATCTTAGCCGGATTGGACCGGCAAGACAGTGGGGATATATTGATTGATAAACGGTCAGTGCTTGACAATGATTTTGACCGTGGCGTGGTATTTCAGGGCTATGCCCTATATCCCTGGCGGACTGTGCTGGAAAACGTGGCAATAGGGCTGGAAATCCGCGGTGTTGGTCGCCAAGAACGGGAGCGGCTTGCGTATGAATATTTAGCGTTGGTTGGGCTCAAACCGTTTGCCAAGAGACGCCCGCATCAACTATCCGGCGGTATGAAACAGCGGGTAGCAATTGCAAGGGCATTAGTGTATCAGCCGGAAATATTACTAATGGATGAGCCGTTTGCTGCTTTGGATGCACAAACAAGAGAACTGTTGCAGTTTGAATTGCTGCGTATATGGGAAGCCGACAAAAAAACCATTATATTTGTTACCCATAGTATTGATGAAGCCATTTTGATGGCAGACCGGGTAGCGGTGATGACCGCACGTCCCGGTAAAATCAAGGAAATAATTGATATATCCCTTCCTAGGCCTCGTACCGGAGAAATTCGCAATTCACCTGAATTTATCCAGATTCGGCAAAAAGCCTGGAATCTAATAAAAGATGAAGTGATTCGTGCTCAAAACCTCGAAGAAGATAATGATACGGATACAGGCAGCTTCAATAAACAAGGGGATGATCAGAGTCATGAAAAGGTTAGTTAGTTGCATTAATGGTTCTTTGGAAAGAAGTATGGGAATCGTATTATTATTGCTGTTATGGGAAATTGCACCGAGAGTTGGTCTTGTTGATATTACCTATCTGAGTCCGCCGTCTCAAGTGCTGGTAGCATTAAGCGGTTTGCTAACTTCCGGTGAATTGGGAGTGCATGTATTAAGTAGTCTGAAACGGGCGCTGGCTGGGTTATTTCTAGCAGTGATCGTAGGGGCCGGATTTGGGCTGTTTATTGGCTCTATAAAACGAATTGAGCGGGTACTGGATTCCGTATTTCAGACCTTTCGCCAAATGTCGGCTTTTGCCTTATTTCCGGTTTTCATTTTGTTTTTTGGGATTGGTGAAGTATCTAAAACCGTCATAATTTTTTGGGCTTCCCTGTGGCCGGTGTTGCTCAATACGATAAGTGGGGTAAAAAACGTTGATAAATTACTGGTAGACTCGGCAAAATCTATGGGAGCTTCACAGTATTTTATTTTCACCAAGGTTATTTTGCCGGCAGCTGCGCCCGGCATATTTACAGGGATACGGTTAGGTGGCTCCTATTGTGTCATGTCACTGGTGGCCGCTGAAATGATTGGCGCTCATTCTGGGCTTGGGTATTTGGTGCTTTATTCGCAGGAAACATTTAAAATATCAGATATGTATGGTGCCATTGTGGGATTAACTTTGGTCGGCCTTGGGCTAAACTATGCTTTGACCTATATCGAAAAAGTACTGTCAGGCTGGAAGGAAGAAACATCTGTAAACGGATAAATAATAGTAGATCAATTGAAGAAAGTTGCAGGGGCAAAAAACTGTGGGTAGCTTTATAAATGTTATGAAGTTAGCTGATTAGTAAACAAACTAAAGGCTGAGATTATACAACATGTATAATCTTAGCCTTTAGTTGCATTTTAAGGAGGTTTTATTATCAATATTGAAACGAAGGCGATTCATTTGGGACATGCAATTGACCCTCACACTGGTGCAATTGCTTCACCTATTTATCTCAGCACAACGTATGAGCGTAATGCAGACGGTTCCTATCCTCGTGGATATAGTTATAGCCGCACAGATAATCCCAATCGTCATAATCTCGAAACAGTCATTGCCGGACTCGAAGGCGGAACTGTAGCGGCAGCTTTTTCATCTGGGCTTGCTGCGATTGGCGCAGTTTTTCAGGCGTTGTCACCTGGCGACCATGTCATTGCACCCGAAATCTTGTATCATGGAACGACAAGAATATTGAAAGATATATTTTCACCATGGAATTTGCAGGTATCCTTTGTTGATACTGCTGATAAGTCGAAGGTAAAGAGCGCCGTCAGGGACAATACGAAAATAATCTTTGTCGAAACGCCCTCAAATCCAACACTATCAGTTACCGACATTAAAGCAATTGCTGGAATTGCCCACACCGCGGGAGCGATATGTGTATGTGATAATACCTGGGCGACGCCGGTTTTGCAGCGACCATTGGAATTAGGGGCCGATTTGGTGATTCATTCTACGACCAAGTATTTTGGTGGGCACAGTGATGTGCTGGGGGGAGCAGTTGTTGGCAGCAATGATGATGAGTTTTTTGGACGAATCCGCAAAATCCAGCAAATAGGCGGAGCTGTGCCGTCGCCGTTTGATGCTTGGCTATTACTGCGTGGAGCGCAAACGTTGCCATGCAGAATTCGCAATCATTCGGAAAGTGCCTTAAAAATCTCAAAATATTTGTCTAATCATCCGCAAGTAGAGCGTGTTTATTATCCTGGACTTTCTGAGCATCCCGGCCATGAAATTGCCAGAAAGCAGATGAGCCAGTTTGGCGGTATGCTTTCTTTTGAAGTGAAAGGTGACAAACAACGAGCACTGGAGGTAACCGGTAAACTAAAGATAATTATTCGAGGTACCAGTCTGGGCGGTGTAGAAAGCCTAATCGAACATCGTGCGTCGATTGAGGGCCCGGAAAGTAGAACCCCGAATACCCTGCTGCGATTATCAGTTGGTCTGGAAAATGTCGATGATTTAATCGATGATTTGTCGAATGCGTTGGGATGATTACTGAGATAATCTTCCAGGATGGTGAGTGTTTTTGGCAAAAGACGAAATTAACAATTTGGTAGAAGCAAAATTTGACGAGATTGTAGCGCTGCGCAGGCAGTTACATAGATTTCCGGAAATCAGCGGAAAAGAATTCAATACTCAGGGCACTATTTTGACAGACTTGCAAAAATTGGGTTTAGAGCCGCAATCCATTGCCGGCACTGGTGTAATCGTCAACATTCGCGGCAGCAGGCCGGGGAAAAAGGTGGCGATACGTGCGGATATGGACGCGCTGCCTATTAACGATGAGTGTGGGCAGTCGTACCAGTCCCAGAACCAGGGCGTCTGCCATGCCTGTGGTCACGACGGGCATATGGCGATAGTGCTTGGTGTAGCTCGGGTACTGAAACAGTTGAAGAATGATTTTCCCGGTGAGGTGCGGTTGCTATTTCAGCCTAGTGAAGAAGCGGGTCCAGGCGGTGCCAGGGATTTAATTGAAGCAGGTGCTTTGGCTGGAGTGGACTATATTATTGGTGCTCATCTATGGCAGCCGCTGCAAGCCGGAACAATTGGTATCTCTTACGGGAGGATGCTGGCAGCAGTGGGCAAGTTTACAATAAAAATACTGGGTAAAGGTGGACACGGATCTCTGCCGCATCAGACTGTTGATCCGATACTTGTTGGAACACAGTTAGCGCTTGCTTTACATACTATTGTGAGTCGGAATATTGACCCATTAGAAGCGACAGTGTTGTCACTCGGCATGCTCAGAGCTGGTGATACTTTTAATATTATTCCGGATACCGCTGTTCTTGAAGGAACAGTGCGCTGCTTTGAACAAACCGTTATGGATTTGATTTTTCAACGCATCGATGATCTGGCCAAGGGTATTTGCACTGCCTATGGAGCAGACTACCGGTTGGAAAGAAGCCAAGGACCGTCCGCTCTTAAAAATGTCCCGGAGGTTGTCAATTTTATTCAAGCGGCGGGACAGAAAGTTTTGGGTAAGGAAAACGTTATTGAGGTGCAGCCAGTGATGATTAGTGATGATTATGCCCTGTATTTGCAGCAGGTTCCCGGCGCTTATTTTTTTGTAGGCAGTGGCAACAGCCAAAAGGGGATTGGGTATCCGCATCACCATCCTAAATTTGATATAGATGAAACAAGTTTAAAATACGGTGTGGAAATTATGACCAGAGCGGCCTTAAAACTGCTGGCATAACCATACTTAAAGTTTTAAGAAATTTAGCAAGGGAGAGAATGAAAATGAATAAAAGGAAAATATCCATGTTGACCAAATTTTTGCTCATGATAACCACTGCTGTTTTCCTGGCGGGATGCTCCAATTCTGACAAACAGCCTACTTCCGGTAATCAACCGGTACAGCAAAGAACCCAAATTAAGTTAGGAGTAACTCCTTCTGTTTCGGAAGAGGTGATTCGTAAAGTAAAAGAGGTGGCCGCTAAAGACGGCCTAGATATCGAAGTAATCGTATTCAGTGATTATACTCAAGTAAATCGTGCGTTGGCAGAAAAGCAACTAGATGCGAACTCATTTCAACACACGGGTTTCTTTGAAAATGATAAAAAAACTCATAATTTGGATTTGGTGAAAATCGCCGATACCTATACATTACCTGCTGCTATTTATTCGAAGAAAATCAAAAATGTTTCCGAACTTCCTGACGGCGCGACAGTAGCCCTGGCAGGTGATCCTGCCAATACGGCTCGAGGGTTGTATCTGTTTGAAAAAGCAGGGTGGATAAAATTGCGTGAAGGTGCCGGTGTAAAGGCAACGGTTCGAGATATTGTAGACAATCCTAAAAAATTAAAATTCAAAGAAATGGATCAGGCAATGGTTCTGCCAATGTTGGGCGAAGTAGATGCTGCAGCAGTGAATTCAAATTTTGCATTGGCTGCTGGGCTAAATCCACAGAAGGATGGACTCGTGGCTGAAGATGCCAATGGCCCTTGGGTAAATCTGCTCGCAGTGCGGACAGCAGAAAAGGATGATCCTGTATTTCAAAAATTGGTCAAGGCATTTCGCTCAGCGGAAGTGAAGCAGTTTATCAATGATAAGTATAAGGGATCGGTGCTGGCAAGCTGGTAAAAGGAGGTTAGCCTGTGCTGGAAACGTTATTTATAAAGAATTTCACCGAAAATGGTGAGTTATATCTAGAGTCCTTAGCCGCTACCCTGCAAATGGTGGTTAGTGCTTTAATTATTGCAGCGATTCTTGGTTTTTTGATAGGTGTACTTTTGGTAATTACCAGGGAAGGACACCTTTCGGAAAATGCGAAAGTATTTCAATTTTTAAATGTGGTTGTCAATGCAATGCGGTCCATGCCTTTTATCATTCTGATGGTCGCAATCATGCCTCTGACAAAAGTAATGGCCGGTACTACGATTGGAGTACAGGGCGCAATCGTACCACTTGTTGCATTTTCCGCTCCTTTCATTGCACGCTTAACCGAGTCGGCTTTGTTGGAAGTTGATCCAGGGGTTATTGAAGCATTTAAAGCCATGGGAGCCAGCAGAAGGCAAATCATACTATCTGTTATGCTTAAAGAAGCTTTGCCGGGGTTGATCTTGGCATTGACTGTTGCAACAATCGGGCTGGTTGGTGCAACCGCCATGGCAGGTGTCGTAGGTGCCGGAGGATTAGGTGATTTGGCGCTCAGATATGGTTATCAGCGCTGGAACCCGGAAGTTATGTTTGGCTGCGTTTTTATTATATGGGGTATGGTGCAGGGGATTCAATCTATAGGAAACTATCTTTCGAAATCCCTTCGCCGAAAATAAATAGTTTGAAACGAAGGTTCGGTGAAACGGCATGATTGTTATGAAGAATATCTCCAAAATATATTCACGCGGGGATAAAAAAGTGGAAGCGCTGCGAAGTGCAAATCTAACCGTAAACCAAGGCGAAATTTTTGGTATTGTAGGCTATAGCGGTGCCGGAAAAAGTACCTTGCTGCGTTGTATTAACATGTTGGAAAGACCGACAACAGGCATCGTTAAAATCAGGGACATGGAGATGACCTCCCTGAATGATACCCAACTGCAACAGGCGCGAAGAAAGATCGGCATGATTTTTCAACATTTTAATCTGCTATCATCAAGTACTGTTTTTATGAATGTGGCTGCACCGCTCCGTTTGACTAATACACCCAAAAAAGAAATCGAAAAAAAAGTGTCTGAACTGCTCAACCTTGTCGGGTTGTCTGAGCAAGCTAGCGCCTACCCGTCGCAATTATCTGGTGGTCAAAAACAACGGGTAGGTATTGCTAGATCCTTAGCCAATGAACCGGAAATTTTGCTGTGCGATGAAGCTACTTCCGCTCTTGATCCTGAGACCACCGATTCCATTTTGGAATTGCTTATGGCTATTAACCGGCAATTGAATTTGACGATTGTTTTAGTTACGCATGAAATGAATGTAATAAAAAAAATATGTGACCGGGTCGCAGTAATGGAGAAAGGCTTAATTATTGAACAGGGACATGTAATTGATTTATTTACAAGGCCCCAAACGCCAACTGCGAAAAAATTTATTAGTACGATCATTGATACACAACTTCCTGATAAAATCCTGGAAATAGTAAAGAATCAGTCCATACCTGGCCTACTTGCCAGGGTCGGTTTTGTTGGAGATGTTGGCGCTGCGCCGCTTTTAGCCAATTTGTCAAGTCAGTTTCACATTCAACCGAACATCCTCTATGGAAATATTATCGAGGTGAAAAACACCATTTGCGGCAGTCTTATTGTCAATTTTATCGGACAGCACGACAAAATCTTGAAAGTGATAAGGCATTTAGAAAAGTACGGATTGCAAGCAGAAATATTGCTGGATGTGAAGCAATCGGAGGTTATAACGGAGAAGAGCTTTGTCGAGCGGATTTCTGTCTAAAGCAGCGGCGAAGGGATGGTAGTAGATGACTAAGTTCAATCAATCCGTTCAGGAACAAAGTATGCTTTCCCAGCGGATTCAAAATATCGATTTTCCGGTTTTCGGCAGAATAGCTGCGCTTGCGCGCAATAAGGATGTTATTCGTCTTGATGCCGGAGAGCCAGATTTTCCGGCTCCCGCACTTATAAAAGATGCAGCAGTGGCAGCAATCGCCGCTGATTACAATCAATATGCGCCGGTACCGGGGCTGGAAGAACTGCGCCGGGGCATAGCCGCTAAAATCCAGGAAAGAGAAGGAATGGTGTTCGAGCCACTTTCGCAAATTACCGTATGCTGTGGAGCTACGGAAGGTCTCGCCGCCGCTTTTTTGGCAATTGTTAATCCCGGCGATGAAGTCATTCTGCTTGAGCCGGCGTATACGGTTTATACCCCCGATGTTTTGTTGTGTGGCGGGAGTCCGGTCTATGTAAAGCTGAGTCCGCCGGAATTCCGTATTGAACGGCATAAATTGGAGGCTGCAGTATCGCCTCGTACAAAAGCAATTATTATAAATTCGCCGCACAATCCAACTGGGAGGATCTATAGTCAGGAGGAATTGTCCGTTATTGCCGAATTTTGCCTACGTCATAATCTGATTGCCATAACCGACGAAGTCTATGAAGAACTTACATATGATGGTGTTAAAATGGAACGGCTGTGGAAAATTCCCGGTATGGAAGAGCGAACCATCATCGTAAGTGGTTTTTCTAAAACATTTAGCGTGACAGGGTGGCGGTTGGGGTATGTTGTTGCTCCCGTGTTGCTAAGTCGGGGTGTTCAGCTGGCACATAATTATTTGACGGTGGGAACGGCTGCCCCACTCCAGCGGGCAGCCGTTACAGCCTCGCAAATGCCTGCGGATTATTATCGGACTTTAGCGGCACTGTTGCAGCAGCGACGGGATATATTACTGGATGGTCTTAGAAAGGTTGGTTTTGAGTGCAGGTGCCCGCAGGGTGGATATTTCATTCTTGCCGATTGCAGCCGTTTCGGCTGGCAGGACGACTGGTCATTGGCTCAATACCTGATTGAAGAAATTGGGGTGGCGGCGATACCACTATCCGGGTTTTATAAGAAATATCCGGCTGATAATCCGGTCTTTCTCCGCTTTGCCTTCTGCAAGCGGGAAGAGACTATTCGCACCGCAGTCGAAAGACTGCAACGCTTAAAATTAAAAGTAAAATAGAAAGAAGGATGCAGCATGCCGCATTATGAACCACTGAATACTGCTGCTTTAGCGGAAATAATGGCTATTGTTGGAGATAAGTATGTTCTTGTCGGTCCTGATATACCTGAGGAATATACGCGTGATGCATGGACGCCACCAGGCCCGCCGCGTTATCCGGAGGCGGTCGTTTTCCCGGCCAATACGGAGGAGGTTGCTGCGATTGTTCGGTCGGCTAATCGCCGACTCTTTCCGGTGGTTCCCCGAGGCGGCGGCACTGGACTGTCAGGGGGGACAGTGCCGGTTTATGGTGGCGTTATTGTGGATTTGTCACGTATGAACCAGATTATAAAAATTGATCCTAAAGCGCGGTATATTGTCGCAGAGCCGGCGGTACTGACACTGGATATACAAAAGGAGGCGGCCAAGCACGGACTTCTTTACGCAGGAGATCCGAGCAGCGATGATTGCGTCATTGGCGGCAATGTGGCAACCAATGCTGGTGGCAACCGCGCTGTGAAATACGGCGTTACTGCCGACCAGATTTATGAGCTGGAAATTGTAACACCGCAGGGTGAAATTGTTAATTTAGGTGGACGTCTCAAGAAAAATTCCACTGGTTATGGCCTGGTGAAGCTGATTATCGGTTCAGAAGGAACTTTGGGAATTGTCACCCGTATTACTTTAAAATTGAATCGCCTAGCTCCGATCTTCACAACCTCCCTTGCATTGTTTCCTAATTTCAGCGATGCTGCCGCCGCTGTAACGGTTATTTTGGATGACCCATTGCTGGATCCTATTTCTCTGGAAATTATTGATCAAAAGACAATGGCTGCATTGGCAAGATATCGCGAAGACTGGCGTTTTTCCGAGCAAGGCGGCGATTGCCTGATCATTCAATTGGAGGCCAAGGATGAAGGTGAGCAGGCTGAAAAGCAAAATCAGCTTGCGGCTATTATTCAGAAAGCAGGCGGTATTCATCTTCACCCGGACAGCGAGAAAGTCTGGCAGGCTAGACGTGAGTTTGGTAAAGCCATTCAAGCGGAAAGCTCCGTACTAGGCATTGAGGATGTTGTAGTACCTGTCGACGAACTACCGGACTTTTCAGCTCAGCTATATAAAATTGCCCAGACAGTCGGCCTTGAGGTGCGGATTGCCGGACACGCGGGCGACGGCAATGTTCATATTCAAATACTCCCTGGGGATACGCCTGAACCGGAATGGGAGAGCAAATTCCATCATTTCACACAGATACTTCACTCCGACGTATATAGCCGCGGCGGGAGAATTTCGGGTGAACATGGGATTGGTGTAAAACGCAAGCAATATTTTCTTGAACATGTTAATCCGGTTGAACTTGAACTGATGAAGTCTGTCAAAAAGAGCTTTGATCCGCAGGGTATTTTAAATCCCGGCAAGATTTTTGATATTGCCGGGATTTAAAATTGGAAATATAAAGTGGTAAAAAAAGTATACAAAAAAGCTTGCATTTTTCATTTAATTAAGTATAATAAAAGAAAAACTTTATATATGCTGATTGGTTATTAAACTAAAGGCTGGCGGGATATCCTTAGGACAAACGAGATATCTTACCAGCTTTTTTGTATTCATAAGGAGGTGTTTTCTTACCATTAAGCATATAAAAGTCATCCCTATTACAGGGCTGATCAGTAAATTATCTGAAGGCCACAGAAATAGCTAGCTATTTCCTGTGGCCTTATATTTTTTTTTCGAGGTGATGAAATGGCGCAGTATATTGAACAGGTACGACATGTATGTTCGCTAGGGGCTTTGCAATCAGTGCTGGCCATTGAACGGGCGGTGCCTATTTTGCATGCCGGACCCGGTTGCGGGCAAAAGTTATGGGGTGCTCTAGGTTTTCAAAATGGCTGCCAAGGCTCCGGTTATGTTGGCGGTCACTCGGTTCCCTGCACGAACATTGGTGAGAAAGAGGTTATTTTTGGTGGTAATGAGAGACTAAGAGATATTGTCGATAATTCTTTAAAAATTATTGATGCCGATTTATTTGTGGTTGTCACCGGCTGCACCTCCGACATTGTCGGTGATGATGTAGGTGAGGTGACCAGGCGATTTCAGGAGCAAGGTAAACCTGTCGTATATGCCGAAACAGGCGGCTTTAAAGGGACTAATTTTTTCGGGCATGAATTAGTAATTGATTCCATCATTGACCAATATTTGCAGCCTGCGAAAGATGTGCAGGCTGGTCTTGTAAATATTTGGTCGGTGGTTCCTTTCCATGATGCCTTTTGGGTAGGAAATCTGAAGGAACTTGAGAGTTTAATTTCAGAAATTGGTTTGACGCCAAATGTCATATTTGGTCCGGGAAAAGGTCTGGCATCACTGAATAAAGTGCCGCAGGCACAGTTCAATCTGCTGATTTCCCCCTGGGTTGGTTTAAAAAATGTGCGGCACTTGGAGGAAAAATTTAAAACGCCCTATTTGCATTACCCAGTATTGCCGATAGGTCCGACTGAGACTGCGAAATTTCTCCGTACAGTAGGTAAGTATGCGGGCATAGAAGAAAAACGGGTTGAAAAGGTAATTAGCAGACATGAGGCCGATTATTACTACTACATCGAGCGTTCGGCTGATGTACTGCTTGAGACTAGATTACTGCCCCGGAGATTTGTAACCATTACCGACAGTTTTTATGCATTAGGTGTTTCTAAGTTCCTGGTTAATGATTTGGGGCTTTTGCCAGAGACACAGTACATTACCGATGGAGTCACTGAAGAGTATCAGGAGAATATCGCGGCAGAGTTCCAGAACTTTGTCGATGGCATTACTGCTAACGTGGTTTTTACCAATGATGGAGGAGTAGCGCATGAGGATATCCGGAAGATTAAATTCCGTGGCCGTCCTTTAATTTTAGGCAGTTCGTGGGATAAAGCGCTGGCTAAAGAACTCAATGGATATCAGCTATCGGTATCCATGCCGGTCAGCGACAGATTGGCTTTAAACCGTGCGTATACTGGTTATCAGGGAGCATTACGGTTGACAGAAGATATTTATTCGCTGGTATTGGCTGATTTTCAGTAAGCCTATACGGCACGCTCACTATAGCGCTAGGAGGCTTGGCAGTGTGAACGAGTATATTAAAGAAGCGAAAGAGCATTTAATTGATGTGTCTGGTATTGTGACATTTTTTGCTCTGTGGGAAATACTACCGCGTATTGGGATTGTGGACGGACAATTTATACCGCCTTTGTCTGAGGTATTGCAAACATTATGGCAGTTGACTGCTGGAGGAATGCTGTTTTTGCACATTGCGGCCAGTTTGCAGCGAACTTTAATTGGTTTGGCATTGGCCGTAGGGACTGGCTTGCCTTTAGGTTTTCTGTTGGGAGGTGTTTATCCTAAGTTATCTCGGCAGCTGCGACCCTTGCTGCGCATGCTGGGGCAGATTAACGGATTTTCGCTGTTTCCCATTTTTATTCTATTCTTTGGGATTGGTGAAGGGGCAAAAGTCAGCATTATTTTCTGGTCAAGTATTTGGCCTATTTTATTTACTACAATTGCCGGCATTAAGCAGATTGATCCCTTATTGATAAAAAGTGCTCGTTCTATGGGGGCCAGCAGGGCAATTATTTTTTGGAAGGTAATTTTACCAGGAGCGGCACCTGTCATTTTTACCGGGGTGCGTACTGGTGCAACCCATGCATTTCTCATGTTGATGGCTGCTGAGGTTATTGGTGCTAGTGCCGGGTTAGGCTGGCTGATTCACAACTCGGCCATGAACAGCGTTATCCCTCGTCTCTTTGCAGGAGTTATCAGCATTGCTGTTCTCGGAGCCGCAATAACCTATGTATTGCATTACTTGGAAGAACTGTTAATTGACTGGAAGCCGGTTTCTAGAAATGAAAGTTAATTCACAGTTTTACTAATTTGTCGTGAATAGAGGAGGGAGCAGTATGGAAGGAACGTTAAAGAAAGTAGTCCTAAAAACCAAGGGAGGAGGTGAATACGGTAAGGCGCTTTCAGGGGTTCGGAGTTTACTAGTTGATAATTTGTCCATTATTGTATTTCTTATTATTTGGGAAGCAGCTCCTAGGGTGGGACTGGTACCACAAACGTTTATTTCGCCGCCTTCCATAGTATTAAGTACCCTATGGGATTTGGTGGCAGACGGCGTCTTGCTCATCCATGTAAAAGCCAGTCTGCTTAGGGCGGTATTCGGTTTTGTGCTGGCAGCGGTGATTGGTATTCCGCTGGGCTTCTTTTTAGGCGGCGGATTTAGGTTATTTGAACGCATTGTGACACCGCTGTTGCGCTTATTGGCTGAGGTAAATCCCTTCTCGCTGTTTCCGGTATTCATTTTGATATTCGGTATTGGTGAAATATCTAAAGTTTCAATGATTTTTTGGGTGTGCTTATGGCCAATTTTGCTTAATACGATTACCGGTGTAAAGAATGTGGATGAGTTATTGATAAAATCCGCCCGCTCTATGGGGGTAAAGGCTGTAGACATGTTCTTCAAAGTAGTGCTGCCTGCGGCATCTCCTGGCATATTTCACGGCTTGAAAACAAGTTGTAATACTGCATTTTTTATGCTGATTGCCGCTGAAATGATTGGTGCCAGCAGTGGTTTGGGGTGGCTAGTGTTTAATGCCCAGAACAATTATCAAATTCCGAAGTTGTTTGCAACTACAGTCACGATATCTGCACTAGGGCTTTCGCTTAATTATTTGTTTACAGAACTGGAACGCCGAATCATTAATTGGAAAGAAAGTGAGCCTGATTACTAATATTTGTATCAATAGTAAAAATAAAGGAGGCTACCTATTGTGGCAGATAAAAAAACAGTAAAATTGCTGATAACAGGAATTATCGGCGTAGTAGTGGCAGGAGCAATTGCTTATGGCGCGTATCAGGGCAATAATCCGGCTGCTGCCGGGGGAAATGGAGCCAAAGCTGGCGACGACGGCTTGATTCCTATTCGGACAATATCGCAGACAGCCTGCAGTTCCACACCATGGATAGTAACCGATCAATTGGGCTTTTTCAAAGAAGAAGGACTTAAGGTAGTTTATACTGGGGATACGCAGCCTAACCAGATTATTCCGTCCATTCTGAACGGGAATAATGACGTTAGCAACGCCCATCCCAATTCCCTTGCTGTTGCTATTGCCGGCGGCGCTAAGATCAAAGGGGTAGTGAAAGCCGGAATTGATCCCTTCCCGGAGCAAGATCCCAAACTGCGTCATATGAATTGGTATATCAATCCGAATGTCACGCCTGATATTAAGAATTTTGCCGACTTAAACAAAATAGAGGGCAAGGTTAAATTTTCGATTATTACCAATAACCAATGTTCCGACTTCCTGGCAAATAACATTGCTGACCATAATGGGGTTCCCCGTAATAAAATTGAGTGGGTGACTATGCCGGATGTGCAGGCTGTACAGGCGCTGAAACAAGGGCTGGTAGCCGTAGCGGGTGTGCATCCGCCGTTCTACAAATTGATGGAGGATGCGGGTATGGTCAAGATCGCGGATAGTCTGGACGCCGGGTTTGGTCAGGCCGGCGGCGTTGGCTACTATTACTTCACTACAGATTTCATTGATAAAAATCCTGAAGTTGTCCGCAAATTTGCACGCGCTATAGTTAAAGGGCAAATATGGGCTAATGAACATCCGGAAGAAGCTCGTAAAATGACGGAGGATTGGATCAAGGTGCCGGTGAGTGCCACTCACTATTATGCCGGAGATAAGGATATCAGTCCGGAAATGGTCAAGCCGTGGATTGAGGACTTGGAAAATGCCGGTGTAATTCCTAAAGGAAAGGTTACGGTAGAAGACTTAGTTGATCTTAGGTTTACCGGCAAATAAAAGTAAAACTTTATACGCTGATTGGTTGTTAAACTAAAGGCTGGCGGATATTCTTGGTATGGCGAGATTATCTTACCAGCCTTTTTTGTACATATGAGGAGGTGCTTTCTTACCGTTAACATTTAATTGTATTCCCTTCTATCGGGGCTGATCAGTGAATTAACTGAAGGCCACAGAAATAGCCAGCTAGAAACGCTAAAGGGGGCTACGTATTGTGGCAGATAAAAAAACAGTGAAATTGGTAATAACAGGAATTCTTGGTGTAGTAGTGGCAGGGGCAATTGCCTATGGCGCGTATCAGGGCAATAATCCGGCCAATGCCGGGCAAAATGGAGCCCAGGGCTCTGGTGATGACGGTTTGATTCCTATCCGGACAATATCACAGACTGCTTGCGGTTCCACACCATGGGTAGTAACTGATCTATTAGGCTTTTTCAAGGAAGAGGGACTTAAGGTAGTTTATACCGGGGATACGCAGCCTAACCAGATTATCCCTTCGATTCTGAACGGAAATAATGATGTTAGCGGCGCTCATCCCAATTCACTTGCTGTCGCTATTGCCGGCGGTGCTAAGATCAAAGGTGTAGTGAAATCCGGAATTGATCCTTTACCGGAGCAAGACCCCAAACTGCGTCATATGAATTGGTACATCAATCCGAATGTTACTCCGGAAATTAAGAGCTTTGCCGACTTAAATAAGCTGGAAGGCAGGATTAAATTTTCGATCATTACCAATAATCAGTGCTCTGACTTTCTGGCAAATAACATTGCTGACCATAATGGGGTTCCCCGCAATAAAATTGAGTGGGTGACTATGCCGGATGTGCAGGCTGTACAGGCGCTGAAACAAGGGCTGGTAACCGTAGGCGGGGTGCATCCGCCATTCTACAAATTGATGGAGGATGCGGGCATGGTGAAGATCGCGGATAGTCTGGACGCTGGTTTTGGCCAGGGGGGCGGCGTCGGCTACTATTACTTCACTACTGATTTCATCGAGAAAAATCCTGAGGTTGTCCGTAAATTTGCGCGTGCTATAGTTAAAGGGCAAAAATGGGCTAATGAACATCCGGAAGAAGCCCGTAAGATGACGGAGGATTGGATCAAGGTGCCGGTGAGTGCCACACATTATTATGCCGGAGATACAGATATTAGTCCGGAAATGGTCAAGCCGTGGATTGAGGACTTGGAAAATGCCGGTGTAATTCCTAAAGGGAAGGTAACGGTAGACGATTTGCTTGATCTTAAAGTAGTTTACGGTAAGTGAACTTGTTTCAGCATAGCTGAAACATTGGGGATTCAGGTGGAGAGTCTACTCCACCTGAATTAACGCCGCCTGTAGAGGCGGGAGTCTTGACTCGCGTACTAAGATAAAGTAGTTGGAACAGTTCTGGAAAACGTATTATAGATAAAGAAAAAAAGGAATGCCTGCTGATATTGTATTAGTTGGCATTCCGAATTTTTGAATATAGGAATAATGAGGAGGATGAGAGCTATGGCAATAAATTTGAATCATTCTGAAGTACCGACAAGAGAGAATAGGCTAGGTTCTATTACCGGCTATCAAGGCACAATACGGGATTTGGTAGAGCAGGCTTCTTGCGGGTCGCTGCGCAATAAGGAGCGGTGCTTCAGCCAAGCCAGCGCTTGCAGTTCGGGCTGTGCCCAAGGTCAGCTTTCACGCATTGTGGATGCTGCAGTGGTCAATCATGGTCCGGTAGGCTGCGCTGCAGATACGGTAGCCGGCAATACTGTTAATAAGTGGGGGCAGCATATTCGCGGCTGGGAGCATAAAAATATCCAGCTGATCAATACAAACATGGTAGAGGAAGATACCGTTTTCGGCGCTGTGAATAAATTACGTGAAGCCGTTCAAGAAGCATATAAACGTTTTAATCCCAAGGCTATTTTTATTACTACTTCCTGCGTATCAGGAATTATTGGCGAAGATATCCAGAGTGTAATTGAGGAGTTGCAAGACGAAATCCCGGTCCCAATTGGTTCAGTACACTGCGAGGGTTTTCGTTCTAAGATATGGGCTACCGGCTTTGATGCAGCCTTCCACGCTGTTTTGACGACACTGGTCAAACCGCCGGAGAAAAAATCCAATACTGTAAACGTAATTAATTTTAATGGCAGTGCCCGTAAACAGATTGCGGAAATGTTGGCTCCTTTTGGGCTGGAACCGGTATTTTTACTGCCGTACAGCTCTGTGGAACAGTTAACACATCTCTCTGAGGCTGTGGCGACGATTAGCATTTGCGGAACGTTAGGCAGTTACATTGGAAATGCACTTGAGCAACAATATGGTGTTCCCTATGTAAAAACCTTACAGCCCCACGGTCTTGCGGGGATGAATAGTTGGTTGCGCGGTTTAGGCGCGGTTATTGGTAAGGAGGCGGAAGTAGAGGAATATATTCGGCTACAGGAAGAACGTATTGCCCCGGAACTGGCGGAAATACGAAGCCGATTGAAAGGCTACAAAGCAGTTGTCGGCATGGGACCGAGTTTTGGGCAAAACTACATCCGGACATTGCGGGAATTGGGTATTGATGTGATATGGGGTTCTACCTGGCATTTTGACCCTCAGCATGATAATGGTTCCTGCCCGGCATCTGCCCAATACTTAGTCGATGGCGAGGAAAATATTCCCATAAGTGTGGCCGACCAGCAGAATTTTGAGGTAATTAATTTGCTAAACCGTTTAAAGCCTGACCTCTATGTAGCCCGTCACGGCGGTACCACCGTATGGGCGACGAAATTAGGCATACCCTCCATTATGATCAATGATGAGTACACGGCCTACGGGTATCAGGGGCTGATTGACTTTGGCTATCGAATTGTTGATGCATTGACCAATCGTAGCCTTGCTAAGAACTTAGCAGCCAGAGTAAAACTTCCGTACACTGACTGGTGGATGCAGCAAGACAGCTTTGCCCTTTTGCAGGAAGCAGCCCGGTAGTTTCTCTGAGTGAATAAATTGTGTAGTCCATATAGTATAAAGGGGGAACAAAATTGACAAGAACCAGTTATTCTGATGAAATGACTCCTAAAGAACGAATGGAGGCAGTACTATCAGGTAAACCTTT
The DNA here is from genome assembly GCF_002257705.1 of Sporomusa silvacetica DSM 10669. GTDB lineage: Bacteria > Bacillota > Negativicutes > Sporomusales > Sporomusaceae > Sporomusa > Sporomusa silvacetica. The sequence goes on from NZ_LSLK01000109.1 coordinate 49,028, forward strand.
TGACAGAATCCCCTGCAGTATCAATCCCAGTTATCATGCGGCAAAATTAACGGGAGTTAAGCATTGGGAGTGCTATTTTTCGGCAGAAAAAATCGCAGAGGTTCAACTGGCCTCACACCAAATATTTGGTGTTGAAGCTGTGATTACCGGACCCGGTTTGCATGGGATTGCTGAAGCTGCAGGCAGTACAGTCGTGTACCCGAAAGAAGAGAATTCTCCGTACATCAGTGAATTTGCCATACAAGAAGAAGGCGACTTAGGTCGCCTGGGTATTCCTAATCCGTGGGCGAAGGGGCGCTTGCCGATTCATTTGACGGCATTGCAGATTTTGATGGATCGTGTGGGCACAGAAGTGCCTGTCACAACCAATGTGGCCGGGCCGTTTACCGTGGCGGCCAACTTAAGAGGGACTGAAACTTTTTTACGGGATTTGTACCAAACCCCGGTGTTTGCTCATCGCTTGCTGCGCTATGCATTGGAAAGCACACTTGCTTATGTACAGGAGGCGGCAAAAATAGGAGTAAAAATTAATATTGCTGACCCCACAGCATCCACAAGTTTGATTAGTCCCCGGCATTTTTATGAATATGCATTTCCTTATCTAAGCGAACTGATCAGTCAGATCAAAAGACTTACCGGCAGCGCTCCGTCGCTCCATATCTGCGGCAACACAAAAAAAATATGGCAGCACATGGCTGACACCGGAGCGGGGATATTGAGTCTGGATGATACGATTGATTTAGCGGACGCGAAGGTTACGGTAGGCAATCGGACGGCGTTGTTGGGAAATGTTAAGCCCACGGCTACCATGTTTTTAGGAAAGCCGGCAGATGTGGTTCGAGAAGCTAAGGAATGTCTGCGCAAAGCCTATGACAATCCCAAAGGTTATATTTTGGCACTTGGCTGCGGGCTGCCGATGAAAGCCCCGGTAGAAAATGTTCATGCATTATTTCAGGCGGCCAGAAAATTTGGCCGGTATCCCGTTAACCCGGAAAGCTGGAATTAGAATAGGAGCAATGTCCTATTCCGCCGCTGTTACGAAGCTGCGCCATTCGCTCCAGGTATTGCCGCAACCCACGCGATAAAAATAGCTGGTTCCCGGTTTTAGTCTAGTAATCGTTGACGAATACATTTGAATGGGTCCGGCAGGAGTCGAACGTTTTGTCGGTTCGGCTGTGATTGTTTTGACATCATAGGGAGTGGGATGCTTGCTGGTGATTTCTGCATATTGCACATGGCAGTATTCTGTATCGCAATCCATTCGCCAAGTAATGGTCAGGCTAGTCTGCGGATTATTCGTACATGTTATTTTGATTTGCTCAGGATAGGCAGTAGCTAAGGTTATATCGGAGAAAAAAGGGACACCGGGCAGGCCGGACAGGCTGGCGACTAAGGTTATGATCAGGGCAACGTGTTTATACTTTAAACCAAACATAGTGATTGCCACTCCTTTTTAAAAAAGTCGGTTGTCATACTATTCTTATTGTATAAAAGTGTCATGAGTAAAGAAAACGCAAAATAGATGCTTTTGTGTATATCTATCTCGTGGAGGAAGTGGTCAGCTAGATATATGAGGAAAGAAACCGTGAAAACTGGCATAAAATATATTGGTGATCAATTTATAAATAGCTTAGGTATTATTATGTTATTGCTGGTGTGGGAATTTGCACCACGATATGGGTTAGTGGATAGACAGTTTTTTCCTCCTTTTTCCCAGGTCCTATTGTATCTTGGCAAGCTTGCCGCGAGTGGCGTTTTGTTCATCCATATAGCGGCAAGTTTGCAAAGAATTTTTCTCGGATTAGTACTGGCTGCAATTATTGCAGTACCTGCTGGTATTATTTTAGGAGGCGTTTTTCCTGCTTTATCCCGGAACTTAATGCGACTATTCCGTCTGCTTGAGCAAGTAAATGCTTTGCCGTTATCTTTAATTTTTATTTTATTTTTTGGGATTGGTGAGCTTGTTAAAGTCTTCATTATCTTTTGGTCAACTATCTGGCCAATTCTTTTTACAACAATTGCCGGTGTTCGGCACGTGGACCCACTCTATATTAACATGGCCCGTTCTCTTGGCGCCAATAGGCTGGAGATTTTTAGCAAAGTAATTTTACCGGCGGCAGCACCGGCCATTTTTACCGGTATACGATCTGGTGCAACCTATGCTTTTTTTATTCTCATTGCTGCTGAATCCATGGGTGCCTATTATGGTGTGGGACGCTTGATTCGCAGCTCGACCTTTGGCGCAGTTATCGTTATTGCTTTACTGGGAATGAGTTTGAACTACTTACTGCATTCTATTGAAAATAGTTTTTTAGATTGGAAGAAAAATCTTCGCGACAATGATAGCGTAACCTAAACTGTACATGCTAAAAACGGGAAGCCGGATTCCTTGTTGTGAATCCAGCTTCTTGTTTTGTTTGTACAACAAAGAAAAAACCCGATATTTCTTATCCAGATGGAAAGTATAACTTTCCCTGGATTGAACGACTAAGGCTTCTGCCGACGTCCTAAAGGACTTGGCAGAAGCCAAGTCTTTTCTTATAGTGTTGCTTTTTTCTTAAAATAGTTCAGGATTAAGGGGATATTGCCCATACTTGCGTACCGCGCCTACAAGCGCATGAATATTCTCCGGCGGTGTATCAATCGGCAAGCCGCAGCCGAGTTGTACAATATACCCTTTCGGATTATCAAAAGCCTGCCGCAGTCCTTGTTTTACGTCTGCCACCACATCTTCCGGTTTTCCTTGATACATGGCTTCGGACGGGCGTATATTCCCGGCAATAATGACCCGATCTCCTACCGCCCGCTTTACTTCAGACAAATCAATTTTGTCTTCAATACTCAATGCGCCGGCGCCGGTATCAGCCATAGCCTGCCAGATCTTTTTTGTATTGCCGCAGATATGTAGTGTTGGCGAAGAGCCGCCAGCTGCTTTGATGGCGTCAATCAGTTTTTTGGCATACGGGAAAGCGTATTCCCGGTAATGCGTGGCGCTAATTAAACTGCCTGAAGCAACCGGATCTGAGATGCTAACTGCTACTCCTAGGTTAAGGGCCTTCTTTATTACGGCTATCGTATTATCGAGGGCAAATTGGAGAAGGCGGTGGACAAGTTCAGGTTGGGAATATAGGTCACGCATAAATAGTTCCACTCCCCGCAAGGTTGCTGCCGTACTGAAAGGAGCCCGAACTCCGATTGAGACAGGGACTTCATTCCCAAGCTCATCGAGCAGTATCTCAGCAGCCCGGAAAATCAGTAGTAAATGTTCATTTTTTTCCGCATTTAACGGCTGCAGGTGGTGAAGATCAGAATATTTTTTTACAAGCTGTCCAGCTATGTAGGGCGAACTTTGCTGCGGATACTCAACATGTCCGCCCATAGCGTGAACAATACCGAGAATTGCTGATACGCCCACGAAATCGTGTCCGTAGGTTTTGTAGGCCGCAATTTGGGCTTCGGCCATTTTTTCTGCCGACAGATGATATTCCGCAACGGTGATCCCGGTTACTCTGGCGGCATGCGCTGATAAAGAGGGATTGCAGGGTACCCGGTCATAGGGTTTGCCTTCCTGTAATGCCGCTATTCTTTCTTTGGGAGTCATTTCATTTTTAAATTTAGTAGTACTCACTTTTTATGAAGTCTCCTTTACTGGTCGTTTTTTCCTTAGTTCAATCTCTGCTAACTGTTGTGACTGTTAGCAAGGTTCACTCCATACTATAATTTTCTTTTCCAGATATTTTACAATGGAATCAATAGTAATGCTTAATACGGCAATAACCACAGCACCGGAGAAGATCCACTCAATATTGTAGTTCTCCTGGCTGTTTATAAGAAACCACCCCAAACCTGAACTTGATCCCATCATTTCGGCAGCAATGAGCAGAAAAAAAGAATATCCCGCACTCAAACGCAAACCAGTGAAAATGGATGGTCCTGCTGCCGGCAGTACGACCTTGTAAAACAGTGACCAACGCGTCAGGCCAAACGATCGGGCCGCTTTCAACAGGTCAGCGTCTACATGACGGATTCCAGCAGCCGTATTGAATAAAACCGGCCAAATACAAATCCACGCAATAATCGCAAGCTTAGCTGCTTCGCCAATTCCCAGAAATAATATAATCACATGAAATAAAATATAGGGATTGGCCTGCGCCGCTATGTCAAACATGGGCTCTAATGCAGTTTCTAGCTTGCGGAACCAGCCACCCATGACAAAACCTAAGGGAATACCAATTGCCACCGCAATCGCAAGCCCTCCTATGGATCGCTGCAAACTAATTGCAATATGAGGAACAAGCGCCCCGGAAATGAGCAGCTTGGCAATGGCTAGCAGCACAGTAGAAAAAGCAGGTATAAACATGGTATTGACCAGCCCGAACCGGGCTGATAGTTCCCACACCAAAATAAAAGTGACAATGGCAATCGTATTTGTAAACACCGTTTTCAATGCTTGCATGTAATCCGCCCTCCTATTGAGTCCGCGCTAATCACCGATAATGTAATTCAATGTGTCGTTTTCTTCCTTTTCAGTACATCCTGGTAGATGCTGTTTCATAGTATGTTTTTCGTGATTGATCTGAGGAGAAGTAGTTTCAATAAAGCGTTCTTTATTTAAGCGGTTCACTTCGTGTCCGCCGGCAGCAATAATAAAAGCAAACAATAGTACTACAATGGATACATAGTATTCGTTGAACAACCTCGACCACTTTCCTTTTACATTGACAGGCGAAGCGGCATCAAAGATTCCCACGGTTTCTTTCCAGAAAAAACTGGTTTTTTCGATATGTAAAATGACTTTGTTAATAAAAATTCCCAATAAAATTATAAATGCGCCACCAGCATACATCCGCGGCACTTGAGAAAGCATTGCGGACGCATGCACCAGCCAGCCCAATCCGGCCTTTGCGCCTAGCATTTCGGCGGCCACAAGCATAAAAACCGCCATTTGTACGCTAATGCGTATGCCGGTAACAATCGTGGGCAAAGCGCCTGGCAATAGAATATCGCGCATTAAAACAAAATTAGAAACGTTCATCGACCGGGCTGTTTTAATCAACAACGGATCAACAGTGCGAATGCCTGTAATAGTATGAAACAAAATCGGCCATAATGAGACCAAAGCAATAATCATTAACTTCATGGCTTCACCAATTCCAAAAAACAACATAAACATGGGAGCCAGTGAAAAAGGATTGACATTGCTTAAAAGTCGGAATAAAGGATCCAAATATTTGAGCACTCCCGGAAACCATCCTGTCAAAATAGCGCCTGTGGGTACTGCAACTAACAAAGCTAGCAGCAGGCCCAGTGACGCTCGCCACAAACTCACAATCAGTTGCGGATACAGCAGGCCTTGCTCCCAAAGCTTATACCCGGCTGCTATTACCGCCGATAAAGGCGGTAAAAACTGCGCATCAGCCCAACCTACCCGCGGCGCGATTTCCCATAAAAGCAGGAACAGAAACAGTCCTGAACCCCTTAATGCTACATTGCCTGCTGTGGTTAACAGTCTCATAATTTCCCCCCTTATAAACTAAAAAAAAACAAGGCCAAAGAAGCTGCTTAAACAACTTCTTTGGCCTTCAGTTCATTTTGATCAGCCACCATACAACTGGTGATTTTTAACTTTAAAATAAATTATAGCATGGTTTGCGGAATAGTCAAGGTTTTTTATAGGCAACTTCTTTCTTCTCATTTCCTGTTTTTAATTTAGTGGATTTTCATGATCTGATCGTTTAATTATAGGTTCTTGACATAATTTACCTGAGGATCTAAAATAAAGAAAAATAATAAGTTTGGCGTTGACTGGAAATAATCCAGAGGCAGATTTTCCTTTTGGATAATATCTGCCTCTACTTTTATTTAAATCTTTAATCAAATTCAAAGGAGTGATTATTTTGAAATTGGTTGCATTAATAGGTAGCCCAAGAAAAGGCGGAAATACCGATACTCTGTTGCAACAGGTGGCTGAGGGCTATAAGGCGCAGGGTGGCGAAATCCAAACCTTTTATTTAAATGAGCTTAACCTGCGCGGTTGTCAGGGATGTTATGCATGTAAGAAAACTGGTCAATGTGCTGTCAAGGACGATACCACCGAAATTTATAAGGCTATTAATGGTGCTGACGCTGTAGTCATTGGCTCACCGGTTTATTTCGGGAGGTTTACGGCGCAACTTGGTCTGGTTTTAGATCGCCTGTTTGCTTATCTGAAGCCGGATTTCAGCAGTAGCCTTGCTCCTGGTAAAAAGTATGGGTTAGTATTTGTTCAAAATCAGCCTGATCCCAAGCTTTATGCTGGTTGCATTGAGGCACTTGCCCAGGTACTTAGCCGTGTAGGTTTTGCAGCTGGCACCAAGCCATTAGTGGGAAGCGGGCTGGGAGCTGCAGACGCTGCTTCACAAAATGAACAGTATCTACAGAACGCCTATGCTTTGGGAAAAGAATTGGCTACAGCAAATAAGTAATCAATTTCACCTTGTTCTGACGGAATTTGAAATTATGAAGTAGAATTATGGATTATATCAGTGAGTTGACCGGTAAATAAGCTGGAGACGAATAATGTCGTCAGCTTATTTATTTTTCTGTGGAGGCTCCTTCAGGGAAAAAAGAGAGAAGATATAAAATTTCCTTTGAATTGCTGGCACTATGAAAAAGTTTAAGAACAGGAAAAGCCGTGTTGTTTACAGGAGATGAAATCTATATTGCGCAAACCTCGCAGGCCCTTGAGATGCCATATTACAGAAGGAGCAAAAAAAGATGGGAAGTGTTGATGGGAATTGAAAAAGTCAATAGTCGTGTGATTATAGTGAGCATTGTAAACAGGTCCACAGTTATTCGAAGGCAATTAATAAGATAGAAATAGTCGCATTATTTGCAAGAACTGTGCAGGGCTGAGTACTTATTCCTATTACGGGGCGAAAAATGCTTTAGAAGAGCAGGTCTTACAGAATGCACGTGTCGCAATTGAATTTGAATAAACCTATTGGTATGGTGTTTGTGTTGACTGGATAACTGGAGACACAGAACTCTTGGTAGAGATCTGTGCCTCCAGTTATCGGTTTTTCTGATGGGATTTACGTTTTAGTCCAGAATTGGGAGACCGGGGTGTAAACTAAACCCTATCGGCTTTCGTTTTACGTTCGTTATAGCTTTTAACCCATTTAAGCACATCATCCAATATCGGTACAAAACCTTGTCCAATATCTGTTAATGAGTATTCGACTTTGGGGGGGATTTCCCTATATACTTCCCGATGCACGATTCCATCTCGTTCAAGTTCTCTTAACTGCTGTGTAAGAATTCCCTGTGAAATGGGTAGCATTTTCTGAAGCTCATTAAATCGTTTCGTTCCATCACTTAAACGCCATAAAATTACAAATTTCCATTTGCCTGCGACTAGCCTTTGGGCAACTGCCATGTTTGCAGCTGTTACAGGACAAATCCAGTTCTGGGATTGCGACTTTGACATTACATACCCGCCCTTTTCCAATAGTACTCTTTTTATTAGTATATCATATAATTATGCGTACTTGTAAAAAACCATATATTATTATAATATATGGTTACGAGTATGAATAGTTGTACTTGAGTTAACCAACTATCGATTATATATAGTATAAAGGAAGTTGCGTTGCGGGTGCAGTATAGAGAAACTCCTCTAAGTGATTAAACTATTAAGAAACTCTTGGTTGATCAGATAAAAAACTGAAGGCCAGATTTATCTTTGGATAAATCTGGCCTTTATTTTTTCAGACAAATGATTACTGTTGGAAATGCGGTAGAAAACCAACCTGAAAGGAGGTGAGTTTTATGGCACAAACCATAGTAAAAGTAGAGGGAATGTCCTGCAACGGTTGTAGAGGTAAGGTAGAGAAAGCACTCCAGGGAATTCCGGGAGTTACGGATGTTTCTGTTGATTTGGGAACCAAAGAGGCAATTATTACCGGATTTGCTAGTCATGCCGAGTATGTCAAAGTGATAGAAGACCTCGGGTTTACTGTTATTGATTAAGTTGTAAGACGATTGCTTGGTATATACCGAACTGGGTGCCTTGGCGGCACTTGGTTCGATTACCGGCAAAACTAAAACATGGCATAGCTAGAGGAATATATTCTAAGCGGACTTTTTTAAAATTATTATGTTATTGGATAAGAAAGGTGAAAATTATGACTGCTTTAAAGGATGAGGATAACTTATATACCTCAACCGTAAAAATAGACGGAATGTCTTGCGCTGCCTGCGCCGTCCGGATAGAAAAAGGGTTATTGTCTTTGGCGGGGGTCAAAAAAGCAGGAGTCAATTTGGCTACTGAAAATGCTGCCATCACCTATGAACCGAACGTGATTGGCTTACATGAGATATCTGGAAAAATCGAAAAATTAGGTTTTCAAGTTGACAAAGCTAAGGTTGATTTGAAGATTAACGGTATGAGTTGTGCGGCTTGCTCTACTCGTTTGGAGAATGGCTTGAATAAACTTTCCGGTGTATATAATGCAGTAGTTGATAAGTGGTGAACTGAAAGGACTGGTAGCAGCCATCAAACTGAGTAAAGCAACTATGCGAAATATTAAGCAAAATCTCTTTTGGGCACTTATTTACAATACCATTGGCATTCCCATAGCGGCAGCGGGCTATTTGTCTCCAGTTTTGGCTGGATCCATCATGGCTTTTAGTTCGGTTTCTGTAGTGACAAATGCATTGAGGCTTAAATGCTTTAATCCCTATGAACAGTAAAAATAACGAGAGGGCTGATTGGTTTGTATAAAACGGATAGTTTTTCGGTAAGGGCACCAACTTTCTTGGGATAAACATAAATTTGCTACAATACAGTATTTTTTAAGTTAAGGAGTTGACTCCGATGAAAATAAAGAAGAAAAAGATGCGGCCATTGTTATATAGTACGGCATTTGCGGTAGCCTTATCGTTTTACACGCCAACCTTTGTTGGTGCGACAGAAAATCAAGAGACAACAACGAATGAATCCCAAGAAAAGATTGAAGTGAAGACAGCTGAACAAGCTGTGGAAATTCCTGTCACAGAGATTGAAATTAAAGAAAACAAAGAGAAAAAGCAAGAAGGCCTAAGTATTGGTCAGCAGCCGAATGCCGAGGGTGTGAATAATTATGTGGTTACACACAGCTCGACAGGCAGTAAATCGGATATCGATTCCAAATATCTGCCCCAGACAATCACTGTAATCGGTCAGAAAGTTCTCAAAGAACAGCATGCTGATACAGTGGAAAAGGCATTGAGCAATGTCGCCGGTGTTAGTGTGGGTACTGGTAGTTGGAGCGCTAACTCCACCAATTTAAATCCGTCGTTTAACATTCGTGGCTTTCCATCTAACAAATTCTATGTTGACGGCTTATATGACAATAGTTCAGTGGTTGGCGGCTGGACCGGCAATATGGATCGCATCGAAGTACTTAAAGGGCCGAGTTCGGTACTCTATGGCAATAATTCACCAGGTGGCGTTATCAACTATGTGACAAAAAAACCGCTGACAAAAGAATCAATTACGATAGGCCAGGAATTTGGTTCTTATGGTACATGGTCGACGGATATTGACATGTCAATTCCCTTGACAAAAGATAAGAAATGGCTGTCCCGGACGATTATTAATACAGATAACCAGGGATCCTTTTACATAGGAGACGTGCGCAGCCGCCATTTTAACGGTAGCGTGATTGTACAGGGTAAGCCTAAGGCAGATACCGTCTATACTTTTTTGGCAACCTATAATAATTATAATCTGCCGGGACAGTATAGTGGGAGTTTGCCGTGGGAGGGAACTATTAAGCCTCCCTATGGTGTAATTCCTTACAATGTGAACTATTATAGTCCTAATGCCCGTTATTATTATATTGGGCGCAGTATCTCCGGCCAGGTTGAGCATAAGTTCAATAATATCTGGAGTATCACCTCGTCATTGCGGTATAGTAATTCCAGAAATGACCGTACCATGCTGGGTGATGAAACGTGGGTTAATAAATATGACACAATTGGTAGTGCGTACAATCGGTACATTTTCAATAACGATACTTTGTCTTGGGATACGACTGGCAACGCCAAGTTTAAGGCCTGGGGACTTGACCATAATCTGGTGCTGGGCTATGAATGGTCGCGCTACAATAGCGATTGGCCGTTATCGGTATTGGGTGATGTCGATCCTGTGAGTGCCACGAATCCGATTTGGGGTGAACCGTATAATTTAAGATATATCAATAGTGCAGCATCGCATATTTATCGTTATGGCAGCTACTTGTCTGATACGGTAACTGTTTCCGACAAATTGAAGGTAACGGGAGGTATCAGTCATACAGCCTACTCTGATGAGAAAAATCAAAATGCTGCGGGAAATACCTGGCGTCTAGGAGCGACTTATGAAACATCGCCAGGGGTAACCTGGTTTGCCGGGTATTCAACGGCCTATGAATATCAATCCGCACAGTCGGTTAAAGTGGGCGGGAAGAATGTTACAGTGAATGGAACAGCTTTAAAACAGTATTTTTCACCCAAAACCGGCGACCAGCTTGAGGGCGGTGTAAAGTATAATGTGAGCAATAAAGCTAGCGTGACCCTTGCTCTATACAATATTCACATGAAGAATATTGCAAACAATGCGGGTACTAATCGGGATACCGATTGGCAGCTGGTTGGCGAGCAGGCCAGTAAAGGCTTCGAGATTGATGCCAATTATGTGATTCAGCCTGGGTGGAATCTGTTGGCAGCTTATTCCCATGATGAGGCGACAACGGTTGCAGACCGCGTACATCCTACCTGGATTGGCAAGCAATTTAGCCCTGTACCAACGCAGACCTTTAAGCTTTGGTCGACCTATGAAATTCAAGATGGGCCTAGGAAAGGCTTGGGCTTTGGCGGCGGCGTGACTTATGTCGGCAAGCGTCCTTTAGATAATGCCGATTCTGCATGGACCGGCAGTTATAGCACAATCGACGCCGTCGTGTATTACAAGACGAAAGGCTGGAACTATTCTTTGAATCTGTACAACTTAACTAACAAGCAGTATTGGCCGGTTCTGACTGGCTCTACAGTTTATGCTGGTACACCTCGTAGCTTCACCTTACGCATTGAGAGAACATTTTAGAAATATGTTATGGTCATAACGTGATAAGAGATTGCCGTATATAGTTTTTAAATGTACGGCAATCTCCTAAATAAAGGTGTGACAAGATTAAATTAATTTTGGGAGGAGAGCAGGTTGAATGCTATGACAAAGTCTCCGTATATCAGGGCAGCAGGAATATCCTTACTCTTCCATAGTGTACTGCTAGGTTTGCTGCTAATACTGGGAAATACTATGGTAGTACATGTTTCAAATGCTGCTCCTATCGAGATTATACCTGCCAGTGTAATTGATACAGGTAATACGTTGGCAGACTTGAGCTCGCCGGCTGCAATGCAGGAACAGCAAGCAGAAAAGCAGCTTACTACGGAAAGAACTTCACTAAAACAGGAAGCGGTATCCGAAAAAACAACTACACACCAGACTAATGCCAATGCAGCAACTGTATTGCAAACCTCTTATTCGGGGGCGGCAACAGTGGGAATATCCAATGCCGTTGCTGGTAATACCGGTGACCGTGAATCCGGCAAATCCGGTGGGCAGGAAAAAAAGGCTGTAGTTCGTACCCAGGCCGGTTATCTTTCAGGTTCACGTCCTGCCTATCCGCGTGATGCTTGGCAGGCGGGCTGGGAAGGAATAGTAGTGATCCGTGTTCTGGTGGGGGTAGACGGTTCGGCGGCGGCAGTATCGGTACAAAGAAGCAGCGGTTATGGGTCGCTTGATGCTGCGGCAGCACGAGCTGTAAAACAATGGCGGTTTTCATCGGCGCGACAGGACGGAGTCCCGATGGAAAGTTATCATGATGTGCGCGTGAGGTTCAGTCTTGCTGATACACAAGTAGATTAAGAAACAAATTAGTATAGAAAGGATGAAACTAACTATGGTTGATTTACTTATTAAAGGCGGGTGGATCATGCTACCGCTGGCCATTTGCTCTATCGTGGCAATTACTATTATTGTGGAGAGATTATTATTCTTTAAGCGGGCAGGAGCAGTCGAACGGGCTGATAAGGTGATTACGCTTATTAACCAAGGACAGATAGATGAAGCGATTAACCTGACAAAAGGGGCGAAAGTGCCATTGTTGAGAATTTTATCAGCAGGTATTGATAACCGCCACAAATCAGCTAAAGCTATGGAAGCGGTTGGGATTGCTGAGCTGTCTGTGATGAGACGTGGTTTACCGGCACTTGATACGATTATCACGCTTTCACCGTTGTTGGGGTTATTAGGTACAATTATCGGCATGATAAACTCCTTCCAGGTTATGGCCGTAGCCAGCATGGGACAGCCACACGCTGTTACCGGTGGCGTTGCCGAAGCATTAATCGCCACTGCTACCGGTATCACTGTAGCGGTAGTTACCCTTATCCCTTATAACTACTTTTTGGCTCGTGTTGAACGGGAAACCGAAGTCATTGAACACTATGCAACCAAACTGGAAATAGCTTTAGATACACTGCCTTACAGGAGTGATAAGTATGAAGATACCAAGAAATACGCCTAAAAAGGCACGCATTGAAATCATTCCGATGATTGATACCATGTTCTTTTTGCTGGTGTTTTTCATGGTGGCCACCTTGTCAATGACCACCCAAAACAGTCTGCCGGTTAATCTTCCTCATGCCAGCGGCATACAGAGTGACAAACAACAGGTGTTTACACTGACACTGACCAAAGATGATAGGCTTTTTTACGATAAGGAAGAAATCGCCTCATCGGCTGATGCTGTACAGCGTCTTGCACAGCACGGCAGGGAGAATAAACAAACCTCGGTGATTATCAATGCCGACCGCAGTGTGGAGCATGGCCGGGTCATTGAACTCATGGATGCCATTCGGCAAACCGGCATAACCAAAATTGCTGTAGCCGTCAATCCCTCTTAGATCATAGCCATTTTGATGAGCATAAGGTTAGCTGTAGTAGGTTCTATACAAGAATTTTTGGAAAGGTTGACAGTTTCATGCAAAAATATGGTTCTAAGTTTTTTAAAGGAGTATGGAAAATTTCCCGGGGGTATTGGCAGTCGGAAGAAAAATGGTACGCCGGAATACTGCTGGCCGTGATTATTGGCTTACAGCTTCTTGATGTGTATGCCATGGTAAAGTACAATGCTTGGCAAAATACCTTTTATAATACAATACAAAATCTGGATAAAACTGGTTTTCTGCAATATTTAGGCTATTGGCCGATATTCACGGTAGTCTTTCTCGTTATTGAGATATATAAGCTTTATTTGCAACAACTCTTAGAAATCAAATGGCGCAGTTGGCTGACAGACCATTATCTTACAGGCTGGCTTAAGAAACGTACTTATTATTTGATGCAGATAGTTGATAACAGCACGGATAATCCTGATCAGCGAATCAGTGAGGATTTACGGTTATTCGTCTACTCAACATTGACGCTTGCCCTCGGCTTTTTAAGGGCGGTCATCCAATTCTGTACCTTTATCGTTATTCTATGGAATTTATCTGGATCACTAGAGATTCCTGTGGGGGAGCAACAAGTTAGTATTCCCGGCTATATGGTTTGGGTGGCTATCATTTATGCCCTTACCGGCTCGTTTTTGACGGCAATCGTAGGCAAGTCTCTGGTCGGACTTGATTATGCCAAACAGCGGTATGAAGCTGATTTTCGTTTTAGCATGATCCGTTTGCGTGAAAACAGTGAAGGTGTTGCTTTTTATCATGGCGAGCAGCGTGAACAGACTAATTTTAATCAATGTTTTACTAAGATTATTGACAATTTCCGCGGGATTATGGCACGCCAAAAAAAACTGTCCTGGGTAGTCATATTACATTGGCGGCTTACATTCTTATTTCCCTATCTTGTTTGTGCACCCCGTCTTTTTAGTGGGCAAATGCAATTGGGAGGTCTTATGCAGACGGCTAGCGCTTTTACGCAAGTGGAAGCGGCGTTAACATTTGTTATCAGAAATTACTTTTCATTGACAGAGGCTTCGCTGGCGGAATTGCAGGCGGTGGTCAACAGGTTAATCAACTTTATTGATCATATGAACCGGACACAAGAAATGGTGGAAAAGAAGTCCATTGAAATAAGCCATACTTCTGATGCGGTATTATCAGTAAACGGACTTAATGTGGCTTTGCCAAACGGCGAATTATTATTGAAAAATTTAGAACTCAAAATCCATGCAGGCGATAAATTGCTGATTACCGGGGCATCGGGTATCGGAAAAAGTACTTTAATGAAAACATTGGCTGGTATTTGGCCTTTCGGTCAGGGAAATATTCATATTCCCGAGAATCAGAAGCTATTATTTTTGCCGCAAAAGCCGTATTTGCCGTTAGGTACTTTACGCGATGTTATTTTATATCCTAGTGCGGCAGATTCAGCTCCTGATGAAAAGATACGAGAAATTATGACAATATGTAAGTTGGGACATTTGACCGAAAAATTGGATCAGGCAGAAAATTGGTCGCAAATACTTTCATTAGGCGAACAGCAACGGGTTGCTTTTACGAGGGCCATATTACAGCGCCCGGAGTGGCTGTTTCTGGATGAGGCAACTTCGGCTCTTGATGAACCGACAGAAAAGGTCATGTATCATTTAGTACAAGAACAATTGCCAAAATCGACAGTGATAAGTGTCGGTCATCGCAGTACACTAACCGAGTATCATAAATTGAAACTAAGTATCGAAAAAGCAGGTGCCTGGAAGCTGGCGGCATGAACTGAATTTTTAAATTTGTGGTGAGTAGATCCTGAATAATTTCCAGTAACTGCATGGTAGGACTGGCCTTATACAGGCCGGCTAATAAAGAATAAACATTTTTACGCTCGTGTAGCCATGGGACTAATTGTTTTTTATCCATTAATATCCTCTCCCGAATTATTATTTGGCTGCAAGAATAGTCCTGTCCTAGAGTGAGTTTTTAAATAAAAAAAGGCTAAGATTACCACAGCGTAATCTTAGCCTTCATCTAGTCATTCTGATCAGCTAATTGAGAAAACCCATGCAAAGCTGCATTGTTGTTACGAATAGTAATTTTTTGTTGATGCCAGCCCACCCTTATCGTTTCGCGGTAACTATTTACTGGTTGCCGAAGGATCAGTCCCGTTGGGTGCTCAGGGATGCTTTTGTTCGGTTGGCGGCGTCCCGTATGTAGAAACCTTGAAAGAGGCTGCTAAGTATGCGGCCGCTGTTTTAGCGATTGGTTCTTGTGCCGCCTGGGGAGGAATTCAGGCAACTCGCCCTAACCCAACGCAATCCGCACCCATCCAGCAGGTGATACCCGGCAAAGCTGTTGTGAACATCCCTGGTTGTCCTCCTATTCCTGAGGTTATTGCCGGTGTTGTCTTGCAGTACAGTTTGTTTGGGAAATTACCGGAGCTGGATAGCCAGGGAAGACCAAGCCGGTTTTTTGGTAAGACCGTTCATGAGGGGTGCTCGCGCAAACCTTTCTTTGAAGCTGGCCAGTTTGTGGAATACTATGGCGATAATGCTTCTAAGGCTGGTTGGTGCCTGTATAAACTAGGGTGCCGTGGTCCCTCGACTTTCAATTCCTGCGCCGCTATGGGCTGGTGGCAGGGGCTGTCATATCCCATCCAGGCCGGATCTCCTTGCATTGGCTGTAGTGATGCGGATTCTTGGGATGATGATTCTTTTAGCGGATTTAGCGGACGGGAGTGAGTCAGGTCCTGTTCTGCTGATCATGTTTATTTTACTCGGCTGTAGAAAAAAAGAAATATAAGGGATACTTTACAATAGGCGACATATACTTTATAATACAATCATAAAGTGTAATAGAATTTTATTTAATAATTCATGTCAACTGGTAGGTGGTTGGCGGCTGACTGGTTAGTATACTAGAGGCCGAGAAATTGTTTTTTAAAACAATTTCTCGGCCTTTTTGCATTGTCCAGTAGAATTCTTATTATATTGTAGAAGTCAATATTAGGAGGTTAGTACATGGGTACTTTTATCGAACGTGCAAAGTCTACATGCGCTCTGGGAGGTGCGATTGTTACCATAGCTTCACTGCCGCGAGCAATTCCCATCGTTCATGCATCAGGGGGATGCGCTACCATGCTGTCAGGCACATATAACCAGGCAAGCGGCTACAGAGGGTCCGGTTATTGCAGCGGCCAGATGACGCCTACTTCCAATGTTGTCGAAAAAGACATCGTTTTTGGTGGAGAGGAGCGGTTGGAAGAACAAATTACTCATACCATCAAAGTAATTGATGGTGATCTGTACTTTGTCGTAACTGGATGTCAAGTTGAAATCATCGGTGATGATGTCGTAGGTGTGGCTAAACGTTTCAAAGATGGCAAGTATCCCGTGCTGGCTGCCAATACGCCGGGTTTTTTGGGTAATGGGTTTAAAGGTTATGAGGTGGTGCTGAGCGCCCTTGCTGCCGAGTTTATCGAACCCAAAGCCGTAAAGGCTGAGAAGACGGTCAACATTTTGGGGATTATGCCCGGACAGGATGTCTTTTATAGGGGCAATATCCGGGGAATTCAAAGGCTGTTAAAAAAATTAGGCATAAAAGCCAATACCTTTTTTGGGGATGGCGAAACCATTGAAAAAATAAAAAATTACGGGGATGCTGCTTTGACAATTGTATTCTCCGAGAAATATGGCATTGATACTGCTAAAGTTTTTGAAGAAAAGCACAATATTCCGTATGTTACTATTGATCTTCCGATCGGTGAAACGAGAACTGATGCTTTTTTACATAAAATTGGAGAACAGCTGGGAATTGAACCGGCTATAGTCGAAGCGCTTATTGCTGAAGAAAAACAATATTATTACAGTTATATTGAGAGATTTTTAGATATTTACGGCGATATTGACCTGCAACGGTATGCGATTGTTTCGGCCGATAGTAATTATGCTTTTCCCTTGATCAGTTATTTGGCCGACGATTTGGGCTGGGTGCCGCAACTTGTGGTTATCAATGATGTTGAGGATGAGTTTAGCCAAAAGAAATATGAGAAAAAGTTTGAACAGTTAAGTTCTGAAACTAAACCCAAAGTCGTATTTGAACAACATGCCGGGCAATTGCTTAATCATATTCGGCAGAACTGGAAACCTAATAATAACGACAAATACTATGATGCGCTTAGTCCGGCGTTTCTTGTCGGCAGCAGCCTTGAAGCCAGTACGGCGCAGAAGATTGGAGCCTCTTTCCTGCCAGTTTCTTTCCCAGTCACCAACCGGGCTATTCTGGACAGAGGCTACACTGGCTACCGGGGTGGATTAACGCTGACCGAAGACCTTATTTCAGTACTTGTCAGCAATCGATAACTAGGAGGTATAACAATGTCTAAATTGACAGCAGATCTTACATATGATTATTTATCAGCAGAGGCTGCTCCTACCAGAGAAGAACGAATTGAGGCCACATATGCATTTGGTGGTTCTTGCACCACTCTTAAGCATGGCATGGGTCAGGGCTGCACCAAGTATAACAGCAGGAAGTTTGCCCAAGGCGGCGGCTGCCAGTTAAACTTAGCTTTGGGCATCGTCAGAACCTTCCAAAATTCAGTCATTATCATTCATGGTCCGCTGGGCTGCGCTTCTAATAATCTGGGTATTGCTGGTTATAGTAAAACCTTTAGAGTGCTAAAACAAAAACAAGGCACTGACAATGTCTGGATACATACCAATCTGGACGAAAATGATGTTATTGCCGGTGGTATTGATAAATTGCGTCAGGCAATATTGTATGCCGAGAAGGAATACCGTCCGGATGCCATTATCATCGGGAATAGCTGCGTACCAGGCATTATTGGTGATGATATTGATTCTTTAATTGATGAGCTTGACGGACAGCTTTCCGCCCGCGTGGTGCCTGTTCACTGCGAAGGCTTTAAAAGTAAATTTGTTGCTACCGGTTATGATTCGGCCTATCACGGTGTGTTGAAGAAATTGGTTGATCCCATAAAAAAACAAGACAGAATAAACCCTGATGATATTGCTTATACAACAGCAGAAGAGACCGAAAGGTATATCAACAGCAAGACGGTGAATTTGTTAAATGTCGGTTCTACTAGTTTTGGAGATGAATTTGAATTGTCACGGCTACTCAAGGCACTGGGGCTTACTGTGCGAGTACTGCCGTTGTATGCAAGTATTGATGAAATCTCTCGTATCGGTGAAGCGGCGCTCAATGTCAGTATTTGTGCCACGCATGATGATTACCTAATCGGTCATCTGAAAGAGCGGTTCGGTACAGATTATGTCATTGATACTCTGCCGATTGGAATTAAAAATACCAATCAGTGGCTGCGGGTTATTGCCCGTTTCTTCAAGCTTGAAGACGAGGCAGAAAAACTGATCGCCATTGAGACTGCCCAGTTGGAAGAAGCGCTTGTACCATTTAAAAAAGAATTGCAGGGCAAAACGGTATTTGTCGGTGGCGGTGAAACCCGGATTTTTACAACAGCTGAGTTTTATCAATCCTTAGGCATGAAGGTCTTGGGATTGAAACCTCATAATTTTGATCGCTTTGCTGTTCCCATGATTGATGATATTGATGACCAGGAAGCTGTCATCGACGTTGCGCCGGGACAACCGTCTGAAGAACTGGTCATACTTAACCGGCTCAAACCTGACCTCTATGTTGGCCATGTGGGCGCTCCTGCCTGGGTGACAAAACTGGGTATTCCCAATATTCCGCTGTTTGGTCAATCACTAAACTATATGGGCTATTCGGGAGCTTTTGAACTGGCAAGAAAAGCAGTGAAAAGCCTCAAAAATACAAACTTTCCTAAAAAAATAGCGGCCAATGTACCCTTGCCGTTCCGGCCAGAGTGGTATGCCAGCAATCCGTTTGACAATATCAAAGAAGCGCAACAAGGTTGATATTCTTGTACTAACTTTATAAGGGGGAAGATGAGTGTCGTATATTGTAGATAATCTAACAGAACTTATCGGCAACACGCCGCTTTTAAGGCCTAATTCTTTTTCTAGGCTGGCTAAGTTAAATGCCCAGCTGCTGCTTAAGCTCGAATATTTTAATCCGTTAGGCAGCGTAAAGGACAGAATCGCCAATTCCATGGTGGTGGATGCTGAGAAAAAAGGCGTACTTAAGCCAGGCTCAGTGATTATTGAACCCACAAGCGGCAATACTGGTGTCGGCCTGGCCTTCGTGGCGGCTGCCAGAGGGTATCGAATTATTCTTACTATGCCGGACACAATGAGTGTAGAACGGAGAACCTTATTAAAGGCCCTTGGTGCCGAATTGGTACTGACACCTGGGGCGGATGGCATGAAAGGTGCTATCCGCAAAGCCGAAGAACTTTCCGTGCGAATTCCGGATTCGGTAATATTGCAACAATTTAATAATCCTGCTAACCCGGCTATTCACAGGGAGACAACAGCTGAAGAAATATGGGCCGACACCAAAGGAAAAGTTGACATATTTGTCGCTGGGGTGGGTACCGGCGGTACGGTTACCGGTGTGGGTGAAGGGCTAAAAGCCAAAAATCCGGCTGTTAAAATTGTTGCAGTTGAACCAAATGATTCTCCGGTTTTATCTGGCGGCAATCCCGGTCCGCATCAGATTCAGGGAATTGGAGCCGGCTTTGTGCCCAAGGTGTTTAACTATGAGGCTGTGGATGAAATCTTTAAAGTGAAAAACGAGGAAGCCATTGATACTGCCCGGGTACTGGCAAGAGTAGAGGGACTGCTTGTAGGTATTTCCTCCGGTGCTGCTGCGTTTGCAGCTGCCCAGATTGCCAGACGGCCAGAGAATGCGGACAAAACGATTGTTGCCCTGCTGCCGGACACGGGCGAACGATATCTGTCAACTGTTCTTTTTAAAGAATTGCCTGATGAGGAAAGCAGGTACTGGCGGTGAAAATGAGCTTATAGTTTGGGAAAGCTATTGATTTACCCATAAGAAGCTACGATTAAGAGAGCAGAACATTATGTTTCAGAGTAACTCGCCGATTAGTCAGAAACTGAAGGCCTGTGCAGATTTGATTTGCGCAGGCCTTTTGATTTAGGAGAGGAGCAGATAGCAATGAGTAAAGAAAATGAGAGAAAACATGGGTTTGACACCCTAGCGCTACATGCCGGACAAGTACCTGACCCGGTGACAGGTGCTCGGGCAGTGCCTATTTATCAGAGCAGCTCTTTTGTGCTAGGTGATACCGAGCGTGCAGCACGGCTTTTTTCACTTGATGAATTAGGTTATGCATATACCCGGATGATCAATCCGACGCAAAGTGTTTTTGAAGAAAGAGTAGCCGCCTTGGAAGGCGGCGTGGGGGCGTTGGCGGTTGCATCCGGACAGGCGGCTATTACGTATTCCATTCTGACCATTGCCCAGGCAGGGGATGAAATAGTATCTTCTGCGGCACTTTATGGCGGTACTTATAATTTATTTCATCATACGCTGCCCAAACTGGGAATTAAGGTCCATTTTGTTGATCCTAGTGATCCGGAAAATTTTCGCCAGGCCATTACACCGGCAACCAAAGCGGTGTATGCTGAAATTATCGGCAATCCCAAACTGGATGTTTTAGATGTGGAAAATGTCGCAAAAGTCGCTCACGAGCATAATATTCCGCTGATTATTGACAGTACGTTTGCCACACCTTATTTACATCGTCCATTTGAGTGGGGAGCCGATATTATTGTTCACTCCGCAACCAAATTCCTTGGCGGACACGGAACTTCCATCGGAGGCATTATTGTGGACTCAGGTAAATTTGACTGGAATAATGGAAAGTTTCCCGGTTTAGTGGAACCTGATCCCAGCTATCATGGAATATCTTTTGTAGAAAAATTCGAGAACGCGGCATATATAACGAAAGCCCGGGTTACTTTGTTGCGCGATACCGGCGCGGCGGTTAGCCCGTTTAATGTCTTCCTATTTTTACAGGGACTGGAGACGCTGTCGGTGCGGCTGGAGCGACATGTTGCCAATGCGAAAAAGGTGGCGGAGTTCTTGCAAGGACACAAGTATGTAACTTGGGTAAATTATCCAGGTTTAGAGAGCAGCTCCTCATATCAAAAAGCGCAAAAGTATTTCCCCAAAGGCGCGGGGGCGATTCTTACATTCGGCATTCAGGGTGGCTTGCAAGCGGGGAAAAAATTCATTAATAATCTGGGGCTATTTTCTCATTTGGCCAATGTCGGCGACGCCAAGTCGCTGGTCATTCATCCCGCCAGCACTACCCATCAGCAACTAACGCCGGCACAGCAGGTGGCAAGCGGTGTTACGGAAGATCTGGTGAGGTTATCCATCGGTCTGGAGGACATTGATGACTTGTTGTACTATCTCAATGAGGCGCTGGCAGTCAGCCAAAGAATCTAGTGAACTCGTTTCAGCATAGCTGAAACATTGGGGATTCAGGTGGAGAGTCTACTCCACCTGAATTAACGCCGCCTATAGAGGCGGGAGTCTTGACTCGTATCCAAGATAAAGGGGATGAATAGATGTCTATTAATTTACAGGTTACGGCGGCAGGCAGCCGGGAAAATAGGCTGGGATCAATCACGGGCTATTCCGGGGATCTTCACGACCTCGTCCAGCAGACGAGATGCGGGACACTCAAGGAAAAGGAACGCTGCTTTAGTCAGTCCAGTTCTTGTGATGCCGGCTGCGCCCTGAACCAGCTTGCCAGCATCATCGACGTTGCTGTGATCAATCATGCACCTTCAGGCTGCACCGCCGGATCTTCCACGGTAATTGTCCATCATACACAGCTTGCGGCGAAACGGGGTATTGAATATGATACTGTTTTCCTCGGAACCGATATGGATGAATCGGATACAATCTTTGGTGCGATAACTGGCCTTAAAGAAATAATTATCGAAACCTATAACCGCTACAAACCTCAAGCCATTTTTGTGGGAACTTCCTGCGTTTCCGGCATTATCGGCGAAGATGTCGACAGTGTTATTACTGAGCTGCAAACAGAACTACCGATTCCTTTGGCGCCGGTTCATTGTGAAGGTTTCAAATCAAGAGTATGGGCATCCGGCTTTGATGCCGCCGATCATGCGGTGCTTACCAGCATAGTGAAGCCGCCGCAAAAAAAGAGTAATGTCATAAACTTTAAAAATTTTAATGAAAGTGCCAGAAAAGAAATTATTGAGATTTTTTCCAATTTTGGTGTTGAGCCATTTTTTTTATATGCTAATTCAACAGTGGAAGAACTTACCCACTTATCGGAAGCACTGGCTACCGTGTCAATCTGTGGGACATTAGGAACGTATTTGGGTAATGGTTTAGAACAAGAATACGGCGTACCTTATGTCAAGACCATCAATCCGTTAGGTATTGCCGGTTTCGAAGCATGGCTCAGGGAAATAGGCCGGGTAATTGGGAAAGCGGAGGAAGTAGAAGCCTATATCGAACAGGAGCGAGCCTTCTATCTGCCTAAAATTGAAGCAGTAAAAAAAGAACTTACAGGACTGCGTGCCGTCCTGGGGATGGGCGCAAGCTTTGCTTTTCAGGTGTCCCGTGTTCTACAGGAGCTTGGTATCGAAGTAGTGTGGGTGGCTTCCTGGCATTTTGATGCGAAATATGATAATGGGGAGACGCCGCCCTATCTTGAACATTTGGTAAAAGAAAATCCCAATAATTTAAAAGTAAGTGTCAGCGATCAGCAAAACTTTGAAATTTTAAATATATTAAATACGCATAAACCGGATATTTATTTGGCCAGACACCCTGGCACAACCGTTTGGGCCATTAAGCAAGGGATTGCCGCTTTATTTCTTGGCGACGAATATAAGACTTTTGGCTACAGAGGGACCCTGGATTTTGCCAACACAATTCTTGATACCATCAGAAACAGAAGCTTTGAAAAAAATCTTGCCGCCCGGATTACGCTGCCCTATTCCGATTGGTGGTATAAACAGGATAATGCAGCCTTACTAAAGGAGGATGTGAAATAAATGCCGAAACTATTGGATCAACCCCGTTACAAGTGCGCCATGGCTGCGATGCAGACGGTGCAGGCAATTACCAAGGCATTGCCCATATTGCACTCCGGTCCTGGCTGCGCTGATAAGCTGCAGGGAGGAAATTATGGAGGTTCGGGGCATTTTGCGCCCCGGATTTTTCCATGTACCAATCTTAATGAAAAAGACGTGGTTTTTGGCGGTTCTGAACGATTACGGGAAACCATTGAAAATGCACTTAAGGTTGTCAATGCCGACATGTATGTGGTATTAAGCAGTTGTTCTTCGGAAATTATCGGCGACGATATAGAAGAGGTAATCCGCTCGTTTAAGGATGAGGAAAAGCCGGTAATTTTTGCTTCAACAGCAGGTTTTAAGGGAAATAATTTTCTGGGACACGAGTGGGTTATTCAGGCCATTATTGAACAGTATTTAAAGCCGGCAGCGCATAAAACCAAAGGATTGGTGAATATCTGGGCCGGCGTTCCGCAGCACGACCCCTTTTGGCAGGGAAATTTAGTCGAGTTGGAAAATCTAATTGCCCAGCTTGGCTTAACTGCTAATACGATTTTTGGCTATGACCGGGGCATTAAAAATATTGATAGAATTCCGGAGGCGGAATTTAATTTGCTTGTATCCCCTTGGGTGGGCTTAACTAATGTGAAACTGTTACAGGAAAAATTCGGCACACCGTATTTGCATCTTCCCACCCTTCCCATTGGCTCTTTTGAAACCAGTAAATTTTTACGGGCAGTGGGCGATTTTGCAGGTGTGGATAAACAAAAGGTCGAAGAGCTTATTACCGAGAATGAAAGAAAATATTACTATTATATTGAACGGTTTGCTGATGTATTTTTGGAAACCCGGGTTATGTCCAAACGATTTGTTGTCGTGTCTGATGCTCAATATGCACTAGCCATTACCAAGTTCCTGGTCAATGATGTCGGTTTATTCCCTTCCAAACAATATATTACCGATAACACGCCAGATGAGTATCAGGAGCAGATTAGAAAAGAATTTAAAATATTAAACTATGGAATTGAAGCGGAAGTGGCATTTCTTTCTGATGGTTATCTTATTCAGAATGAAATCAAAGATACCTATTTTACCGGCTATCCATTAATTATCGGCAGTTCTTGGGAAAAGAAAGTAGCGCAAAAAACCCAGGCGCATTATTTGGCAGTTTCCTGGCCTGTGAATGAAAGGCTGGTTATTAACAGTTCCTATGTGGGCTATGGCGGCGGACTAAAACTGCTTGAAGATATCTATTCGGTAGTGCTTACACGGTTTAATTAATAAGTTTTCTGTGACCAAAGATGACGGGAGATTTTCTTGAGGAGTGAATGACGATGTTGCGGCAAGTGTCTCCGATTGTATGCAAAAATTGCGCAGCCCGTCTTGCAAAATGGTGCTATAGAAAACACTGGTGGTTCCGGTTGATCCGGGAACCATTGCTTCTGGGTATGCGGCTTTTGGCTAAGTGGCACAGGATTGATGCCCGGACTCATGTGGTACGCAATCCCGAATGCCACGGCTGCATACGTTTTATGAAAGCAGAACTGGAAGAAAAGTCGCCCCTGTTTTGTTTTCTCAATAAACATATCGGTAAAAGAGTCAATAAGCTTCGCGACTCCATGCTTGCCCCGGAAGAACTGGCTGAGGCGAAACGTTACGCCCGAGAGGCAATGGAGCAAAAATTAAAATAAAGAAACCCTTAGCATAGATTGAACTTATGCTAAGGGTTTCTTGCTTAATCACGATGCTTTGCCAGCAGCGTGGAATAAATGTCTTCAACAAGGTTGAGACCGCCGTTATAGCCTACATAGGTGTGATGCATAATCAGACGATCGATAATAGGTAAAGCGACACTAAGATGCAGACCGTGGATATCTTTGGCAACATCAACCTCCCAAGAACTGGCGAGTAAGAGGGGAGTAGTTAAGGGGTTTATTGAACGAATTTTTTCTTCGATTACGCCGCTGTCTTGGGCGAAGGTTACCTCAGAAGAAATTTCAGGACTAAGCTCTTTAAAATAGTTTTCAATGGTTTCCAGATATTCTTCCGGTACATCTTCGGTAATAAACTGGTGGATGGGGAAATAGCCAAGCTCATTTACCAGAAACTTGCTAAAAGCGAGAGCATAAGAAGCATCATTAATGTTATAGAAGCGTTTTGGTTGATTAAGCTGGTATTCTGTGAGTACATCAGACGCCCGTACCATGTAATGATAGAATTCATTTTCATTCTGCAAAATAAATTCTTCCGTTTGCTTAGAAGCGATACCGGCAAATTCAGCAACTGTCCGCAAAAAATTGGACGTTTCCTGACCGCCAACCGGCAGCACCGGATAGTGGAGATAAGGGGTCTGGAATTTCTCCTGTAACAATTCTGCTGTTTGAAGGCCGACATAGGGTGAAATAACCAAATTGAATTCTGCCGCAGGAATATCATTAAGGGCTTTGATGCCGCCGCTATTATAGCCAAATAGAATATTAGCTTTAAGGCCGATGCCTGCCAACAGTTTTTTTAGTTCGTTTAGATCGCCTTCCCAAAAGGGATCATGCCGCGGCACACTGGCAAATACGTTGACAAGTCCTTTTTCTTTTTTATCAGCGGGCTGTAAATGTTGCTCGATAATCGCTTGCAGTACAAGCTCATGCCCTTTGTAAGCATCCCCTTTGAAACCTGCTGTTTCCACATGGACAATCGGAACTCCCTGCTCCTTGAATTCACTTACAATACTGCTGACATCATCGCCAATGATATCAGCGGTGCATCCTGTCAGGACAACAAAGAAATCGCCATCCATAATTTTTAAGGTTCCCTCGATAACACTGCGCAGTTTATCGGTGCCGCCGAATACTACATCTTTTTCAATCATGTTGGTACAAGGTATGGCATCGGCGCCGGCATAGCCAGCACCCTGGTGACCGCCGGCAAGGGAAAGGCCTCTATGCAGTTTTGAGCCGCATCCTGGTCCGGCGTGTAAAATAGGAATCGCTCTTTCGATGGCTACAACAGTTTGCAGTGCTCCGAGGGCACAACCATGGCGTGGTCCTTGAATGATATCAGACATTTTTTTCTCCCCTCAAAAATGAATAAGTGTTTTGTTCGAGCCACCAATCTGTATAAGGAAGCTTACTGTGTTTAGCCACATTTTTTATATAAGCGGGATTGGAGATGGCGTCATCTATCGTTTGGCCAAAGCGAATTAAGCCGTCATATAGCATTTCTGTAGGTTCATTGCCGGCAAAAATCGAGGGAATGCCCAGTTTAGCTGCCCAGACAGTTGTGATATGCCGGGAAATGGCGATGTCCGGTTTGTGTTTATTAATGGCATTAGCTACTTCAAAGGCTTGTTTGTTACAAACGCCAATATGGAAATTGCCGTAATGCTTGAGGTCAAACTTAAGAAAATTTAGTCGCTCATCATCGTTATCAAATTTCTGGTCATGGTGCCAGATGCAGGTTCCCGCAACATCCATGCCCAAATCCTTAACAAGGGCAATGATGTTGTAGGCTAACGGACCGCCTGCGGCAATAAAAGCTCTTTTACCAGTTAGCTTGCTGCGAAGCCGCTCAAGATCTTTGGCAATCTTTTCTTTTTCCGAAGTGATAACTTTTTCAACTTCTGCTTCTTTATGGAACATCCGGCCAATTTCGCGCAGCATTTCATCAGAAGCCTTGATGCCAAACGGAGCAGGGGCTTTCACTTCCGGTACGCCGAAATGCTGCTCAAGGCCGGCGGCAAGATAACTTCCCAGCGATTCGCAGTACTGTACTGTTGCTGCTGCTTCGGAGATGTGCTCAATTGTGGAAAGCGGGACAATGTGGTTAGGGCGCAGGCCAAGCTGTTTAAAAACACTTTCAAAGAGAAAGCGGTGTTGAAAACTGATTACATTAATTAAATCCGGCTGTTTTTGGCGTGCCGGTTTGACGATTTTTCGGAGAATGCTGTGATTGGAGGAGTCAAAGCCTGTTGCCCAAATATTTGTCCGGAAGCCTTCACACAGAGTAGCGACAACCGGAATCCCCAGTTCTTCTTCCAGTTCGTCACAAATACCGGGAACATCGTCGCCGATAATGGCCGAAGCGCAAGTGGTTGTAACAAAAATAGCCTTAGGGCTAAAGCGACGTTTGGCTTCCCTGATGGCTTTTTCCAGTTTAGCGCCACCACCGTAAATGGTATCTTTTTCATCAAGATTGGTATTGATATATTTGACATTATGGACGGGATAACCCATACGCCTGTTGCCTAGCCGGAAGGTAGCGTTACGGTAAGGAATATCAGCGGCACAACCTGCAGGGCCATGCTCGACAACAGCCGCATCCTGAATCTGTGTAAACAGGTTCATAACCTGGTCAGCACTGCAAGAGCCACATTGTGTAAACGATCGCTCCCGGTTGGGAAAATCATTTTTACTGAGCAGATGGGCAGCATCTCCCTCATACCCGGTTAAAGTTCGCAGTCTGGATTCCCGGAGTTCAACTGCCGGTTCATTTAAATTAATACTCATTTACTTTTCCTCCATTTCTGATACCATTAGTAAGAGTTTTTTGTTGTATTGAACTGAAAATAAAAAAAGATTGAAAACTAAGCATATTTTTAAAATATACCGTAGCCTTCAATCTTTTAATGATCAGCTAATTTTACTATGTATTTATGTAAAACATTATGCGGATTACGTCAAAAAGTCCATGATGAAGCCGCAAGTAATAATGAAATAATAGTACTACAGAGTATTGGTACTGTCAATGGAAAATCTGGAATAAAACGTAATTTAAAAGAACAGTAAGCTATTGACTTTATGGAGAAATATGAAATAATAAATATAGTGGAATAATATGGAATAACTGGCTGATCAGAACAACTGAAGGCCAAGGATATCGTTTTTCTAAACGGTTTCTTTGGCCTTCAGTTGTTTGTTTTAAAATTGAGGTGAATATGGCCTATTCCGGGAAGAACTGGGGAATTTTCCTCAACAGTACAAGAAGTGGAGAGGGTAATTTTGAAAATTATTCTTAGAGAATGTAAACCTCAGGACTATATGGACATAACTTTGTTAAATAAAAATGAAATGGGTTATGAATATCTTGCTGAAGATACAAAGAAGCGATTAGGACAATTACTCAATGATAGTAACCATAAAATATTCGTAGCCATAATTAATGATAAAGTAGTCGGTTATATTCACGCCAATAATCATGATTTGTTATATGCCCCACATTTGAAAAATATTATGGGTATAGCTGTTTCATTTGACTTTAAAAGAAATGGTATTGGAAAAATGCTTTTGAATGAAGTTGAGAAATGGGCACAGAACACAGGTGCTTCTGGCGTCCGCCTGGTATCGGGAGCAACAAGAATTGGAGCACATGCATTTTATACAAACTGTGGATATACTGGAAACAAAGAACAGAAAAATTTTAAAAAAATGTTTTCAGGAGGTCATTAGGTGGAACTTTGGGATGTACTTGATGAGCAAGGGAATAAAACAGGTAAAACCATTGCACGCGGAAAACCTCTGAGACAAAATGAATACCATCTTCTTGTACATGTATGGATGAAAAATAGCAAAGGAGAATTTTTAATTACAAAGCGTACGCCAAGTAAAAAAATATTGCCTAATATGTGGGAAACAACTGTCGGTGCTGCAATTGTTGGAGAGGATAGTTTAAAAGCTGCATTAAGAGAGGTGAAGGAAGAACTTGGTATTAACTTAACTCCGAAAAATGGGAGATATTTCTTTGGATTAAAAAGACAACATAACTTTCAAGCTTTTATAGATGTTTGGTTATTCAAGGAAGAAATCGATATTACAAAAGTTATTTATCAACCAGAGGAAGTCTGTGGAGCAAAATGGGCAACTCCAAGTCAGATTAAATCCTTGATAAATTTAGGGGAATTTGTGGACACATTTACTTATCTTAAAGATTTATTTAAATTAGCATAGTTGTCTAGGCTTTACAGAAATGGATTTAAATCCGAAGCTGCTGAAAGCATTCAAAGATAAAGGAAAACTATTTATAATGCCGCAGATGTGTGCAAACCAAACACCGAGCAATTTTTCATGGGTTGCAAGAAAGTGGGGTGAATACTAATAGATAACAAAAAACAGACTCAGCGGAATTATTGGAATGAAAAATATATATCCTATGGTCAGAATAAACCTATGTATGATATGTGGCTTGACAAGTATACAGATATTTTGCAGAAATCCCACGATACCCCAATCATTGATCTGGGATGTGGATTTGGTAATGACACATTATACTTATGTGAAAGAGGATATAAAGTGATCTCTTGCGATTTTTCAGACGAGGCCCTTAAAAGATTGGAATCATTTATCAATGAACCGGTGACAAAACTGTTTGATATGACGACAGGATTACCATTCGATACCCAAAGTACAGCAATCATTATCGCAGATCTTTCATTGCACTATTTTTCGTGGCTGACAACACAAAAAATCCTTACTGAAATTAAACGGATTTTAAAAAGAAATGGTTCTTTATTAGCAAGGGTTAATTCTGTAAAAGACATCAATCACGGTGCCGGGCAAGGGACAGTAATTGAGGAAAATTATTATTACCTAGACGGCAAGTGTAAACGATTCTTTGAAAAAAGGCAACTGGATGAGTTGTTTGCTGACTGGGAAGTTATTCACATTGATGAGTATGAAATGGATAGATACAAAAGCAGTAAGATTCTTTGGGAGATTGCTGCTAAAGTTCCATGATAGTTACACTATCTTTGACATAGCCGAAAAAAGTAGAAATTTATCCGCATTTTCTTAATTGTCTACCTGCGTATATTCGGGCGAATTTTAACAACTAACCCGCAGGCAAGTAAGCAGAGTATTCCTCCTGAGATGAAGGGCCATTGATAGCTGCCAAGCAGGGTGTGTAGAGCGCCGCTGGAAAAAGCGGCAAGGGCAGCACCTGCTTGATGGAAAACCATCATCCAGCCAAAAACGATCCCGCTTTGCTTGCCAAAAATATCGGTAGTTAGCCGTACTGTTGGCGGCACAGTTGCCACCCAGTCCAAACCGTAGAAGACAATAAAGATTGCTAAATTATAAGTATCTGAAGCCAAATTGAAAGGTAACCATGCAAGAGTTACTCCACGTAACGCATAAAACCAGAATAATAGCCAGCGGTTATCAAATTTGTCAGAAAGCCAGCCGGCAGCCGTGGCGCCAAGCAAATTAAAAATTCCCGATATTGACAACATGCCTGCAGCTCTGACTTCCGATATTCCATGATCGGCACAGGCCGGAATGAAATGTGTGCCGATCAGGCCGCTGGACGTAATGCCACATACAACGAAACTGCTTGTCAATAGCCAGAAATCTCTATTAGTAACAGCATTCTTAAAGCCCGTAATCACAACTGTAAAAGATTTGTCTTCTTTCGTGTAATTAGTGCTTGCAGCTTGAGAAGCGCCATAAGGCAATAAACCAATATCACGGGGATCGTTACGCATGAGCAAGCTAACAATTATCATAACAGATATAGCGGAACAGGCTATGAACCAGGTAACTATTTGCCACGTATATATTTCAAGCAGTTTCGAAAATAATGGCAGAAAAATGAGTTGTCCGGCCGAGCCTGCTGCACTAAATATGCCGATGACTAAGCCACGGCGCTTAGTAAACCAGCGGTTGGCAACAACCGTTCCTAATACCGGTGAAAAAAATCCACTTCCAGTACCGATGACAACTCCCCATAACACTGTCAAATGCCAGGTGGCGTTCATCTGGGATGACAGAGCGGCTCCGACCGCTATCAAACCCAGAGCCAAAGCCATTGTGCGCCGGGTTCCGTATAAGTCTAGTAATGTTGCGGCAAAAGGACCACAAAGACCGTAAAGCAGCAGGTTAATTGCTAATGCAAGGCTGATTGCAGACTGGCTCCACCCAAAGTAATGTTCGAATGGAATAATAAGTACTCCTGGTGTGGAACGAATACCTGCAGCAAGTATTAATGCTAAAAATGTTGTTAACAGGATAATCCAGCTATAGTGAAGGAGATTATTCGATTTTACGAGTTCACAGTTTTTCCTACTTTCCTTGAAAAGAACCATAACGTTACCTCCGTTTCCTATTTTTTCAATAAAAAACCTGAAGACAAAACTTCTCCAACGATAATAGGAAGAAGTTTTGCCTTCAGGTTTTAGCTGATCAGCTTTTGTTAATAGTATAATGCTTAACATAGTGAAAAACAATTTGCCGCTGAAAGTTTTTGCATGGTGCTTGGCGTAAAACTAAAATATGCACTTGATAAACGGTTGATATCGTGATATCATAGTAAAGATGTATGCTTGCTGATCAAATGAACCATTTGAAGGCCAAGAACTTCTTTCGAGAAGAGTCTTGGCCTTTTTTAGTTGCATTTTTATGTTTTAATAAAATAAATCTGAAACTGGAGGCAAAGAGAAATGACGATTAATTTAAGCACAGCTGTTGTGGAAAGCCGCGAACAAAGGTTGGGCACGATTATTGCGTGGGATGGAGCAGCAAGCGACTTGTCAAAAGAATCAGCATATGCGCGTGGCAGCTGTGAAGCAGGCTGCGGGGGACAGAGGCTTTGTGAACTTTCCGGTCCGTTTACGCAGGGGTCTGTTTGCAGTGAACAAATGGTAGAGTGTCAGGCAGGCAATGTTAGAGAGGCAGTACTTATCCAGCATTCACCAATTGGCTGCGGTGCCGGACAGGTAATTTATAATTCCATATATCGCAATGGTCTGGCTATGAGGAAGTTGCCAGTGGAAAATCTACATATGATTAGTACAAATCTCCAGGAAGGAGATATGATTTTTGGCGGTATTGAAAAATTAGAGCAGTCCATTCGTGATGCATGGGAGCGGCATCATCCCAAGGCCATTTTTATTGCTACTTCCTGCGCCACAGGAATTATCGGTGATGATGTTGAGAGTGTAGCCAAAAAGTTGGAAACGGAAATAGGTATTCCGGTAGTCCCGCTGCACTGCGAGGGCTTTAAATCAAAGCATTGGAGTACTGGGTTTGATGCAACTCAGCATGGGATTATGCGGCAAATTGTCCGTAAAAAGCCGAAAAAAAGGCAGGATGATTTGGTTAATGTCATTTGCCTATGGGGATCAGATGTGTTTACTCCTATGTTGAAGGAACTGGGACTACGAGTAAATTATGTTGTTGATTTGGCGACAGTGGGAGAACTGGAGCAGCTTTCCGAAGCCGCTGCTACCGTTGGTTTTTGCTATACATTGGCTTCTTATCTGGCAGCCGGCTTGGAACAAGAATTTGGTGTGCCGGAAGTGAAAGCGCCTCAGCCTTATGGTTTCGCCGGAACAGATGCTTGGCTAAGGGAATTGGCTCGAGTTACTCACCGGGAAGAACAGGCAGAAGCTTATATTGCCAAAGAACATGCCCGTATTGCCCCGCGGTTGGCTGAGCTGCGAGAGCAGCTAAAAGGTATAAAGGGGTATGTGGCAACCGGGTCGGCTTATGCACATGGTTTAATTGCGGTATTGAGGGAATTAGGCGTTGAGGTGAATGGGTCACTGGTTTTTCATCATGATCCTATATATGATAGCCATGACCCCCGTCAGGATTCGCTGGCTCATCTGGTCGATCATTATGGGGAGGTCCCATCATTTACCGTAAGTAATCGCCAGCAATATCAGTTTTTCGGATTATTGCAGCGGGTAAATCCGGATTTTATCATAATCAGGCATAATGGTTTGGCCCCGTTAGCTTCCCGACTGGGAATTCCGGCTGCTCCGCTGGGGGATGAGCATCATGCGTTGGGGTATCAAGGAATCATTAATTTGGGGGAGACTATTTTGGAAATTCTGGCGCATAAGAAATTCCATCAAGATCTGGCCGCTCATGTTAAATTGCCGTATAAAAAAGAATGGCTGGATTTAAAAGAACCGTTTGCGCTGGTGAAAAAGGCAAATTCATTGGATGCGGAGAGATTATAAGATGGCTAATACAGAAATAAGCAATACTAAGGCACAAACCTTTCCGATTGTGCGAAAAACTAATTCGATACAGCAAATCCGTTATGGCTGCTCGATTGCAGCCCTGCACAGTGCAGCGGCCATTCCTGGAGTCATTCCGATTACCCATTGTGGTCCCGGCTGCGTAGATAAGCAGTTTATGAATATAGCTTTTTACAATGGTTTTCAGGGGGGCGGTTATGGCGGCGGTGCTGTTGTGCCAAGTACCAATGCGACAGAAAAAGAAGTTATTTTTGGCGGAGCTGAGCGGTTGCGAGAACTCATCGCTGCCTCGCTTAAAGTGTTGGATGCTGACTTGTTTGTGGTTTTGACAGGCTGCATCTCCGATTTAGTAGGGGACGACGTAGGTTCGGTAGTCAGTGAATTTCAACAACAAGGCGTGCCCATTGTGTTTGCCGAGACTGGCGGTTTTAAAGGCAATAACTTTATCGGACATGAACTGGTTACGCAGGCGATTATCGATCAGTATGTAGGAGACTATAACGGTCCTCAAGAGAAAGGCACTGTCAATGTCTGGTCGCTGCTGCCGTACCACAATACATTTTGGCGCGGCGATCTTACGGAAATCAAGAGAATTCTTGAAGGGGCCGGGCTTAAGGTTAATATCCTTTTCGGCTATGAATCAGAAGGAATTTCCGAGTGGAAAAATATCCCTAAGGCGCAGTTTAATTTAGTGCTTTCACCTTGGTTGGGGCTTCATACCGCTCAGCATTTAGAGGAAAAATATGGTCAGCCGTTTTTGCACATTCCAGTCATTCCTATTGGGGCTCAAGAGACAAGCGCCTTTCTCCGCAAAGTGGTAGAATTTTCCGGCCTTGATACTGCGCAAGCCGAACGGTTTATTGCGCAGGAAGAAACAAGTTATTACAATTATTTAGAGAGTTTCGCCGACTTTTATGCGGAATATTGGTGGGGACTGCCAGCCAAGTTTGCTGTTGTTGGTGACAGCGCCTACAATCTTGCGTTGACTAAGTTTTTGGTTAATCAGTTGGGCATTATTCCAGGCAAACAAATTATTACGGAAAATCCGCCGGAGGAATACCGGGAGGCGATTCGTCAGCAGTATCAAACGATTGCTAAAGATGTTTCGACCGATGTTGAGTTTGAGGATGACAGTTATCTTATTCACCAGATTATTCGTCAGACTAAATTTGGTCACAAGCCACCTATTATCTTTGGTACCACGTG
Source organism: Sporomusa silvacetica DSM 10669 (assembly GCF_002257705.1). GTDB lineage: Bacteria > Bacillota > Negativicutes > Sporomusales > Sporomusaceae > Sporomusa > Sporomusa silvacetica. Next base: position 83,201 of record NZ_LSLK01000109.1, read on the forward strand.
GGAACGTGATCTTGCCAAAGAATTGAAAGGTGCCATTGTGGAAGTCGGTTTTCCCGCCTCGTATGAAGTCGTTATATCCAGAGCCTATATTGGCTATCGCGGTGCACTTACATTATTGGAAAAAATTTACACAACTACGGTAGGTGCCAGTGCTTAGAAGTATCAAATTTGGCAGGAGATTTGTATTTTGAAAGAATAATTTAATCTGAGTAAAAAACAATCCATAAGATTTATTACTGACTGACTTAACAAAAGTAAGAGGTTATATTCCTATAAAAATGGAATATGACCTCTTACTTTTGGTTTTATTTATTTGCTAGTGACTATCTGACGGATTGAACGATAGCCTAATTATCTGGGAGAAACATTTTTGTATGTGGGAAGGCATAAAATTTTTTTCGATGGGGGAGTTAATAATGGAATGTATAGATCCGTTTACGCGTTGTCCGATATATGAAACAGAACATTTTATCTTAAGAAAATTAGTGATGGATGATAGCCAAGAATTATTTCAATGCTACTCTGATCCGATGGCTGCAAAATTTTTCAATGGCGATAATTGTGGTGATGATTTTTTTTATGATGATTTTCATAAGTTTACCGAGTGTGTAAGGTATTGGCTGAAGGCGTATGATATTCATGATTTTGTACGGTTTAGCATTGTAAATAAAAAAGATAATAGGGTAATTGGAACTGCTGAAATATGCCCGTCTTATAAATATTCAAAAGCCATAGAGACAATTGGCATTTTGCGGATTGACATCATGTCGCCTTTTGAAACAAAGATTTTTATGAAAGAATTATACGATGTGCTGATAGCTAACATCTATAAGGACTTTCAGGTCGATCTTTTGCTTACTAAGGCTATCCCAGAAGCAAAAATTCGGAGAAGAATATTAAAAGAGAGCTTGTTTGTTGATGCTGCACCAAAATGCAATATACCATTTGCAGATTATTACATTCGGTAAGAGCTTATTGCCATACAAGGGGTGACAACTGCATTGTTTGGGATTGGAACGGCACATTATTTGATGATTTGGAAGTTAGTATAAAAGTGATGAACAAATTGTTATTGAAAAATACATTGACATAATTCAAATTTTAGACTAAAATAAAGGAAAATATACCCAGAAACGATTGACGAATATTGAAAATCTGCACAGATTTTAGTTCGATCAGAAAGAGACTGAAGGCTAAGGCGTGATTTCCGTTGGAAATCCCTTGGCCTTTTTGTTTTGCTTAAAACCTAAATAATGCGAGGAGGATTTACATGACAGCAGAGCAGTATAAGTTTGATACACTCAAAGTACGGGGCGGGTATGATCCGGTCCAGCATAATTTAGCCGTTTCGGTACCCATCTATCAGACGGCTTCCTATGAACTTGGCGATACCGAGCGTGTTGGTCGGTTGTTTACATTTGAAGAATTTGGTTTTCTTTATAGCCGGATTGGTAATCCGACGGTGGCAGTGCTGGAAGAACGGCTGGTTGCGTTAGACGGTGGTGCAGCGGCTGTGCTGTCGGGTCGGGTATGGCAGCAGTTACATATACTCTTTTGAATCTAACGGAAGGCGGCGGTCGGATTTTGACAACGCCTTACTTATATGGTGGAACCGTTGACAGTTTTAAAAAAATTTATCCGAAATTTGGTATTGCTATTGACCAGGTTGCTGAGCCGGATGATATCAACGCATATCGCCAGGCTATCAAACCGGATACCAAAGCCATTTATGTAGAAAGCATCAGCAACCCTAATGCCGTGGTTGCCGACCTGGAAGCGCTAGCAAAAATTGCCCATGAGCATGATATTCCGCTCATTGTCGACAATACTGTTGCCACTCCCTATCTCCTCAACCCGATAAAATACGGGGCTGATATTGTCGTATATTCAGCGACAAAGGCGCTGAGCGGGCATGGCAATGTCATTGCCGGTGTTATTGTGGAAGCCGGCAAGTTTAATTGGGCTAATGGCAAGTTTCCGCATTTTTTAGAACCTTATCATACCTTAAGAACCAAGGAGGGACAGCCGAGAAACTTTCTCGAAGTATTTCCGGACTTTCCGTTCTCGTTTCGTATCCGTTTAAACTATTTGGCCTATTTTGGCGCGGCACTCAGTCCGTTTGATGCCTATTTGGTTTTGCTGGGTCTGGAGACGCTTTCCGAACGGGTGAATAAACAGGTGGCTAGCACGGAGGCCGTGATTCGTTATCTGGAAAAGCATCGCGGTGTTGCCTGGGTCAATCATCCGCGTGCGGAGCACAGTCCTTGTCGGACCTTGGCGGAGAAGTATCTGCCGAAAGGCGCCGGCTCATTGCTTACTTTTGGCTTCAACGGGAGCGAACAACAGTCAGCCAAGTTTATTGATGCACTAAAATTATTCAGTTATCAGGCTAATATTGGTGACGCCAGGTCGCTGGTTATCAATTCTCCCAAAACCACGCATGGCGAACTGACTCCCGCTAAACAAGCTGCCGCCGATATTAGTTCTGATACCATTCGCTTATCCATTGGCTTGGAAGATCCGGATGATTTAATTGCTGATTTGGAGCAGGCGTTTGTTAAAGCACTGGCGTGAACCATTTTGGAGGGCTTTTTCGATGAATGAGATAGAATTAATTATTTTTGACATGGACGGATTAATGTTTGATACCGAGAGGCAGTCGTTTGCCTGGTGGAAAGAGGCGGCCGCCAGTCACGGGTACGAGGTTGACGATGTGATTTATAAACGTACTATCGGGTCGAACGCCCGGCGGACAAGGGATATATACCTGCAGCATTTTGGTGAAGCCTTTCCTTATGAACGTGTCAGGGAAGAGCTGATCAATGTTAGAAGCCGTGCTAAAGAAACCGGCGTTCCGGTAAAAGACGGTCTTTATGAACTGTTGGACTATTTGAAAAAGACCAAAGTAAAAAAAGCCGTAGCCACCTCTACAAGCAGGGAAAGGGCTCTGAAATTGTTAGCGGAGGCCGGAGTCATAGACTGCTTTGATTATGTGCTGTGCGGTGACGAAATACAAGAATCCAAGCCACACCCGGAAATATTTCTAAAAGTAGCTGAAAAAATTGGCTGCCAGTCGGAAAAATGTCTGGTATTGGAAGATTCGGAAGCGGGCATATTAGCGGCTCATGCAGCAGGGATGCTGCCCATCATGGTTCCTGATATGAAGCAGCCGGAGGAAGAAATTAAAGCATTGCTCTATAAACAGATGCTTAGTTTACATGAGGTAAGGTCGTTTTTGGAAGACGTATTTTTGCTAGTGAAAGCAAGATTTAATTAGGGGCAGGTTTCTAAACAGATAGTGAATATGCGATATAAACGCATATTTTTCCCTCTTCAGGCTGCGGATGATCAATGGTTTGCAGTACCGGGCGGCGGCTATTGCAGGAATGTCAACGCAGTTTTTCTGGGGCTTTATGTATGGCATGATTTATGAGGCTTTCTTCGCCAGTACCACAGCCGTTTTGCCGATTACGCTGAAACAATTGATTACCTATGTCTGGCTGTAAACACTGCAACATTGTGTTTCTGGACCATCCAGGGCATTGAAGTGATCAATATCCTCACGGATGGCGGCAAGGAACTGGCTCAGTACCCGCTGGACATATATAAGAAATGGGTGACGCGCTTTTTTACGTTTGTAATTCCCTTTGGCTGCGTAAACTATTTGCCCCTGATGTTTGTCCTGGACAGGGTGGAAGGCAGCAGCGTCCTGTTGTACATGCTGTCCCCTTTGTTTGGAATAGTTTTCATTGTGCCTTGCGTACTATTGTGGAACTATGGCGTCAGGCACTATCTGTCCACAGGTTCCTGATATCCGGCCAACACATTGGTGCATGAAAAGTTGCGTTAGCCGTTACTCTTCCTGTTATACTAACAGATGAAAGGAGGGAATGTATGGATTGGCTGGAAAGAATGGGCAGAGCAATGGGGTATATTGAGGAGAACTTGGCCGGAGAGATTGATTTTAGGACAGCGGCAGAGTTGGCATGCTGTTCTGTATATCATTTTCAAAGAATGTTCTCTTTTATTACGGATGTTCCCTTATCAGAGTACATCCGGCGGCGCAGGCTTACTCTGGCAGCGTTTGAACTGCAAACCGGTGATAGCAAAATCATTGATTTGGCGCTTAAATATGGTTACGATTCGCCTGTTTCCTTCACCCGTGCATTTCAAAAGTTACACGGCATTACGCCTACGTCTGCTCGCGAGACGGGAGTCCGGCTTAAGGCTTATCCACGCCTATCCTTTCATATTTCACTGAGAGGAGACAAGGAAATGAATTATCGAATTGTTGAAAAATCCGCATTTTCGGTCCTGGGGAAAGCGCTTAAGGTTTCTACGGTCAATGAGGCCCAATTGGAACGAATTCCACAATTTTGGGATGAATTGAGACAAAATGGCAGTATTGACAAACTTAGCAGTCGGGCTGCGGCGGGCGGTCAAATAGGAAAAAATCTGCTCGGGATTTGTACAGAGGGTGCCAACGATGAGTTTGTTTATGTTATTGCTGTTGAGAATACTGCCAGAGTGAAAGAGACAGGCTTTGAAACTTTCGTTATCCCGGCTTTGACCTGGGGTGTGTTTGAAGCCGTTGGCCCGATGCCTAATGCGATACAGGAACTTTTCAAACGGATTTATACCGAGTTTTTTCCGGCAGGCGGCTATGAGCGAGGCAACGGACCGGATATTGAGGTGTACTATGAGGGGGATATTCATAGTCCGGACTATCGCTTTGAAGTTTGGATACCGGTAATTAAGAAGAAGTCATAATATAAGAAAGTATTGACGAATATTTCCATATAGAATAGAATTTGATTAGAACTGTGAGCAACTGACTAGTCAAGTTACTAGAGGCTGCATTCCGAAGCTGCGGAATGCAGCTTTTGTGTTTTATTTATGATGGAAATGAGGCTTTAAGATGCTTAAAGAAGTCAGGAAAGTTTATTTTAATGAACTCGGACAACTGTTAAAGCTTTATAAATATTTGCATCCAGATGATCCGGAACTGATTATTGATATAAAGCTTATAAAATTGTGGCAAGAAATCTTTGATGATCTCAACTATTTTTGTTTAGCCATTGAAGAAGATAATATACTTGTTGCTTCATGTGTTTTGAATATCATAAACAATTTGACACGGGGAGCCAGGCCGTATGCCCTTATAGAAAACGTAGTGACTCATCAGGACTATCGAAAAAAAGGATACGCAACCGCAATTTTAAGGAAGGCCATTGAAATAGCCAAAGAAAAAAACTGTTATAAGGTAATGCTGCTGACGAGCAGAAAAGAGGAAAGTACATTGCGCTTCTACGAAGAAGCGGGATTTATGCGCGGTGATAAAACCGGATTTGTCATAAGGTTTGACAAATAAGCCGCTGGCGAGGAGAAGACGGATGAAAATTCGCGGAATGATATTTGACTTGGACGGTACGCTGCTTAATTCACTGCCGGTGTGCTATAGCGGTTTTCGCAGCACTTTGCGGAAGTTCCTTGGCCGTGAATACTCGGATACCGAGATAAACGCATTGTTTGGACCCAGTGAAGAGGGAGTGCTGAAAAAACTGCTGCCTGATCAGTGGGAGGAAAGTCTGCAATATTATTTGGCGGCTTACGATAAGGCCCATACAGAATATGCCAAGCCTTTTCCTGGAGTGGAAGCTGCTTTAGCGCTGCTAAAAGAGCGAAATGTCCGGCTGGCCATTGTTTCCGGCAAGGGGGCCGGCACGATGGCCATCTCTTTACGGCATTCAGGGTTGGGCAAGTTTTTTGAGGTGGTGCAAACCGGCTCGGAACATGGCGCGGATAAGCCGGCTCACATAAAGAAGGTGGTTAGCCTATGGGACTATAACCCCGGAGAAATTGCGTATATCGGGGATACCGCATATGATATCCAGGCGGCGCAGACGGTGGGGACGGTCGCAATTGGCGCTGTTTGGGCGAATACGGCCAGCACGCAGCAGGTTAAGGCCATGAACCCTGACCAGGTTTTTAGCTCGGTGGAGGATTTTCTCGCGTGGATTGAGACTAGCTTCCCAAAATCCAAGAGTGAAAAAAATGGTCAGTTTTGCGAAACAAGGGTTCGGGGCTTGCCCCGAGGTTCATGCTATTGATTTGATGTATCAAGTAAATTCATATCAATTGTAGGATTTGAGATAATTTATCTAGGAATTAACAATAGCATGATAATATAGTTGAAAACTATTCTTTGCGAGGTGGCTTATATATGCCAGATAAACAATATAAGGATAAACAAATTGCAATTTCCGAAAGCGATGGAGAGTCAGCATTATATATTAGGCAACAATTAGTAAAATATAACCTGCAAAAAGTTCTATTAGAGGGAAAGTTAACAATCGAACCATTAAATTTTATTCTGAAAAATACAGACGGAAATATTGTTGGTGGAATAAATGCCAATATTATTGCCTATTTGAGAAAATGTCGTGTTGATATATTTTGGATTGATGAGCAATATCGTGGAAGAGGATATGGAAGTAAACTTTTAGGAAAAGTTGAGGAATTTGCAATGGCAAGTGGATGTACATTAATTCAACTTGATACATATAGTTTTCAAGCTCCTAAATTTTACATTAAGCAGGGGTATGAACTATTTGGCGTTATTGAAGACTGCCCTCCAGGGCATTCGCACTACTTTTTTAAGAAGACTTTATAAATTTTAAAACATTCATTGCAAGTTTGACGGCAGTTTTTGAAAAATATAGCATGAATGGGAAGGTAGTATTATTAAACAATACTCATAGCTACGTTGGCGAGGTGTGAGGAGCTATTGGGAAACAGGGGGCATTTTTATGGAACCTATTGATTTTATTTATGAATCCCATGATGATGTAAGCATATATGCCAGGCAGTGGCCGGTGGAAAAAGAAAAAATAAAAGGTGTTATTCAGGTCGCGCATGGGTTAGGCGAAACTGCTGATTATTATCAGGAATTCAGTGAAAATGCAATTAAGGCCGGGTTTGCCGTCTACATAAATGAAGCAAGAGGTCATGGTAGGACAGCCGGTGATATTACTTCACCAAACTATAGGGAAAAAGCCGGTGATATCGGTGAAAATGGATTTGCCAAAATGAAGGAAGATTTGCATGCGTATACCGGGATAATCCAAAACCAATATCCCGTTATACCCATTTTTCTGTTAGGACACAGTATGGGATCAGCGGTTGCCAGGTTGTATGCCTTTGACTATGGCAGCGAAATAAATGGTCTGATTACTACCGGCACACTATTTGATTCCCTGGAGCTGGATTATTTATTACAAATAGCGGCACAAGAGATAAAGGAGCGCGGTCTAAAAGCTCCTTGCCAGGATACCTAAGCCGGAGGTTGCCGCACCAATCATAGCTGATGTGAACAGTGCGATTCACTCTGACATTGTATGGCCGGGGTCGGGTTATAATAATCTCCTGGCGCATATCTTCGGTGGAAAAATAAAATTCCGGGCCAAGGGAAACATCGATGTTATTAGACCTGCGTTTCAGAGCCTAGCGGAGCTTGATAAATTTGATGTCGGCATACTGGACAAACACCCTTGGATTATTACTATCCGTGACATCATCAAGCAAGTTGACTCCCTTGTTGGGCAAAATGTTTTGGTGGGAACGTCGGTATGGGGGCCGTTCACTCTTGCGGGACAGTTTTACGGGGTCGAAAAACTCATGAGCGGACTCTATAAAGATAAAGCAGCGATTCATGCGCTATTGGAAGTCATGACGGAAATATGTTACCGGTATTTATCGCCGACTATTGAAAAAGGGGCTCTGCTGTTGTCGATAGCTGAACCGACCGCATCAGGCGATCTCATTTCGCTTCAGCACTTTGAGGATTTTGTAGTGCCTTACCTGACGAAGCTGGTCAGCCGTTTAAAACAAGACGGGGCATTGATCACGCTTCATATTTGCGGCAATATTCGTGATCGGCTGGCCTTGGCGCCGGCGATTGGAGTGGACTTGCTTTCTGTAGACTCTAAAGTTGACTTAGACGTGGCGATAAAAACATTGGATGGCCGTGTGGCGTTGGCAGGGAATTTGAATCCGGTAATGTTGAAAGATTGCCCGGCGAACGGTCTGATCACTGCGACAGAAAAAATTTTGCAGGAGGCATCCGGATATTCGCGGTATATTCTGATGCTGGGATGTGATATTCCGCCAACTGTGCCGCTGTATAATGTGCAAACCTTTCTTAGCACAGGATTAAACTGGGTAGGGTGATTCAATCTTGACTTTTTTCACCAGTCCCTTGACAGTTGCAGGGTATGATGGTACAATCAAATCCAACTTAATAGACATTGCTGATCAGAAATACTGAAGGCTAAGGGAATTCCCGTATATTGTATGTGCGGAAGCTTCCTTAGCTTTTTTATTTGTCAGCCGCAAAGCATTGGGTTTTCGCGGGCGATCTAGAGAGTATTATTTTTATAGTTGAGGTGATTTTACTAGTGATTAAACTTACCAATGTAACAAAGACTTATGTAGGAAAAAATGACGTCCATGCACTTAAGGGCGTTAGCCTTACTGTAGAACCCGGTGAGATATATGGCATTATCGGCCTAAGCGGAGCTGGAAAAAGCACCTTAATTCGCTGCATTAATATGTTGGAAAAGCCTACCGAAGGATCCGTCATTGTAGATGGGCAGGAACTGACTTCTTTATCGACCGACAAACTCAGGGAAGCTAGAAAAAAAATTGGTATGATTTTTCAGCACTTCAATCTCTTATCTTCACGTACAGTGTATGATAATATTGCTTTTCCGCTAGAATTAGAAGGTCGATCTAAGCAGGAAATCGAGCAGACGATTACCCCTTTGCTGGAGCTTGTAGGCTTAACGGACAAGAAGTATCATTACCCCTCCCAACTGAGTGGAGGACAAAAGCAACGTGTAGGTATTGCTCGGGCACTGGCCAACAACCCGGAAGTTCTCCTTTGTGATGAGGCCACCTCCGCACTGGATCCTCAAACCACCAAATCGATCTTGGAACTTCTTCAGGACGTTAACCGCAAGCTCAAACTAACTATTGTATTGATTACTCACGAAATGCATGTAATCAAGGAGATTTGCCACCATGTGGCAGTCATCGAAAACGGACTCATTATCGAACAGGGCAAGGTTATCGATGTATTCACCAATCCTCAGTCGGCAACGGCTAAGGAATTCGTCGGTTCCGTTATCAGTACAAATTTGCCTGAAGAAATAATTCGTTCCTTTTCGCTTTCGCCTGTACCTATCCCCAATAGCAATATCATCGCTCGTCTTACCTTTCTTGGTGAGTCTGCAAACGACCCGGTTATTGCAAGTTTAATTCGCTGCTTTGATGTTGATGTAAGTATTTTATTTGGCAATATTGACTACATTCAAGGAAACCCGTTTGGCATACTAATTATTTCTATCTCCGGAAATGAGGACAGTCTAAAGAATACTATGGATTATCTGAACAATAAAAACTTAAAAGTGGAGGTGATAGGCTATGTCTCCACAAATGATTGATCCCTTACTCCTTAGTCTGTGGCAGACAATTCACATGGTAGTTGTTTCTGCCAGCATTGCCGCCGTACTGGGCATTCCTTTGGGAGTCATACTACTTACAACCGCCAAGGGCCATATCTTGGAAAATGTTCCTTTGAACCGAGTATTAGGTACTATTGTGAATGCGACCCGCTCTGTTCCTTTTATTATTCTCATGGTAGCTATTATTCCTTTAACCCGGTTGCTTGTTGGGACTTCGATCGGTACTACGGCCGCAATTGTTCCTCTCAGCATTGCGGCTATCCCCTTTGTTGGACGGCTGGTTGAAGCTTCCTTAAAAGAGATTGATTACGGGCTAATCGAAGCAGCGCTGGCTATGGGAGCTTCTCCCTTTCAGATTATCCGCAAAGTGCTTCTGCCTGAATCATTGGCAACAATTATCTCCGGGCTTACAATTACAACCATTACCCTTATAGGCTTCTCTGCAATGGCCGGTGTTATTGGCGGCGGCGGTTTGGGTGACTTGGCTATCCGGTACGGTTATCAACGGTTTCAAGCCGATGTAATGTTGGCAACAGTTATTGTTCTTCTCATTATGGTACAGCTTGTACAATCCATGGGTAATTATATTGCCCGTCGGGTGAACAAAAAATAAAACAATACATTTTAGGAGGTTATTCCATGAACAAGTTCATAAAAGCGATTTCCTTTTTTATGGCGGCTCTTTTTCTCTTTGGTGCGGTCGGCTGCGGAAGTTCTAACAAAGCAACTGATAATACTGTAAAAAACACGATCAAGGTTGGCACTACTGCTGGGCCTCATGCAGAAATATTGGAAAAGGTTAAGGATGAAGCTGAAAAACAGGGCCTTAAGGTCGAAATCGTCGAATTTAACGACTTTATTCAGCCTAATGCGGCACTGGCTCAGAAAGATCTCGATATTAACGTATATCAACATAAACCCTTCCTTGATAAAACCATGGCTGACAAACAATATAAATTTGTCGCAATCGGTAAATCCATCATCCTTCCCATGGGCATATACTCCAAGAAGGTAAAAGCCATTGCCGACTTAAAGCCGGGAGCAACTATTGCTATTCCTAATGATCCCTCTAATGGCGGCCGGGCTTTGTTGCTTCTCGAAAAAGCCGGAATTATTAAGCTCAAGCCGGGTGTAGGTGTAAATGCTTCTGCATTTGATATAATAGAAAACCCCAAGAAGTTCAAAATCCTTGAAGTGGAAGCTGCCCAGACACCTCGCTCATTAGACGACACTGATCTTGTAGCTGTTACCACAAATTATGCTCTTCCTGCCGGCCTTGTTCCTGCTAGAGATGGACTCGCGGTTGAAGACAGCAACTCTCCTTATGCTAACCTGATCGTTGTGAGAGAGGAAGATAAAAATAATCCCACTTACGAAAAATTCGTCAAAATTTACCAATCAGAACCGATTAAACAATTTGTTATTGAACATTTCAAAGGTTCCATTCTCCCAACCTGGTAAAAAAATAAGCTAAGAAGGTAATTCATGGTAAGAATATTATGAAGGAGGAACATTTTATGAGTATCCAATATGATGAACAACTTTCGTATCTGCAAAAGCCGGAAAAAGCTGATATCCCAGCCGAAGTACAGGAGATATTCGATAATAACACTGATTTCCAGAGGGACAACTGGGGATTTATCAACAATCTTTTCAAGGTTCTACCCTTGAATCCCCTGCAATATAAGGCGTTTTTGGATTTTAAAGCATCCTTGTTTACAACGAAAACCGGTTATTTAAGTAATGCTGACAAAGAAATGATAGGTTTAGTAGTATCTTCAACTAATAATTGCTCCTATTGTTTAACCACCCATAGTGATGCTTTGCGAGGCCTTGTGGATGATCCCGCATGGGTAGATACCTTGACTTATAATTATCGAACAGCTAAGCTAACCACGAAACAGCGAGCATTATGTGATTACGCCTATTTTGTTACTGCTTATGCCCGAGAAGTCACTACAGATCAGGTGGATAAACTTCGTGCCGCCGGTTTTAATGATCATGAAATTCTTGAAGCCGCATTTGTGGCCGGATTTTTTAATTATACCAACCGATGGGTTGCCACGGTTGCGCCAATACCTAACCCTGGTCATTTCAAGCATAATCGATAAGTATTCAGAAAACAGCAGCTAACCTTTAGAGGTCGGTCGCTGTTTTTGTGTACGCCTACCATGGGTCTGGGTTAACTTATCGCAAAGGAAACGGTAATAATAAAGAGTGGATTGTGATCGACCTAATTAATGATTTATACAAATTTCTCTAAATATTGACAATAAAACTGTTTATGTGTTAGTATTTACATTATAAATTAAATAGGAAGCTGATTGGGAAGACCAAAGGCTAAGGATTCTTTCGTGAGAAAGAACTACCTTGGCCTTTTATTTATTGTACCTAGTCGGTATAAATCAGTTGGTAAAGCACAACTTTCGTAACTGCACATCGACAAGTTTCAGATTATACAGCAAGCAAGTCTAGAAGATATTCTAGACTTTTCTACTGCTCATAAAGTAATTGTCGTTGCATGACTAAATTAACTATAGATATGGTGTGAAGAAGGGGGGGTTCTATGTTCCATCATGAACAAGATGATCAGTGTAGCAATGGCTTGACCACTGAAGATCATGAAACCGAGACGATTATATCACTGCTGCCTCTCTTGGAGGCTAGAATATTTGCTTATGATTTTCTGCGCCGAATCTTTCTCGAAGAACCTTCGCGAGAATTTCTGGTGAATCTTAGTCAACAGCAAACAGTTATGGCTTTTCCATTTAAAGATGAGAACCAAGATATTGCTCAAGGAACTCAAAATGTTCAAGCATATATTCAACAGAGTAATGTTTTAAATGAAACAGAATATGGGAAGCTTCATTGGGATTATACACGGTTATTTATTGGACCCTACGAACTGGTGGCTCCTCCCTGGGAATCTGCGTATCTCAATAAAGATAAGCTTTTGTTCCAGGAAGAAACACGACGTGTCCGGTTGGCCTATCTCAAATATGCTTTCTTGCCTGTACTCTATCAGCAAGAGGCAGATGATCATTTGGGATTAGAATGTGATTTTATGTATCAACTTTCTATTGTGGCCTATGAAAAAGCTCAAGCCAAGGATTGGATAGGATTACGGGAAGTTTTACAAGATCAAGCGGATTTCCTTGAGCAACACCTGTTGCGTTGGATTCCACTTTTCGCGGAGAAGGTCATCTTCCATTCGAGCACCGCGTTTTATCAAGGTATGGGACAAATAGTCAACGGTTTTTCTAAAATGGATAAAATTGTTCTTGATGAACTGTTAAAAATTAAGCATTAGATTTGGGTAGGAGGATATTTATGGAAGATATCATTAAGAAAATTCAAAGTTATACAATGAGCCGCCGCTCATTCATAGGCATGTCAGCTTGTGGGCTTGCGGCTGTCAGCTTGCCAGGCTGTGGCCTCAAAAAGGTTGCCACTCAACAGGCAGAAGAATTAACTAAAAAGGAAGGGAAATGGATTACTGCGGCCTGCTGGCATAACTGTGGTGGACGTTGCTTGAATAAAGCCTATGTAATGGATGGTATAGTTGTTCGCCAAAAAACTGACGATACTCATACCGATACACCGAATAATCCTCAGCAGAGAGGATGTGCCCGCGGTCGTTCCCAACGTCACCAAGTCTTTGGTATTGACCGTATCAAGTACCCGATGAAGCGCAAAAACTGGGAACCTGGTGGCGGGAAGAAAGAACTTCGCGGTAGAGATGAATGGGTTCGTATCTCTTGGGATGAAGCGCTGGATATTGTATCAAGTGAAATTAAACGAGTTCGCGAGAAATATGGCAATAACTCCATTTTTGTTACAGGTGGAAGTGAAATGCCGCGTACACTCGGTCTCTATGGTGGGCATTCCACCCACTGGGGAACGTCTTCTTGGGGATCTTGGCGATGGGGACCGGCAAAGTTTGGTATGCAAGAAGGATATTTCGAGCACAGCATCAATGACCGGCTAGACTTGAAGAATTCCCAACTAATTGTTCTCTGGGGTGGGAATCCTGCCTGGAGTGCAGGGGGAAACCCGACTTATAACTATCTGCAAGCCAAAAAAGCGGGCGCGAAATTTATTATTATTGACCCTATTTATACAGATACGGCAGAAACTCTCGAAGCACAGTGGATTCCTATACGCCCTGGTACTGATCATGTTATGCTCCTAGGTATGGCGTATACACTTCTGCAAGAAGATAACCCGGAACTTAATCCGCTGATTGATTGGGACTTCATACATCGTTGTACAGTAGGTTTTGATGCGGATCATATGCCGCAAGGTGCTGATCCGGAAGACAATTTAAAAGACTATATTCTTGGAACTTTTGATGGTTTAGCTAAGAATCCTGAGTGGGCTTCTGAAATTTGTGGCGTAGATTCCCAGACAATTCGTGACCTTGCATTGCAAATTGCAAAAACCAAACGAGCAGCTTTATTCACTGCATGGGCCGCATCACGGATTAACAATTCTGATTCGTGGCCCCAAATGTTCATGGCCTTTGGGGCGATGACCGGGCATATGGGGCAATCCGGGCGAATGACAGGGGTAAGCTGCCATTTTGGTACAGGTAATGGCGGACCTAATCTTGTCAAACAAGGTGGGAACGGTTTGACGGCAATTAAGAATCCAGTGACTGACAGTATCAATGATAATGAAATGTGGGAAGCAATTCTTAATGGAAACTATACTGCTGGTTATCACAAGCAGAAAGATATTAACATTCAGTTGATTTATCATGGGTATAATGCCGTTTTGCAAACCCGATCGGCTACTAACAAAGGAATTGAAGCCCACCGCAAGGTAGAATTCGTCGTTTCCCATTCCCATTTCTTAACGACGAACTCAAAATACGCTGATATTATTCTGCCAGCCACAACCGAGTGGGAACGTGAAGGCGGCTTCGGAACAGGGAACCGTGAAATTTTAATTTACTATACCCGGGTTACTCAACCTCTATTCGAAGCTAAGCATGATCAGTGGATGGCTACGGAAATTGGTAAGCGCTTAGGATTAAAAGTGGAAGACATTTACCCCATTTCCGAAAAACAACAAGTCTTTAATCAATTAGCCGGTGCAACGGTCATTAAAGAAGACGGCTCAGGCATGGAAACCCTTTTGACGATTACTGCGGCAGATATTGCCGAAATGGGGGTTCAAGGGAAGCCACAACAAGGCAGGATTACTCTAACAGAGTTTAGAGAAAAGGGAATCTACCAAGTTGAGCGGAAACCGGGCGATAAGTACGGATATATTGGGTATGAGAAATTTCGTCAGGATCCAGCTGCAAACCCCTTAAAAACGCAGTCCGGAAAATTAGAAATCCACTCCAAAGCCTTAGCAGAGCTGATTAAAGGCTATGGTTTCACCGAAATTAAACCGATTCCGACCTATAATAAAGCGACAGAAGGCTATGAGGATACATTCAAAGACTGGAATAACAAAGTCAAAGGCGATTATCCGCTGCAAGTGATTAATCCTCACTACTTCAGACGAGCTCATAGTATTTTTGATAATATTCCACAACTCCGGGAAGCTTTTCCGAATCCTGTCTTCGTGAGCACGAAAGACGCTGGAGAAAGGGGTATCAAGACGGGCGATACTGTCCTGCTAAGAAGCCGCCATGGAAAAACGTTGCGAACAGCGCAAATCACGGAACGCCTGATGCCCGGTGTAGTCGGATTGCCTCATGGCGCTTGGGTCGACATTGATGAGAAAAATGGGGTTGATAAGGCAGGGGCAGATAATATTTTGACTGGGCCGATCGCAACAGGACAAGGCATTGGGGGCTGGAATACTTGTAATATTCAGTTGGGAAAATGGAATGGCGAAGCTCTGACACCTGATGTGAAGTGGCCTCAGCGGATTGTATAACGAGGAAGGAGTGTAAGAGAAATGACGCAAATTGGATTTCATTACGATATGTCAACGTGTATTGGCTGCAGGGCTTGTCAAATCGCATGTAAGGATAAAAATAACCTAAAAGTTGGTGTGATTTACCGGCAGGTTTATGATAGGGAAAGCGGAGTTTTCCCGAATCCGCGGATTGATCATCTCTCTTTAGGATGTAATCATTGCGCTAATCCGAAATGTACTAAAAACTGCCCCACCGGTGCGCTCTACAAACAAGATAAAGATGGGGTGGTCTTGCATAATAAGGAGAAGTGCATTGGCTGCAAGATGTGTCTTTGGTCTTGTCCTTATGGAGTTCCTCAATATAACGAAGAAGAGGGAAAAGCCGGAAAGTGCGACCTTTGTGTCGACCTTTTAGCAAAAGGGGAAGAACCAGCGTGTGTGACCACTTGCGTTATGAGATCGCTTCATGTCGGGGAGATTGAAGAACTTCGTAAGCAGTATGGCAATGCCGCAGATGTCAAAGGGTTGCCGAGTTCAGAAATGACTCATCCATCTTTATGTATTACCACAAAGAAGAAGTAGGGAGGTATATTATGAATACAGAAGAATTGCCTTTATTATTATTCACGCTTCTATCTCAGTGGGCAGTTGGGACTTTCGTTGTTTCTGTAATCATCAGGCTATGTACGAAACAGGAAACAGCCTTGAAAGTTACGAGGCTAGGAATTTTGGCATCAGGACCGGTGGCCGCACTGTCTTCAGTATTAGCTACTTTACATTTAGGCAGTCCGGCGGGCGTCCATAACGTTATGAATAATTTAGCTACATCTTGGCTTAGCAGGGAGGGCTTTTTCACAAGTGTGTTTATTGTGGCATGGTTTGCTGTGTTTGTGCTGCATAGGAAGGGTAAAGTAAATCGGTTGCTAGACTTGATTGCGGCGGTATTAGGGCTGGCGGTCATATATAGTATGGCCAGCATCTATGTAGCATCCGTCAAACCTGCTTGGGCAACAATCAATACATATATAAGCTTTTTTGGAACAACCCTGCTGTTTGGGGTTACAGGAGCGGCTTTAGCAAATGTGCTGGGCAAGCAGGAGGCGGATGATGGAGAAGAAGTTCTTAAAGTATTCCGAGTTGCTAATATCGCTGCTCTGGCTTACCTGATATTCCAGCTGAGTTGTTTGCCAGCGTATTTTGCAGGCTTGGCCGATGGCGATGCTGCGGCTCATGCAACAATAGCGCTGATGGGCGGAATCTATGCTATGGCTATAGGCCTAAAGTGGGTTTTGGTTTTAAGCGGAAATGCAATACTTTTGTATTCTGTTTATGGTGAAGAACGAGTTCTTACCGGAGCGTCCCGCAATGCCGTTTTCCTGGCAACTGGTTTTGTAATGTTGGGTGAATTTATTGGGCGTTATATATTTTATGCTACAGCAATTTCAACTGCAGTTGGTTTAAACTAATATGTATGGCCTGAACCCTCTATTAGGTTCAGGCCATATTGCTAGAATATATAAGGAGACGAACTTCATGTTTAATTTTAGCATGCCGGAATTAGTGTTGGTTATTGCCTTGGCCATGAAGTTGAAAAAATATGACTGGAATGATTGTTAAGAACAAGGAACGCTGTTTGAATACTCGGTATAAAAAAATGGCGTGCCAGCGCTGTCGTCAGGTTTGTCCGGCGGGATGTATTAGTGACGCATTTGAATTTGATTTGAGCCACTGTATTGAATGTGGACTATGTTTATCATCTTGCCCGGCTGAGGCCATTGCCGGAGACGGATATTCCGGGAAAGTCCTTGAAGCTATGTTGACAGCAGATGATTCACTGCTTTGCTTATCCTGCAGCCTTCAGGATAAACAAAGCAGTTGGCCTTGTTTGGGCTTTCTCGATGCCCGTTTGTTATTAGCCTTGGTATATAGTGGGAAAAATAGCAACCGGCGAGTCGTGGTGAATAACTGCTCATGTTCTGGTTGTAAGCGGAAAGTAGCCGATTATTTAGGGAAAATTTTAATCAGTGTTAACCAAATTCTGTCCTTAGCTGGAAAATATCAAATTGTTCATGGCAATGCTGTCAGTAATTTCAAGCCCAAAGAAAAAGTCGTTTCACGACGCGGATTTATCCGGTGTCTCGTCGGGGAAGCAATATCTGTGTTTTCGGCAGTAGTTATAGCTGATAGTATTCCGAAACCATTGCCCAGGCAGGAGTTTTTTATTAAATATACAGAGGCCCTTGCTGTTTCCGGAATGAGGCCAACAGGAATATTCAGCGGAATTGCTATTGGGGAAAAATGCCGAGCTTGTGGCCTTTGCGCGAGAATATGTCCGCAGCAGGCTATTGCGGTGGAAGATAACGGTGGCGTAGTGGACTTTTACCACAATGCTTTTAAATGTACCGGCTGCGGAGTTTGCCTCACTAATTGCCCATGGGGGGCCATAGCTTTAGGTTCGGCATACAGTTTAACATTATTTCGCGTTGCAACCTGTTCGTTGCCACGTTGCTTAGAATGCGGGAAGTTATACCAGCCAGTTGGGGACCATGAATTATGCCTGGAATGTTTTTTAAAAGATAGCAGTATTGCTTGTTGGAGTGAAAAGTAAAATAAATAATTCTCTCTGAGTTATTAGACCCTTGATACTGTAGTATTTTGCGGCAAGGTATGTGTTTTTTGTCCGCGAAGCAGCAAGTGCACATTGACAAAGCAAATCGTGGTCTTTGCAGCTTACTTGATTCTATTTTACAAGAAACGTCAACCCGTTCGTTACATCTATTTTTGTGCCGCGGGCGGCATAGAGGTTCTGGTGTTATTAATCAAGAGGACACTCACCACGCTTAATTGAAGAGCAGTATCATAAGTTAAACATAGATATGTCAATAATATATTGACAATAGTGCTATCCTAATATATAATCGGGTTGAAATATTTGCTGACTGGTTTTAAAACTAGAGGCTGTGACTCCAACATGGGGTGCAGTCTCTTTTTGTTTATTTAATATGAGCATTGGAATGTACGGTCGGTTGTTGTTAATGCGGGTCATTATTGTTTATGGTGCTCTTGGCTGTGCTTCGACATCCAATGGAACCAATGTTCTCATCGGTACAAATACCCGGTATGGACCAACAGCTAATCCTAAATTGAGGGGCGAGTTTGATTAAGAAAGAAGGGGAACTATGAGCAACTTGCTGGAATTGAGAAACATTGGCAAGAGTTATGGCGACGATGTCATTTTATCAAATGTTTGGTTTGCTCTGAACAGAGGAACGGCGATAGCCATCGTCGGACATTCCGGTGGTGGTAAAACTACCCTGTTATCGATAATGGGGCTGTTACAGAAACCGACCTCAGGACAAATATTGATAGATGGTCAAGAGATTGATAGTTTTGATTCCCATAGGATGGCTAAACTGCGAGGGCAGTATTTGAGCTTTGTCTTTCAAAGAGCTAGATTAATTAATTCGTTGACTGCTTTGGAAAACGTTATGGCACCGTCTTGGTTTATTCGAAACGGGGAAGATGTGGAGCAGCAGGCAAAAGCTCTGCTGGAGCAATTTGGTTTGTCGCATCGGCTGCACCATAAACCACAGGAACTTAGCCTTGGCCAGTTGCGCAGGATTTCGCTTGCAAGAGCACTTTTACTAAAACCTTCTATTTTATTGGCTGACGAACCAACTAATGATTTGGATCCGGCCTTAGCCGAAGAAGTTGCCCAATGCCTGTTACAAGCGCGACAGAGTGGGGTTGGAGTGGTTATTGTTACCCATGATGTAGGTTTGGCAGCACAAGCAGATGAGATTTTTCGTCTGGAAGCAGGGACACTACAGCCGGTAGCGAATCAGTAATGATAGCTAGGCCTGAATGTATTTAAAATATCTTGACAGCAATTAATAATCATGGTATGGTAATAATATAATTTAAATAATTTATCTTGGTTGATCAGATATACTGAAGACCGGGGATGTTTACACATCTTCAGTCTTTTTTATTTGTCCAGATAGAAAGTCTAACTTTCTCTGGATAGAACGACTATACCCCCTAAAGGGGTACAGGCGGCTTCTGCCGACGATGCGCCCGGATGGCGCTAGTGCCGAATGCGCCATGGATGGCATAGCAATTCGGCCGTCCTAAAGGACTTGGCACAAGCAAGTCTTTTCTTACCCTAACAGAAAGTATAAAACTTTCTTAAAAGCAGGATAAGGGCAACATCGACTTCCGCTTTCGCCAAAGGCTCGGCGCAAGCCGTGTTTTCTTTAGTCTATCAGAATTTATAACTAAATTCTGTTGACATAAGAACGACTAAGGCTTCTGCCGGCGTCCTAAAGGACTTGGCACAAGCCAAGTCTTATCTTATTATAGAAGAAACCGCAATGAGGAGGCATTATGGCTAAGAAAAAAGACGCAAAGAATTTAAGCTGCACTGATTGTACTATTTACAATTGTCGGAGCAAGGCCAAGAAGTTTCCTGAATTTTGTTTAACCACTAAGGATAATGAAGGACATTCGATTGCCGATGATATTGAGGAAATCAAGCAACATTTACAAGGTGATGAGCAGGATGCTATTGTAGCCAGAGCCTCGGCGCAGGTAGAAGGAATTTTTTATGGAAAACTGACTCGGGTTGAGGAAGTTATTGAATTTGCCAATCGTATTGGCGCCAAAAAAATTGGGATTGCCACTTGTGCTGGTTTGGTTGAAGAGGCTAAAATTTTTGCTAACATTTTAGAAGCGAAAGGCTTGGAATATTATAGCGCTATTTGCAAAGTCGGTGCTGTAGATAAAGCGGAAATTGGTGTACTGGAGGAACATAAACTGAGGCCTGGTAATTTTGAAGCTATGTGTAATCCAATATTACAGGCTAGAATACTGAATTACCAGAAAACAGACTTGAACGTTATTATCGGCCTATGTGTGGGGCATGATTCGTTGTTTATAAAATACTCAGAGGCATTGGTCACGGCTCTGGTCGTAAAGGACAGAGTGACTGGTCATAATCCGGTAGCAGCGTTGTATACGGCTCACTCTTATCATAAACGGCTGCTGCAGAAAAAAGAAATATAAGGGGAGATACTTTACAATACAAACATAATCTGTAATAGAACATTATGGAATAGTTCATGTCAACCAATAAGCGGTTGACGGCTGACTGGTTAGTATACTAGAGGCCGAAAAATTGTTTTTGAGAAAAAACAATTTTTCGGCCTTTTGCATTATCTTTAAAAGACTCACTTTATGTATACCAAGAAAGAAGGTTAATCGTTATGAAGAAACTAATTATCTGGCTGCCGGTATTGTCAATAATTTTGGCAATTGCGGTGGAAGTTATGATGGGGAATGGTGGCAAGCATGCAACTACAAAACAACCCTATTTTTTATATTTGTTGGCAGGACTTTTTATAGTTTTTCTAACCATTACGATAACGTCCTACTTTAACGCTAAGGCGAAATTGTGGCTGAAAGAAAGAGACTTATTTCTTGCGGCAACGATTTTATTTTTAAATCTACTGAACATCGTAACCAAAAAACTCGGCTTATTACCAGTCATATACTTTCCATCACTTGATAAAATAATAAGCGTTATAGTGGAAGACAGAACATTTCTCGCTATTTGCCTTGCTTCTTCCGGAAAGCTTCTGTTTACAGGCTATTTCTTTGGTGCTATTGCCGGGTTTGCTACAGGTATTGCTGTGGGATTCAGTAATGCAGCAAGTTATTGGATAAACCCGTTAATTCGCGTTTTGGGTCCGATTCCTGCTACCGCGTGGATTCCGATAGTGCTAATTAGCTTTCCAACCTCATTTTCAGCCAGTGCGTTTTTGATTGCGCTTGCTGTTTGGTTCCCTACCACAGTTATGACAAGCAGTGGCATTTTAAATGTGCAGAATGCATATTTCGAAGTATCCAGCACCTTGGGAGCGAAAAAGTATTATCAAATATTTAAGGTCGGTGTCCCTGCTTCTATGCCACATATGTTTATTGGCCTTTTTAACGGAACATGTGCTTCATTTATCACTTTGATGACAGCGGAAATGCTGGGGGTTAAAAATGGTATCGGATGGTACATTAACTGGCAGAAAGAGATGATGGCCTATGCAAATGTATATGCAGGACTTATCCTAATCGCAGTTACGTTTTCTATTCTCATTACGCTGTTGTTTAAGGTTCGCGATCATGTGCTGGTATGGCAGAAAGGAGTCATAAAATGGTAGGGGAAATAAAAATAGCAGGAGTCGTCAAACGCTTTCCCCAGCAGGATGCCCCAGATGTTATTGCGCTTAGCGGGATCAATCTTACCATTAAGGCGGGTGAATTTGTATCACTTATTGGGCCTTCCGGCTGTGGTAAATCAACGTTGCTGCGGCTGATTGCCGGGTTAAACGGCGCCGATGAAGGCAAGTTGTATGTTGATGATGAAGAAATCAGAGAGCCATCCTATGAACGCGGCTTGGTGTTTCAAAATCCCATGCTGTTTCCTTGGTTGAATATCCATGACAATGTAGCTTTTGGGTTGAAGGCGCGCAGCATATATAAGCAAAAGAAGACCGAGGTTGATAAATTTATTGAGCTGGTGGGATTAGCTATTTTCCACAAGTCGTATCCTCATCAACTATCTGGCGGGATGGCACAGCGGGCATCTCTGGCACGGGCATTGGTAAACCATCCCAAGGTACTATTATTGGATGAGCCGCTTGGGGCGCTTGATGCTTTTACACGCATGAACATGCAGGATGAATTAATTCGCATTTGGCAGGAACGGCAAACAACCATGATCATGGTGACACATGATGTGTGGATGAAGCAATTTACTTGTCAGATCGGGTCATTGTTATGACGCCAAGACCGGCCAAGATTGAAAGTTGTATTGAGGTACAGCTTTCCCGGCCACGAGCGCGCAGTAATCCTGAATTTCTTCATATGCGGTCAAAAATTTTGAAGATATTGAACTTTGCGGGCAATGAAAAAGAACCAACTTATTATTTATAAGAGGTGAGAGTATGAACCTGAAAAAGAAAATGAGTATTGTTGCAGTGACTGTAATAGCCACATTGTTACTATCAGCCTGCGGGCAGAAGCCAGTCACAAAAGCCGAGGATTTTGTTCTAAAAATCGGTTATATGGGCAGTTTATGTGAAGCTCCTCTGCATATGGCTGTTGAGAAAGGCTTTTTTGCGGAAGAAGGTTTACATGTTGATTTGATTAAGCTGGCACCGGGAACAGCTTTTGAAGCCATTACCGCAGGCACGGTCGATGCAGGCTTTGGTTTGCTTGCCAGTCTGATGCAGCCACTTTCCAATGGATTGCCCATTAAGGTTACAACAGGCTTGCATACTGGCTGCGATAAGGTACTTGTTCCTAAAGACGCTGGAATTAAAACCCTTGCAGATCTAAAAGGTAAACGTATCGGGGTTCCCAGTATGACCAGCAGTCCCATAATTTTTGCGAAACGTGCGCTTGCTGATGCCGGTGTTAGTGTAACTGAAAAAAACATGGAAGTGGAATTTATTGTATTTTCTCTCAGCGATTTGCCGATTGCATTAAAAAATGGTGCCGTGGATGCGCTGGCGATGAATGACCCGACTGCGGCTATAGCGCAAAGAGAATTTTCGCTAAACACGTTAGTGGATTCGGCCGTGACTGAGCCATATAGTCATCAATATTGCTGCTCTGCCTATGTTCGTGACAATATAGCCCAGGATTATCCTGAGGTTGCTGCAAAATATACTCGGGCTATGCAGAAAGCAAGTGCCTGGATACAGAAAAACCAAGATGAAACCGCAAAAATCCAGGTTGAGAAAAAGTGGGTTGCCGGGGACGCTGCCTTTAATGCAACGGTGTTAAAGACCTATAATTATATCCCCTCAGTTAAAGGGGCATACGAGGCCTTTGGCATAACGGCAAAACAATTACAGCAAGTTGGTATGCTGGATAATGGTGTGGATGTTGAAGCTTTGCACAAAAATAGTTTTGTCTTTTTTAATGACGTACAAGATACGGTTCAATAGTTGAATTTATTACCCGCAAGTTTAAAAATTCAATAAAAATTTGGCTGATCAGTAAAATACTGAAGGCTAAGGCGATGGTTGACAACGCTTTAGCTTTCAGTATTTTTTACTCTAACAGACGGTCATGTTTTTGATAAAGTAACAGCTAGAGGAGACAGTTTAATCTTATGGGTATTATTACGCCAGTAGCCGCAGGCTTATTTGGCTTGGCCTTGGCCATTTTTTCTCAAAATACATCGGTATGGCTGGCGTTATGTATCATGTTTTTTGCCGGTATTGGAATGATTATACATAGCATATCAACAAATACATTGTTGCAAATAGTAGTGGATGATGACAAGCGCGGCCGAATATATAATCCTGCCAACCCGGCCATTCACCGGGAGACAACAGCTGAAGAAATTTGGCGCGACACCGTGGGCAAGGTTGACATATTTGTCGTCGGGGTGGGTTGTATGAGTAACCTAAAAGACGTACTGAAAAGACAGAGATATAATAAAAAAACGGGGGGATTCTACTGTGCAAAAAACAAAAATTATTGCGCTTGCCCTGGCTTTGGTGGTTTCGATGTCGTTGGTACTGGTCGGATGCCAGTCATCAACACCGACGACTGCCGCAAAAAAGAAAATCGTCATTGGTACAGGAAACGCGTATAAGCCATACTGCTTTTTAGACGAAAAAGGCAATCTAACCGGTTTTGAGATTGAGGTTCTTAAAAAAGTAAATGAAAAGCTGCCGCAGTATGAATTCGAATTCAAAACATTTGACTTTAATGCCATCCTGGTCAGTCTGGAAACAGGCAAAATAGATCTGGCCGCCCATCAGTTTGAAGTTAATCCTGACAGGAAAACCAAGTTTCTGTTTGGTGATGAAGGTGTGACTATATACGACCTGAAGCTGGTGGTAAAAGAAGAAAGAAATGACATAAAATCGCTGGACGATCTGGCGGCGATTAACGGGACGATTGAAGTAGGCAAGGCCTCGACAAACAAAACCTATGTTGTTGATAAATGGAATAAGGAACATGGCAATAAGCTGAATTTAGTATTTGCAGCATCAGATACGACCATTACTCTGCAAAATCTTGAGTCAGGTAAGACGGATGCCTTTGTAAATATACAAAGAAATGTCGATGATTATCGTGCTACTTATAAAGCCCCAATTAAGAGTGTGGGCGAACCGATCAGCTACTCTAACTCCTATTACCTGTATCGCAAGGATGATCCTACTGGGGCGCAATTGAAGAAAGATATAGATGCTGTTCTAAAAACCATGAAAGAAGATGGCACGCTTGTGCAACTTTCACAACAATGGCTTGGGGGAGACTATATTCCTAAAAAGTAAGGAAAGGATAAACCAGGATGGAAAATATATTTCTCTTTAGTTTATTTATTGATAGTTTTCCGCAATTATTGTCCCGGCTGCACATCACGCTCTATATTGTTGTGGTTGCCCTGTTATTTGGCTTACTATTGGGAACTGGCATAGCGGTCGCCCGGTTGCATAAAGTACCAGTATTGTCACAACTGGCTGCCGCTTATGTTTCTTTTATCAGAGGGATACCAATACTTGTGTTGTTGTTTATCGTTTATATAGGAGTACCCTTGGCAGCGGGGGCTTTTGGCGCCAATATCAACCGCTGGGACACCCTGATATTTGTGATGATTACCTATATTGTGAATTCGGCTGCTTTCTTATCAGAGATTGTCAGGTCTGCTGTTGCGGGGGTGGAGAAAGGACAAATGGAAGCCGCGCTCTCGGTAGGGATGACCCGTTGGCAGGATTTTAGCCGCATCATTGCCCCGCAGGCCATACAGATTGCTATTCCAGCTCTGGGCAATACAGTGGTGTCACTGCTTAAGGATACCTCGTTGGCTTATACGCTGGGTATAATTGATGTTATTGGCATAATCCAGGCCATCAGTAGCAGTACGCATCGCTCGCTTGAAGCATACACCGCTGCTGCCTGCATTTTCTTTGTTTTGAGTTTTATCCTGGAGCAGTTTTTTAAATGGCTGGAGAAAAAAATCGGCATCAACAATTCGATTCCCGGTGCAAAAGTGGCACCCAATAATAAAATTGCAGTAGTTGGCAGGTGAGAGCATGGGATTTCAGTTTGATTTATCTTTTTTAATTTTTGAAATCGGTGTAGCAATAAAATATATTCCTGTGGTTCTGTTACTGTCAATCGTACCGCTAATCATCGGCTTATTACTGGGTATAGGAATTGCTATTATCAGGTTATTTAAAATACGTCCGTTTGACAAATTCTTTACTGTATTTGTAATATTCCTACGGGGAGTGCCCCTTGTCCTTCAACTGACAATTCTTTATCTGGCAGTGAGTTTGAGCTTTGATTCGCTAGCAAAAACCTTTGGCCTGCAAATGTCATCAAAGGATCTTTCCTATACTTTTATTGCTGTAGTCGGGCTGTCAATTAATGCCACCGTGTATCTTTCCGAAGTCATGCGAACAGCCCTCCAGTCAGTACCTGTCGGCCAGTACGAAGCCGCCTATTCTGTGGGTATGACTTCCAGGCAGATGCTGTGGCGGATCATTATTCCGCAAGCCTTGCCTGTGGCGATCCCGTTAATCGGCAATAACTTCATCGGCCTCATTAAGGGTTCAGCAATCGCATCGTTGATTTCAGTGGTCGAAATTATTAATGCAACGCTATATGAGGCCAGTGGCAATTATAAGTTTCTGGAGGCTTATGTAGCTGCTGCAATTATTTACTGGTTATTGTGTATCCTGGTAGAGCGTCTGGTGGCCTTTCTGGAATACAAAGTCGGAGTTTACGGCAAGGGTGGGGTAGTATGATAGAGATTAAAGGATTACATAAATCGTTTGGTAACCATGAAGTATTGAAAGGCATCGACCTGAAAGTGGAAAAGGGGGAGGTTGTTGTTATTCTTGGCCCTAGCGGTTCAGGTAAGACAACATTGCTACGATGCCTGAATTTTTTAGAGCAGCCTGATGATGGAGAAATTACCGTCGGGAATACCCGGGTTAATTGCAACCATGTCTCCAAGAAAGAGATACTGGAAATCAGAAGAAATACAGCCATGGTTTTTCAGCTGTATAATCTGTTTAAAAACAAAACAGCCCTGGAAAATATCATGGAAGGGCTGGTGGTTGCGCGAAAGATTCCCCGGGAGGAAGCAGAAAAAACCAGTCGTCAAATTCTGGCAAAAGTCGGCCTGTCAGAGAAATGGGATGCCTACCCCAGCCAACTGTCAGGCGGCCAGCAACAACGGGTGGGAATTGCCAGGGCGCTTGCCCTGAATCCTGAAGCCATTCTTTTTGATGAACCAACCTCGGCCTTAGATCCTGAGCTTGTTGGCGAAGTTCTGGGGGTTATGAAGAAAGTGGCCCGGGAAGGACTGACAATGATTGTCGTTACCCATGAAATATCTTTTGCCCGGGATATTGCCGACAGGGTGATCTTTATTGATGGCGGCGTTATTGTCGAACAAGGGCCGCCGGCAGAAATTCTTTTTCACCCGCGTGAAGAGAGAACCAAACAGTTTCTGAAAAGAATGCTGCCTGTTGAAGATTATACGATATAGATTTTGATTACTACTGGCTTTGCCCGGCTAAACTTTGCTACCCAGCGCAGTGTGCTGCTGAAGGGAGTAACCAGGATAGAAAAGGCGCTTCAGGCAATTAATAGCCAACCAGGTAGTATATAAATCGATACTATGGCACAAATTAGTGCGTACTTGTGCATTGAAATCCGAAAGGATAAGATGAAGATAGGAATTTATTTCCTATAAGTAAGCACAATGAGGGAGGTTTCTTGATGCCTTATTTACTACAACCATTACAGATCGGGTCGTTAGCCTTGACCAACCGTCTGGTTATGCCGCCAATGGCTACTTCCAAGGCTGAAACGAATGGTAAGGTCAGCTCAGCCATCCTTAAGTATTATAATGAAAAAACAGCCGGTGGTTATCTCTCGCTGGTCATCATTGAACACAGTTTTGTACAGCAGGCCGGGAAAGCCAGTGAGAATCAGCTGTCTGTCGCTGACGATAGTGTCATTGAAGGCTTAAAAGAACTGGCAGCCATTATCCACCGAAATGGGGCCAAAGCTGTAATGCAAATCAATCATGCCGGGAGTGCGGCAGACAAAGCGGTAACCGGTGTTACGCCGGTTGGGCCATCTGCAGTGAAAAATCCCCGTAAGGGCGGAGTACCTCATGAACTTTCACGTGAGGAGATTGGTGAGATTGTTGTAGATTTTGCTGCTGCAGCAGGCCGGGTAAAGGAAGCAGGCTTTGACGGTGTGGAAATCCACTCAGCACATGGCTATTTTCTCAATCAGTTTTTCTCACCACTGACGAACAGGCGCACTGATGAATATGGCGGCGATGTGTTGGGGCGTATCAGGATTCACCTGCAAATAATTGATGCCGTCAGGGCGGCTGTAGGTCAGGATTTCCCCATTCTCCTCAGGCTGGGAGCATCTGACTATGTAGATGGAGGAACGACCGCTGCCGACAGTCAAATTGCCGCCAGGGCCTTTGCCAAAGCCGGAGTCAATGTTATTGATATTTCCGGCGGCTTTTCGGGCTATATTGTCCCGGGAAACAATGAACAGGGCTATTTCGCTCCACTCAGTGCAGCGGTTAAAGAAGTTGTTTCGATCCCGGTAATACTTACAGGCGGTATTACTGAAGTACAGGCGGCAGAACAATTACTGGCAGCAGGCAAAGCAGATCTTATCGGTGTCGGCAGGGCCGTTTTCCAGGATTCCTTATGGGCGCAAAAAGCTGTTAACAGTATAAGATAATTGATAACAGGAGGTATTTAGATGGCAACAAATGAGGTTTTAACAACAATTAAAAAGCGGCGAAGCATACGTAGTTTTAAAGCAGACCAAATAACAGCTGAAGAGTTGCAGACTGTTTTGGAGGCCGGAATTTATGCTCCAAGCGCCGGGAATCAGCAGCTATGGCATTTTACGGTCATTCAAGATAAGCAATTGCTTGAACGGTTAAATGTTAGCGCCAAAGCAGGTGCTGCCCGAATCGATGATGAGCATATTCAAAAGATCGCAAAAAATGAAAAGTTTAATATATATTATGGAGCCCCAACCGTTGTTCTAATCTCCGGTAAAGAGGACGGTATGGCCATTGAAGCCGATTGTGCGGCGGCCACCCAAAATATCCTGCTGGCAGCCGAATCTATCGGCCTTGGTGCATGTTGGGTCAACCTCACTTTATTCGCCTTAGGCGGCGAACAAGGAGAACAGTATAAGCAACAGCTAGGTGTACCAGCAGGGTATAAATCATTTTCCTCAGTGGCGTTAGGCTATAAGAAAATCGAAGTGGTAAACGCCCCCACTAGAAAAGAAAACGTGATTAATTACGTGTGAGTTTAAATAACGACTTAAAAGCAAAGCCGCTTCCTTGAATATTTGATATGCTACCCCCAGATAGGACAGTGAAAAAACACTGAAATATCTGGGGGTAAAATTATGCCACAAAAAGGGAAATTGCCGGCAGAAGAAAAATTGCGGATTGTAGAAATGTATCTTGCCGGAAAAGTAGGATGTGCCGAAGCAGGTAGGATGGCATGTGTTGATTCAGCGACGATACGACGATGGGTCAGCCGATATAGGTCGGAAGGACCTGCTGGTCTGCTACCGAAGGAGCGTGACCGGGCATATGACAGGGAAACCAAAATGTCAGCTGTTTTGGATTATATGACCGGAAAAGGTTCTCTGCGGGAGATCTGTGAGCAGTATGGAATCCGGGATTCCCGACAACTCAGAAACTGGCTAAAGGTGTATAATCGTCATGAGGACTTTCGAATCTTGACAGGAGGGAGTCACATGACGAAAAGCAGATCGACTACATCAGCAGAACGGATACAAATTGTGAAAGAGTGTATAGCCAATGGAAACGATTACGGAGGGACAGCAATTAAGAACCACGTATCCTACCAGCAGGTATATATATGGACAAAGAAATACTGCGAGATGGGAGAGGCTGGACTGGAAGATCGACGGGGACACCGGGCTGGAACGCTGCCGAGCCGGACGCCCCAGGAAGAATTGAAAGACCGGATTGCCCGGCTCGAACGGGAGAAATACGATCTGGAAATGGAGAATGCCCTGTTAAAAAAAGTGAGGGATCTGGAGAGGGGGCGACGCTGAGCTTAGTAAGATGGCAATCGGCATATAAATCTGTGAAAGAACTTTCTGCAGAGCACTCCTATCCGGTATGGAAGCTCTGTGGATTTCTGCACATTACGAGGTCGGCCTATTACCGATGGTTGAAACACCCGAAGAGCAGCCAAGAACGAGAGAACGAGCAAATCGCCGAAAAGGTGGAACAAATTCATAAGGAACATCCGGACATGGGATACCGAAGGATTCGGGATGAACTGGACAGAAATCACGGCATTCATATAAATGATAAGCGCGTCCTCCGCATTGATCGTGCCCTTCATATCCAGTCCACCATCAAGTTTCGGCGGCATGGATGTACCAAGAGCGCGAAAGCTCCCGAATATATAGCCAAAAATTATCTGATGCGTCAGTTCCATGCTGATGCGCCGAACTTGAAGTGGCTGACGGATGTGACGGAGTTCAAATATTACATTGGGCCGGAAATCCATAAACTGTATTTGAGCGCCATTCTAGACTTGTATGATC